>JAGTJU010000003.1:0-600000 GCA_022184915.1 Myxococcales bacterium | reverse complement strand
GGGTGAAGACCGGCCGCAAAGAGGATCTCGTCCGCGTACGCATTGCCGATCGAGGCCAAGGTGCGCTTGTCCATGAGGAAGGTGCGCACTTGCTCCCTTCGGCCCTTCACCAAGCTCGAGAAGCGCTCGCGCGTGAAATCCTCCGAAAGCACCTCCATTCCCAGCTCCCCGTAGCCGGGGATCGAGGCTTCGTCGGCGCAGAGGGTCAAGTACACCTTGCCCATGCGCTTGGCGTCGAGATAGCGGAGCTCCTGCCCGCCCTCGAAGCGCAGGGCGAACACCAGGCTCTTCGGCGGCTTGGCCGCGGGTCCGGGCCCCAGCGTGTAGCGGCCCACCAGCATCGCGTTCACCACCATAACCAGGTCTTGGGAGAAGCCAAAGCGAAGAAAGTGACCTCGCCTATCGATTGTTTCGAGGCGCTTGCCCTCGAGCTGCGTTGAAAAACTGCCTGATGTCATAATGCGAAGCGGCGTCGGATCTCCCACCGCCACGGACTGCACCACGGCCCCCTGCACCTGATCGCGCAGCTGGCGTTCTACGTATACGAGGTCAGGAAGTTCAGGCACTTAGCGCTCCTTTTGGGGGCTCCACGGTCTCAGTGGCCCCGCCGGATCGAGCAATGAACAGCTTTGGCGGTTACGCGGTGCGTTTCGCAAGACCCCCAGATACTTGTTAATCGAATGACCTGCACTGCTTGCCAAGTCTGTGCCGCATGGAGGAAACTGAGGGCACCTTTTTCTTTGGCTCAGTTTGTCCTCGGAGGTCTCATGGCGCCACGTGGTTTCAGGATGGATGGTCAGCGCATGCGCGCTCTCGCCACCAGGTTGCGGTTCGTCGGTCGTCAGTCCCTGGTTCTGGTGGGGGGCATCGGGCTGTCCCTCGCGGCCTGCTCTGGCAGCGCGCCGCTGCCGTCCCCCGGGGACGAGCCTGCCCAGCCGCCCGGTCCCCCCATCGGGGCGCCCGACCAGCCCGACCTCGGGGACGTGGTCCAGGCGAACGTGGTGCCCCCCCCGATCTCGGGCGGCACCTTGCTCATGCTTCGTGACGGGCACACGGCCGTGGCCGCCGATCCCGATCGCGACAAGGTCTTCGTGGCCGACGTACGCACGAAGCAGCTGCTGGCCACCATCCCTCTCACCCCGGGCAGCGAACCCGGGCGGGCCGTGGAAGACGCCGAGGGCCAGGTCCACGTGGTGCTGCGAAACGCCGGCACGCTGCTCACCCTGCAAGCGGGCACCTGGGCGGTGGCCGGGTCTCGGCAGGTCTGCCCGGCCCCGCGCGGGGTCGCGTTCGATGGCCGCGCGCTGTGGGTGGCGTGCGCCGGCGGTGAGCTCGTCCAGCTGGCGTCCGCATCCGGGGGCACCACACGTGTGTTCAAGCTCGATCGTGACCTCCGCGACGTGGCCGTCATGGGGGGGCGCCTGGTGGTGTCCCGCTTCCGCTCCGCCGAAATGCTCACCGTGGATCCCAGCGACGGCAAGGTCCTGGGGCGGACGGCCGCCCCGGGAAGCACCGCTTCGACACAACCGGGGTTCTTCAAAACGCCTGACAGCCAACTGCGAGAAACGCCCCGCGCCGCGGATCCGGGCGTGGCGTGGCGGCTACGCGAAACGGGCGACGGGGGTCTCGTCATGATCCACCAGGAGGCCAGCAACGGCCCCCTCAGCCTCACGCCGGGCGGCTACGGCGGCGGGGTGTGCGGTGGGGCCATCGCAGCTGCCATCACCACGGTGGACAAAGACGGAGCTGTGCACACCTCGGGTCAGGTCATGTTCGGGACCCTCCCCGTGGACGTGGCGGTCTCGCCCGGCGGACATCAGGTGGCCATGGTCTTCGCGGGCAACGGGGGGAAAATGGCGCGCGAGACGTCCGTGATGCGCACCGACGTCGACCTCCTCGTTGGCGACTGCGTGCCCCCCGGCGCACCCGACCTTCCTTTGGACCCGGCAGACACCGCCCCCGATGGACAAGGCGGCAGTGGCGGACAGGGCGGGGGTGGCGGACAAGGCGGCGGTGGCGACGTCACACTGCCCGCGCCCGATCCGGTCGAGGCCGTGGCGAACAAGCACCCCGTGGCCGTGGCCTTCGACCAGGAGGGGCGTTTGGTCGTGCAGTCGCGCGAGCCCGCGGTGCTCACGATCCTTGGGCCGAATGGCGGCGACATCTCTTTATCGAAGGAGTCCCGCGCCGATAGTGGCGTTGAGGTGTTTCACATGGCCACGAATGCGGGCTTGGCCTGCGCCAGCTGCCACCCCGAGGGCGGCGACGACGGGCGCGTGTGGGCCTTCGAGACGCTGGGCATGCGGCGCACGCAAACGCTGCGGGTGGGCCAGATCTCCCAAACGGCGCCCTTTCACTGGGACGGCGACATGAAGGACCTCAGCACGCTGATGCATGAAGTGTTCAACGGGCGCATGCAAGGCCCCTCCCTCGACACGCCTCACGTGAACGCGCTCGCCCGCTTCATGGACAAACTGGCGCCGGTTGCGGCAAGCCACCCCGCGGACCTGGCTGCCGTGGAACGCGGCCGCCTGCTCTTCAACGATGCCAAGGTGGGCTGCGCCACCTGTCACGGCGGTGATCGGCTCTCGAACAACCAGACCTTCGACGTGGGCACGGGTCGCGCGGTCCAGGTCCCGTCCCTCAGGGGCATCGCCGAGCACGCGCCGTTCATGCACACCGGCTGTGCAAAGACGCTCCGGGAGCGCTTCGATCCTTCCTGTGGCGGCGGAGACAAGCACGGTATCACGTCGCACCTTTCGGCGACCCAGCTCGACGACCTGGTTTCCTTCATGGAAACCCTGTAGACCTGGGCAAAAGCACACCCCGCGATGCGGCCGGGGCCTTCGGGCTCCGGCCGTTTTCGTTTGGGCCCTCGAGGTCCTCTCAGGGTCGTGTTTGCCTGAGCCTCGGGGGCAGCATGAAACCCACCACGGCCATGCCGAACACGAACCAGGCACCGAGAACCACGGCCATGCCGCCGCGGCCGCGGTCGAAGAACGTGAGGGGCCACCAGTCGAAGCGCACGCGCGCGAAGGCTCTTTCGGCGGCAAGCGGCTTGCGGGTGTAGCGAACCCAGGGTGCGTCCGCGAGGGCGGCCTTTGCGTCGCTCCCTGCCCAGGCATGCCGCAACAACCAGGAGTGCCCTTCCACGGGATGGAAGGGGGGCAACCAGTGAAGCTGATGCGTGTCCTCGAAGCAGGCGCCGCAGAGCCCGTCCACCTCCGGGGTGGGCGCCCCGGAACGATCGGGTGACCCGAGCCAGTCGCGCCGAGCTTGCTGGCTAATGCGGATGAAGTGGTCCCAATAAAACGCACTGCCCAGGAACGACACGAACACCCCACAGGCCACCACCAGGGCCGCGCCGGCAAGCCGCAACCGCCGCACCCGCGCGGAGGCCACCTGCCATGCATCGTCGAGCCACAGGGTGCCGGGCACGAGGAGCAGCGGCACCGCAAAAAGCAGGTAGCGGGGCCCCCAGGCGTAGTCGCCGCTCCAGTAAAGCATCTTCCCGTAAAGCGCGAGCACCGGCCCCACCAAGCCGATCGTCAGCAGGCCGAGGGCAGGGATTGTTCGCCAGAGGCGCGGCAGAGCCACCACCGAGAGAAGCAAAGGCGGGCAGTAAACGAACACACTTTTCCCTGGCGACAGGAAGAGCCCCCAAAGCCCCATCAGCAGCCGCTCCTCGAAGACGGGGATGTCGAGGTTGTAGCCCGCATGCCAGGGCGACTCCCAGCGCAGCCAGTTGTAAAGAGGCAAGAGGGCTACGAGAGGCACGAAGGTAAAGAGGCTGGTGCCCACCAACCGGGCCAGCGCCGCACGCCGCGGCCACAGCCGCACCAGCAGGTAAGCGGCGGCCCCCCCGAGCGCCAGGGCGTAGACGCTCTTCGCGTTCACCAAGAGCCCGGCGGCGGCGCCCAGCGCCAACGCGCGGCGGCGCGAAAGCTCACCCCCACCAACCCGCGTCACCTCGACGGCGAGCCACGTGAAGCAGGCCGCCTGCAGGCACTCGGAGTACGAAGATCGGGCGTAGACCCACAGCATCGTGCCCACCGCCAAAGCGGCCCCCATGACCAGGGCGGCGCGCAGGCTCGCACCCCACAGCCGCACGAGCGCCAGAAACAGCACCACCGTGAGCGCCCCCAGCGCGGCGGGCCCCACGTGCGCGGCGAAGGGCCACGACAGCTCATAGGTGCCAGGCCACAAGGAAACGAGCGCCTTGCGGATGAAGACGCCGGGAACGTGCTGCAGGGACTGGAGCAGGGGGGCGATCGCGTAGATCTTGCCGCCCCGCCCTTCGTGCAGATCCTCGGGCCAGGCTGTCGCGATGTGGAGTTCACCGCGGTTCACGATCGCGTCGGCCACCTCGTACATGGGGGTGGCGTCGGCCCACGGCCGCTCCCGGCTGCCCGTCAGCATGAAGAAACAAAAAACGCCAAAGCCCAGCAGCCACTTGGCGGCGGGGCTCAACGTAAAGCCGATCGGGGGCGCCCCGTTCATGCGGGGATACTGCACGCCAGGCGCCCGCAGGGCAACGACCTGGCAGCTGCGCGCTCGGGGCCCCACCGTGAACCGTCCGAGGAGACCCTCGCGCCTGCGCGCTCAGGGCCCCGCGCCCGGGCCGATCGCCAGCTCGAGCAGCGAGACCGGGAGACCTCCGTTTTTGAGCGGGTGGTCGCGCACCGTGCGCAGCCCGGGCGCCTCGAGCCGGGTGCCTTGGGGCACCAAAACACCAGCCCGCCACCCCTGCCACCGCAGGGCCAGGGTCTTTGCGAGGTCCCGCCATTGCCTCGTCACGGCGCTTGGCCCGCCGAGGCGGTGGCCGTAGGGTGGATTGAACAGCAGCAAGCCCGAGGGGGCCGGGGGCGCGAGCGCCTCGAAGGTTTGCGCCTCGAAGCGCAGGGTGTCCGCTCCGGCGCGCGCGGCGTTGCGTCGGGCCTTGTCGACCATCTGCGGATCCCGATCGCAGCCCAACACCAGCCCGGCCCCGGCCGCGGGGGCCTGCGTCATCACAGGCGCCCGGGGCGTCATGCTCGGCCAGTCGTCCATCGCAAAGCGGGCCTGCGTTCGGTCCACCCCGAGCAAGGCCGCTTCGATGGGGATCGTACCCGCGCCGCACATCGGGTCGACGAGAGGCTCTGCCGGCGTCCAGCCCGCAAGGTGAAGCAGGCCAGCCGCCAAGGTCTCGCGCAGCGGCGCCTTGCCGATCTCCAGGCGGTACCCGCGAAAGGCCAGCGTGTCACCCCCGGCGTCGACGCTGAGCTCGAACGCGTCCTGTTCCCCCCGAACCAGGAGCCGCGCGGCCGGCCGGGCCTCCGCAGCCGGTTCGTGGCTGTTGGCGTCGTCCGTGTCGCGCAGGAGCGTGCACGGCTGGCCGAGGCGTTTGCCAAGGGCGTCGAGCAGGCGCTCACGGAGGGCCCCCGTGTGGTGCAGGCGACAGCGGTGCGTGGTCACGTCGATGCGCACCGACTGCCCCGCCCGCATGTACGCCTCCCATGGCAGCGCGGCCCACTTCCGCTCGAGCTCGCCGAACGCGCGCCCCCGCGTCTGCGCCACGCGCTGCCAAAGCCGCGCGGTCACCCTCAGGAGCGGCAAGGCCCGCCGCACCTGCTCAACCCGCGCCGACACCAAAACGCCCCCCTTTTCCGGAAAGAAGGCACAGCCTGGCAGGACCCGCTCGACCTCGCGGGCCACCGCGTCCTCGAGACCCGGGCTCGCCACGGCAAACCAGGCGCGGCACGCGGGATCGGGCTGTATTTTCACGAGGCTTTCCATCAAGCGGAGGCAGGTTTGGGGTTAGACTTCCGCGTCAGGTCACGCGGGCCGAGGCGTCGCGGGCAGGGTGCCCGAGGCTGCGGCGAATCACCAAACATTTCAGGCACTACCACAAAATGGATTCCACCGGTCCTCGTCAATTCCAGCGCGTGCTCGTGGCGAACCGCAGCGAGATCGCCATCCGCATCTTCCGCGCGTGTTCCGAGCTCGGTATCCGCACGTTGGGCGTCTTCAGCAAAGAGGACCGCGCCGCCCTTCACCGCTACAAAGCCGACGAAACTTACCCCCTCGACGAGAGGCTGGAACCCCTCAAGGCTTACCTCGACATCGAGGGCATCGTGGCCATCGCGCGACGCAACGGTGCGGACGCGATCCACCCCGGGTACGGCTTTCTCTCGGAGAACGCCGATTTTGCCCGGGCCTGCGCCGACGCGGGCATCGTGTTCATCGGGCCGCCGGCCTCGGTGCTGGAGCTCATGGGCGACAAAACCGCCGCCCGCAAATGTGCCCAGGCGCTGAACATCCCCGTGGTGCCCGGCACCGACGAGCCGCTGCCGGACGCCGACACCGCATCCAGGCTGGCGGCGGAGATCGGCTACCCCGTCATCTTGAAGGCCTCGTTCGGCGGGGGTGGGCGTGGCATGCGCGTGTGCCGCCACGACGGCGAGCTGCGCGCCTTCCTCGAACAAGCCGGGCGCGAAGCGCGGGCGGCGTTTGGGCGCGGCGACATTTTCCTCGAAAAATACGTCGAGAGCCCCAAGCACATCGAAGTTCAGGTGCTGGCGGACGCCCACGGCAGCGTGGTGCACCTTTACGAACGCGACTGCTCCATCCAGCGCCGTCACCAAAAAGTCGTGGAGATCGCGCCCTCGCCGCGGCTCGACCCGGCCCTGCGCGATCGGCTCTGTGAAGACGCCGTGCGCTTGGCCTCGGCCAGCGGCTACGTCAACGCCGGAACGGTGGAGTTCCTCGTCGACAAGGCGGGTCGCCCCTACTTCATCGAGATGAACCCCCGTGTTCAGGTCGAGCACACCGTGACCGAGATGGTCACGGGCATCGACATCGTGAAGTCGCAGATTCGCATCGCCGAGGGTCACCCCCTTGCCAGCCGGGAGATCGGCCTCCCCGCGCAGGCAGCCGTTTCGGTGCGGGGCTTCGCCATCCAAAGCCGCATCACCACCGAAGATCCCGCGAACGGCTTCATCCCCGACTACGGCCGCATCAGCCACTATCGCTCGGCCGCGGGCTTCGGCATTCGCCTCGACGCCGGCGTGGCGTTTTCCGGCGCCGAAATCACCCCGTACTACGATTCCTTGCTCGTCAAAGTCTGCGCGCAGGGCCTCACCTACGACGACGCCTGCCGCAAGATGGAGCGCGCCCTCGCCGAGTGGCGCGTCCGCGGCGTGAAGACGAACATTCCCTTCCTGCGCAACGTGCTCAAGCACCCGAAGTTCCGCGCGGGCGAAGCCACCACCACCTTCATCGACGATACACCAGAGCTGCTGGAGTTCCCCGAGCGCTTCGATCGCGCCACCAAGCTGCTGCAGTTCGTGGGCGAGGTGAGCGTCAACGGCAATCCCGAGATCAAGGGCAAATCCAAGCCTGCGCTCCTGCGCAAGCCGGTGGTTCCCGCTTACGACCCCGACGCCCCCATTCCGCAGGGCAGCCGCGACCTGTGGAAGACGCTGGGCTCGGAGCGCTTCAGCGCGTGGATGCGAGAGCAAAAGCCGCTGTTGCTCACGGACACCACGTTCCGCGACGCCCACCAGTCGCTACTCGCCACGCGGCTTCGCACCCATGATATGACCCGCGTGGCGCCCGCAGTGGCGCGACAGCTAAGCGGCTTGTTCTCCCTCGAAATGTGGGGCGGTGCCACCTTCGACGTGGCCATGCGCTTTTTGCACGAAGATCCCTGGGAGAGACTCGATCTGCTGAGGGTCCAGATCCCGAACGTGCTTTTCCAGATGCTCCTGCGGGGCGCAAATGCCGTGGGCTACACGAACTACCCCGATAACGTCGTCGAGGCCTTCGTGAAGCAGGCCGCGGCCGGTGGCATCGACATCTTTCGCATCTTCGATTCGCTCAACTGGCTGCCCGGCATTTTGCCCGCCGTCGAGATGGTGCGCAACGCGGGGGCGCTCGCCGAGGCAGCGATCTGTTACACGGGCAACATCGATGACCCGAAGCGCTCGCGCTACGACCTCACGTACTACGTGAACATGGCCAAGGAGCTCGAGAAGGCGGGCGCCAACATCCTTGGCATCAAGGACATGGCTGGCTTGCTCCGGCCTTACGCCGCGCGGCGCCTCGTCAAGGCCCTCAAGGACGAGGTGGGCCTGCCCATTCACCTGCACACGCACGACACCGCCGGCATTCAAGCTGGCACGCTGCTCTTCGCGGCCGAGTCCGGTGTGGACGTGGTGGACGCGGCCTTTGGCGCGCTCTCCTCGCTCACATCTCAACCAAACTTGGAATCCGTGGTTGCAGCGCTCGCGTTCCAGGAGCGGGACACGAAGCTCGACTTCGACACCCTCGTCAACTTCACGTATTACTGGGAAGAAGTTCGCAACTACTACGCCGCGTTCGAGAGCGGTCTCAAGGCAAGCTCGGCCGACGTCTACATCCACGAGATACCCGGGGGCCAGTACAGCAACCTGAGACCTCAGGCCGAAGCCATGAACCTGGGACATCGCTTGCCCGAGCTCAAGCGCATGTATGCGGTGGTCAACGAGATCCTGGGGGACATCGTCAAAGTGACCCCGTCGTCGAAGATCGTGGGCGACCTGGCGCTGTTCATGCTCACGAACAACCTCACCGCCCAAGATCTCGTGGAGCGTGGCAAAGACCTCTCGTTCCCTGAATCCGTGATCGGGTACTTCGCGGGCGAGATCGGACAGCCCCCGGGAGGCTTCCCCGAACCTCTGCGCCAGGTGGTTCTCAAGGGGCGCCCCGTCAAAGAAGGGCGACCCGGTGACAGCCTGCCCCCCATCGATCTCGAAACGACGCGCACCGAGGTGGAGAAGAAAACGGGGCGCCCGGCTTCGGACAGAGACGTGCTGTCTTATCTCATGTACCCGAAGGTCTTCACGGACTTCGCCGAGTTCCGCAAGGCCTTCAGCGATGTCTCCGTGGTGCCCACCGACGTGATGTTCTACGGGCTGCGCGTCGGCGAAGAGGCCGAGATCGAGATCGAAAAGGGCAAGACCCTGTTCATCAAGTTGGTGGCCATCAGTGAGCCCAACGAGCACGCCATGCGCACCGTGTTCTTCGAGCTCAATGGGCACCCGCGCGAGGTGCAGGTGTTCGACCAAACGCTGGGCATCGAGCGGGCCGTACGCCCCAAGGCCGACCCCAGCAACTTGCATCATCTCGGCGCACCGATGCCCGGCACCGTCATCGAGGTCAAGGTAAATCCTGGTGACGCGGTGGCAGAGGGCGACAAGTTGGTCGTGCTCGAGGCCATGAAAATGGAGATGACCGTGGCCAGCCCTCTTGCGGGGGTCATCAAGGAGATTGCGGTCAAGGCGCGGGATCGTGTGGACGGCGGCGACCTTCTGGTGGTGTTCAAGTAAACTGATGACAAGATCGTCGAGAATCGATTTGCCCTATCGTTCAGGTTCGCTAAAACGCGTTCGGAAGGCCCATGGCCCGCATCTTGGTCGTTGAAGACGAAAAGGACCTACAAGACGTTCTGACTTACAATCTCAGGGCCGCCGGCCACGAGGTGTTGGTCTCGAACGATGGGGCGGCCGTGCTCGCCTTGGCGCGCGAACATCAGCCCGACCTCGTGCTGCTCGACCTCATGCTGCCCGACGTTTCGGGGCTCGACGTCTGCCGCTCTCTCAAGAGTGACGCGGAGACGAAAAGCATCCCCGTGGTGATGGTCACGGCCAAGGGCGAGGAAATCGACCGGGTCGTGGGCTTCGAGTTGGGCGCAGACGACTATGTCGTCAAGCCCTACAGCACGAGGGAGTTGATGCTGCGCCTGCAGGTCATCCTGCGGCGCCAGCAGCCCTCGACGCCCGAGCCCGTGTTGAGCGGCGCCACGACCCGGTTCGGCAAGCTCACCATCGACCGGGAGGCCTACCGCGTGTGGGTGGGCGGCCAGGAGGTCACCCTGACGGCCCTCGAGTTCCGGCTGCTCTGCACCCTCTTCGATCGCCGGAACCGCGTGCAGTCGCGTGCGACGCTGCTCGACGAGGTCTGGGGGGCCAGCGAGGACATGGCCACCCGGACGGTAGACACTCACGTCAAGCGCCTCCGCGAAAAGTTGGGCCTGGCGGGCGACTACATCGAAACGGTGCGGGGCGTGGGCTATCGCTTTCTCGAGCGGCCCCCCGAGGCCTGACCGCGCGGATGGGGCTGCGGAGCGCCCCGTCAGAATTTTCGGGCTTGGCACAGGAACGTCACAATCCGCAACTACCGTGATGCCGCACGAAAGGGCTCGTATTTTCGCGAGCACGTCCCACACTCTTCCGGTCGCTGGCCTTAGCCTTCCGCGCTCACTCAGGAGATTTTCATGGAGACCCGCTCGAAGAACGTCACTCTGCTCGCGCTGATGGCCCTCGCCGCCCTCGCGGGCTGCAAGCCGCGCGCGGGCCAAGGCGGGAGCGGATCCGAAGCGGCCGGCAAACCGATCACGATCAAGGGCTCCGACACCATGGTCACGCTGGGACAGCGGTGGGCCGAGGTCTACATGAAGGGCCACCCGGGCGCGGTGGTGCAGGTGACCGGGGGCGGCTCGGGTACCGGCATCAGCGCGCTCATCAACGGCACCACCGACATTTGCCAGGCGTCGCGCCAGATCAAGGGCAAAGAAACAACCATGCTGAAGGAGAAAACCTCCCGTGAGCCGGTCGAGATTCCGGTGGCCAAAGATGGCTTGGCCGTTTACGTCAACGCAACAAATCCGATGGAAGAGATCTCGGTGCCGCAGCTCAACCAGATCTTCACCGGCAAGGTGACGAACTGGAAAGAGCTCGGTGGCGCGGACGCGCCCATCATCGTGTATTCCCGGGAGAACAGCTCTGGCACCTACGTCTTCTTCAAGGAACACGTACTCGAGAGCGCCGACTTCGCCGCCAAGGCCCAGACCATGCCGGGCACCGCGTCGGTCGTCAATGCCGTGGCGAAGGAGAACAACGCGATTGGCTACGGGGGTGCGGCATACGCCGAGGGCATCAAGGTGCTCAAGGTCAAAAAAGACGAGGGCAGTCCCGCCGTGTCCGTCTCGGAAGACACCGTGCGTGACGGCAGCTACCCGCTGTCCCGGCCCCTCTTCTTCTATCTCGCGAAGCCTCCCGGAGGCTCGGTGAAGCCGTTCATCGACTGGGTCCTCAGCAAGCAGGGGCAGTCTCTGGTGGCTGACGTGGGTTACTTCCCCGTACTCTGACGCTGCCCGCAGCGGGGCCGGATCGCAGCGGCGCGTTCGGCCCTCCTTCCGTCGGTTCCAGCGACGGGGAAGGAGATCGCCTGGGGCCTGGCCCAGAAGTATCGGTTCTGTCACGCAGATGTCACAGAGCAGGCACACAGGTTCCACCGCAGCCTGGTTTATTTCAGCCGTGTCAACCGAAGGCGGTACCCTAGGTGGCGTCAACGCCATGGAGGCGGCGGCGCCCTCAACCAGCACGCCCAGCCGTGTCGGGGAGATGGCCCGTCCGCAGGCGCTCCATCTCAAGCGCCCGCCCCGCTGGCATGCCGCAGCCGAGGTGCTGCTCAAGGTCATGGCCTTTTCGGCCATTGGCGCCGTGGCTCTCATCTTCCTCTTCGTGGCCAAGGAAGCTCTGCCGCTTCTGTGGAGCCCCCTCGTTCACGAGGAGGTCACCCTCGGACAAATGTGGACCCCGCAGTTGTGGCCGGGTTACGACGAAGCGGCCTACATTTGGCAACCCGTCTCCGATGTACCGAAGTTCAGCGTGTGGCCTCTCATCGTGGGTAGCCTCAAGGTGACGCTGGTGGCGATGCTGGTGGGCGTGCCCTTGGCGGTGGGAGGCGCGCTGTACGTCTCCCAATTCGCGGCCAACCGTGTGCGCGAGGTGGTCAAGCCCGCCATCGAAATGCTGGCCGCCATTCCTTCGGTGGTTCTGGGCTTTTTCGCCCTCATCGTGATGGCGAGCGTGTTCCAATCCTGGCTCGGCCTCGAGTCTCGACTCAACGCCTTGGTCGCCGGCGTGGCTCTGGCCTTCGCGGTCGTTCCCGTGGTGTTCACCATCTCGGAGGAGGCGTTCCGCGCCGTCCCACGCAGCTTCGTCGAGGCATCGACCGCTCTGGGCGCTGCACGATGGCAAACCGTGCTGCGCGTGGTGGTGCCCGCGGCCAGCCCCGGCATCGCTGCCGGCGTCGCGCTGGGTCTTGGCCGTGCGGTGGGCGAGACCATGATCGTGCTCATGGCCTCTGGCAACGCGTCCCTTTTGACAGCCAGCCTCGCGGATTCGGTGCGGACCATCCCGGCCACAATCGCCGCAGAGCTCGCCGAGGTCGTCTTCGGCGGCGCTCACTACACCATCCTTTTCTTCTTGGGCGCCTTTCTCTTCGTGGTGACGGGCCTCGTGAACTTCTCGGGTGATCTCGTGATTCAGCGCATGAAGCGTAAGCTCGGAGTGTCGGCATGACCGCGCCCTTCAGGCGCAGCGGAAGGCACCTGGCTGCCGACGCGTCCCTCAAGATTGCGACCGGGCTCGCCACGTTGCTGATTCTGACGGTTCTCTTCCTCATCGTGACGGACGTGTTGGTGCACGGCTGGCCCAAGCTGTCGCTGGGCTTCTTCTTCGAATCCCCCCGGCAGGGCATGACCGAAGGGGGCATTTTCCCCGCTCTCATCGGAACGGTGGCCCTCGTGCTGCTCATGACCGTGGCCGTCGTGCCGGTGGGCGTGGCGACCGCGATCTACCTGAGCGAGTACGCCGCCTCCAGCTCGAAGTTCACCCGCGCCATACGTGTCGCGGTCAACAACCTCGCAGGTGTTCCCTCGATCGTGTTCGGTCTGTTTGGGCTTGGTTTTTTCGTTCAGTTCGTCGGCCCCGCGGTGGACGATGTCTTCTTCGGAGGCGAAAAGATCTATGCCCAGCCCGCGCTCATCTGGGCGTCGCTGACCATGGCAGTGCTCACCTTGCCGGTAGTGATCGTGGCCACCGAGGAAGCCTTGAGGGCCATCCCGCGCGACCTGCGAGAAGCGTCCCTCGCGCTCGGCGCAACGAAATTTCAGACCATCTTTCGGGTGGTGGTGCCGCAGGCTGCACCCGGCATTTTGACCGGGACGATCCTGGCGATCAGCCGCGGTGCTGGCGAGGTGGCACCCATCATGTTCACAGGCGTCGCTTACTTCCTTCCCACGCTTCCGGACAACTTGTCGTCGCAGTTCATGCATCTCGGGAACCACGTCTACACGTTGGCCACCCAGTCTCCGAACGTGGACGCCACCAAACCGTTACTCTACGCCACCGTGGCTGCACTTTTGGCGCTCACCTTCGCGCTCAACCTCGCTGCCGTGGTGGTGCGCGCGAGGATGCGGCGACGAATCTCCGGCGCCCACTAGACTAACCCTGATAAAGAGACGGCCGCGCCCATGAGTACGGAAGAGACCCCTCCCGCCAAGATGACCGTAAAAGAGCTCTCGGTCTTTTACGGAGAGAAGAAGGCCATCGGCCCCATTTCTCTGGATCTGCCAGAGAAGCACGTGACTTCGCTCATCGGTCCTTCGGGCTGTGGCAAGTCCACCTTCTTGCGATCGATAAACCGGATGAACGAGTTGATTCCGGGTTGTCGCGTCACAGGCGACATTCGGCTCGACGGTGACGCCATCTACGGCGCGGGCATCGACGCGGTTTCGGTGCGCCGACGCATCGGCATGGTGTTTCAGCGCTCGAACCCTTTCCCGAAATCAATCTTCGAGAACGTGGCCTATGGGCTCCGCATCGGCGGCATCAAGGACAACAGCGAAATCGCGGGGCGCGTTGAACGTGCCCTGAAGCACGCCGCGCTCTGGGACGAAGTGAAGGATCGCCTTTCGGACAGCGCCCTTGGCCTCTCGGGTGGCCAGCAGCAGCGGCTCTGCATCGCCCGCGCGCTGGCGGTCGAACCCGAGGTGCTTCTGATGGATGAGCCAGCCTCGGCGCTGGATCCCATCGCCACCGCGCACATCGAAGAGCTCATCCACGAGCTGGCGGACGACTACACGGTGATCATCGTGACTCACAACATGCAACAGGCCGCGCGCGTCTCCGACTACTGCGCGTTCTTCTACATGGGTGATCTCATCGAGTTCGACAAGACCGAGATCTTGTTCACCAAGCCCAGCCAGCAGCGCACGGAAGACTACATCACCGGCCGTTTCGGCTGAACCCCGAACGCCGCCTGCACCTGTTGGCCCGCCCAACGAGGATCAGAATGGGCGGATACGGCTGAGATGACGGCAGCGGCCGCGGCGCCGCTCGCCACCACGGACGTCAGGGACGCGAGCGTGATGCCGCCGATCGCCACCACAGGTACCGTCACCTCCTGCACCACGGCCCGCAGGGCTTCGAGGCCCACGACGGGATCCGGATTCAGCTTGGACTGCGTGGGAAAGACGGGTCCAAAGCCGATGTAGTCAGCGCCTTCGGAGGCTGCGCGCCGGGCCTGGGCCCGATCGTGGGTCGACACCCCGATGCGCATCGGGAAGCCCTGGCGTTTCAGGACCGCGCGGGCGGCGCCCAGGGGCAGATCGTCTTGTCCGAGGTGCACGGCGTCGGCGCCCACGGCCATGGCCACGTCGAGGCGGTCGTTGACGCAAAAGGGAACCTCCGCCTCCTGGCAGAGAGGCGCCACCTGCTCGGCCACCGCCAGCATCTCGGCCGCGGTGGCGCTCTTCGCTCTCAACTGCAGAACACAGGGTTTTGCGGCAAGCAGGTTCCGAGCCGCTCGTTCAATTGCCGATGCACCCCCGAGCACGAGGTGCGGTGAGAGGTCGAGGATCGCATAGAAACCGTGCAACATCCGCGTACACTACTTCACCGACCCGCCCGTCGGGGCCGTCGAAAGCGAGACCTGATGCCCACGCCCTTTCGTCTGCAGACCTCCCTGTCCCCCCGGGGTGACCAGCCCCGCGCCATCGGGGAGCTCATCGAAGGCGTCACGCGCGGCGATGCCGCACAGGTCCTTTTGGGTATCACGGGCAGCGGCAAGACCTTCACGATGGCCAACGTGGTCGCCGCCATCCAGCGCCCCACCCTGGTGATCGCGCACAACAAGACCCTGGCGCATCAGCTCTACCTCGAGTTCAGGAACCTCTTCCCCGACAACGCCGTCCACTACTTCGTCAGCTACTACGACTACTACCAGCCCGAGGCCTACGTCCCCTCCACGGACACATACATCGAGAAGGACTCGCTCATCAACGAGGAGATCGACCGGATGCGCCACGCGGCGACCTTCGCGTTGCTCACCCGTCGTGACGCGCTCATCGTGGCCTCGGTCTCGTGCATCTACGGCATCGGTGCCGCCGAGGCCTACCTCGGCATGAAGGTGGATCTCGAAACGGGCGTCGAGGTCCGCCGCGACGCCGTGCTGAGGCGCCTCGTCGAAATCCAGTACGACCGCAACGACCTCGATTTTTCGCGCGGCACCTTCCGTGTGCGAGGAGACGTCGTCGAGATCTTCCCGGCCTACGAAAGGGAGAAGGCCATCCGCATCGAGTGGTGGGGCGACGAGATCGAATCCATCTCCGAGGTGGACCCGCTGCGGGGACGCGTCCTGCGCAAGCTCGAGGAGGTCTCGATCTTCCCAGGCTCGCACTACGTGACACCGGCAGAGCAGCTGACCCGCGCCATGCGCGGCATCCGGGAAGAGCTGCGCGAAGCGCTCGTTGACCTCAAACGAGACAACAAGCTCGTCGAGGCCCAACGCCTCGAGCAGCGCACGATGTACGATCTCGAGATGCTCGAACAGATGGGGCGCTGCAAGGGCATCGAGAACTACTCCCGGCACCTGTCAGGCCGAGGCGCGGGCGACCCTCCCCCCACACTGATCGATTACTTTCCGAAGGACTTCCTGATGGTCGTCGACGAGTCGCACCAGACGATTCCGCAGATCGGCGCGATGTTCAAGGGCGATCGGGCGCGCAAGGAAACGCTGGTGTCGTTTGGGTTTCGTCTGCCTTCGGCGCTCGACAACAGACCTCTCAAGTTCGAGGAGTGGCGGGAGCGCGCGCGCCAATGTGTGTACGTCTCGGCCACACCGGGTGAGTACGAGCTTGAACAAGCCGAGGGCATCGTGGTGGAGCAGATCATTCGGCCCACGGGTCTTCTGGATCCCCAGATCGAGGTGCGCCCGGTCGGAACCCAGGTAGACGATCTCGTTGGCGAGATTCGGACCCGTGTCGAGATGAAAGATCGTGTGCTCGTCACCACGCTGACCAAGCGCATGGCCGAGGATCTCACCGAATACCTCACGGAGCTCGGCATCCGCGTGCGCTACCTGCACTCGGATATAGATACCCTCGAGCGCATCGAGATCTTGCGCGAGCTTCGCCTCGGCGAGTTCGACGTGCTCGTGGGCATCAACTTGTTGCGGGAAGGACTCGATCTGCCCGAGGTCTCGTTGGTCGCCATTCTCGACGCCGACAAGGAGGGCTTCCTCCGTGCCGAGCGTTCACTCATTCAGACCATCGGCCGCGCCGCCCGCAACGTGCGGGGCAAGGTCATCATGTACGCCGACCGCGAGACCGAGTCGATGAGGAAAGCCATCGGTGAGACGCAACGCCGTCGGGCCCTTCAGCAGGCGTACAACGAGGAACATGGCATTACCCCACAGACGGTCAGCAAGGCCATCGAAGAACTCGCGGGCACGGCCCTCGACGACTTTTACGACCTTGGAAAAGGGGCACCTCCGCGCGGGCGCGACAAGGGGCGTAAGCGCCACGCAAGCCCCCTCGACCTGCCCCTCGGCGAGATCCCCAAAGCCCTCGACAAGCTACGCAAGGACATGCACCGCCTCGCCGAGGCGCTCGAATTCGAGAAGGCCGCTGCGGTCAGAGACCAGATCAAGCTGCTCGAAGATCGCCTGGTCGAACTTTCCTGAGCACGAACGCTCACGCGCGACGGTACGCGAGCCGCCAGATCTTCGTGCCGTCCCGCTCACATTGCCTTTCCCGTCGAGAGCGTGAGCTGAACACGCTCTGTCGCAGAAAGGTCCAAGGGGACAGCACATTGCGGACGCCCGGGTTCATCTCCAGGGCTTGCATGGCGTCGAGCGCGAGCTCGAAGATGTCGGTGTTCACGTAGATCTCGCCGCCGTCCACCAAGGCATCCAACATGTCGTCGACCAAAGAGGGGTCGATCACACGCCGTTTGTGCTGGCGCTCCTTGAACCAAGGGTCGGGGAAGTTTACGAAGAAGCGAGAGACGCTGTGCGGAGCAAACAGGCGTGGCATGTCCACTGAGATGTTCGCGAAGACGCTGCGAACCTTCCCGGCCAAGCCTCGGTGCGCAGCTTCTCGGTTCGCCTTGTGCACCATCTCTATCCGGATCTCGATCCCCACGTAGTGTCGGTCGGGCGTCTCGACAGCCCGGTCCATCAGAAAGTGGGCCTCGGCCGAGCCGAGCTCGACCTCTAAAGACGCGCCCGGGGGCCCCTCGACCCGCGGCACGTCGTCTATCGAGAGAAGATCGGAGCGCAGAGGATTGACGTGTTGGCGAACGCGACGAGAAGACATGCGAAGGCGCGCCAGTGTGCCAGATGTACGCCTTTCGTGCAGCCCCCTGCGGTCCCGCACTGAAGCGCCGGGGACCTGCCCTCACGATACCAACGAGTTGCCTAGCTACTTGCCTTCTTCGTTGGCCAGCTCGATCTCCCAGCCGTCCGAAAGGTAGTAGCCATCATCCTCGTGATAGTCGTCCTGGAGAACGGGGTTCGGAGCGCGCTTGGCCAACTCGGCCAGTTTCTCCATGGACGAGATCAGCGCGGTGTCAGCTTCGAGCTTCGTGCGCAGTTGAGCGGCGCGCTCAGCGAGCGCTTCGAGCTTGCTGCGCGAGCTCTTTAGCTTCTCTTCGAGATCCGAAAGCCGTTCTGACATTCAACACCCGTATCCAAGACGCCCAATGACCGGTAGAGCGTATCACAACTCCCGCGGGACTCCATCCCCGGATGCGTCTGCCTCTCTCGCTTTGACGAAACTCAGGATCGTCGCAGACATGAAGAAGTTTCAAGCCTGCAACCTCGAGATCCCTCGTACGAGACAAAGGCCGGGGACGGCCGAGAGCCAGGTTAGCTTGCCTTCGCCGGTCGGAGCTTCGCGGTTTGTTTGTCGAGCCGGTTCACGATCACCTGGTGAACGATGCCCAGCGTGTAATTCGTGAGAACGTACAGAGCCAGGCCTGAAGGCAAGAAGATCTGAAAGAAGGTGAACATGACGGGCATCATCACCGACATGATCTTCTGTTGCTGCGGATCCGTGCCGGCAGGGGTCATCCGCATCTGCACGAACATCGTGACACCCATGACGAGGGGCAGGATGTAGTACGGGTCGGGTGAAGAAAGGTCGTGTATGTACCCTACGAAGGAGGCGCGGTAGAGCTCGACCGAGTAGCTCAGCGTCGAGTAGAGGGCGATCCAGATGGGCATCTGAATGAGGGAGGGCAAGCACCCCCCAAGCACGTTGACGCCTTGGGCCTTGTACAGGGCCATCGTCTCGCGACCGAGCCGCTCCCGGTCGTTACCATACTTCTCCTTCAGTTCGGCCACCTTCGGGGCAAGCTTCGCCATGCGCTTGCCCGAGAGCAGTGCCTTGTGTGCGGGGTAGAAGGTGATGAGCTTCACCAGAATGGTGAGCAGGATGATGGCAAGCCCCCAGTTCTGCGTGAAACCATGGAACGCACGCAGCGTCGCCATCATGGGGCGCGAAATGAAGGCGAAGGTCACGTTGACGCTGCTGTCGAGCTCGACGTCTGCGGCGGAGAGGCCACCCTTGGCCTGCACGCCCTCCATCGGAAACGCAGCCACCCCGGCGAGAAGATCGCGGTACTTCGGTCCCGTGAAGAGCGCAAAGGGATAGGTGTGGCGGTCCCCGTTCGCAAGGGTCAGAGGTCCTAGGACCACCGTGACCGCTCCCGCCTCTTCGCTCGAGGCCGTCTGGCGGCAGGTGCGCGTGTCAGCCAAGTCTTGCTGGGGCGGGACGGCCGCGATCGTGAAAAAGCGCTCGTCCGCTGCCACCCATTTCACCACACCCGATTTGTTGATGGGGTCCTCGCGAAGGCCTTCGACGGCGTGTCGTTCGATGCTGTCGTCGACCAAGCACACCATCTCCTCGACGCTGGCGACGGCGTAGCTGAACATGCCGCCCCCCTTCTTGTCGGGGTCCTGCCGACCGGGAATCGTCAAAGACAAGCGGGGCGCCAAGGACCCGCCCGACTGGTTGTGCACCTCCACGTCGAGACGCAGCTGGTAGCTTTCGGGGACCGTGCTGAAGATCTTCGTCACGGTGACGCCCCCGGCCGCGGCGGCAAACCGTACCTGATTCGGTGTCTGGCTCACGACCTGCCAGGCGACGTCGTCGGGCCATGAGAAACCGGACTCCGGAAAACCGATGACGAAGGGAGCTGCGTCACCCGTCGGGGCCCGCACGATCTCGAGCGCGCTGCCTTTGGGCCTGCCGTCACCGGTCTTGGCCCGAAACTGGGGGCCGGTCAGGTAGACCGCTTTGACCGAAGCGCCCCAGGTGCTGAACACGTAGCGCGCGTCACGTGTCTCGAGGCTGACGGTCCGCTCGGGACCTCGCTCGGCCCGGCCACCGGGGGCCAGCGCGGGGGCGGCTTCTTTGGGTTGCGTTTCGGGCGCGGGGCCCGCCTTCCGCGCAGTGCCCGCGCCGGCGACAGGCGCAGGGCTTGGCGGCGGGGCCGACTTGGGAAGAAAAAAACGGTCCCACACCAACAAGATGCCAATGCACAGGACCACGGCGACGATCAGATTGCGACGATTTTCCATGACGACCTACCTGCTTGACTCCCCGGATCCTTGCCCCCCCGCCGCACGTCGTGGCGCAGCCCTGGGAGGAACGGGGTCGAAGCCCCCCGCGCAAAACGGGTGACAGCGCAGCAGGCGCCGCAGGGCATACCATATACCCCGCCCGACTCCATGGGTTTCGATGCTTTCTCGGGCGTATGCCGAGCAGCTGGGCTCGAAGCGGCAAGCACGCCCGAGCCAGGGAGACAGCAGAAGCTGGTAAAGACGAAGGATCCCCCCAAGGCCGCGGACCACCAGGCCGGGCGCAGGCGGGGTCCGCTCGCGCGGAGGGTTCGGCGAGGGGCTTGTCATGGCCGCCTCCCGAAACGTGCAAGCAGATGGCCAAGCTCCCGGAACACGGCCTCCCAATCGGCCTCCGCAGCGGAAGGGCGCGCGATCACGACCACCCGCCAGGGCGCTCGTAGGTCCACCACGTGACGCCGGAAGCTCTCACGGATGCGCCGCTTGACCCGGTTGCGGGTCACGGCGTTGCCGACCTTGCGGCTCACCGTGACGCCGAGGCGCCACACCCCACCGGGCGCCGGGGCGCCGAGTACGGTGAAATGCCTACCGCTCGCTTTTTCGCCCTGCGCCTGAAGTTCCATAAACTCCGTGCGCTTGCGGACACGCATGTTGCGAGACAGTACCGACCGGGGTCGGGTCCTGGGGTGACGGTCCTTGGCTAAAGACATGAGCCCCCCCGATTCCCCGGCTGGCTGGCCTGCGCTCCGTATCGTGCGGCTGCGCAGGGCCGCGGGCCCGTCACTTCTTGGGTACGGAGACCGTGAGCTGCTTGCGCCCACGACGGCGACGGCGACGAATCACCTCGCGACCGGCTTTGGTTTTCATTCGTTTACGAAAGCCGTGAGTTCGTTTCCGGCTTTTTCGAGAGGGCTGATATGTCCGTTTCACGCTTGTCCTCCGGCTCCGAACCGCAGTGGGAGCGAACAACTAGCATTGGCCGGTTAGGGTGTCAACGAAACGCCCCCCTGAATCGCCCCACTTATCCACAAGCACGCCCCAGCGGTCACCAGGAGCCCTGGGGGCGAAAAACGCCGTTCGTTCACATTCTGGATCGGGGCAGGAGGCCGGTTACCTCACCGCCCCGCGCCTCATCCCAGATAGGTGAATAGTTTCATATGGTTACAATACGATACGGCACCAACACCTCGTTTTTCGCGGGCTGTGACAGGTTCGTGACGCTCCCGTTCCGCGATCACCCGGAAAAACGGCATGCGTAGGGTCCCCGGTCCCGCGAAGTCCCAAGTTACGGGGCCTAGCGGGAACGAGTGAGCGATCGTCCCGAGATTTGCCGACGCGCCCGACACGGGGTTCGGAGGCGTGATGAAAAGGCAAGGAATTCCAAATAGTTATGCGTTGATTTGGACGCCGTCGGCTCGTCAAGACGGCAAGTGAGAAAAAGTTTCTTGTAAAAAAACCTCCCTGATCTCCGACACCTTACGGCTTCGGGTTTGGACGCTCTTGCTGGGCTCGAAAAGGCTCTGCTAGAGAGGTGCTCGCCCGACGCGCCCAACGGGCTCTGGCCGTTTCGTCACCATGCTTTTCGTGACGGGCATCCGGGGGCCCCTCAAGGGGGGTGCGTCGTGTGGATAGACTGGGGAAAGACCGTCGTAATTTCCCGTGTCTATTATGGAATTCTTGCGCCCTGACCTGTGGAGAACATGATCGAACTTTGGGGAGAAGCCGTCCGTTCCATCGAGCCGATGGTCAAGCCACTGCATCGCAGCATGTGGCTCAAGCCCATCGAGTGTGTGTCCATCGAGGACGGGCGCATTCGGCTCAGGGCGCCGAACCGGTACCACAAGGAGTGGTTCGAGGACCATTTCCTCCCGTCCATATTGAAGGATCTCCAGGGCCGAACGCAGACGACTTTCACGGTGGAGTTCGTCATCGAAGAGGATGCGGCCGCCGCCACCCCGAAAACGGGTCCAGCCGGGCTTGCCCCCGAGGGCTCCCCCGCGTCGGTTGCCACCCGGAGCCCCACGGTCGAACTTCCCTCACGGGCCAAGCCGCCCAACCTGCTCACGCGCTACGCCTTCGAGAAGTTCGTCGTGGGGCCCACGAACCGGTTCGCCCACTCCGCCGCGCTCAGCGTCGCCGAGTCGCCCGGGGAAAAGTACAACCCGCTGTTCATTTACGGTGGCGTGGGCGTGGGGAAAACCCACCTCCTGCAGGCGATTGGACACGAGATCTACCGTCAGCACCCCGAGTGGAACGTGGTGTTCGTGACCTGTGAGCGTTTCGTCACGGACTTCATCAGCTCGCTCATGAACCGAGGCGGTGGCGGCGGCAGCCAGATGGAGGAGTTCAGGGCCCGCTACCGGGAGTTCCCTGACGTTCTGCTCATCGACGACATCCAGTTCCTGTCCAACAAGGACAGCTCCCAGGACGAGTTCTTTCACACCTTCAACGCGCTCCACTACGCCCACAAGCAGATCGTGATGACCTGCGACAAGCTCCCGAGTGAGGTCGCGGGGCTCGAAGACCGGCTGCGAAGCCGCTTTACCTGGGGACTCATCGCGGAGGTGGGTACGCCGGACATGGAGACCCGCGTCGCCATCGTCAAGCGCAAGGCGGAGCTCGACCGGATCGAGCTTCCCGACGACGTGGCTCTCTTCATCGGGACAGCCATCAAGACGAACGTCCGAGATCTCGAGGGTGCCCTCGCGCGGGTGAGCGCCCGCGCCTCGTTCGAGAGCCGCCCGCTCACCCTCGAGCTGGCGCAAGATGCGCTCAAGAACATCGTGGCGAGCTCCCCGGTGGGTCTCACGATCGAGGCGGTCCAGCGGGAGGTGGCCACCTATTTCAGCATCAAGTTGGCCGACCTCAAGGGCCCCAAGCGCCACCGGGCCGTGGCGCATCCCCGCGCCGTGGCGATGTACCTGGCACGTAAGCTCACGTCGATGAGCTACCCCGAAATCGGCTCACGCTTCGGCGGCAAAGATCATTCCACGGTCATTAGCGCGGTGAGGAAGATCGAACGGCTGGTCAAAGAGGATCCCGCCCAGCGCAGCATCGTGAACACGCTCGAGTCACACCTCCGCGACGACTGAGCCGCGTTGCCCCAGCAGGCCAGGAATCTGGCCAGGAGACCCCCGTGCACACGGGGGTTTTTTCGTTTGTGGGGTGCTGTATCCCCCTTCACCACGCGCGCTTGGGGTTTCGCCCCTGTGGATGAACGTGTGGACATCCCTGTTGGTGGAGGTGTGGCAAACCTGTTGTGCGATATGGGATAAAGCCGCGCAGCGCGCCTTTTTGGGCTTATCCCCGGCGAGACCAGCTTTCGTCCCCAGCTCATTTCACAGGAAAACCCGAGTTATCTCATGCTCTTCAACGTTCCCACAGGCCCTACTAAAGACCTCTACAGATCTGATCTATTTCTTTTATTTTCATGTAGGGTAGGCGCCCCGGACGAGGTGTCCCGATGGACTTCAAAATAGACCGCAATCAACTCCTCAAGGGTCTGCACCTGGCATCAGGCATCGCGGATCGAAAAAGCACCTTACCGATCCTGGCGAACGTCCTCTTCAAGACGAACGGCAAGGATCGCCTGATCTGCGCCGCGACGGATCTGCACGTGACCTTGGTGGCGGATCTACCCGCCCGGGTCGAGCAAGAAGGTGGTCTCACGCTCGGGGCCAAGCAGATCCACGACATCATCAAGGGGCTTTCAGGCGATGAGGTTCACCTGCGGCGAACCGAGCAGAACTGGGCCGAGATTCGGGCGGGCCGCGCTGAGTTCAAGATCGTCGGCATGGCGGACCGAGACTTTCCGAAGCTCCCATCGATCGCCGAGGTGCCCACGGTCGATGTCGATCCGCGCACCCTCGCGGAGATGATCAGCAAGACCATATTCTCCGTGTCCTCGGATGAAACGCGGCAGCACCTGGCTGGCGTGCTTTTCGAATGCGACGGGAAGGTGGGGCGCATGGTCTCGACCGACGGCCATCGCCTCTCGAAGGTGGAGCGGAAGCTCGAAGGCGGTCCTGTGCTGGCGTCGGGCATCCTGATTCCCCGCAAGGGCGTGCTGGAGCTTCGCCGCGTGGTCGAAGGACGCGAGGCGCCCGTGGGCCTCGGCGTGAAAGACGGGCAGCTCATCGTCAAGGCGGATGAGATCGGCTTGGCGGTGAAGCTGTCCGATAGCCAGTTCCCCCCCTATCAACAGGTGATCCCGGCCGAAAATGACCGAAAGGTCTTCGTATCCCGAGATGCCTTCCTCGACGCCCTCAAGCGCGTGGCCATCATGGCCTCTGACAAGACCTGGGGCGTGCGTTTGTCGCTCGACAAGGGGTGGCTGTCCATCGAGGCCGACAGCCCCGACCTGGGCAACGCGCGTGAGCGGATCGAGGTGGAGTACAAGGGTCAACCCGTTCAGGTGGGCTTCAACGCACGGTATTTCATCGAGCTGCTCGGAGAGATGGGCAGCCCCGAGGTGCAGCTTGAGCTCGCGGGAGAGCTGGATCCGGCGGTGGTGCGCCCTTCGGACAACGGTGACTACCTGGGCGTGGTCATGCCCATGCGCCTGTGAGCTGACGGCGGGGCCCAGGGGCAGTGGCCCCGGGTCAGCCTGGGAACCTTCATGCAGCTGAACGTCCTGCGGGCGCGGGGCTGGCGAAACCTGCGGCCCTCCGTGTTTTGTCCGGGCCCCCGGGCGACAGTGGTCTGGGGGGAAAACGGCCAGGGCAAGACCAACCTGCTCGAGGCCGTCTACTTCCTGTTGACCTTTCGTTCGTTTCGGACGAATGCCGTGGCGGATCTTTTGGGTTGGGAGGAGCCGGGGCTGAAGCTGGTCGCCGAGGTCGAGGGCGGTGGCCTTCACCGCCGGCTCGAGGCCGAGCTTCAGCCGGGGCGCAAGGGCTTCAAGTTGGACGGCAAGGGTGTCAGGCGAGACAGCGCGTCGTTGGCACCCTTTGGGCTCGTGCTCTTCGTGCCAGAGGATCTGCTCTTGCCGAAGGCAGCCCCCGCCGCGCGGAGGCGGTTCGTGGACCTGGCCATTTTCGGGACCGACAGGTCCTACTACCGCGAGGCAGCCGTATACCAAAAGCTGCTCAAGAGCCGCAATGCGGCCTTGAAGCTCGGCGGTGACCCGAACCTCCTCGATAGCTACGACCTGCAACTGGGAGCCGCGGGCGCGCGCTTGGTGAGCCGGCGTCGGAAGATGGTGGACGCGCTGGCACCGCGCCTCGCGCGGGTGTTCTCTGAAATACACGCCGACCTGGGTGCGACCTTGGCCTATCGCGGGCACGAGAGTCTACGGGGGGTTTCGAGCGAGGAGGATCTCGTCGCGGCGCTCACCGACGGGCTGCGGGCGCGTCGCAGTCTGGACCTGCGGCGTGGCTTTACGGGGTACGGTCCCCACACGGACGACTTGGAGCTGGGTCTCAAGGGGCATTTGGCGCGCGATCACGGTTCCCAGGGCCAGCTTCGCTCCTTGGTTCTGGCCCTCAAGCTCGCCGAGCTGGAGCTGCTCACGGAGGCGCTGGGAGAGCCGCCCATGCTGCTGCTCGACGACGTGGCGAGCGAGCTCGACGGTTTGCGGCGCCGACGGCTCTTCGAGACAATCGCCGCCCTCCCGGGACAATCTCTCATCACGGTGACGGATCCCGATCTGCTACCCCAGTTGCCGGGGCGGCAAGACGTGCAGCTGGTTGGCGGCTCGGTGATGGTTCCGGGGCAGGCATGAAGGGGCACGGAGCCGCCCGCCGGCGCGCCTCCGCTTTTCCTTGTCCGTGTGCCCCCAAAGTGTGCTAGATATTGAAAAATTCTTTGTTTTTTCGGAATGGTCCGGACTGCTGGCCAGCCCTTCGAGGGTCTCGAGGCCAGCGCCGAAAAGGCGCCGACCCGCGCCCCTCGAGGTGAGTGACGAGACATGAGCGAAGCCGAGGAGAATGCGTCCTCTAGTGAGCCCCGTGTACCTGTGGGCTCCGAGTACAACGAAGGCAGCATCCAGGTTCTCAAGGGCCTCGAAGCCGTTCGGAAGCGGCCCGGGATGTACATCGGTGACACCGACGACGGCACGGGCCTGCACCACATGGTCTACGAGGTCGTCGACAACTCGGTCGACGAATCTTTGGCGGGTCACTGCGATCGCATCGACGTGAAGATCCACCTCGACGGGTCGGTCTCCGTCGAGGACAACGGCCGCGGCATCCCGGTAGGCGAGCACCCCACGGAAAAGCGCCCCACGGCCGAGGTGGTGATGACCGTCTTGCACGCCGGCGGCAAGTTCAATCAGTCGAACTACAAGGTCTCGGGGGGGCTTCACGGCGTGGGCGTCTCGGTGGTCAACGGCCTCTCCGAGTGGCTGAAGCTGGAGATCCGCCGCGACGGGCAGACGTTTCATCAGTTGTACCAACAGGGCGATCCGGTCACCGAGCTCAAGCCGATCGGGAAGAGCCCGCGTACGGGGACGAAGATCACTTTCAAGCCCGATCCCGTCATCTTCAAGATGGTCGAGTTCAGCTTCGAGATCCTCTCGCAGCGGCTGCGCGAGCTTTCCTACCTGAACAAGGGGCTGACCATCGCCCTCGGCGACGAGCGCAGCGGCAAGAACCAGGACTTTCGCTTCGACGGCGGGATCGCCGAGTTCGTCGTGGAGCTGAACAAGTCGAAGACTACGGTGCACGACGCCCCCATCATGGTGGAGGGCCAAGTGGACGACACCGTGGTGGAGATCGCGCTCCAGTGGAACGACTCCTACCAGCCGGCCGTGTTTTGCTTCACGAACAACATCAAGAACAAGGATGGCGGAACCCACCTGACGGGCTTCAAGACGGCGCTCACGCGCACCGTCAACGCCTATGCCCAGGAAAACGGTCTGCTCAAGGACTTGAAGGCGGGCCTGGGCGGCGACGACATCACCGAGGGGCTCACCGCGGTGGTTTCGGTGAAGCACCCCGATCCCAAGTTCTCGAACCAGCCGAAAGACAAGCTAGTTTCGTCCGAGGTCAAAGGCATCGTCGAGCGGATCGTGAACGAGAGGCTCTCGCGCTTCTTCGAGGAGCATCCGAAAGAGGCCAAGAGCGTCATCGAGAAGGCGGTGCTTGCGGCGCGCGCCCGTGATGCAGCTCGCAAGGCGCGGGAGCTCGTGCAGCGCAAAGGCGCCCTCGACTTCTCGTCGCTTCCGGGAAAGTTGGCGGATTGCCAGGAACGCGATCCGGCGCACTCGGAGCTTTACATCGTCGAGGGTGACAGCGCCGGCGGCTCCGCGAAGCAAGGCCGGAACCGCAAGGATCAGGCGGTGTTGCCGCTGCGAGGCAAGATCTTGAACGTCGAAAAGGCGCGTCTCGACAAGATGTTGTCCTCGCAGGAGATCGTCACGCTGATCACGGCGCTTGGGTGCGGTGTCGAAAAAGAGAAGCTCATCGAGAAGCTTCGTTACCACCGCATCATCATCATGACGGACGCAGACGTCGACGGAAGTCACATCCGCACGCTTCTGCTCACCTTCTTCTACCGGCACTACCCGGAGATCATCGAGCATGGCTACCTGTACATCGCCCAGCCTCCGCTCTTCCGGGTGAAGAAGGGGAAGCGCGAGCTGTATTTGAAGAATGAGCAAGCGCTCGAGGAGTATTTGCTCGAGGGCGCAGTCGAGGGGATTTCGCTGCGCAGTGGCGACGCGACGGTGACCTCGGGTGAAGCGCTCGTGAAACTGGCACGGGCTGCCAGCAACTACCGGCGCATCATGAGATTGCTGGATCGCAAGTTGGACAGCCGCATCGTGAACGCCGCCATCAAGGCGACCCAGCTCGATCGCGAAGGGCTCAAGGATCGCAGTGCGGTAGACGCAGCCGTGGAGGCCATGAAGGCCTACATTGCGCGGCACGAGCCGGAGCTGAGTGACGTGGTTTTCTCTGTCACGAGCGACGAGGAGCACGGGGCTTTCCGTATCGAGTCCTCAGTGAGGCCCGGCGGAGTTCGGAAATACACGGTGCTCGACTACGTGCTCTTGGACGAAGGCGAGTACGCGGACCTCCGTCGCCTCTGGGCGCAGCTCGTGGCGGTGGGGCAGGACACGTACGCGCTCGAGAGTGAATCGGGGCAGTTTCCCCTCGAGAGGCTCGACGATCTCGGGGACAAACTGAGCGAGATGGGCAAAAAGGGGCTCGCGATCCAGCGCTACAAGGGCCTGGGGGAAATGAACCCCGAGCAGCTCTGGGAGACCACGATGGATCCCGCGAAGCGAACGTTGCTGCAAGTGCGGGTCGAAGACGCTTTCGAGTCGGACAAGCTGTTCTCGACGCTGATGGGGGATCTGGTCGAGCCGCGGCGTGAGTTCATTGCGGCCAACGCGCTGAGCGTGCGCAATCTGGACATCTGAACGAAGCGTAGGTTTTCCGAGGGCCACGCCGGCACAGGTTGCGGGTGTGGCCCTTTTCGCATCGAGCGCGCAGCGGGCCCACGTGGAGAAGGCCGCAAAATAGCAAAACCCCGGTCGGCGCGTGCCTTCCGGGGTTTTTCAGCAAGCGGTGGCTTGCGCGAATCAGCAGGAGAAGATGTGGTTCAACTTCTCTTCGATTTTGACTTCGTTCGACTTGGTGGCGACAGCGATCTCTTTGACGAGAAGCGTTCGTGCGGTGTCGAGCATCTTGCGCTCACCGAACGAAAGCTCTTTGTCGGACTTGAGACGCTGAAGATCTCGCAGAACCTCGGCGATTTCGAACACCGAGCCCGTTTTGATCTTCTCCATGTACTCACGGTAGCGCCGGTTCCATGTCTGCCCTTCCACGGCGATCTCACGGCTCTTGAGGATCTCGAAAACCTCTTCCACTTCGTCTTCGCGAATCAGCTCGCGCAGCCCCACGGCGCTTGCGTTACGCGTGGGAATCATCACTTTCATCCCGTTGTCGAGAATCTTGAGGATGTAAAAGGTCTGCTTCGATGAAGCGATCTCACGCGTCTCGATGCCCATGACTTCGGCAACGCCGTGAGCCGGATAGACTGCCAAATCGCCCACCTGAAAGTTCGGCTCCATAGAGAAGACACTCCTAAGATTGAGTGGATTTGCCTCTTGCCCTAGCTTCGAGGCGGCCGGAATCTACCACGAGGGCACACACAGGGCAAGCTAGAAAGACCACTAAACCCTTGCACCGTCAAGCTAATTGAAGTTGCTGGGGTTTTTTCTGTTGATCGGCCATTCCTCAAGTTTGGACCCGGCAAAGGCGTCATGAGGGCAAAAAACGTCAACCGCCTCGCGATGACGGAGGCGGGCTGTCGTTTCGATCACCGAAGCGTGATCCGTACGCGAACGTTTACGCTGCGGCCAGACGACGGAGGTGCGCAAGAATCGTGGCCACGGCGAAGCCGGTTCCACCTTTCGACACGTGTCCCGCTTCTTTGTCTGCTGTGGCGGGACCCGCGATGTCCACGTGAACCCAAGGGGTGTTGCCGACGAAGCTCTTCAGGAACAAGCCGGCGGTGAGGGCTCCACCCCAGCGTTCGCCCGTGTTCTTCATGTCGGCGATCTCGGAGCGCAACATGTCGTTGAGACGTTCGGGCAGGGGAAGCCGCCACATCTCTTCCCCGGCCTGGCGGGCCGCGGCGAGCCAGTCTTGCCCGAGCCCCTCGTCGTTTGTCATGACGCCTGCGATGTGCGGCCCCAGGGCTACCATGCAGGCACCGGTGAGCGTGGCGAAGTCGAACAGCTGGTCGGGCTCGAGCGCAAGGCCGTAGGTGATCGCGTCGGCAAGGGTGAGACGCCCTTCAGCGTCCGTGTTGTTGATTTCCACGGTCTTGCCGGCTTTGGAGCGCAGCACGTCGCCCAGGCGATAGGCGCTGCCCGAGGGCATGTTCTCGGTGCAGGCGGCGAGCGCGTGAACCTCGATGGGCAGCTTCTCGCGGGCGACGGCCCCGATGGCTGCGATCACGGCAGCCGCGCCTGCCATGTCGACCTTCATGTCGAGCATGCCGTCGTTGGGCTTGAGCGACAGGCCACCCGAATCGAAGGTGACACCTTTGCCCACGATGACGACGCGCTTTTTGGGTTGGGGCGGCGTGTAGGCCAGATGGACGAATCGCGGGGGTTCGTCGCTGCCCTGCGCGACGGCCAGGAAGAGGCCCATGTTCTCGTCTCGACACGCCTCGGGGCCGAGCACCTTGATGCTGAGGCCGCAGTCTTTGGCCAGGGCGTCGGCAGCCGCAGCCAAAAGCGTGGGCGTCATCGCCACGGCGGGTTCGTTGACGAGGTCGCGGGCCTGGCAGATGGCGAGAGCGGTGTTCCGGCCCCGCGCGAGCGCGGGTGCGAGATCGGCGTCGACCGGGGTGGCTGGCAGGGCGATCTGGACGTCCGTGACGGTGACGGGCGTGCGTTTGTCCTCGGAGAGGTACTTGTCGAAGCGGTAGGTGCCGAGCCAGGCACCCTCGGCGGCCGCTTGCACGGACGCGGCGGCGTGCTCCTGGGTCTGCAGCCCGGAAGGCAGCAAGAGAGAGACCGCGTGGGCACCGAACCCGTTGGCGGCGCGCACGGCGCGGGCGGCGGCAGGCCGCAGATCGTTTGGGGTGAGGTCCGCGGCGGGTCCGACCCCCAACAAAACGAGGCGCTGGGCGCGCAGGCGGCCGAAGGTCGGGAAGGTCAGGGTTTGATTTTTTTTGCCTTTGAAGCGTTCGGACGCCGCGAGCGAGAGCAGGGCGCCGCCGAGGGCCTCATCAATCTCGGCCACGAGACCGATGGCAGGGGATGCGAGGAACGCGCTTTCGTCGCAGACCAGGGCGAGGCAGTCGGCCTCGTGTTCGGACCAGGGAAGGGTGGACGTCGTGAGATTCAGAGGCACCAGGCAAAGGTACCCGTGGGTCTCGGAGGGAGCAAGGAAGCGAGGCCAAGCGGTCAGAATCAAAGGCTTCCAAGTTGACAGCATGGCGGAAGGTCCCGTAGTTTCTGGGACCCCAGGCCGAGAGCCCATGGTGAAACCGGAGTCGAAGATGGCGGGTGTAGGCGCGAGTCCCGCAGCGAAGGCAAGCGCCGAGAGCCGCGCGCGTCTCGATGAATTCATCGCTGACGAGGCCGTCGGGCCGTCGGCGGGTGGCGCCCAGTTTGCCGCTGCGGAGCCAGGGAAGACGCGCAAGGGTGACAAGCCGGAGCGGTCAGACCGGGGCCCAAAGGACAAGGGCCCGAAAAAGGATAAGCGGAGCGACAAGGGTGAGGCGGCCGAGGATCCCGATCGCGGGCCGCCGCCTCCGCTGCCTAAACCGGTGGCGACCTTCACGCTGTGAGCGATGTGGTTACGGAAAGGACCCTCTGATGAGCACGAACACCGGATTGGCGGAGCAAAGGGAAGAAGCCGCGCGCGTTCTGCGTGAGATTCTCGAACGCATGGGGATGGAGGCGGAAGTGAGCGCGTTCGACGACGGCGAGCGTGTGATCCTGGACGCCCATGGACCGGAATCTGGCATAATCATTGGGAAAAAGGGCGCGACGCTGGACGCGCTCCAGTACCTCGTGAACCGGATCGTGTTCAAGAAGCCCGGCACGGGCCCTTCCGTCGTCGTTGATGCGGAAGGGTACCGGGGTCGTCGAGAAGACTCCCTGTCCGATCTGGCGAAGAAGCTGGCAGAGAAGGCGGTGCGCTCCGGGCGTCCCGTGGCGGCCGAGCCCATGAGTCCCCACGATCGGCGGATCGTGCACAACGCCCTGGCGGACGACGAGAGTGTCCGCACCGAGTCCGAGGGCGAAGGCCCTGCCCGACGCGTGGTGGTGTTCCCCACGAACGGGAAGCGGTCGGGCGCGCCCGCGTTGGATTGAAAAGAGCTCTCGAGCTGGCCTGCTAGGTGGGCTTGGGCAGGCTCGGGTCGCCCTGCGGAGCCTCGATAAGGGCGACGACGGCGGGCTGTGAGGCCAAAGCGTCTGCCAACGCGTCATCGGTGCCGGCAGGTAGATGGGGCAGGCGTCCGAGCACGACGGGCCCGCAGAGCGTCTCGATGCAGGGCTGGTTGGTGGGCGCGTCAGGCCCGTCAGCCTGGGTGTCACACAGGATGACCCCGCGCAGCGGAAGCTGGCGCCGCCGCAGCTCCGCGACGGCCAACGCCGTGTGATTGATGGTGCCGAGGGCGTTTCGTGCCACGAGCAGGATCGGTAGCCCCAGCCCGGCCGCGAGGTCGGCGTTGGTCTCGCGGGCTGTGAGGGGGCTGAGCAGGCCGCCCGCGGTTTCCACCAGGAGGGGAGCGCCCCTGCGGGCGAGGGTCTCGCAGGCGGCCAGGAGCTGGTCGAGCCGGAGGGCTAGGCCCGCCGCTTGGGCGGCCACGTAGGGGGTCACCGGAAGGGTAAGGGGAAAGGGGCAGACGTCGGAAACGGAGAGGCTGGCCTGCCCGCTGGCGTTCAGGAGGGCGCTGGCGTCCGGGGGCAAGCCGCCGAGGGGAACGCCGGATTCGGTGGGTTTTGCGGGGACGAAGGCGTCGCCGCGACGGGCGGCCAGGCGCAGCAGGCCTCGAGATACGGTGGTTTTTCCAACGCCCGTGTCGGTGCCCACGACGATGAGCCCCCGGCGAGAACCAGGGAAGCGCAGAGGAGTCGGGGTGTTGGGGGGCATGGAGGCAGAATGACAAGCGGGGGCCGGCGGGCAAGGACCCGGCCGGTCGCGGAGCCGGGGCCGCGCGGCTGGGGCTCAGGAGAGCAGAGCCTCGGCGCGCAGGGCAATGCCGAGGGCGTCGATGTCCTCGGGTCGGTGGGCGGCGGAGAGGGTGATGCGGAGGCGGGAGGTACCCTCGGGAACCGTGGGGGGACGGATGGCCTGGACGAAGAGACCGCGCGCGCGAAGCTGCGAAGAGGCCGTGAGGGCGGCTCCCTCGCTGCCGAGAATCAGGGGCAGGATGGGTGTTGCCGGGACCTGGCGGTCGAGCAGGGTCTGTAGCTGGGCGATGCGGGCGTGGAGGGCCTGCCGCAACGTGTCCCCCTCGGAGGAGGTGATGACATCGAGGGCGGCCCGGGCGGCGGCGGCCAGGATGGGAGGAAGTCCGGTGGCGAAGATGAAGGTGCGGGCGCGGTTCACGAGGAGTTGGCGCAGGGTTCGGCTTCCTGCAACGAAGCCCCCACTGGCCCCAAACGCTTTGCCCAAAGTTCCCACGAGCGCGGCGGGGGTGATTCCCTGGGCGGCCGCGACACCCCGGCCTCCGGGGCCGAGCACGCCCAGGGCATGTGCTTCGTCGACCAGCAGGTGCACGCCCTCGGCCTGGCAGAGCGCGTTGAGCTCCGGAAGGGGCGCGAGGTCGCCGTCCATGCTGAAGACGGACTCTGTGACGAGGAAAATGCGCCGAGGGAGCCGGGTGTGTTCGTCGCGGGCGGTCTGCAAGCAGGTTGCGGCGGCTTTGGGGTCGGCATGGCGGTAGACGACCACGCGAGCACGGCTGAGTCGGCAGCCATCAATGAGGCTGGCGTGGTTCAGACTGTCGGAGAGGATGAGGTCATCGGGGCCTGCGAGGGCGCCGATGAGGCCGAGGTTAGCCTGGTAGCCAGAGGGAAAGACCAGAGCGGCCTCGGTGCCGAGATGGGCGGACAAGCTCGCCTCGAGGGTGCGGTGTTCGGGGTGGTCGCCCGAGACCAGACGGGAGGCACCGGCGCCCACACCGCCGCGGCGGGCGGCCTGGGCCGCGGCGTCGACGACCGCCGGGTGGCTGCAGAGGCCAAGGTAATCGTTCGAGGAGAAGGAAACGACGGGTTGGCCCTCGACGCAGGGGTAGGACCTCGAGGGCCCCGAGATCTCGGGGCAGGAGCGGCGGCGGTTTCGGCCTGCGATCGCCGCGAGTTCCTGTTCGAGCACGGTGTCGAGGGGGCTGCTCATGTCCGGGGGAAGATACACTGGCGGCAGGGGAACATGGGGTCTCGGCTTGGAGGTTTCACGTGGAACGTTTTCCGAAGTCCCCGTCGGGATGAGGCCCCGGTGGGGGAAATCGTTCCACGTGGAACACTTGCCAGGCGCCCGCCGTTCCACGTGAAACGAACGGTTGAGCCCCATCTACGGGGCGCCGAACCCCAGTAGCACCCGGGTCTGCCCCTTGGGGAGCCTGTACGACCGCGTCGACAGTGGGCTCGGTAAAGTGTCGGGGGCCTCCCTGTCGCCCAAAAAGGCAAAAACGCGGCTCGCGGGGTCCGGCGCCACGAGTGACTTCCCCATCGGGACCCAGAGTTCCGGCGGGAACGTGGCGCGGGAGATGGCAACAGAGGGACGGCCGCTGGGCTCGAACTGCTCGACCCTCCCGCCAAACACCTCGACGCCCTTCAAGCCCAGTTCCCTTGTTGCGGTGCGCAGGAAGGCGACCCTCTTGGCCCGGGGCTCGATCAGCACCAGCCTCAGGTCAGGACGCAAGATGGCGAGGGCGAGGCCCGGAAGGCCACCTCCGGCTCCCACATCCATCACGCGAGCGCCCTGTGCGACCTCTTCCGCCGCCACCAGCGGGTCGCCCAGATGGTCCTCGACCAGATCCTCGACCCCGCGTGCGCCCGTCAGGTTGAGGCTCTTGTTCCAGTCCAGCATCAATCGCGCAAACGCCTCCAGGGCCCCGATCTGAGCCGCGGAGGGGCCCTGGCCACGGAGCGCAAGACCCGGCAAGAGGCCGTCGAGCAGGCTGGCGAACGAGGCCTGCCTGGGCTCCCGCTGCGAAACTTTGTTGGCTGGCACGTCGCCAGTATAGTGGGCCGAACGCGATGGAAGCCGCCTTGACCGGTGCAAAAGACATTCTGGGATTCGTCCACACCTTCGCGGGAGGGACTGACGGCACGGTGGCCACCTTGGCGGGACAGGCCTCGACGAGACGCTACCATCGCGTGAGCACGACCGGCCGGCCCGCAAGCTGTGTCGTCATGGAGCTTCCCGCAGACGACACAAAGGTGCCCGAGGCGCAGTACCCGTTTTTGAACCTGCACCACTACCTCGAACGCGGGGCTTACCCGGTGCCACGCATTTATCGCTCGGCCCTGGCCCAGGGCCTGATCGCCCTCGAGGACCTGGGGGACCTCACCTTGGAGCGGGCCGTGGCGGAGGCACCTTCGGCGGGCCATCGGCAGGCTCTCTACAGGCAGGCCATTGCCCTCATCACCCGCCTCCAGGTGCTTGGTGCCGCACGGCCCGACCCCGCGTGCCTGGCCTTCGGCCGCCGCTTCGACTTTGCGCTCTTGCGCTGGGAACTCGACCACTTTCGCGAGTGGCTCCTGGAGGAGGGACGCGGGGTGGTGCTTCCACCCGAAGATCGGGCCCAGCTGGATGCGCACTTCGATACCCTCGCCCAGACTCTGGCAGAGAGTCCCGCGGTGCTCGTCCACCGCGATTTTCAGAGCCGCAACCTCATGGTGCTGGAAGGAACGACGGGGCCCGAGATCCGTGTGATCGACTTTCAAGACGCCCTGCTCGGACCCCGGGTGTATGACCTCGTGGCCTTGCTTCGCGACTCGTACCTCTCGCTTCCAACTTCGGAAGTTAATGAATTCATTGATGAATTCTCCGAGTTGACGGGCGAGTCCGCCGCCGCTACCCGCCACCTCTTTCACCTGCAGACCCTGCAAAGAAAGCTCAAGGACGCGGGGCGATTTGTCTTCATCGATCGAAAGCGGGGGAATCCCGGCTTTCTCTCTGCAATTCCACTTACGCTCGAATACGTGCGAAACGCTCTTGCGTCCCTGCCCGCGTGGGCCGACCTTCACGCACTCCTGGGGCGATATCTCCCCGAGCTGCGCTGACACCGGCGGGCCTCACAATCGCCGGCCCAACTTTGCGGCCCCACGAGCCCCCGGATACAATCGGAGGCCGAGACGAACGCGGCATGACTGTGGGGGCACGACAGAGTCTGTTGTTGGTGGACGCCGATCCCCAGAGCCTCCGGGTTTTGGACGTCAGTCTGAAGAAGGCTGGCTACGACGTGCTGACGGCCCCCAGCGGCGCCGAGGCCCTCGCCCGCCTGGCTGAGCACCCGATTGATCTCGTCATCTCCGACACGCACATGCCGGAGATGGACGGCTTCGAGTTGTGTCGGCGAATCAAGGAAAGCGCGGAGTGGGCCCGCATCCCCTTCATCTTCGTGTCGAGCCGTAAGGCCATCGAAGACAAGATTCGCGGCCTCGAGATCGGCGTCGAGGACTACCTCATCAAGCCGGTCTACATCAAAGAGCTCACCACGCGGGTTCGTATGCTTCTGCAGCGCCGCGAGCGCGAGCGGCTGGAATCGAGGCGCGACACGCGCACCCGCTTTGCCGGGGAGCTTGCGGACATCGGTGTCGTGGACCTGGTCCAGACGATCGAGGTGAACCGGAAGAGCGGCATCGTGCACGTCACGAACGCCGATGGGCGTCGAGCGGACATCTACTTTCGCGAGGGCCGTGTCATCGACGCCGAAGCGGGGCGCCAGACCGGGGTCGAGGCGGTTTACCGCTTGTTCGCTTGGACCGACGGAAGCTTCGAGGTCGAGTTCAAGAACATTCGACGTCGCGACGTGATCGAACTTTCGGCTCAAGCGATGCTCGTCGAGGGCATGAGGCGGCTCGACGAGTGGGCCCGTTTGCTCGAGACCTTGCCTCCGCTCGAGACCGTCTTCGAGGTCGACTACCAAGCGCTTGCCGAGCGGCTTGCGGACATCCCGGATGAGGTCAACGCATTGCTTCGCCTCTTCGACGGACGTCGTTCGTTGCTACAGGTCATCGAAGACGGCGACTTCTCCGACCTCGAGGCGCTTGCGATCGTGTGCCGCCTGCGCGACGACAAGGTGATCGGCGAGGCCCGTGGCGAACCACGACCCGAGGCCGAGCCCCGCCAGACGCGCCTGGGCCGCTTGGAGAGGTGGCTTTCCGAGTCACCTTGGGCGCGTGAGCGCACGCCGCCCCCTGTCGCGGAGGCCGCGGAGCCAGAGGTGGCAGGTCCGGCCGAGCGGGAGGCGGCGGATGCGCCAAGCGAACCCGAGCCGTCCCCCACCGTGGACGAACACGCCGAGGAGGGCGAAAGCGCCGACACCCCTGAAGCGGGCGACGAGGACAGCACCGACACGCGTGACGAAGACAACACCGACACGCGTGACGAGGACAGCACTGACACGCGTGACGAGGACAACACCGACGCGCGTGACGAGGACAGCACCGACGCGGGTAACGAAGACAGCACTGACACGCGTGACGAGGACAACACCGACGCGCGTGACGAGGACAACACCGACGCGCGTGACGAAGACAGCACCGACGCGCGTGACGAAGACAGCACCGACGCGCGTGACGAAGACAGCACCGACGCGCGTGACGAAGACAGCACCGACGCGGGAGACCCGGTCGCTCTCGAAGCTGAGGAGGCTCGCGCGGAGGCACCCGTCAGCGCGCACGGTGACGGGGAGGAAGAGCAGGACGACCGCTCTGCAGAGGCCGCCGCCTACGAGACCGAGAGGGAGGACGCGAAGACCGATGCTCCTGCGTGGGACGAGGGCGGTGTGGAAGCGGCCGCCCCCGAGCTCGGGCAGTCCGAGGATCTCTTGAGCCTCATGGGCCTCGCGGCGGCGGATGAGGAGGAGCCCCCTGAGCCCGAGCCCCGCCCTGGCGGCACGAACCCCGGCATGGCGGCCGTGGCAGACGATCTGCCCGACCTGCTTGGGGCGCCTACGGGTCGTACCCTGCACGGGTTTGCGCCCGTGCTCGTGCCGTCTCCTCTGCCCGAGCCGCCCTCTTTCGAGGCAGATCCCGACAAGACGCCCTCTCCCGTGGCGCTCGGTTCTCAACCGCTCGAAGAGGGCGAGTCCGAGTCCTCGGCCGCGCTCGGCGAGGGCGACGAGGCCTTGGTCGCGGGTGACCGCGCGGGCGCGGAGGAATCCGCGGAGGAAGGGGAAGGGCAAGCAGGGCACGAGGAAGAAGAGGCGCGGGACGACAAGGACGAGGATGCCGTGGTGTCAGCCGCCCCGCCTGCCGATGAGCTGCCGGATCTTCAGGGACGAGAGGCTCACGAAGATCTGACGCCGGTGCTTTCCGCGCTGGCGAACCTCGACGGAGACGACCCGAAGGCCCTCACCGCTGAAGCCGAACCCTTTCCGGAGTCGCCCTCTGCCGTGGAGGGCACTGCCTTGCTCGAGCCCGAGCCCCCGGCCGTGCCCGAGCCCCGGCCCACGCCTCCACCGCCTCCCCCGGCGGGATCGTCTGCTGCCGATCTGAGCGCCACGTTGCCACGTCGCTCGGGATCGGCCCGCAAGGACGCTGCCGATCTCGATCTGGGGGATGAGCCCTATCGGCAACGCCGGGCGATGCCGCTCGTGGTCGCAGCGATGTTGGTGGGAGCTGTGGTGGGCTTCGTGGTGTACCGAAACTGGAAGGTGGAACCGCTCATGGCGACCCCGGGCGCGCGCCCGCCCGCGTCGCAGCAAGAGCCCGGGCCCACCGAAGCCGCGTCCACCGAAACCTTGCCGGCAGTCGAGCTTCCCGATCCCGTCGCGGAGCGCCCGTCTGCGGCGCCCGAAGCGGCCCCCGCGCTGGCCGGGGCCGGTGCGCCGCCCGTGGCACCCTCCAAAGCCCCGGCGGTGCGCGACAAACCGGCCGTGGACAACGCGCCGACGGAGGGCTCGCCCACGGCGATGGTTGCGCCCGAAGCTTCGTCGGTTTCCGAGACCGAAGCGGCTCTCGAGGCCTGCAGGAAGGCGTACGGGCGCGAGAGGTACAAGCCCATCATGACGGCCTGCCGCAAAGCCCTTTCGCTGCGCCCTGACGATGCGCGCTTGATGGTGATGCTGGCCCACGCCGAGCTAGACCGGGGCCACAGCGGGGCTGCGCTGCGCTGGGCCCGCAAGGCGGTGGCGGCCGATCCGAAGATCGCGGACGCCTACGTGTTCATCGGCGAGGTGGAGCAAGAGGGGGGCAACAAAGACGGCGCCCGGGCCGCTTACCGCCGGTACCTGGAGCTCGAGCCGAACGGCCGCTACGCGCGGGATCTCCGGGTGATCGTACAGAACCTCTAACGCGCACGCTGCCTGCTAGAGTGGGCTCGCGCTGTCGAGCGCCCCTCGCCGTGCTGGTTCTTGGTCTCGAAAGCTCGTGTGACGAAACGGCGGCCGCTGTCGTGGCCGACGGGCGTGTGGTGCACGCCAACGTCGTGGCGTCTCAGGTGGCGGTGCATGCGCTTTACGGAGGCGTGGTCCCCGAGGTGGCGTCCCGGCATCACCTCGAAACGGTGGTTCCCACGATCCAGCAGGCGCTGGCCCGCGCGGGGGTGCAGTGGGCGGACCTGGACGGGATCGCGGTGACCCATGGGCCGGGGCTCGTGGGCGCCTTGCTGGTGGGTGTCGAGACGGCCAAGGCGCTGGGCTACGCTCTCCAAAAACCCGTGGTGGGCGTTCATCACCACGCGGGGCACATGGCGGCTGCCTACCTCGCGCACGAGGGCGAGGCACAGCCCGGCCCCCGCGGGCCCCACGTGGCCTTGCTGGTCTCGGGAGGGCACACGGCCCTCGTGCGGGTGACGGACGCGGGGTGCACGCTCCTCGGCGCCACACGCGACGATGCGGCCGGCGAGGCGTTCGACAAAACAGCCAAGCTTTTGGGTCTCGGCTACCCGGGCGGGGTGCGCATCGACGAGCTCGCGGCGGCCGGGGATCCGCAGCGCCATGCGTTTCCCCGTGCTTTGCCAGGCCGCGACGATCTGGCATTCTCTTTTTCCGGATTGAAGACCTCCGTGGCCACATTTCTGGCCCGAGGTCCCATGCCGGAGGGCCAGGCCCTGGCGGACGTCTGCGCCAGCTTTCAGGCGGCGGTGATCGACGTGCTGGTGCGAAAAGCACGCCGGGCTCTCGTGCAGGAAGGGCTTTCGGACCTGCTCGTTTGTGGCGGGGTGGCGGCGAACCGGGGCTTGCGCGCCGCCCTCGAGATCGCCGCGCGCCAGGACGGCTTCCGGTTGCACATCCCCCCGGTTTGCTACTGCACGGACAACGCCGCCATGATCGCCGCGGCGGGCACGCGCCTGCTCAGGGCCGGCATCGTGGCCCCTCTGGATCTCAGTGTCGATCCGGGGCTTCCCCTCACCTGAGGATCCGAGGTTGGGCAGCACGCGCGAGCTACTCGATCGCTTTGGCCTACAGCCGAAGAAGAGCTGGGGTCAAAACTTCCTCGTGGATGGCCATGCGAAGAGCCGCATCGTGCAAGCGGCCCACGCAGGCCCTGACGACACCGTGGTGGAGATCGGCGCGGGGCTGGGGGCCTTGACGATGGGTCTGGCCGAACGGGCGGGCCGTGTGATCGCGCTCGATCGTGATCCGGACATGATCCGCGTGCTCGAACACGTGTTCGTTGATACCCAGAAAGTCACCGTATCGTTCATCTCGGCGCTCGACTTCGACTTTCGGGCGGCAGCCCAGGAGGCGGGGCGTCCTCTTCGTGTGGTGGGGAACCTGCCCTATCAGATCACCACCCCGATTCTCTTCCACGTGCTCGCGCAGGCAGGTGGCGGTGCGGTGGTGAACCACGCGGTGTTCATGGTGCAAAAGGAAGTGGCGGATCGGCTCGCGGCGCCGCCCGGGTCGAAGGTGTACGGACGGCTCTCGGTGATGGTGCAACAGCTGGCCGAGGTGAAGGCCTTGTTTCGTGTGCCTCCCCATGCGTTCGTCCCTCAACCGCAGGTGACCTCCACGGTGTTTGCGCTGGTGCCGCGGGCGGTGCCCTGGGCCGCCGTGCACGACGACGCCCTCTTTGCGGCGGTCGTTCGGCAAGCCTTCAGCACCCGCCGCAAGATGCTGCGCCGGGCACTCGAAGCGTTTGGTGCGGAGCGCCTCACGGCGTCCTTCGAGGCCAGCGCCATCGAACCCACGCGTCGTGCAGAGACATTGTCGGTGGCCGAGTTCGGCGCGCTGACGAACGCCCTGTGGGAGCGTGGCGCGCGCGCGCACGACGCGCCCCACGCCGAGACCCTCGACGACGCCGATGCCTGAATTGCCCGAGGTCGAGACGGTCGTTCGTTCCCTGGACCCCGTGTTGAAGCAACGGCGGATCGAGGCCGTGTGGACGAGTGGCTTTCCCCTGCACCTGCAACGCGCCGTCGATGCCGCGGCCCTGGTCCATGCGCTCGTTGGCTCCTGCATCCACGGCGTGGCACGGCGGGGCAAATACCTGCTGCTCGATGTAGAGGGTGCAAGCCCGCACGTGGTCCTCGTTCATCTGGGGATGAGTGGACGGCTCGTCGTGGCCAAGGCCCCTACGCTGCGTCCCCCCCACACGCACGTAGCGCTCACGCTCGCAGGCGGCGAGGAGCTTCGCTTCATCGATCCGCGCCGCTTCGGCTTGGTCAAGGTGGCCAGCACCCGCGAGGGCTTTCCGGAACTGGCGGAGATGGGACCCGAGCCGCTCGACGAGCTCGACGAAGAACGGCTCGCCGCCGCGCTCGTGGGTAGCCGTGCGCCGCTCAAGTCGTTTCTGCTCGACCAGCGCAAGGTGGCAGGGCTGGGCAACATCTACGTGTGCGAGGCGCTCTTCGAAGCGTCGCTGCATCCACGAAAACCCGCGCGAAGCGCACGCCGACACGCAGGGACCTTGCTCGCGGCGATACGCAAGGTGCTCGAGCGGGGCATCGCGAACCGAGGCACAACGCTGCGCGATTACGTGGATGGTGCCGGGCACGCGGGTGGCAACCAACACAGCTTGCAGGTCTACGGGCGCGCGGGAGAGCCTTGTGTGCGTTGCGGGGCGCTCATCCGCAGGCGGGTGGACGCGGGACGCTCGACCTTCTTCTGTGCGGGCTGCCAGAAGCGCTGACGTGACCGGACGAGGCCGCGTCTCGGCCCCTTCGTGCCTGGGGCGCGAACGCATCAGCACCTCAGGCGTTCGTGACGAGTGTGGGCAGCACCGACAGTGCCTCGTGAAGGGCGTCTCGCTCTGAGTCCGTCATGCCGGCAAAGAGGGGCAGCATGATGACTTCCTTACGTACGCGCTCGGAGACCGGCAGCGGGCAGCGCGCGCCAGCGCCCCGCGGCGGCGGTCGTGTAGGCGGGCTCGCGATGTGCGTTCGTGAGCCCGCCGCGGGCCGCCACGCCCCTCTGTGCGAGGGCTTCGATGACGGCTTGGCCCGTGACGCTCTCGGGGTCTCGCAGGCGTGCGGGATAGCTTTGCCAGTTCGGCCGTTCGAACGCTCGCACGGGTGCGGGTGCGAGCAGGGGATGGGTCGCGAGCGCGGCGGTGAGTGAAGCGGCTTGGGCGCGCCGGGCTTCGAGCAGGCGCTCGAGCTTGGCCATCTGGCAGACGCCGAGCGCAGCCGCCATGTCCGTCATGCGGGCGTTGAAGGCGGGTATCGTGAAGCCATCGTGCCCCTCGTTCGCGCGGGGCACCGGCACGGTTCCCAGTGCGTGCTGGCGCAACGCCCGCACGCGGCCGGCGAGCGCAACGTCACGGGTGGTGATGGCCCCTCCCTCTCCCGTGGTGATCACCTTGCGGGGATGAAACGAAAAGCATGCCATCACGCCATGGGGACGGCCGAGCTTGTGCCATTCACTCCCCGTGGGGGACAGCACTTCGCTGCCAAGGGCGCAGGCCGCATCCTCGACGAGCGGAATGCCCGCACGCGCGGCCAGCTGCAAGAGCCCGCCCATCTCACAGGCGAAGCCGAGCTGATGAACGCACAGAAGGGCCCGTGTGCGGGGCGAAAGTGCTGCCGCCGCCGCTGCGGGATCCATACCGAGCCCTTCGGGTTCGATGTCCACGAACACGGGTGTGGCGCCGACGGCGAGGATGGCGTTGGCCGTGGCAATGAAGCTATGGCTCACGGTCACGACCTCATCACCCGGCCCAATGTGAAGGGCCCGCAGCGCGAGCTCGAGCGCGGAGGTGCCGTTGGCTACGGCGATCACGTGGGGCGCGCCGAGGTAATCGGCCAGGCACTGCTCGAACCGCTCCACGACGGGGCCTTGCATGATCCATCCCGACCTGATCACGTGGGCCACGGCCTCGGCTTCCGCTTCATCGAACGCGGGCCGCGTGATCGGAACCGTGACGGGGGGGCGTGGGGGACTCATATCCGAGGGTTCACCGCAGAGGGAAGCGCGAAAGGATGAAATCGTTACCCACCTGATGGCACTGAGCACACAAGGGATCGCCCGTGCCTTCCGCCGTCAAGCGGCCTTCCACCGCCTCGAACCAAAAGTAGCCGTCACCCCCAAGGCTCTCGGAGGCGACCTTCACCATCACCGACCAGCCCGCGAGGGTCTGCCCACCCTTGTAGATCTCCTTGACCGCCGCAGCCCCGCGCGGATGCGTGCGATTTCCTGCGGCAAGAGAGTCGAAGAGAATGGGGTTCATGAAGGTGAGGACGAGACCGTGCGGCCCCTCGGACGCGTGCACGCGTGACTCGGCAGCAAACGCCCGGTACTGGCCCTCCTCGAGAAAGGTGGCGAGCGCCGCGCGTGTGGTGGGCACGAGGGTCACGGGGGGCGGGGGCGCGGCGTCGCGCTTCGGCGCGGTGTCGGCTTCGAGGCCCGCATCGTTCGAGGCGAGGGGCTGCTCGATGCAGCCCGCGCTGGCCGCGAGCACCGCGAGGGTGGCCAATCGGCGCACGTGGGCGAGACGGAGCGGCATCGAGCCTCCATCATAACGCCGGGGCGCAGGTTGGAGAAATCCTGCCCCGCCCTACCCCACGCGCGTTAAACGAAACGCAGACCGTCTTCGCCGCGCTCGATGCGGATGACCTGGTCGCTCTGGAAGGCCCCCCTCAAGATGGACTCGGAGAGGGCGTCGCGCACGTGCCGTGCCATGGTGCGCTTGACCGGGCGCGCACCGAATGCGGGATCGTAAGCCTCTGCCGCGAGCCAGGCCCTTGCCTCGGGCGACAGCTCGAGCCGCAGACGCCGCTCGGCGAGCAGCTTGTTGAGGGCGGTCATCTGCAGGTCCACGATGGCCCCGATCGTCTCGAGGTCGAGGGGGTTGAACACGACCACCTCGTCGATCCGATTCAGGAACTCGGGGCGGAAGTGTCCCCGCAGGGCGCTTTGCACCGCGGCCGTGATCGCTTCGCGCCGGGCGGGCGGATCGGTGAGGGTTTCGGCAGTCTCGAGGATCGCCGCCGCGCCCAGGTTCGAGGTCATGATGAGGACCACGTTCGCGAAGCTCACCGTGCGCCCGGACGAGTCGGTGAGACGGCCATCGTCGAGAAGCGCCAAGAGCACGTTGAACACGTCGGGGTGGGCCTTTTCGACCTCGTCGAGCAGGACGACGGCATAGGGGCGTCGGCGGATGGCCTCGGTCAGCTGCCCGCCTTCTTCGTAGCCCACGTAACCCGGGGGCGCTCCCGTGAGCCGTGCCACCGCGTGCTTCTCCATGTACTCCGACATGTCGATGCGCACGAGCGCGTGTTCGTCGTCGAAAAGAAAGGCCGCGAGGGCCTTCGCCAGCTCTGTCTTCCCCACGCCGGTCGGCCCGAGAAACATGAACGAACCGATGGGCCGGTTCGGATCGGAGAGCCCGGCGCGGCTGCGCTTGATCGCCTTGCCCACCAGCTTGACGGCTTCGTCCTGGCCGATCACGCGGGCGCCGAGGCGCTCGTCGACATTCAGGATCTTGTCGCCCTCGCCTTCGAGGGTACGTGCCACAGGGATGCCGGTCCAGTCCTCCACCACCCGCGCGACGTGAACGGGCTCCACGGCGTCTTCGAGCAAGCGCCCCGCGCGGTGCACCTCTGCAAGGCGGGTGCGGGCGTCGTCGAGCCGCTTCGTGAGATCGGGCAACTCGCCGTGGCGCAGGCGCGCGGCGGCCGCGAGATCACCCCCGTTTTTCGTCGCGCACGGCCTGCTCCTGGGCCGCCTCGAAGGCTGCCGTGGCGGCCCACAGGATCTCGATGGCCTCCTTTTCGAGGGCGAGCCGGTCTTGAAGGCCGGTGAGCTTCACGGCGCTGGCCGCGCGGGCGTCCTCGAGGCGCGTCCGGGTGAGCTCTTTTTGGGGTGAGCCGTCGCGGGCGAGCATGGCGAGCTCCATGTCGAGGGCCTGCACCTCCCGCGCGACGGCGTCGAGTTCGTCGGGGTGACCGTCCAGCTCGAGGCGCAAGCGGCTGGCCGCCTCGTCGAGCAGGTCAAAGGCCTTGTCGGGCAGGGCGCGGGCGCTGATGTAGCGACGGGCCAGTTTCACCGCAGCCTCGAGCGCCGCATCCTGGATCCGGATCTCGTGACGTTGCTCGTAGTGGCGCTTTTGTGCCCGCAACATCGCGAGACAGCGGGCGTCGTCGGGCTCGTCGACCGGCACGGGGGCAAAGCGCCGCTCAAAGGCGGGGTCGGCCTCGATCGACTGGCGGAACTCGTCCGGCGTCGTGGCACCGATGATGGCCACCTCGCCCCGCGCCAACGCGGGTTTGAGCAGGCTGGCTGCGTCGAGGTTGCCGCTGCGACCCCCTCCCACCAGGGTATGCAGTTCGTCGAAGAACAGGAGTACGTCTCCCTGGCTCGCCCGCACCTCGGCCAAGATCCCGCGCACGCGGTCCTCGAAATCGCCCCGAAAACGTGCCCCCGCCACGAGAGCCCCCACATCCATGGCGAAGATCCGCTGGCGTGCAAGACGCGGAGGCACATCGCCTGCCACGATTCGCTGGGCCAGGGCCTCGACGATGGCGGTTTTGCCCACGCCGGGCTCGCCCACCAAAACCGGATTGTTCTTGGTCCTTCGACCCAGAATCTGCAGCACCCGGCGTAGCTCCCGGTCTCGCCCCACCGCGGGGTCCAGCTTGCCCGCCGCGGCCATGGCGGTGAGGTCACGGGCATACTGATCGAGCAGCGGCGTGCTCGTCGGCGCTTGGGCCTCCTGTGCGGCGCCGAGTTTGTCGGCCATGGTGGCGCGTTCGAGCTGGTCGAGGGTCACCTGGGCGCTCTTGAGGGCCCGCGCCGCTGCAGAATCCTCGAGAGGGATTGCCAGCAGCAAATGCCAAGGCTCGACGAGGCCGCCCTCGCGTTCCGCGGCTTCGGCCTGGGCCAGGTCGAAGAGGCGCAGCACCCGCTCCCCGAGGTAGACCGTCGGTGCGTTCACCTTGGGAAATCCGGCCATTACCGGTGTCAGGTGCGCGATGAGTTCGTCCGGTCGACCGCCCGCGCGGGCGAGGATGTCGCGTGTGGCCTCATGCTCGCAAAGTGAGGCCAAGAGGTGCTCGAGCTCGACTTGCTCCTCGCCGCGCCCGCGTGCCAGCCGCTGGGCGCCAACCACCACCTGGCGGGATGCGGGGGACAGAAAATCGAAGCGCACCTTGATGTCCTCCTACCGGGGCCCGTTTGCGAGAGCTCGTGGGCCCACGGCAGGAGCCGTCACCGCCGCGTGGCCTCGATGTACTTGAGACGCAAGTCGTAAAGCAATCCCTCGAGCAGGTCGGCCTCCGCCTTGCTCAGATTGCCCCGGGTCTTTTCCTGCAGCATGGCCAGCACGTCGAGCGTGTGCTTGGCCAGGGGCAGATCAGGCCGTGTTCCCGCGGACTCGACGTGCGGAACCAGGCCGAGGTGCATCAAGGCAGAGCTGCCAAGAGAGATCACCAGCGTCTGGAAATCCACGGGGGGCAGGGACGCCGGACGCTCGGCCCCGTCGGCGGAGCCCCGAGCTGGGAATTCACCGCTGGTCATGGAGGCAATCTACCGCGTCCCTCGGAGGGATCAACGGCCCACCGTGGGCAGCGGCCCTCAAGAGGCTCAGCCGGCCTCGGGGAGGCCCTTTTCGTCGTCGAGGCCTTCGTCTTCGTCTTCGTCTTCGTCCTCTTCGTCCTCTTCGTCCTCTTCGTCGTCGAAGTCCTCGTCCTCGTCCTCATCGTCGAGGTCGGCGGACAGGCTGTCACGACGCCCGTTGCTCACGATGTAGGTCGGGGCCGGCAGGACGGCTGCGATGGGCGTCGGGCTGAAGGGCAGGTCGGCCGGCGGCGGCGCAATCTTGTCCTTCACGTCAGGAAGGGCGCTGTTTCGCTTCTCCAGGTCCTTGACGGAGACCAGACCCTTGCGCAGGTTGCGTTCGAGCGTTCGCTTATCGAACAGGCGTTCCGCTTTGCGATCTTCTTCGCTGGACATGGAGCCTGCTTCGTATCCGAGGCCCTGGGCGAAGTCAAGACGGACGGCCCGGATTCTTCTGCACCGGTGCGTCTAAGGCGCCGGGGCGGACGGTGGCTCAGGCGGCCTGGTCGACGTCTCGACCGGCATCCGCGGTCACGAACACGCCGGTTTGCGCATCCCCGGGTGCCCACTGGGAGATCTCGACGATGGGGCCCCCTTCGATCTCGAGCCCGTCGCCGACCTTCCGAACGGTGGCGGAGGTCGCGTGAACCGACACGTTCACCTGCACGGCCGTCTCGGGGTCGGGGCGCGCCGAAAGCTCCTGCCAGAGGTGCTGGGCGGTGCCGATGGCCTCAGCCCGCATCAAGCGGTCCATGACAGGGTCATTTTCGGGAAGGGGCTTGACCGCTAGAAGGGCCGAGCCGGTCTGAAGCACCATGCTGTACCCGGCGGCGATGAGCGCTGGCTCCGCGATGTCGAGGCAGGTCAGCACGTCGGCCATGGCCAGGTCGTCTGCGGTTTCATCCGTGCGCAGGTCGACAAGAATGCCGACGGCCCTTGCCGCCGGCGGGGCGGACACCTGCGACTCGGCCGTCACCGCGGCCTTGAGCGCGTCGAGGAAGGCGTGCGCCGTCCCGAAGCGCTCCTGGGGCTTTTTCTGCATGGCGCGCAGGACGACAGCGTCGATCTCGGGGGAGACCCGGGCGAACTCGCTCGGTCGGGGGGGCGACGCCTTGAGGTGCATCTGCTCCACTTCGTTGGGATCCGCGGCTGAAAACGGGTTGCGTCCCACGAGGACCCGAAACAGGAGCACCCCCAGCGCGTAGATGTCGGTGGCCGGCGTGATGTCCCCGCCGCGAATCTGTTCGGGCGCCATGGCGCTGGTGGTCCCGATGCGCGAACCGGCAACGGTGAGGCCCGCTCCGGGGTTGTCGGGGTTGAGTGCCTTGGCCACACCGAAGTCGAGCAGCTTCACGGTGGTCTTACCATCCAGGCTTCGTCCCACGTGAACGTTGCTTGCTTTGATGTCGCGGTGAACGAACCCCGCGCGGTGGGCAGCCTCCAGGGCTTCGCAAACCGGCTCGAGAAAAACGAGCGCTTCGGCGGGCGTGTAACGGCCATGCCGTTTGATGGCGCTATCGAGGTCTTGACCCTCGAGGTGCTCCATCACGTAAAAGGGGCGCCCGTCGGGAAGCTGACCGAACTCGAAGACATCCACGATGTTGGGGTGCCGGATCATGTTGATGGCCAGCGCCTCCAGCAAGAAGCGCTTGGCCATCGACGAGCCCGTCTCGGAGAACTCCCGGCGCAGAACCTTGATGGCGACGGGTCGCCCCAAGAGGCTGTGCTTGGCACGGTAAACGCTGCCGCAGCCGCCGTCAGAGATGAGATCGGAGATGACGTAGTTGCCGACCGGCGACCCGGGCGCCAGGTACCCGGACGATGAGTCCTCTTGCGGCGGGACCGCCAAAACGCGCGTTTTTTCGGACTCAGCCACGGTGTGCACCTCCTGTAAGGACGAACCCGTTGCCGGTCCTGAGCCGAAACGAGCTCTGCGAACTCTGTATGTCGAGCGTGTACGTTCGTGGCACGAGCAGGACCCCCGAGACTGGATCTTCGGCAGGGTCGGGCCCGAGGTTGAGACCAAAAGCGCGGGCTCTGCGTGGGAGGTGACCCACTCACCCCGGGGCGCGAAACGATTCCGCGCTCAGTCGCTGAGCGTAACCGCGCGGTTTTTGCCCTCGTGTTTGGCCTCGTAGAGCGCGCGGTCCGAGCGGTCGAAGAGGCCCTCGGGCGTGTCGCCGGGACGGAACGCGGCCACACCCAGGCTGAGGGTGACGCCCACGGACACTCCGTCGGTCTCGACCGACGCAAGGGCCACTGCGGCTCTCATACGCTCGGCCCCCTCTGCGGCGCCCGCGAGAGGTGTGTTGCGCATGACGAGGGCAAACTCTTCGCCGCCGTAGCGAAATACCTCATCCTCACGGCGAGCGCGGGTGTGAAGGATGTCCGCCACCTGCCGGAGCACGAGGTCCCCGGTGCCGTGCCCATACGTGTCGTTGACGCGCTTGAAGTCGTCCACGTCGGCGAGCACCAGGGCGAAGGGTTCGCCGTGCCGCTGGGCAGCGGCGCAGGCCATGGCCAAGCGTTCGTCGAAGTGGCGTCGGTTATAGAGTCCGGTGAGGGGATCCTTAAGCGCTGCCGCAAGCAAGCGCCGCAGGTAGTCTTCCTCTACCGCATCCATGAGTGAGAACTTCAGGACCGTGCGGGCACCCACGCGGATGATCTCGTCGCCGAGGAGCCGCTGGCGCCGGACCGCCTGCGGACCGATGAACGTGCCGTTGCGGCTGTCCATATCCTCGAGCATCACGCTGCCCGCCTTGACGTCGAGCTTCGCGTGCAAGCGCGAGATCCCGTCGTCCTCGAGGGACAGATCGCAGGACTCCGATCGGCCGATGACGAAGCTGCCCTCGAGGGGAAGCTTGATCACGCGGCCCTCATGATCCCCCGTGAGCACGACCAAATAGGGGGCCCGAGGAATGGTGGGAATCGTCGGTGCGGCAGATACGGACTGGGTGCGTTCGACGACCTCGGTCAGCCGTTCGAGCGTGCGCTCTTCCATACACGGCAAGGCGGAGTCCGTCGTCGTCGCCGGGCTCACCATGTTGGGAATGGCGCCCGGGATGAGCGCCTCGGGCACCCTTTCGGGCCCCGGTGTGCTGCGCGTGGGCCGCGCCTTCATTCCGAAATCCTCATGCCTCGTGCGCCTACGTGTACTCGTCGAGGTTTGCCGGTATGTCAGGCCCCATGGCTGGCAGCTCACGCGTTTCGGTGCCGGGCTCGCGCAGCCCGTATTTCCACAGCATGCGGTAAAAGTGTGCGCGATCGACGCCGGACGCCCGGGCCGCGGCGCTGACGTTGCCGTGGTGCCTGGCGAGCTGGCCGTCCAGATAGCGTTGCTCGAACGCGCGCAGGCACACGTCCCGCGCCTCCTTGAGCGGCAGCGAAAGATCCAGGGCAAACTGGTCGAGGGGAATCACCCCGGTGATGTCCATGTCGACGCTGCCGGGCGGGCGAGATTCGCCCAGGGCCACACAGCATTCGATGTGATTGCGCAGTTCACGCACGTTGCCCGGCCAGGGATACCGGGCAAGTTCCCGGTGGAACGCGGGATCCATCATCATGTCGAAGATCTCGCGATCCACGTCCCCGAGCGTCGCGAGGATGTGCTGAATGAGACCCGCCAGATCAGTCGTGCGGGCGCGCAGGGGTGGCAAGGCGGCTGAGACCACTGCCAACCTGAAGAAGAGATCGGAGCGAAACGTCCCCCGTTCCACGTCGCGTTTGAGGTCGCGGTTGGTGGCCGCGAGGATGCGCACGTCCACCGGCTTGTACTCGGTGCTGCCGAGCCGCTTGATATGCCGGCGCTCGAGCGCGCGGAGCAGCTTTGGCTGCAACGAGATGTCGAGTTCCCCGATCTCGTCGAGGAAGACCGTGCCCTGGTGAGCCGCCTCGAAACACCCGGGACGCGCCACCACGGCGCCCGTATAGGCGCCCTTTTCGTGCCCGAACAGTTCGGCCTCCATCAGCTGCGGCGGCAGAGCGCCGCAATCGACCACGATGAAAGGCCCATTGCGCCGTGTGCTGGTCAGGTGGATGGCCTCGGCCACCGCCTCTTTGCCCGTTCCCGTCTCGCCCTGGAGCAAAATGGTTGCGTCCGAGAGAGAGGCGCGCCGCAGACGCTCGAAGACGGCCCTCATGAGGTCCGACGAACCCACGAGCCGATCGAAGGCGGACGCCACGTGGGCACGCCGTTCCGGCGTAAAAGGATAAGTCGAGTATTCCCCCGTTTTCGACACAGGCATTCGTTTCCTTCCGCGCATGAACGGCACCCAGAGCCCCCCTACCCGAGGTGCCGACGGCGCCAAAACCCAACCATGAGCGGACGTCCTGGGTACTCGGAAGAGACGGGCGAAAGCTGAAATGCGGCCGCGAGAACGGGCCCCGTGCGGCCGCGACGCCAAGCGGTGACCGGCACGCGTGGGACCTACATCAAGACTGAATCGAAAGCCGCCGAACGCTTCATGAGAAGAGAGTCTTACCCGGGCAAACACTGCGAGGCCCCACACCTTGCCCTTCGAGACCTACCTAGGAAAAACCAAGGCCAAGCGCGGCGTTCTATTTCACGCCACCGTGCTCATCTCCGTGTTCGCACACGCGGGGGCCTTGGCGTGGGCCACGGTCGAGTCCCTCACCACCGTGGAGGAGCTTCCCGCGCCTTCGGTGAAGCTCAGCTTCCTGCGCGCGCCCACGCTGGCCGCGGCGCCACCGGAACTGAAGGGTGAGCCGGAGGCGTCTGCGGGCGCGCCGGCGGCAGACAAGGGTCCTCCGAGGCATCAGGGACAAAGACCCAACCTGAGGCGTCGCCCCGAGGTACCGCCGCCCTCCGTACCCGAGGAGCGGCCTTCTCCACCCACACCGGTGATCGCGCCCACCGAAGCTGCGGCGCCTCCGGTTGAGCCACGTCCGGAAACGGCTTCTTCGGCAGGCGCAGGCGCCGCGGCGACGGTGGCGGCTGCGGGTCCCGCGGGTGGCGGGGGTCTGGGGCGTGGCGGAGCCGGCACGGGCACCGGGACCGGTGGCGGCGTGCCGGGCGGTACCGGAGCCGCGAGGCCACGCATGCTCCCCGAGGCCCTGGGGCGCTTACAGCGGGTTTCGGGGCAGCCCCCGTCCTTTCCTGCGCATCTAGCGAAAACGGGGGCCTCGTTCGTGGCCATGACCAAGGTCTGTGTGTCGATGAGCGGGGCCGTCGAGTCGGTCGAGTTCGTCAAGCGCGCAGATCCCACGCTCGATGACAGCATCGCCAAGGCCGTCAGGACGTGGCGCTATAAACCGCTCGTCGCTGGCGACACCGCAGTGCCGTTTTGCACCTTCGTGCGCTTCGAGTTCCGCGCCGAGTGACCGGGGAAAACCCAACGACGATCGGGGCCTTTGCCCTGCCGCCGCTCGGTCGTGGGCTGTTAACGCGCCGTGTGTCGGGCCAGGCCTGGGGTGTACGAATTCTCGATTTTTGCCTTTTTTCCCGCACTCTCGCCGCTGTGCACTTTTGAAACAAAAGTGCTCAAGCTGTATCCAGGGGCGTCCGAATGATGCTGAGGGCCATCAGGGTGGCGTTTTCATTTTCTTTGGCGAGGTGACACATGTTTCGATTCGGCAGACCTTTTCTTCTCCTCGGGTTCGCGGCGTTGGTGCCCATGACCGCGTGCGTGGAGACCGACAAGGCCGGGACCCCCACGCTGCTTGCGTTCGATGTCGTGGGCCCCTCGGGCTCGCCTGTGACGAGAGACCCTGACGCGGGCGTGTTTTCGGTTCCACCGCGGGTGTCGTTCAACGCGCTCTTCTCCGAGCTGCTCGATTTCGACCCGCTGGTTGACGTGGACGCGGGCGTGGACAAGCCCGGCGTGGTGTTGATCGAAGCCACCGGAAACCCCACGGCCACCACCGTGTATACGCCCAACGGTGACAGCCAATTCACCCTGATTTACGCGCCCGGTCCGTCGATCAGCGCCCAACCGGTGCCCGGGTTGCCCGCGGGCTCTGCCGTGAAGGTCAGCCTGAACACGGCGATCATGCGCGGGAAAAACGGTGCGCCCTTGGTCGTGGGTCCCAGCGCCGCCCCCGTGCTGACCTTCGTGACGGACGCGTTCATGGTCGTTGGCGAGGAGAGCGAAATGCCCTTCACGGCAGATCACGTTTTCAAGATCACGGCCAACAACCTGCCGGCGGACACCTTCGCCTCGAAGATCTCCGTCAGCGTGAGCGTGGGTACGGTGCCCGTGGCGGGGGTCGAGACCGAGATCACCCCGGACGAATCCGATCCTGCCAGCTTTTCGATAGCGCCGAAGAGCGGCATGTGGCCCGCCGGGGCCTCCGTCGTGGTGACGGTGGCGCAAGACGCGACAGACCTCTTCGGCGTGCCGCTTGGGCAGCTCGTCACCCTGACCTTCCCCGTGGCTGCGCCGTAGCCGCGCGTGTCCCATGACGAATCACACGCGCATGACCGCAAGGAGAGACAGCATGAAATCCTGGATCCAGCGAATTGCTTTTGTGTTGGGTGGGTTGCTGGTGGCGGAGCAAGCCTTCGCACAGTCCACGACCGGCACCCTCTTCGGAAACGTGGTGGACCAAACCACCCAGCTACCCGCCTCCGGAGTGACGGTGATCGCCTCGGGGCCTCAGGGCGACCAGGCGACGCTCACAGGAGATGACGGGTCGTACCAGATCACAGCGCTGCCCGTGGGCGCGTACGTGCTGCAATTTTTCGCCCCCGACGCCACGACACCGGTCGTGACGCCGCCCATCGAGCTGCACGCGGGTGAGTCCCTTCGCGCCAACGGCGTGGTGAACGCGCCGCTGGCGCCGTCGGAGACCATGGTGATCACCCGGAAGCCCGCGCCCGTCGACCTGGGCTCGGCCCGGACGGGGCTCACAATCTCGAGCGAGCTCACCCGGAACCTGCCCTTCGAGCGCACGGTCAACGATCTGCTGACACTCACCCCCGGTGCGTTCTTCGACACCACAGGGAACGTGTCTGTGCTGGGCGCCTCGGGCCTCGAGAACGTGTACGTGGTGGACGGGCTGAACGTGACGGGCATCGAGTTCGGGAGCACGCAGAGCCGGCAAGCCAATAGCCAGGGCGGTACGAATCTGGTGCTCGACTTCATCGACGAGACCTCGGTCAACACGGGTGGTTATGCCGCCGAGTACGGCGGTGCGATGGGCGGCGTGGTCAACGTGGTCACGAAGTCAGGCACAAACGAGTACCGCGGAACGGTGTTCGGGATGTGGACCCCCTCCTCGTTCTACGGAACGCCCAAGGGGGAAAAACGCGTGAGCTCGGTGCTGACCGGCCGGACGGATCCCGGCAACGATCTGAACTTTGGGTTCGAGGTGGGCGGGCCGCTCGTCAAGAACAAGCTGTTCTTCTGGGCGGGCTTTGCCCCACGGCTGGAATCGAGCTCGTTTCAGCGGCAGACCTTGGCTCTCGTCGACGCCGACGGCGACGGTGTCGCCGATGTGGACGAAGAGGGCGAGCTCAGACGCACGCAGCTTGGCGCGCAATCGTGGGACCAGCATCGTCGCATGTACCAGATGGGCGCCAAGCTGACCTTCCTGCCCGAGCCCGATACGCGCCTCAACCTCAGCTTCTTCAGCACGCCCACGCGGTCGCAATCGGTCTACGCCCTGAACAAAACGATCCCGCTGGCCAGCCAAGATCGGTACGCCGGTTTGACGGAGTTCGCCCGTGACAACACGGATCTCCTCTTGTCTGGCACCACTCAGCTTCTCGACCGCAGGTGGCGCATCGACGCCAGCCTCGGCTGGCACCGTGAGTTCTTCCGTCGGGATAGCCCCTACTCGGACATCAACGGGCGCAACTCGATCGAGTACTTTGGCTCGAACCTCTGGACGCTCGAGGGAACTCCAGGTTGTGAACCCCGGATGGTCAACGGCACGATGTTCGATCCCTGCCCCGTCGACATCTACCACGGAGGCGGGTACGGCCAGATCGAGCGCTCGACCGGCGACCGCTTCGCGGGCGATCTGAAATCCACGCATGTATTCGAGGCCGCGGGGCGCCACGAGTTCAAGTACGGTTTGCATGGCGAGCTGAACCGCATGACCCTGCAACGGGGCTTTTCCGGTCCACCTGGGTTCCGCAACGCGATTCAGGACTTCGGGGGCCGGACGCAGGTGTGGAACCTCTTCACCTTGCCGCAAGGGCGTTTCCCTTTCGAGTTCGCCCAGGACGCGAGTCCGCTCACCCAGCCACCTTTTTACAAAGACCAGCTGAACGCGACGGTGCGGAACGTGAGCACCGCGGCCTTCGTTCAGGACAGCTACTCACCCCTGCCGAACCTCAACCTGAACGCAGGGCTTCGCTACGAGCGCCAGAAGCTGTACGACTTCAACGACAACCCCTTCGCAACGCTCGACAACCTCGGGCTGCGCACGGGCGCCATCTATGATCCCACGAACGAAGGCCGGGCGAAGATCTACGGCCACTACGGCCGCTTTTACGAGACCGTTCCGCTGAACCTGGCGGCTCGTTACTTTGGTGGCGAGGGTGTGGCGATCCGCAACTTCGACCCCAGTACCTGTGCCGTACCCCCCTCGCAGTGGACGGGAGCCGGGGGTGAGTGGAACAGTTGCCAGCAGACGGGTGTTTTTGCCGCCAACAACGGCTCGACCTACCCCGTGCAGCCTGGCCTTCGGGGTCAGTTTCATGATGAAGTCATCGGGGGCGCTCAGTGGTCACCGCTCGAGGACTTGCTTGTCGGGTTCAACGTGACCCACCGTTGGGTGGGCAACATCATCGAAGACGGAACGGCGGCGCCCGACTTTACCTTCGTGCTCGCCAACCCCGGCAACATCCCCGGTAGCTCCCTCGAGAAGGCAGACGCCGAAGTGGTGGCCAAGGAGATGGAGCTGGCCGGCGCCACGAACGATGTGGACAAGGAGCGGCTCGAGGCTGAGCTCGGGAATCTTCAAGCCCGCTCTGCCAACCTCAAGGGACTGGCGGTATCGCCCAAGCCCGAGCGGCGCTACACGGGTGTCACCTTCAACGTGAACAAGCGGTTCTCGAACAACTTCTGGATGGACGCGCAGTACACGTACGCCCGGGTGCGCGGAAACTACAACGGCCTTTACGACGCCGATAACTCGTACGCGGCGCCGAACGGCAGCAACTTCTACGACACCCCCGAGCTGGTGCTCAACCGCAAGGGTCCTTTGGCCAACGATCGGCCTCACTCCGGTCGCGTGGCCGGATACTACGAGCACAACGTGGGTCCAGGGCGGCTTCTGGGCGGCCTCATTTTCTCTGCGTTTTCGGGCGTGCCGCGCAACTACATCGGGGCGCTCATCCCCGGCTACCAGGTTGTGTTCCTCTTGCCTCGCGGCTCGGGAGGCCGCACGCCCATGGTGTCTCAGGTGGATCTGAAGCTGTCTTACCGGCAAAACCTGGGCAAAGAGCTGAGCCTCGAGGTCTTCGCCGACTTCTTCAACCTGTTCAACACCCGCACGGCCCTGCTGACGGACGACAACTACACGTTCGACATGGTGGCCCCCATCGTGGGCGGTACGAAGGAAGATCTGGCAGTGGCAAAGAACGTGGGCGGTCAAGCCGTCAACGTGAATCCGAACTTTGGCAACGCGCGGCTCTTTCAGGCGCCGTTCAACGCGCGGATGGGTCTGCGGCTCCTGTTCTAATCGACCCTTGCGGTTCGATGTGAGCCCCGGCGTCTACCTTGCGGTGGAGCCGGGGCTTCGTGTATGTACGCACCAAGTTGGTCGCGGCGCACTTAGCTCACGCCGGGACGAGCGGCCTGCGTGTGATCCCTGCGAGAGGCCGCGGGCTCGGCAAGGTGGGTTCCTTGCACGAGGGACACAGTTCGTTCGCGGCACGCCTGTAGCCGCTCTCGAGACGCGAGACGTACCTGCGAGCCTGCGTCGGCGGCCGGGCGACAAGTGAATGTGCGATGCAGCCACTCCCGACAGAAGCCATCTTCGCCACGAGGCTGCTCCCAAGGCGAAGCTCGTCTTTGGGGACAAGCTGTGCTCCCGGCCCGCGGCAGGAGGGGCGCAGGGCCCCTAGCGAAAGAGCTTGTCGGCCTGGTCGAGCAAGGCAGCCGAGCCCTGGGGCCCCACCATCCAGCCGAGTGAGCGCTCCGAACGGAAGTAAAGGCGCGGCCCACCCCGGAAGGAGGCCACGGCGAGGTCCATCCACCCCATCCGGTCGCGGCCGCTCCAGTATTCCAGCCGGTACCGTACGTTCACGGGACCGGAGGCGGGCAGCTCTTCGGGTCCGAGCGCATCTTCGATCGGGATCGTGAACAGGGCACGGTGCCAGTCCTCGAGGGAGGCGAGGTTCACGGAGAGCTCCGCTTCGGGTGAGAGGTGCGTTTCAGTGCCTTCGGCGCGAAGGGACTTCAACGTGACGGCGGGTTTGCCCACGGGTGTCAGCGCGATCCGGTCGTAGGCGGTCATGGGGAAGTCGTGCACCTCGGCCGGTCCGAGCGCCCGCTCCGAGAAGGTGTTCATGACCACGCGCTGAACCAGGTACGCCCGCCCATCGTCCTCGGAGAGCAAGTACGGTTCCACCGCACCGGGAGGGGGCGGCGCGAGTCGGAACTTGCGTTCGACGCCCCTCACCTTCACCGTGAGCCGGTTCTTGGTTTCGGTGAGTCCGAGGGCCTGGCGGCGCTCGTCAGACACCTTGCCGAGGGCGCGCATCGAACGAAGCGGAGAGAAGAATGCCCAGAGGTCCTTGGCCAGCCGTCCCCCCCGGAGTGTGCGATCGGGGACCCGCTCCGGTGCCATGCCCACCGGGACCCTGCGGTCGCCCCCGGAGACGTGGACCCGCAACTCTCCGGGGCCAGCGGCGGGATCGGGCTCGACCCGGTAGTGTCGCTTGCCGTCGAAGTAGGTGAGGCTCTCGAGATCGCTCGACCGCGCGTCGATGACGATCGCCTCCGCCAGGCTCGCAGAGTCTCCGGCCCGAGACAGAAGAAACGCCACGCCCAGCGCCGTGGCGGCCAGGGCGCCTTGAACGGCGGTACCTCGCCCCGTCATCAGACCGCCTCCTTGCGCTCGGTTGCCGCTGCTTCGGGCGGTCTGCCGGTGTGTTGCGGATTCAGGTGCTCATCGCGGGCGCGCTCGGCGCGACGGCGCCGCGTGAAGAGCGTACCCAAGATCAACACAGAAGCCGGCGGAAGGAAGCTAGTCAGATAAAACCAAGCCAGGTCCTGCTTCTTCGAGTGCGTGAGGGGAACGTCCTCCTCCGAAGCCACCTCGCCCACGATGGTCTCGTCACGCGAAAGCCAGTGCAGGGAGTCGGCAAAAAGTGTGCGGTTGCCGGGGTTCTGCATGGCCACGTCGCCAAACGCGTCGGCGTCGGCCACCACCAGCAGGCGACCGGCCGGCTGAGGATCTGGCAGCGCAAAGGAAACGGCGCTGGCCAGAGTGAACGTGGTCCGCTCCTCGGTGGGGCCGGGCTCGAAGTCCGGTTCGACGTCTGCCCAGGTGTTGGCGTCGCTGAAAATGACAGGCTCGGCGGCGGGCTTGGCGTCAGGCAGGCTCGTGAGCGCACCCGCCCCTATGAACACGACAGGCGCTTGCATGCCGAGCTTGGCCAGGGTCGATACGGACACGTGGGTACCAAAACTCACGGTGGCAACGTTGGCCCGATCCGAGGCCTGTCCCGTACGGCGCCAGTGCACGAGATCGTTGGCCAGGAGGGTGGGCGTGAAGGCCAGCCCCAAGGGAGCCAGGAGCCCCTCGAAACCAAGTCCCACTTCCGGATCCAGCGCCACGAGCACGCTTCCGCCTCGCTGCTGCACATACCTTTGCAGGGCCGCTGCTTCCTCGGGAAGAAACGCCTTCATGGGGCCCATCACCACCACGACCGCGGCGTCCTCGGGGACCTCGGCACCCAGCCCGTGAGCGATGCTGAGCTCGACGACGTCGAAGCCTTCGTCTTCGAGGGTGCGCTCGAGGTGCGAGAGCGTGCTGCGCCGATCGGTGTCGGTCACGGGTTTGAAGACGCGCTCGTCGTGACCTCGCGTGAAATAGACCCGACGCACTGGGCGTGTGACGGTGAGCAGGGTCTTGTTCACCTGTTGGTCCAGCTTCCGCAGCTCCGGCCGCGCTCTTTCGAGTTCGAGGGGTATGCCGATCTGGCGTCGCATGGTGCCCCGTCTCACCACGATGACACCGTTGCCGGTGACCCCGAGCTCTCGCCCCTTGCCGGGGTCGAGCGCGTGATCGTAGCGCTCGATCTTCAGCAAGGGCGATAGATCCTGGAGCTGTCCTACGTAAGCATCGACCTCTCGGGCCACGTCGTTCGTGGGAGGAAAGAAGGTGGTGATGGTCACGGGTTTGTCGAGCGCTTCCACGATCCGGCGGGTGGAATCGCCTGCTTTCGCCGTGCGGAAGTACGAAACGTCCCAGCGTACGTCCGTGATGCGCCCGGTGTAGACGGTGGCGAACGCGAAGACGAGCGCAAACGCCACGCCCACGCCTGCCAGAAGCGAGGTGCGCAGCCGCCCCCGCTCGAACACCGGAGCGCGTCGCATGGAGCGATAAGCCAGCTCGACGAAGAGCACGGGAAGCGACCCGGCGAGCCAGAGCGCCGGCCAAAGCGTCTCGAGGGCTTGATCCAGGGACGGCGCATGTCTGTCGAGCGACGTGCCCAATGTCAGCAGCAAGATCTCCGAAGAGAGCACGTAGGCCACGAGTGAAGCCAGGCCGAGCCCGTAAAGCAACGCGAGCCCCGATTGTCCCGTACGATCCCCAAGACGCGCCCGCGCCAGCGACATGAGTCTCGCGCCGAAGGCGCCCGCCACGGCCACGAAGCCCACGGCGGTGAGGATCCACGCTGTCGTGCCGCTTCCCAGCACGCGCTGCCCCAGGAACATCGCGCCCATGCCGCAGGCATAGACCACGGAGCCCGTTGCGCGGTGGCCTGGTCGCAAGACAGGCGTCAGCGCCATCTGCGGGCCTCCAGGGCACGGATCGCCAAGAACAGAGCCACGTAGCTCACCATCGCGTAGTAGAGCAAGTCCGCAAGACGTATGAGGCCCATCGTGAACGAGGGAAAGTGGCGGTGATAAAGCGCCAGCTCCAGCACGACTTCGTTCATGGGGTAGTCCGTCACCCGGGTGAGCAGCCAGCACGTGAGCAGCAACACCACGAGCACGCCCGAGATGATCGCGGCCAGCACCTGCGTGCGCGCGAGCGCAGAGCCCAAAGTGCCAAGCGCCAAGGTGGCGCTGCCCAGGAGCAAGAGGCCAAGGTAACCTGCCGCCAGGTGACCCCAGGAGATCTTGCCGTGCACCAAGATCAGAAGTGGCATGTAAACCGTGGCCAACGTGATGATGGCCATGAAGGTCAACCCCGAAAGGTACTTGCCCAGCACGATGTCGCGGTCTCTCAAGGGCGACGACGTGAGCAGGACAATCGTGCCGGTTTGTTTCTCCTCGGCCAAGAGGCGCATCGAGATGAGGACGCTCGCGATCATCGTGGTTCCGCTCGAGAAATAAAAGAACTTCGCGAGCACCTCAGAGGACCGTCGGTCCGGTTCACCGAGCGCGAAGGCGTTGAACAAGAGGCCGTCGATGAGGAGGACCAGGGCGAAGATGACGTACCCGCTCTGCGTGCGGAAGTACGCCCCGAGATCGCGGCCCGCGATGGTGAGCACGTTGCTCATGAGACAGTCTCCTCCTTGGCACGGGTGAGCTCGATGAAGATTTTCTCCAGCCGCCCGCGCCCCCGATCCACGCGCAGCACTTGACCTCCGGCGGCCACCACCGTGGCCACGAGCTCGGGCCGCTTTTCGCCTTCGGTGACCACGTGGAGCCTCACGAGGCCGTGTTGTTCGGCCGCCACGTCCACCTGGCACACACCCGCGAGCGTACGCAGCCGCTCGGCCACTTGACCCGCTTCCCCCTGCAGATCGATCTCCACGTCGACCCTCGTGCCCATCGACGAGGCGAGCTCCTCCTCGGTGCCCTGGCGGACGATCTCGCCGGCCTGGATCACGAGCAGGCGGTCGCAGGTCTGTGAGATCTCCGCGAGGATGTGGCTGGAGATGAGCAACGTGTGCTGACCGCGCAGGCTCTTGATGAGGTTGCGCATCTCCACGATTTGTAGAGGGTCGAGCCCGCTCGTGGGTTCGTCGAGGATGAGCAGCGCGGGGTTGTGCACGAGGGCTTGCGCCACGCCCACGCGTTGACGGTAGCCGTGAGATAGGCGTCCCACGAGCTCTTTGTGCTTGTGGACAAGGCCGGTTTTTTCCTCGGCCTCGCCCACGGCCTTCATGGTGCGCCCGCGGGCGACGCCCCGTACGCGCGCCGCGAAGGTGAGGTACTCGCCCACCGTCATCTCGTTGTATAGCGGCGGGGTATCGGGCAAAAACCCGATGCGCTTGCGTATCTCGTGCGGGTGCTGGAGGGCGTCCACGCCGTCCACCACGACGGTGCCGGCGGTGGGTAGCAGGATGCAGCTCAGGATCTTGAGGGTGGTGGTTTTTCCGGCTCCGTTGAGCCCAAGAAAGCCGATCACCGCGCCTTTTTCGATGTCGAAGGCAATGTTGCGGATCGCGGCGTGGTCGCCGTAGTACTTGGTGAGGCCTCGCACCTCGATCATGTGGCCAACCGTCCTCCCGAAAAACCGGTATGTGGTTCGACGGTTCGGAGGGCTGGCTTTAGTCAGGGGGGGCGCAGGGCCGCGGTGCGCACCGCGCGACGGCCCGCGCCCAGGCCACGAGAGGCCGTTCAGTCGGCGTAGTCGTAGACCACGGCGCGCAAGGTGGTGGCCTTGACCACGTTTTCGATGAAGGCCAGGTGTTGCGGGTGCACCTGGTAGGCCAGCTCGGCCGCTTTGTCGTCGACCAACACGTAGAGCCCCACCTGGTAGCTCTGGTCGACCACAGGGCGTTCACTCGGCACCATCTTGCCGCAATGAAAACCGCGGACGCCGGGGATGTCGGCGAGGTATTCACGCATGCCCGCCAGCAGCCGATCGGCGGCATCGGGCACTTCGGGTTTGGTCCAAAAAATCACGACGTGGGAAAGCATCGGCCTAGAGTCGCGAAATCCGATTTCGCCGCCAAGCGAAAAGGCGCGCCGCTGCGGTGACGACAGGCGATTTCAGGCGGCCAGGGCCGCAAGCCACGCCTCGATGGGCGGGACCCAGGGGGTTCCCTGGGCCAGGGTGAGGGCGTGAGCCAGGGCCTCCCGTGCCACGGAAGTCTGGCCGCGCCGCTGCGCCGCCAAGCCGCGAAGGGCATGGATCTCGATGGGCTCGAGCTGCACGGAGAACTCCTGACAGCGGGCGAACAACGCCTTCCACTCGTCGGCGGTGGCGTCCCGGGTGGCGAGCTCCACCGTATCTCTCAGGACGGCGTCTGACGGCATGAGCTCGATCGGGTGCCCCGCCTGTCGGGCCGTGTCCTGCCGTCGCGCGATCTCCTGCAAAAACGCCGTGGCGGCCGCCTCGTCGCCCTTGGCGATGCTGGCGCGCGCGCGCAGGAGCAACATGACCAGCGCCGGATAGGGGCTTTGCCCCGACGTGCGATCGCTCAGCGCCACGACGCGGGCTGCGTAGCTGTCAGCCGACTCCAGATCGCCCGTGATGAGCGCCACCTCGGCCAGGTTGTGGATGAGGTTTGTCTCGACGGTCGAGAAGCAGTTCTCGCGCGCCAGGTTGAGCGCGCGCTCGTACTCGAGGCGCAGCTGGGCGAAGTTGCCCCGCGGAAGCCAAACGTAGACGCGGTTGCCCAGGGTGGCGGTCTCGTGAAGCACGTCGCCGTGTTGCGCACAGATCTCGAGCAGCTCGTCGAACACCGCGAGCGCCTCGTCGAGCCGGCCCACGGTGCCAAGGGCCGCACCCACCATCTGCAGGGCGTCGACGCGGGTCTCGTAGCCGGCGTCGCCGAGGGTTTCGGCCACCCGGGCCGCCTCCCAGGTGGGGGGGATCGATTCTTCCACCCGGCTGAAGCGATAGAGGCTGCGGCCCCGGCCGAACTGAACGCGCGCGTGGCTGAGGGGATCGTTGTCTTCCGGCATGAGCTGCGCGGCTTCGTCCACGACCCGCTTGGATTCTTCGTAGTGATGGAGGAAATCGAGCACCGTCGACATCTCCACCAGGATCTCGAACTCGCTGCGGCGGTCTTGTAGCTGCTGCGCGAAGCTGCGGGCCTCGCTCAGGCGCTCGAAGGCGCGGTCGTAGTTGCCCAGCCGAAACTGCATCAGGCCGTGAGCAAGAGACAAAGGCATGATGCGTTCGGGATGAACGGTGTCGATCTGCTCACGGGCCTGGCTGTAAAGGTTCGAGGCCTCGAGGTAGGCGTGCCGGCGCCGCGCCCGCTCGGCCAGGCGGATGAACAGATGCGCGGCCTCCTCGCGAAGGCCCGCGCGGGCGCTATGGAACGCCCGCCGCGGCAGCGCCTCTTCTTCGGGCATCTCGACCTGGGCTTCGTAAAAGCGGAAGGCCAGGGCATGGATCTCCCTGCGCCGCGCTTCGGGCACCATGTTGTACGTGGCGTCTCGCAAAACGCCGTAGCGGAACGAGTAGCGTGCGTTGCGGTGGCGCACGAGCACCCCGGCATCCACCAAGCGGCGCAGCCCCACGCCCGCGTCGAGCAGGGTCTCGAGTTCGATCTCATCGCCTTCACCGAGTGCGATGACGCCTTCGAGCTCGGTGTCACTCACCTCGCTGCCGAGGAGGGCCGCCATACGGGCGTGCCCTGCCAGATCGGGGGGTAAAGACTCGATTTCCCGGGTGGCCAGCCACTGCATCACCGGCGAATCGGGAAGCTGGTCGATGGCCTCGGCGGCCAGCTTGTATTCCCCTTTCGAGCTTTGCTGGATGGCGCCGTCGCGCTTGAGGCCGCGCACCAGTTCGACGAGGAGCAGAGGGTTGCCCTGGGTGCGCGCCACCAACTTTTGGAGGGCCGGGGTCGGGACGTTTTCGGCCGGCTGCAGGAGCAAGCGTGCCAGGGACAGGGCGTCCTCGGTGCGCAGCGGGGTCAAGTCGAGCCGGGGGTTCTCGGCGGCGCGCGCGCCAAGCAAGGGACGCCCCACGAGCAGCGAAGGACGGGTGAGCACGCACACCCACACCGCCGCGCCGCCCTCTTTCAAGGTGGCGTACTCGAGGGCGTCGAGCAGGGTCTCGTCGGCCAGGTGGGCGTCGTCGGCAATGACGAGCACGGGCCGCGTTTTGGCGCTCAGCCTCAGGGCCTCGCCCACCGCGCGCGCCTGGGCCGCACGCAGGGCGCCGGGCGCGGCCAAAGTCTCCTGGAGCTCGGGCAGCTCCAGCCCCACCCAGCCCACGGCAAGGGCCGCGGGGGCCCAGAGGCCCTCACCCGCGTGCGCGAGATGTTCGGCAAGCAGGGCGCGGCCTCTGTCCTCGGGCGCTTCTTTGGGCAGGGCGAGCGCGAAGCGCAACAGCTCGCCCAGCGAGCGGCTGCCCCCCCCGTCGAGGCCCTCCTGGCAGCGAAACGCAAACAGGTTGCCTGCGGGCACCTTCGTGGGCAGGCCGGAGGCCAACGCGCCCGCGAGCTCGCTTTTGCCGAGCCCTCCTTCAGCGACCACGGTCGCGATGGTGGGGGTGGGCGAAGCGGCCGCGCGGGCGGAGGCGAACAGGGTCTCGAGCTCGGTGTCGCGGCCCACGAAGGCGTGGCGAACGGCGCCCACCACGGTGAGCTCTTGTTTGTCGGCGGTGTCGAGCAGGTGCAGGTCGGCATGTTCGGGCACCGGGTGGGCATCGAGCTGGGGCACGAGCTCGAGCGCGGCCTGGGTGAGCAGGACACCCGCGGGCAAAGACGGCCCGGGATACTTGTCCTTGCGGTTGAAGTTTGCGCTCACGAAGCGGCGCTGGCCGTTCGGACGGATCTGGACCAGCACGCTGAAGGAATCCACCAAAGCGCGGTCGGTCATGCCGAGCTCCACCACCCGCTGCGCGGCCGAGGCCGCAAGGCGCACCGGGTTGTCGGAGCTTTCGTGATCGAACGCCAGCACCAAGCCCAGGGAAGGACTGGCGCTGGCGAGCTCGCCGCCCAGGCGTCGGGCTTCACCAGGGCCCACCGCCTGCCCCTCGTTGGGCTTGAAAAACAGGAGCGCCAAGGGACGTTGTTCGGCTTTGGCTTTTGCGGGCGCCCCGGGCTCCGGGGGCGCCGCGGGCATTCTGCCGCTGCCGCTCGTGGAGGTGATGGCCGGCAGCTCCATGGTGGTCGTCGCCAGGTCGGGCGCGGCCGCGCGGAAGAGGGGCTTGAGTTCGGCCAACAGCGCGCCCGCATCCGCGAACCGCCGTTCGCGGTCCTTCGCGAGGCAGCGCAGGATCACCGCCTCGAGCGGCTGAGACAAGCCGAGCCTGCGCGCCAACAGAGGAGGCCGCCGGCTTCGGTGCCCTTCCCGCATGTCGGCGGCGGTGCCGGGAAACGGCAAGGCACCGGCCAAGAGCTCGTAGAACATCACCCCGAGGGCATATACGTCGGCGCGGGGATCGATGGAGAGCTCGGCGGCGTCCTGTTCGGGCGCCATGTACTCGGGGGTGCCCTCACGTGCCGATTCGGGGTCGCCCGGTTGGCCGGTGGGCGCGGCCAAGCCGAAGTCGAAGACGCGCACGGTGACGTTGGTGCCCTGGCCGCTCACGAAGAAGTTTTCGGGCTTGATGTCGCGGTGGACGATCCCCGCCCGGTGGACCTCGGCCATGGCCGAGAGCAGGGGTTTGCCGAAGACCGCGAGCCGGTCAAAGGTCCACAGCCCGGGCATTTCGTCCATGACCTCGGCCAGGGTGGGTGCCGGAACGTACTCGAGCGCCAAGAAGGGGTTGCCCTCCGCCGTGGTGCCCTTGCCCATCAGCGCGGGCGTGTAGGGCGGGCGCAGCAGCTGCAGAGCCCAGATCTCCTTGTCGAGGCTGCGGCGGGCGGCGGGGTTGTCCCCCAGGGCCACCTTGATGGCCACGGGCTGTGCATCGGACTGCCGTTCGGCCCGGTAGACGGCCCCGAACCCGCCTTGGCCAATTCGTTTTTGGATCACGAACCCGTCGATCCGGGGGTCGGGAGGGGGCGCGGGCAGGCGTGCCGCCTCTTCGGCAAGCGCTTGCACCCCATGTGCAGGGCACACGGGATCGGCCGAGGCGAGGCGACAGCCACATTGCGGACAGCGCATCATCGCACGCCTCGCCCGTGACGGGGCGCGCGGGCGGACTGCCCCCGAAACGCGCCGCAAGGACGCGGCTGTCTTTGCCGCCAGGTCAACACCCGATCCATGGCATTCGGCAGCATTCGTTGCGGCTTGAGACATCGTGACCGGCAGAGGCACCACGGGAAAAGTTGTGGGGCGAATCTTCCGATACCTACCAGGACGTGTTGGATTTCGAACCCCTGACCAGGCTGTGCGCGACCTGCGGGTTCCGGCTCGAGGCTTCGTTGCTCCGGTGCCCCCTCGACGGGGCGCCCCTTGGACCTCCGAGCGCGGACGTGCAGCGGCTCGGGGCGTACCGGCTGATCCGCCGCCTGGGCCGGGGCGGCATGGGGGTGGTGTATCAGGCCGAAAACGAGCGCCTCGGGCGGGTCGTGGCGATCAAGCTGCTTGCGCGCCAGATGCAAGCCGATCACGTGGTGCTGGAGCGATTTTTCCTCGAAGCCCGCGCGGTCAATTCCATTTGTCACCCGAACGTCGTGCAGACCTACGACCTGGTCTCTGACGGTCAGGATGTGTACATGGTCATGGAGTACCTCGCGGGGGAGGATCTGGCGACCCAGCTGGCCCGTCGGACCGGCCAGCCCTGGGCCGTCGCACGCGTGGTGCATGTGCTCGAACAGATCTGCGGCGCCCTCGAGGCCACGCACCGCCAGGGCATCATTCACCGCGATCTCAAGCCGGCGAACATCTTCCTCACCACCCGCGAAGGTCAGGCCGATTTCGTCAAGGTGCTCGACTTCGGGATCGTGAAGCTGGCGGGCGCCGGGGGGCGGCTCACCCTCGAAGGCCTCACCATGGGTACCCCGGCCTATATGTCACCCGAGCAGATCTACGGAGAGCCGCTCGACGGGCGGTCGGACCTTTATGGTCTCGGGTGCATCGCCTTCGAGCTTCTGACGGGTCGGCCCCTGTTCGGGGCAGGCGCTCACGCCGACGTCATGATGGCGCAGCTGAACGAGCCGCCGCAGAGCCCAAGGGCGCTGAACCCCGCCGTACCCCCCGCGCTCGACGCCTTGATTCTCCGCTGCCTCGCCAAGGAGGCCGATGGACGGCCCGCGTCCGCGTTCGCGCTGGCGCAGGCGCTGGCGACGGCGGTAGGCCGGCCCTTCGACGGCTCAGGATCCTTCGAGGCGCTCATGCCCGTGGCACCCACGCACGATTTGCCCCCCCGCGCTGTGTCGGGGCTCCGTCCGGTGGTCAAGAGCCTGGAGGCGACGCAGGCGCTGCGGGCGCTGCGGCCTCGAGGCCTTGCGCGCTGGCTCGCCTTGTCCGTGCTGGGGGGGGCCTTGGTGGGCGCCGCGCTGTGGGCCACGCGGCCGGGCGCCGCGCCGGCGCAGGCCGAGCCCGCGCGGGTGTTGTTTCAGAGCCAACCGCCCGGGGCCATCGTGTGGCGGGTGGACACCCACGAGCGCTGGGGCCCCACCCCGCTCGAGCGGGTGTTGCCGCAAAAAGCCGTGTTCTCCGTGCGCTTCGAACTCCCGGGACACGAGCCGCTTGAGCGGCGGGTGGAGGCGCTCGGGGTGTCCACCGTGGCGGTGTCTCTGGCGCCTTTGCCGGCGCCGCCGGCCCCGCCCCCAGAGGTTGCGCCCACGGGGACCACGCCCGTGGAGGTTGCGCCTGCGGGGAGCGCGGCGGCGGAGGCTGCGCCTGCGGAGGCCCAGGCGACCCCTCCTGGCCCTGGGCGGCGGCGTCCCGCCCCCACGTCCCGGAGGGCGGTGCCGCCCTCGGGCGTGGGCACCCTCGATCCCTTTGCTCCGTAGGCGGCGCTGATGACCTCCGCATCCGAAAACGGTCCCCGCGCCGATGCCGTGCCTCCGGGCCCCGCCGTGGGTGACGTGGTGGGGGCCTATCGTCTGATGCGCCTCCTGGGCGAAGGCGCGGCAGGGCGCGTTTTCGAGGTGGAGCACACGACGATCGGCCGGCGCGCGGCCATGAAGGTGCTGGCGCCCGAACATGCGCACCGGCCCGGGGCCGTCCGCCGGCTCTTTCGGGAGGCACAAGCGGTCAACAAGATCCGTCACCCGCACATCGTGGATGTCACCGATCTGGTCGAATCGTCGGCGCCCGGAGGCGTCAACGCCATCGTCATGGAGCTGCTCGAGGGCGTCTCGCTCGGGCAGGCGCTGCTGGCAGGCCAACGCATGTCCACCGCGCGGATCCTCGGCATCATGACTCAGGTTGCGGACGCCCTGGCCGCTGCGCATGGCGCCTTTTTCGTCCACCGCGATCTCAAGCCCGAAAACATCTTCCTCACGCGGCGGGGGCGGCAAGACGACGTGGTGAAGGTGCTCGACTTTGGGCTGGCCAAGTCCTTTGCCAGCGCCGCACCCGACGTCAAACCGGGCGAGCGCTCGCACCACACGATGGAAGGCACCTTCGTGGGCACCCCCGCCTATTGCTCCCCCGAGCAGGCCTCCGCCAAGCCGGTGGATCACCGCACGGACATCTACGCCCTGGGGGTGGTGCTCTACGAGCTCTTGGCGGGCCGCTTGCCCTTCGAGGGGCGCAACTTTGGCGAGTTTCTCGTGAAGCACCTGACCCTGCCTGTGCCGCCCATCGAGCCTGCCCGACTGAGCGGACCCATCGACCAGGCGCTGGCCGACGTGGCCTACAAGTGCCTGGCCAAGTCACCGGCCGACCGATTCGGCTCGGCGGCGGAGGTCAAGGAGCTGCTGGTGCGGCTCGCGCAGGGTGAGCCTGTCGACGTACCGGGGCTGCCGCGCCCCGCGCCCCGGCCATCCCGACGAGGGCTGGTCGTGGGAGCGCTTCTGGTCACTCTTTGTGGCGGGGCGGGGGCGTGGTGGCTGCGTGCACCGCGGGGCCCGGACCCGGCCCGCAAGAGCGTGCTTTTCGTGTTCGCGTCGGAGCCCGCGGGCGCCGAGGTGTACCGGCAGGGTCAGCCCACCCTGCTCGGCCTGACTCCCTTCCGGCAGGAGTTCCCGCAAGACGGGGTGACCCGCCTCTTCGAGATGAAGATGCCCGGGCGCAAGCCCGTCATCGTGGCCCTGGCGGCGCAGACGGATGTGCACGTCAAGCGCAAGCTGGTTCCCGTCGTCGCGCCGCCGCCCGCCAAGGTCGCCGAAGAGCCATCTCTGTCCGCCGCTGCGAGCCGGGAGGCCAAGATAGACCCGCCGCGCCTGCGCCGGCGGCCGTTGAAGACCAAGAGGTCGGCCCGGCGCCCCCGATTGACCTTGGATCCCTTTGCCCCTTGACTCCCGCGTGGCCCTGACGATGTAGAAGGCGCGGTGGGTTTTCGCGCCTCGCTTCGTCCCTTCGTGGTCGTCCTCGTGGTGGCCCTGGTGCCGTATGCCCTGGCGCCGCGCCCCGTGCTGTCCGCCCCCTCGCAGGCCGAGGCCAAGGCGCGGGCCCTGTTTCGCCAGGCGGAGGTCCATTTCAGCCTGGGTGAATTCGATGAGGCCCTCGCGCACTACTCCGAGGCGTACAAGCTCCGGCCCTTGCCTGGGTTTTTGTTCAACATCGCCCAGTGCCACCGGCTGGCGGGGCGTTTCGCCGAAGCTGCGTTTTCCTTTCGTGTGTACCTGCAAAAGGCGCCCGAGGCCGCCAACCGCGCCGAAGTGGAAGCGCTGGTGGCGCAGCTCGAGGGGCAGAAAACCGCGCCGGCTCCCGCTCCGTCCGAAGCCGTGCCGCCGCCGCGCGAATCCCCTCCCCCGAGGGAGCGCGCGCCCGAGCCCTCGAGCGCTCCCGTCGCGCCGCCCCCGTCCGAGGCCCGAGCGGTGGCGTTGCCCGAAGCGGTTGCGCCCGGAGCCGCAGCCGGCGCGAAGGTTAAACCCTGGGTGTGGGCGGCTTCGGGTGCGGGGCTCGGGCTGTTGCTCACGGGCCTGGTCACGGGGCAGATGGCCGACGCGCGCAGCGAAGCCTACCGAGATCCTGCCACCAGTGTGGCGCGGCGCCGCGATCTGCGCGACAGCGGCCGTACGCTTGCCGCCACCTCCGTGGTGTCGCTCTCTTTGAGCGCGGTGGCGCTGCTCGCCGCCGGGTGGGGCTACTTCGGGGGCCGGCACGCCGCGGGCCCCGCCCCCGTCGAGGTGGACGTGGGTCTGGGTGATGCGGGCGCCCTGGTAGGGCTGCGGGGGGCCTTCTGATGGCGGCGCGGGGCGTCTGCTTCGGGCTTTGGCTGGTCCCTTTGTGGCTTGGGGCTTGTTGGTCGTGGAGCTTTCCCGAAAGCCTCCTGGGGTCCGACGGCGGTGCGTCTGACGACGGCGGAGCGTCTGATGGCGGCTTCGCCGATGCTGCCGGGGGCGCCAAGGCGGATGCGAACCCGACGGGTTCGGGCGGCGCGCCGGGCGGCGGCGGGGCGGGCCCTTCGGGCGGAGGCCCGGGCGCCGGGGGGCTCGGCGGGGCGATGGGTGGGGGAGGGGGCCCCGGCGTTTGCCGCAGCGGAGCCGATTGCCTCTCCGGGTTGTGCGCGCTCGACGGACGGTGCCCGGACGAAGCCGAGGTTACCTATATGGAGGCCTCGTGCGGGGCCATGCCCCTGGGCACACGAAGCGCGCCCGATTGCGCGTGGGACAAGGCCCTGGAACGCGGACGCAGGTTTTTGCTTTTGGGGCCTGGCACCTACGGCGACATCACGATCACCGGCAGCCACGAGATCCACGGACGGCCCGGCGCCATCCTCCAGCCCACGGCCTGTCGGCGCTTCGCTTTGCGCGGCGCCGACGTGAAGCTCGTGGGCTTTCGCATCCTGGGCAGCGTGGTGGTCGAAGACGGCAAGGCCCAGCTGGTGGCCAACGACATCGGGCCGAGCGACTGCGAAGGGGTGCGGGCCACCGGAGACAGCGCCCTGGTGATGAACCGCAACTTCGTGCGCGGGCATGCGGGTGGGGGAATTTGGGCCAACAACGAGGGTGGTTATCAGCTGACGAACAACATCGTGGCGGGCAACGGGAGCGCCTCGAGCGCCTTCGGGGGCGTTCGCCTCAAGGGCGTGGGAACCTTTTTCAACAACACCGTCGTGGGCAATCAAGCCCGGGGCCGCATGGCCGACCTGACGGGCATTCGTTGCGAAACCGCCGCGACGGCCGTCGTCAACAGCATCGTGTGGGGCAATGACGGCGCTCCGGATCGCCAACTGAGCGCCGAATGCGCACCCTCGTTCAGCCTCGTCCAGGGGTTGCTGCTCTCGGCCTCGAACCTGGACTCCGACCCCCAGTTCGTGGGAGGCCTGCCCGGCGAGGCGGCGTCCTACCAGCTCCAGGCCACCTCACCCGCCCTCGACCGGGGCACCCTGGGTGGCGCGCCCGCCGACGCCTTCGACGGGCAAGCCCGCACCGGGGCCCCCGACCTCGGCGCCCACGAGCGCCGCTAGCCCCACGGCGGGACGCGATTGCGGGCCCCGGCTGCCCAAAGCTGGAAATAACCCGGGGTTCCGGTTAGTTGTAAGCACGCGCGGCCCGGGTCGCGCCCGCGGGACCCCCGACCGGTTCCGCCGCGTGCCCGCAAACCAGCCGAAGTCGCAGAAAGCAGGACAATGGACGTTCGCGTCATCAACGATTTGGTGCAAAAGCACTGTGGGTTCGTGGACGGCCTGGCCCACGAGGTGGGCAAGGTCATCGTGGGCCAAAAGGTCATGGTCGAGCGCATTCTGATTGGGCTCCTGACGGGGGGGCACGTGCTGCTCGAAGGCGTGCCCGGCCTCGCCAAGACGCTCACCGTGAAGACCATCGCCGACGCCCTGGGCCTTGCGTTCTCGCGGATCCAGTTCACACCCGACCTCTTGCCCGCCGACATCATCGGCACCGTGATTTACAACCAGGCCCGCAGCGAGTTCGTCGCGAAGCAAGGCCCGGTGTTCGCGAACCTCGTGCTGGCCGACGAAATCAACCGCGCGCCTGCCAAGGTCCAATCGGCTTTGCTCGAGTCCATGCAGGAGCGGCAGGTGACGATCGGGGACACCACGCACAAGCTGCCGGATCCGTTCCTGGTCATGGCCACGCAAAACCCCATCGAGCAGGAAGGCACCTACGCCCTGCCCGAGGCGCAGCTCGATCGCTTCATGCTCATGGTGAAGGTGGGGTACCCCACCAAGGAAGACGAGCGCACCATCATGGACCGCATGACCGCTTCGATCGGCGGCCCACCCCCGCGGGCCGAACGCGTGGCCGACCCCCAGGCCCTCACCGACGCGCGCAGTGTCGTGTCCCAGATCTACATCGACGAGAAGATTCGCGACTACATCGTGGACATCGTCCACGCCACGCGTGACCCCAAGGCTCATGGTCTCAAGGATCTCGGCGACTATATCGAGTTCGGTGCCAGCCCGCGTGCGTCCATCTTCCTCAACCTGGCCGCCCGCGCCCACGCGTTCGTGCGCCACCGGGGGTACGTCACCCCGGAGGACATCAAGGCCGTGGGCATCGACGTGCTCCGGCACCGCGTGATCCTCACCTACGAAGCCGAGGCCGAAGACATCACCTCGGAGCAAGTGGTACGCCGCCTCTTCGAGACCATCGAGGTGCCCTGACACCCTCGCCTCGGGCGCACCTGAGGGGCTCTGCATGCTGACCCGCGAAGTACTCAAAAAAATTCGCAAGATCGAGATCGTCACGGAGCGCCTCGTGCGGGACCGTATGGCGGGGCAGTACCTGTCCGTGTTCAAGGGCAGTGGCATCGCCTTTTCCGAGGTGCGCCAGTACATGCCGGGCGACGACATCAGGCTCATCGACTGGAACGTCTCGGCCCGTATGAACGAGCCCTACATCAAGCTCTTCACCGAAGAGCGGGAGATGACCGTCATGCTTCTCGTGGACATGTCGGCTTCGGGGCAGTTCGGCTCGGTCGGTCGCGAAAAGCGTGAGGTCACCGCCGAGCTGGCCGCGGTGGTGGCGTTTTCGGCGATCAAAAACAACGACCGTGTCGGGCTCATCATCTTCACCGACGAGGTGGAGCGCTTCGTGCCTCCGAAGAAGGGCAAAAAGCACGTGCTACGGGTCGTCAGCGAGATCTTGGGTTACGAGCCACGCTCGCGGCGCACCGACCTGCGCAGCGGGATCGAGTTCCTGGGCCGTGTGGCGCGGCGCCGGGCCGTGGCGTTTTTGATCTCGGACTTCCTCACCCCGCTCGACACCTACGAACGGGCCCTGCGTGTGGCGGCGCGCCGGCACGACTTGGTGCCGGTGTCGGTGATCGATCCGCTGGAGGAAGCTTTGCCTTCGGTTGGGCTCGTCGAGCTCGAAGATCCCGAAACGGGGGAGGTTCTGACCTTCGACACGAGCGGTGCGGAGGCCCGGGCCTTCGCCGCAGCGGTTGCGAAGGCCAAGGAGGCGCGCCAGGCGCTGTTCAAAAAGTTGGATCTCGACGGCATCGAGGCACGCACGGACCGGCCTTATCTGCCGGCCCTCACGGCGTTTTTCGAGGCCCGCGCCCGGAGGCTCCGGCATTGAGGGGCCCACGACGTTGGCACGGCTTTGTGCCGGGACTGGTGGCGCTGGCATGGCTTGCAGGGGCCGGAGGGGCCCAGGCCGACGCCGTGCCCCCCAACGCACAAGCCCCCGCTGAGGAGACCGGCGCCCCCCGGGCGGACGAGTCCCCGGGCGCAAGCCCCCCACCGACCGGAGCGCAGGATCCCGAGGCCCCCACCGTATCGGCACGTGTGTCCGCGCGCAGCGTGAAGGTGGGCGACGTGGTCACCCTCACGGTGACCGCCGTGGGGCCTGCGCGGGTGCCCGTGAACCTGCCCGCGCACGTCGAACTCGGCCCCTTCGAGTTGGTCGAGCGCACGGAGCGCGAAACACCGCTGGGAGACGGGCGCATGCGACGAGAGTTCGTCTTCCGCATCGCCGCCTTCGAGACGGGTGACCTCACGGTGCCGTCCGTGCCGTTGACCTATCTGGCGCAGGAGGGGGCCGTGCGCACCGTGGGCACGGAGCCCGTGGTGGTGACCGTGAGCAGCCTGCTTGCCAACGAGCCCGAGCCGGCGCTCAAGGCCAACGCGGCCCCCGTGGCGGTCATGCAGGAGGTGCGCTGGCCGCTCTACGTGGGGGCGGGCCTGTTGGCTGCTTTGCTGGGCGCGCTCGTCGGATCGCTTCTGCTGGCGCGGTGGCGTCGGCGCAAGAAGGTTGTACCGGCGGTCCCACCGAGGCCTGCGCACGAGCGGGCCCTGGAGCGGCTCGACGGCCTGGGTGCGCGCCTTGGCGGCACCGAAGACCTACGGCCGTTTTACTTCGAGCTTTCCGAGGTCCTCCGTGAATACTTCGGCGCCCGCTATGGATTCGAGAGCCTCGAGTTGACCAGTGACGAGCTCATCTTCGAGCTCGAGCGCCACGGCCGTAAGCCGCTGGTCGTCTCGGAGGTTCAAGGCTGGATGGCAACGTGCGACCTCGTAAAGTTCGCACGTGTGGCTCCTACCGAAACCGAGGCCCGCGGCGCGCTCGAAAGCGCCCTCCGCTTCGTGACCAGCACCCGCCCGCCCGCCCCTCCGAGCGCCGCGCTCCCTCCTGCGGAGGCCACGCGTGAAGCCTGACCTCAGCGCCGAAGCGGGGGCGCCCCTCGCCCGCGAGCGCTTGGCGCGTGCCGCTGCCCCGGCCCCCTCGCGTCTGTGGCCCCGTCTGCGCTTCACGGCGCTGCTGGCCGTGGCGGCGTTCGTGGTGGTAGGGGGGCTCTACACCTGGACGTTGCGCGACGCCATCGGGTTTCGTTTCGCGCACAGATACGCGCTGGCGCTCGTACCCGTCGCGCTGGGCTTGATCGTCTACGCCGCGCTGATTCGTCGCCCCCAGCGCACGGGTACCTTGCGCTATGCCCGGACCCACGAGCTTGGCGCCTTGTCGCCGGGCTGGGTGGCGAAGCTGCAGCATCTGCCCCTCGTGTTGCGCTTGCTCGCCGTGACCTTGGCGGGCCTTGCCGTGGCGCGCCCGCAGACGAGCCGCATCGACGATGCCCTCGAGCTCGAAGGCATCGACATCGTGGTAGCACTCGACGTGTCGGGCTCGATGGAAGAGCAAGATCTGGCGCCGAATCGGCTCGAGGCGGCCAAGAAGGTCATCCACGACTTCGTCACGCGTCGCCCTTCGGACCGGCTCGGGCTCGTGCTCTTCGGACGCGAGGCCTATACGTACGTCCCCCCCACGCTCGACCATGGCACCTACTTGCGCATGCTGGCGGATCTGCGCCTGGGCGTCGTCGACGGCAAGGGCACGGCGATCGGCAACGGCTTGGGGGTGGCCTTGGCGCGCCTGCGCCGCTCCGAGGCCCAATCGAAGGTGGTCATCCTGCTCACCGACGGGGACAACAACGCAGGAAACATCTCGCCGATAGAGGCGGCCACCATGGCGCAAACATTGGGGGTCAAGGTGTACACGATCCTCGCCGGCAGCAACGATTCGTCCGACGACCCGCGCGAGGCGCGCGCCGGACATCGCTACCCGGTCAACCCGAAGCTGCTCGAACAGATCGCCACCACCACGGGGGGAAGTCCCTACCTCGCCAGTGACACGCAGGCCCTGGCGAAGCGCTTTCAATCCATCCTCGAAGAACTCGAGAAGTCGCGGATGGACGATCGTGGTTTGCTCTATGCCGAACTTTATCCCCGCTTTTTGTGGCCCGCGCTGGCGCTGCTGCTCATCGAGCTGGCGCTGCGCCTCACGCGGTGGAGGCGACTGCCATGATGCGCATCGCTGAAGCCGACGTGCTGTGGCTGCTCCTGCTTCTGCCCTTGCTCGTGTTCGCGTTCGTCAGCTCGTTCACGAGGCGGCGCCGGCAGCTGGCCCGGCTGGGTGAAGCGGGGCTGATCGGCCGCATGACGGCCAACGTCTCCGGCGCGCGCCAGGTCCTGCGCGCGGTTTATGTCACCGTGGCCGTTTTGCTGTTGGTGGTGGCACTGGCCCGTCCCCAGGCGGGCGGGCGGGCCAAGCTCGAGCGGCAGCGCGGGCTCGATCTGGTGGTGGCCCTCGACTTCTCGAAGTCGATGCTGGCCCGAGACATCTACCCCTCGCGCCTCGAACGCGCCAAACGCGAGCTCGAGCGTCTCATGGATGACCTCGCCGGAGATCGCATCGGCCTGGTGGCGTTCGCGGGAGAGACTTTGTCGTATCCCCCCACCACCGACTATGCCGCCGTGAAGCTGTTCTGGCGGGATCTGGAGCCCCAGGACATGGCCGTGGGGGGCACAGCCGTGGGGCGCGCCTTGAAGGCGGCCGTGGGTCAGCTCACCCGTTTGCGGGCCAAGGGCGGGGCGTCGCGCGCGCAGGTGATCTTGCTGTTGACCGATGGCGAGGACACCGAGAGCGAGCCGCTCGAGGTCGCGGCCGAGGCGGCGCGTCTGGGGATCAAGATCTTCGCCGTGGGCGTGGGCTCTCGTTCGGGTGAGCTGATTCCCGAGCTCGACGACGAGGGCAAGGTGCTGGGCTACCTCAAGGACCGGGAAGGCAAGTATGTCACGTCTCGCTTGGCCGAAGACATGCTGTCTCAGATCGCGAGCAAGACCAACGGCGAATACATCCGTGCCGATGCCAACCGCTTCGGGGTCGAGGCGATCGAGCAGGCGCTCGCAGGGCTCAAGCGCACGGAATCCGAGGCGCGGCTCGTCAAGCAGTACGATGAAGTGTACGAGCTCTTCCTCTTGCCAGCGTTTCTCCTGTTGGTGGCCGAGGCTTGTCTCAGCGGACGAAGGAGGCTCGCGTGAAACGTGTTTGTGTGTTCGTCGTGCTGTTCCCCGTGCTTGCGGGGTTCGAGCTGTGGCGCACGAGCAACCGCCGTGTCGAGCAAGGCAACGCAAAGCTCGAGGCCGGTGCCGCTGCGGATGCCCTCGCGCTTTACGAGCGCGCCTTGGAGCATGACGGCTTGACCGATCCTCAGGCCCGCGCCGCAACGGAGTTCAACCGGGGCAGCGCCCTCTCGGCTCTCGAAAAGCACGACGAGGCCGCACAGGCCTTTCTCGAAGCGACGAAGTCGAAGGACGTCAGCCTGCGCGCGCGCGCCTTCTACAACCTGGGCAACACCTTCTTCAAGGGCGACAAGTTCAGCGAGGCCGTCGAGGCCTACAAGAGATCGCTGCTGCTCGATCCCAAGAGCCCGGACGCGAAGTGGAACCTGGAGCTGGCCCTGCGCCGCAAAGACGAGCAAAAGAAGCAGGACGAAAACCAAGACCCACAAAAGCAAGACTCACAAAAGCAAGACCCACAGAAGAATCAGAACAATCCGCAGGATCAGCAGGGCCAAGACCAGTCAAAGACGCCGGACACCCAGGGCCAAGACCAGAATGAGCAAGACCCCGGGGAGAAAGATCCCGAACCCCAAGACGGCGAGTCCCCGCAAGAAGGATCCCAAGGCGGCAACTCTGCCGACGAAGCGCCGGAACCGAAGCCCGAGACCGAGCCACAACCCCCGCCGCCCTCCGAAGCCAGCCCGGCGAAGCCGGAACAACCTGACGAGACCCAAGGCGCGAAGGGCGGTGCGGCGTCGGGATCCGAAGGCAACACCCCCGATCTCAAAGAAATCAACGCGATCCTCGACAGCCTCGAGCAAAGTCCCCACCAGATCGAGCAGCAACGGGCCCGCCTACGCGCCACGCGGCGCGCTCCTCCCGTGAAAGATTGGTGACCCCCTTGCGCCGCCTCCTCGTGTTCGCAGCCGTTTTCGTGCAGTCGGTGGCCATGCCCATGGTCCACGCCGGAGCTCAATCCTTCGTGGCGCGCGTAGACCGCACGCAAGTTCCGCTCGATGATTCGTTCCTTTTCGAGGTGACCTTGGTGCTCGACGAAGGCCGCGCCGCCGGCTATCGCCCCCCGAACTTCAAGGACTTCCGCGTGCTGGGTGAACACCCGAGCCAGAGCACCCAGATTCAGATGGGCGGCGGCGGAACGCTCATGCAGGTGGTGTACTCGTGGCGCTACGAGCTGTCTGCCCTGGCGCAGGGCACCTTCACGATCGGCCCGGCCAAGGTGAAGGTGGGAGGCCGCGAGATCGAGACCACGCCCGTGTCCGTGACGATCACCGGCAGTGTGGGACCCGGACGAGGCGGGCTGGCCCCGTCTGCCCCGGCGGCGCGCCCGGGAGGCCTGCCCCGAGGGCTCGGCGGCCTGTTCGGAGCGGCACCGTCCAGCGCGCCGGCCGGCGGCGGGAGAAACTTCGTTCGTGTGGTGCCGAGCAAAACCAAGGTCTACGTGGGTGAGCCGCTCACGGCCGAGTGGTACCTGTACCTCACCGAGCGCCAGGACAAATACGAAACGCTCAAAGAGCCTCGTACGGATGGCTTCTGGGTCGAAGATCTCCCGATCCCGGGAAACGATCGGGGACTGTCGTTGACCCAACAAACTCACGAGGGACGTACGTACCTGGTTGCCCCACTCTTGCGCCGCGCCCTGTTCCCGCTGCGCTCCGGGCCTCTTTCCATCTGGCCGCTCGAGGCCGAGATCTCTCAAGTCGACTTCTTCGGTTCGACGATGCGGACAGAGCTCATCAAGGCCGATGCGGTGGAGGTCGAGGTGCTGCCGCTTCCCAAAGCGGGACAGCCGCCGAACTTCGATCGCGCGGCCGTGGGTCAGTTTGCGCTCGTTGCCACGCTCGACAAGACCCAGGTCAATGTCTCCGAGCCCGTCACGTTGAAGCTGACGGTCTCGGGGCAGGGGAACCTCCGCAAGTTGGCGCCCCCTGAGCTGCCCCGCCTCGACGGGCTCCGGGCCTACGAGCCGAAGGTGACCACCGACCTGATTGCCGGCGAGCCCGTGTCCGGCCACAAAACCGTCGAGGTGCTGCTGCTGCCGCAAAAGCCAGGGTCGCTCGTCATCCCGGCCATGAGCCTCACCTACTTCGATCCCGCGCGCGTGGAATACACCACGGCACGCACCGAGCCGATCACGTTGGTGGTGACAGGAAACCTGGCAGCGGCCCCCGTGGCCGTCGAAGCCGCCCCGTCTCAGCCGAGCCTCGGGGCCCCGTCGGCCGTGGTCGAGAACGTGTTGCCCACGGAGCTGCGTCCCATCCGAGCCCGCTCGAGCCTGCGGCGGGATCTCGGCGCGTCGCTCTACCGGTCGCGCCTCTTCGGTTGGCTGCTTTTGCTGCCTCCCCTGGCGTTTGCGGGCACCCTCATGGTCGGACAGATTCGGCTGCGCCTCGGGCAAGATACCGAACGCCGGCGGGGCCGCCGCATGCGCCGGCAGGTCAAACGCCGGCTTGGCCTGGCCGAACGCCACCGCGCCGCTGGCAACAAGGCCGAATTCTTCATCGAAATCGACCGGACCGTGCGAGAGCTGCTGAGCGCCAAGCTCGGTCGCGCCGTTAGTGGCTTGTCCATGGACGAGCTCACGGCAAAGCTGATGCAAGCGGGCGTCGATGAGAGCCTTTGCACGCGGGTGACGAGTGTTCTCGAAGAATGTGACCGCGCGCGCTTTGCCCCAGGAAGCGTCAGCGATGACGGCATGACGACGGCCCTCGACCGGGCCGGGGAACTCATCGTGCAGCTGGAACGTACCCGCCTCGTCACGTCGGAGGTGCAGGTGTGAAACGCTCCCTCGCCCACTTCACGTCTTCGTTATTCGTGGCGAGCCTCCTCGCGCTGGTGACCAGTGGGCCCGCGCGGGCCGACCTCTTCGAGGAGGTCTGGAAGCAAGGGAACGCAGCGTACCTCGCCGGCGACTGGAAGAAGGCCATCTCAGCCTACGATCAGCTCGATCGCCAGGGGGTGGTCTCGGCCGATCTCTACTACAACATGGGCGTTGCGTACTTTCGCACCGAGGATCTTGGCCGCGCAGCCTGGAGCTTCGAACGTGCCGTGAACCTCGAGCCGAAAGACGACGACGCCCAGTTCAACCTTGCGCAGGTCCGCAAGGTGCTCGCCCGCCGGACGACTGACAAGATCGAAGGTGCCGAGCGGGACGCCTTGTGGATCCGCGTGGTCTCGGTGGTGACGCCTTCGGCCGAGACCTGGGCTTTTGTCGTGTTTTATCTCCTGACCTTTTGGTTCCTCTTTTGGCGCTTGCGGGTGCCGCGCGACAACCGCGCGCCCTGGTCGGCTGCCGCAGCCCTGACGGCGGCAGGCGCCGTGCTCACCGGTCTCCTGCTGCTAGGCCGGGTGGCGCTCGATCACATTCCCTTCGGCATCGTTCTGCCTGACCAGGTCAACGTCAAGGAAGGCGCCGACACGAACTACCGCACCAACTTCCAGATCCACGCGGGACTACGGGTACGTCTGCTCGAACAAGACGACGGGTGGATGCGTATTCGCCTGGCCAACGGACTCGAAGGCTGGGTCCGCAGCCAGGACGTAGGTCGTCTTTAGGGCCAAGAGTAACCTCCCTGCGCCAGGGGCCACGTTCGGCCTGCCAAACAGCAGCCCCCGTGGCACAATTCAATTGTGGCGCGCCACCTGCAGCCCAGGGAGCAACCATGAACGTCAAGATGTGGAAAACCGGGACACCGCTTGTCTTGGGTGTCTTTGGAGCGATGTCGTGGTGGTCGTGTGCCGGGCCTGCCCGCACCGAGAGAGGCGATTCGACGAGTGTGGAGGACGCGTGTGCGCCTCCGCCCGCGGCGCGTATGAAGGTGGTTTACGGTCCAGGCTGCGTGATGGTGGCGTGGGAGCCGGCCGCACAGACGACCGAGGCCTTCGCAGACCTCGAGGCCTACGTGTTTCGGATGACTCAGCGGGCGCGCGCCCAATTCGCTCGCTCAGGCGACGTTGCGCTGCTGAGCGTGGCCGACGGACACGGCGCAGGATACGTGATTCGAGACGCGGACCCTGACCGTCTCGACCACGCTCGTACGCGCCTGGACCTTGCGGCTCGTCATTTCGATGAGGGTGTGTGCGACACGCTCGTGTTCGACAACGCACCCCTTCACGAGGGCACCGCCTTCGCCGCGCGCCCGGCTCCCTCAGAGCGCTGAGCCCTGCGCGGGAGCACACTTGGTCGTCGGGTTACGATCCCGTAATGCCGGCAGTGCCGTCGTTACCGATGACGCCAGCCTTGGGCCTGTGCCTTGGATGACGGTGTCTTGCCGCCGGCCCGGATCTCGCGGTTTCCCCATGGCTTTTCGCGGAGCATGCGAAATCAGGTCTGTCCCCAGGCTGCTGGCACGCGGCTTGAATACTCATGCCTGCGTGGCGGGTTGGATGGGGTTGGGTGTTGACAGTGGCGGGGCTCGAGACGCTGCAGGACGGGGCGGTGGCGGGTTGGTTGGTGGGGTGAAGGTGTGGGGGGCAGCCGATCGAGTGGGGGGATGTTGGGAGTGCGGGTTTGCTGAAATGAGTCTTGGATCGGTTGGGCGCTGAGACGGATCGCAACGGGAGAGCGCGAGGGAGAGCGTGTGCAAGCCGTGGTGGCAGCGCGCGTGCGCATGCGGTCCGTCGTATCCAACGACGAGTTTCAGTAGTCCCTGAAGGACTGGGGGAGCGCGTTTCGTATGAATCGGGGCGCGCTCCCCCTATTCTTCATTGTGCGAATCGTGCATCCGTCGAGGCGTGGCCTCAGCCATGCGCAGAGCGGAAGGCTCGAGCCCGCGGGAGGCGCCTGCCGCATGTCGTCTCCCACCGCGTGGCCTTCCAACGTCTGTGTCGCGGCTCTTGCCGGCCTGCGGGATCACCGCGGCCGAGCACGTGCAGCCATACCGGGAACACCAAGATCACGGTGAAAGCGATGATTCCCAAGAACGCCATGAGCATGTTGTCGGCCTCTATGGGACAGGCAGCAGGAAGCATGCCGTTGATCAGAGGCACTGAGGGCCCAGGAGCGGATGTGGCTGACTCGTGCTACAGCATCAAAGGGTGGCGGTTGCCTCTTGAGGTTCGGTTACACAGTGACCGCCGGGGAACGTGAGGGTGGAAAAGTTGTCGAAGCACATTGCGATCGCGGTCCAGGGAGGAAGCTCGGCACAGCAGGACCAGGTCTTGTCGATTCTCCGCGCCTCGGATCTGTTCCACATGTCGTGCGAAGCACAGGTGGTGATTCAGATCGGCACTGTCGCGGAGATGCTGCAGCGCTGTGGAGGTGCACACACGGTCACGATCGCTCTCGTGTCGGGTGAGCTCTCGTCGACGGAGCATCAGGAGCTCTTCAATCGTGGGTTCTTCGACGTCCTTCACGCCGCAGAGTGGACAGAGCCACGCCTGGCGCGGGTGGTGCTGCGGGCCGGAGCCTTCGGGCGCACAGCGGTCCACGGTGAGCGCCTTCCCGTGCCCGGGGGACATAGCCACTTCCTCGAGACCATCGTGGACGCAGCGCCGATGGGGATAGCGTTCTGGGACCGCGATCTGCGCTATCGCCGCGTGAACGCGGCCATGGCGGCCATCAATGGTCTGGCCGTCGAAGCGCACTATGGCCGCACACCCTCGGAGGTCCTACCCGAGCTGTCGGGGCAGATCGAAAGTCTGGTCCACCACGTCCTCGCGACGGGTGAGACGCTCTGTCAGGAGCAAACCGGCGCAACGCCTGCCCAGGCGGGTCGGCAGCGTACGTGGCTGGTGAACTACTTTCCCGTACGCTCCGACACGGAGCTCGACGGCGTGGCCGCCATCTGGGAGGAAGTGTCCGAGCGGAAGACCATCGAAAAAGAGCGGGAGCGCTTCATCGCCGTCCTGGGGCACGATCTGCGCAACCCCCTCTCGGCGATCCTCATGTCGACGCAAGTGCTGCGGAACCGCGTGGACGATCGAGAAAAGGGCATCGTCGATCGCATCAAGCGCTCAGGTTTTCGCATGCAACGCATGATCCGCGATCTGCTCGACTTCGCGCGTTTGCGGCAAGGTGGGGGACTGCACGTGAGACCCACCAACGGAGATCTGGTGGAGGTGTTGCGCGACGTGGTTTTGGAGCTCAAGCAGGGGCATCCCGATTCCCGCGTGAGTGTGAGTGCCCCGGCGTCGCTCGGCGGCATGTGGGATCTCGAGCGCTTGGCCCAGGTGCTCTCGAATTTGGTGGGAAATGCGCTGCAACACGGCCTCCCTGGCTCCGAGGTGCGTGTGGAGGCCCACGAGACCGGCGGTGACTGGGTGGAGGTCACGATCTTCAACGCGGGCGAGCCCATCGCGCGCGAGCAGCTCGAGTCTTTCTTCGAGCCGTTCCGCCAAGGTACCCAAGAGGGCACACGTGACAGCCTGGGCCTCGGCTTGTTCATCGCCCGTGCGCTGGTGACCGCTCATGGAGGCTCGGTGAACCTGCGACCCATCGAAGGGGGAACCGAGGCGTTGGTCAGGCTGCCCCGCCACACGCCCTCGGGCGGCTGAGGGCGCCCTCTTGCGCGCGCCCGCGGGCGCGGTTCAGCTTGCGACGGCCTCGAACGTCTCACCCGGCTGGTGGACGGGAAGGGCAATGGTGAAGGTCGCCCCGTCGCCCGCCCGGCTCGTCACCCGGATGTTGCCGCCCATGGCGCGCACGATCTCCTGAGAGATCCACAGCCCCAATCCGAAGCCACCGAAGTTGCGATCGGGCACCGCACGCTCGAAGCGACGAAAAATGCGCTCCTGATCCTCTGCGGCGATGCCGATGCCGTGGTCTTGTACTTCGATCTCGGCCCAGTCGGCCTGCCGGCGCAGGCGCACGTCGACGGGTTTCCCAGCGCCGTACTTGAGAGCGTTCGCGATCACGTTGGTGATGACTTGGTCGAGCCGAGCCGGATCCCAAAGGCCCACCATCTGTCGGCCGTCGTTGTCGCCGCTCACGCGCAGCTCGCTGCCCACCCGTTGCGCCTCGGTCTCGAAGCGCAAGAGCACCTCGGCGACGAGTCCCGCCAGATTCACGGGCTCCGGGGTGAGGGACAAGCGCCCGCTTGCCAAGCGCGACACGTCGAGCAGGTCGTCCACCAGGCCCGCCAGGCGCCGGGCCTGCCGCCGCACGCTCTCGAGCCGGCGCTGAAGGCGCTCTTGGTCCAAGGGGCGATTCGACGAAAACGAACGATAGAGGCCATCCACTTGCAGCTGCAAAGCCGTGAGTGGGGTCTTCAGCTCGTGCGAGGCGATGGACAAGAAGGCGTCGCGGGTGCGCAGGTTGCGGACCGCCTCGGCCCGCGCTTGCCGCAGACGTGAGGCGTTCCCCTCGGCCACCACGCGGGCTGTCACCTGAAAGCGCGTGATCGTAAAGAGCAGCAGCGAGACGACGATGCCCAGCGCGGCGCCCACGATGATGCCCCCCCAGGACGCCAGCGTCAGCTTGTCCGGGCGCGCCCACGTGCGCATGGTGAAGGTCTGCCCCCCCACGTGCAGCGCGGCCTGTGAAACGAGGCGCTCGTTGCCTTGGCGCTGCCCCTCGAAAAACGCCCGCTCCGACACCGGGGTCTTGCCCTCGTAGAGGGACACCACGAAACGCTCTCGATCCGCGTCCGTCAGAGCCTGGCTCAGCAAATCACGCGCGCGGTAGGGTGCGAACACGAAGCCCGTCAGGTTCTTGCGCCGGGCCTCGACCGTGTTGGGCAAAGGCCCACGGTTGTAAGCGGGCGCATACAGCAAAAATCCGAACTGCGCATCTTCCGTGGTCTCCTGGACCAGCCGTACGCGGCCGGTCATCGTGGGCTCTCCGGTGTCGCGGGCGTGCGCCATGGCGTCTCGGCGCGTGGACTCGGCGAACATGTCGTAGCCGATCGCGCGGTCGTTACGCCAGTCGCGAGGTTCCAGGAACTCGATCACGAAGTACTCCTCACGTAGTCCTTCGGGCCATACCCGGAACCCCGGCGTCTCTTGGCGCACGCCAAACTCGTAGGCGCGAAGCTTTTCGGCCTCCACCCGTCGCGCGAAGCCCACGCCTTGCATTCCCGTGAGCCCTCCGAAACGCACGAGACGATCCGTGAAGTTCCGAAACTCCGGGCCCGAGACGCGGGCATCCACGGCGAACAGCGACGCACCCCCGAGGAGGGCCGAGATGTGCCGGCAGAGGCGGTTCCGGACGCGGTTTTCGGCTTCGATCGCCTGGCTTTCGAGGCGCATCGCTTCTCGATCGTGAACGGCGCGGGCGAAGGTCCAAGTGACGAGCGTGGTGAGCGTCAGCCCCAGCCCCAACACGGCGTAAGAGAGCACCATACCTCGCGTCCGCCCCGATAAAGGGGCGGTAACCGGGACCTCGTCGGTGGCCGGTACGCTGTCATCCCAGCGCGTCAGCGGGTCGGGCGGTGGAGGCACGGATTTTGAAGGGTACAAGTCTCATGCCAGAGAGTGACCGCGAAATTCCGCCCGTTACCGACCCCAGTCGCTACGATTTGGTAACCCATGGTTACGAAAAGGTGGCGGGAAGCGGAGCGCGCGTAATGAAGAACGGTAACAAGACGGGCGATGCGATGAAGGTTCTGCTCGTCGACGACGAGCCGGAACTGAGGGGTATCCTTGACGATGCCCTGTCCGAAGCCGGCTACCAGGTGACGAGCGCCGCGGACGGCGCCGAGGCCATGAGCCGCGTGGGCGAGAACGTCTTTCACGTGGTGATCTGCGACGTGCGTTTGCCGAAAGTCGACGGCCTCACGTTGCTGCGTCACCTCAGAAGCGCCACGCCGGATGCCAAGGTCATCATGATGACCGCGTACGGACAAGTGGCCGATGCGGTGTCCGCACTCAAGGAAGGCGCTTACGACTACCTTACCAAGCCCTTCGACGTCGAGGAGCTCTTGCTTCAGGTCTCGCACATCCGAGAGAACCTCCGCCTCCGCCAAGAGCTCGAAAAAGCCCGCTCGCAGCTGGCCAACGGTGCCCCGATCCCCGGTCAGACGACCCTCATCGGCGAATCTCCGCCCATGCGAAGGGTCAAGGAGATGGTCAGGATGGTGGCGCAAAGCGAAGCTCCCGTCCTCATCACGGGAGAGAGCGGCACGGGCAAGGAGCTTGTGGCCCGCATGGTGCACGAAGGCTCGTCACGTGCCTCGGGACCCTTCGTCGCGGTGAACTGCGGTGCCCTCGCCGAAAATCTCATCGAAGCGGAGCTGTTTGGGCACGAGCGGGGGGCCTTCACTGGGGCGGTGAAAAAGCGGGACGGGCGCTTCAAAGCGGCCGACGGCGGAACTCTCTTCCTCGACGAGATCGGCGAGCTGCCGCCGCCCGCGCAGGCCAAGCTCCTGCGTGTTCTGCAAGAGGGCACCTTCGAGCCGCTGGGCACGAACACCACCCTTCACGTCGACGTGCGCGTGGTGTCAGCCACCCACCGCAACCTCCGCGAGCTCATCAAAACTGCGATCTTCCGGGAGGACCTCTTCTACCGGGTCAACGTGATCGAAATACCGTTGCCACCCCTGCGCGATCGCTCAGGAGATCTGCCGCTGCTCTTGCGGCAGCTGCTGGTGCGCTTCGTTCCTCCGGGCGCCGAGATTCCCTTGGTGACCCCAGCCGCGTGGATGGCGCTCAAACAATATCCGTTCCCGGGCAACGTCCGCGAATTCCAGCACGCCATCGAGCATGCGTGCGTCCTGTCCGGCGGTGGCACGATCGATTTTCACCACCTGCCCGTGAGCATCACGGATGCCGTGCGGCCCAAGTCTGCCCAATTCGCCGCAGCGGAAGAGGCCTCCACGGAGATCAAGCCGCTCCAGGTCGCCATGAAGGAGTTCGAGCGCGAGTACCTCGAACGGGCCCTGCAGGCGACGGGGGGCAAACGCGCCAAGGCCGCAGACATTCTGGGGATCGCCCGCAAGACGCTCTGGGAAAAGCTGCGCTGACGCAAGGACCGTCCGTTCCCCGGCTCCCACGGGCGCCGGGGACGCTGCGAGGCCCAGAGCAGAAGCCCCGATTACGGCCGAGTGTGCGCGCGAACTGCCTCCACGAGGGCGTCGACGTCGATGGGTTTGCGCACGAGCTGCACATCGTTGCTGATCTCGGGGCTCATCGAGGCTGTCACCACGATCACGGGAATCCGGCGGAGGCGCGGATCGCGCGCTCGCGCCTGCAGGAACGCATGTCCGTCCATCACGGGCATGGTCAGGTCGAGGACGATGGCGCTTGGAAGCTCGAGCGCCAGCCGTGTCAGGGCTTCTTGGCCGTTCGCTGCCCTTTGGACCCGGAAGCCTTCATCCTCGAGGACGTCGCATATGGCGTCTCGCACTTCAGGGTCGTCATCGACGACCAAGATTTCGGCGGCAGGCGCGGCGGAGGAAGCAGGCATCATGCGCGGGTACGTTGGTCCGAATCGTTGTAGTTCAGAATACTCAAGACATGAGGGTAGATCAAACCGTCGTTTGGCCTCGGGGGCGGCTTGTGTCCCGCTCGGCATAAGCAAGATTGCGGCCAGCGCCGCGCCGGCGTGGTTACCTGCGGGTGACGGACTCTTGACCGTGAGCCCGTCCCGAAACACTGGCAGGGCGCGCGTCACGAGTCGTTTCAGGCGCTTAGGGCAGCGGGTCTGCGTGGCCCCGCGTTTGAAGCGTTGACCAGTGGGAGAGAACCCAGAATGTCACGACGAGGAAGAGGCTAATGTCTGCGGAAACGGCGGCGCTTCCGGCGTGGGTGTTTCAGCGCGGAGAGGTCCTGGGCGGGACGTACCGTGTGATTCGTCGCCTCGCGGTGGGAGGCATGGGCGAGGTCTACCTTTGTCGGCACGCACGGCTGCCGGGCTTTTTCGTGATCAAGGTTCTCGCGAAGGAGTTTCAGAACTCGACCGAGAGTGTGGTGCGCTTTCGCCGGGAAGCCGAGATCATGGCGTCTCTTCGCCATCCCAACATCGTGCAGGTCTTCGACTTCAACGTCACGGCCGAACGCCAGCCCTTCCTCGTGATGGAGTACCTCGAGGGTCATGACCTCGCTACGGTGCTCGAGCCGCGCCGGCCCATGAGCCGCCTTCAGGTGGTGAACATCATCCGCCAGGTGGCTTCGGCCCTGCAGGCTGCGCACGACGCGGGGATCGTACACAGGGACCTCAAGCCCGAGAACGTGGTGCTGATCCGGGCGCCTGGACAGGAGAATTTCGTGAAGGTCATCGACTTCGGGATCTCGCTCAGCCCCGGAACGACTCGCATCACGGCCAACGAAGTCCTGATGGGCACACCCCACTTCATGTCGCCGGAGCAAGCTCAGGGGCGGCGCGCCGCGGTTGACCCGCGGTCGGATGAGTTTTCCCTCGCGACGATGGCGTACTTGATGCTCACCGGCCGGGTTCCCTTCGGAGGCGATGAGCCACTCACGGTTCTTTACAACGTGGTCAACCAGATCCCCGAGCCTTTGCCCGCCTATCTTGGACCCGAGGCCAACCGCGTCCTCATGAGGGCGCTGTCGAAGCGCCAAGCCGAGCGGTACGACAGTGTGATGGATTTCGCATCGGCGCTCGAGGCGGCGATCGTACAAGGCACGGAGCCCCTCGTGGGGCAGCGGTCGAGCCCAAGCCAGGCGTTCGACCTCACGGAGCGGAAAAACGAGATCGAGACTGCGCCGATCCACATGCCACGTACGAAGCAGCAGCGGCTGCGCCGTTCACGACGCCTCGCCGTGTGGAATGCCTTCGGCACCGCGATGCTTTCGATGTCCGTGGGCGGACTGGCAAGCTTCGTCCTGCTCGAGCACTACACCTTCGATCTCAGTTTTTTGGGAGAAGGGCTGGCCTCCGTGTCGCGTGTCTTGGCCACTTGGGCCACCGAGCTGTGGTGAAAGGGCGCGGCCCCGCCCGGACGCTCGTGCGCCCAGATGGTTACACCTCCGTGACCGATCGGAGGGGCCGTTACTTCCTCGTGCGCTGGCGATGAAGTCCTGGGTGCACGCGCAGACGCGCAAAGCCTGAGGTTTGGTTGACGTTTCGCTCTGCCACCTGCGCGCCCCGAGGCGCTCGCGCCGCATTGGCACGACGCTTGAAGCGGCTCGGAGCGGATCAACAACCCTCACCCCAGCGGAGGACGCAAGCGATGAGCGTAGACGAAAAAGCGAAACAGGTTGCCAGCGAAGTGGGTACGTTTGCAAACGGACTGCCCGACCACATCGAGGATGCCCGCCTCGTTGCCGAATCCTGGAAGCAGCGAGCCCAGGAGTTCGTGCGAAAGAACCCGGGAGCTGCGCTCGCGGGCGCGTTCGCCATTGGATTCATTCTCGCCAAGGTGGCTCGCCATGCCTGAGACCAACGGAGAAAAGATGGAAGAGACATCTCAGGCCCCCTACTCTGCAAGCAACGACGATCGGGGGGCGGAAGTCTGGGAGCAGGCCACCTCCACCTGGCACCGTGTGATTGACTTTCTCGCGCGGGAGGCGGCGGACCGGCCCCTTCGCACCACCCTCGTCACGTTGGGGATGGGCTATGTCGTGGGGGGGGGGCTCTTCTCGCCGCTTACCGCGCGCCTGTTCGGAACATCGCTCAAAGTGGGGCTGAGGGTGCTGGCTCTGCCCGCGATCGCCAAGGGCGCTGTCGAGCTCGGGCGGCAGCTGGTTCAAGATCGGGATGATGCGGATCCGCGAGGACCGCACTACGACTGACCTCACAAGGAGTCCGCTCATGGCCACTGCACCCCCCCCCACCACCCTCGAGAAAACCTCCGAGCGGACCGTGCTCGGCAACCACCACGACGGCTCGGTCGCGGCTTTGGCGAGGAGCAGCTTCGAGTCGCTGGTCGATCTGCTCTCGGCGCAGATCAAGATGGCGAAAGTGGAGATGGCACGAGACGCACGCCTGGTCCTGCGGCGTGCGCTCACCGTGTCCGTTTGTCTTCCCCTGATCTTCGCAGGATGCCTGGCATTGAGCGCGGCCGTGGTGGCGCTCTTGATGCGGGTCATGCCCGCGGCGGCGGCCCTTGCCGTCGTGGGCGGGCTCGAGGTGCTGCTCGGGGTCTTCGGTACCCTGGTGATGATCACCAGGATGAGGCGTACCGAAGCCCTGGACCGAACGAAAGGCGAAGTGAACCGCAGCGTGGAGGAGGTGGGCAGCGCCCTGTCCCCCGGCTCTCCCCAGAAAACTCTCAGGAAAGACTCATGAGCAAATCCCTCATTCCTCACCCCGTCGAGACGGAGCTGGATCGTTTGGAAGGTGAGATCGCTTTGCGAAGAGAGTCGCTCATCGAGTCTCTGACCGAGCTGCGGGACGAGGTCGCGGAGCTCGCGCAGTGGCAGACCTGGGTGCGCCGTCGGCCCCTGACGGCGGTGGGGCTTGGGCTTCTCGCGGGCTGGACTCTCGGGAAGCTGCTGCGGCTGCGCTGAGCCCACAGCGCGGGCCGCTAGGGCGCGGGTGCGCGCCCCACCAACACGCGGATGATCGCCGTCACGACGGCGGCGGCCAACAACAGGTGAATGAACCCATGGGTCGTCACCGAGGTGAGCACGGCCAACATCCAGAGCAGGATGAACCCAAGCGCTAGCGTCCAAAGCATCGTCTCGTCTTTCGTGGTTCGCCATCGATCGGGGATGGTCTTCACCTCGTCCGTTCAAGACCAGTGCCAAGCCGCGGACGAAGCGCCGCGACTGACCGCGAGCCTTCGAAAGCACGAAAGCTCCGCGGGCGCTACCCCGGGAGCTCTCGACGACGCCAGTCTGGCAGGCCCGCAGCGCCGCCGCGGGCCTGGCCAGCTCAGGTGAGTACGCTCGCTTCGTCCTCGCCACGGAGCGAGTTTTTCCCCTTGATGTTGCGGAACTTGTTGCTGACGTCCTCGCGAAGGTCTCGCCCTGGCTTGGGAGCAAACAGCAACGCAGCGCTGGCACCCACCAGCAAGCCCACGCCGAACACGGCCAAGTTGCTGGCCATCCAGCGCGTGGTCGAAGCCTTCGATGCAAGACCCAGTGCCCCGAGGATTTCGTCCCTGTTCATCTTCTTGAGTTGTTCCATCTTCATCTTCGTCCTCCGCTGTAAAGAAAGTGCAGTGCGCTCGAGATTCCCGTCGAGCTTCAAGAGGCATGCCAGGTGGAACTCGTCTCGATCGGCGCGCGCGGGCTTGCCGAGGGCACAGATTCGTGACGAAGACGGGTAGCGGGATCCGTTTCCGAAACGCCATCGGGACGACACAAACGGGATTGCGTTCACGGTCGAAGCGACCTTTACTCACGGTGATGGGGTCGATGTCATCTCAAGTAGATGAGGCAGCGTCACGAGCGCAGGTGACGGCGGTGCGGATCTCTGCATCGGAACGCGGCTACCACGCCGACGTGGTGCCCATGAACGGCGGTGCGCTCACGCGGGTCTCCGATCCCGCTGGCGAGGTGCTCGTCCGGGTGCACCACTCCTCGTTGAACTACAAAGATGCCCTTGCCCTCACCGGTGCGGGCAAGGTCGTTCGCCGTTTCCCCTGCGTGGCTGGCATCGATCTGGCGGGCGAGGTGGTGGCGTCGTCGAGTGAAGCGTATCGGCCGGGGCAGCTCGTGCTGGCCACGGGATACGACCTCGGCACCGCGCATGATGGGGGACTGGCCACCCATGCCCGCCTCCCTGCACGCTGGCTCGTGCCCCTTCCCGCGGCCCTCAGCTCTTTCGAAGCGATGTGTCTCGGCACCGCGGGGTTTACGGCGGCGCTCGCGATCGAGCGCATGGAGGCGATGGACTGCGAACCCTCACGGGGTCCGGTCGTCGTGTCAGGCGCCACGGGCGGCGTGGGCTCGCTTGCGATCGACATGCTCGCGGGCCGTGGTTACGAGGTGGCGGCCTTGACGGGCAAGCTGGGCAACGAGCCGATGTTGAGCGCGCTCGGCGCCCGGCAGCTTCTGGATCGCCACACCGTGACGTCGAGCAAAGCCCTGGACACAGGCCGCTGGGCTGGCGGCATCGACAACCTCGGGGGGCCCTACCTTGCGTGGATGCTGGCAACGGCGCTTCCCGGGGCCGTGGTGGCGAGCGTGGGGAACGCCGCCCACGCCTCCCTCACGACGACGGTCTTTCCGTTCATCCTGCGCGGCGTGAGCCTGCTGGGCATCGACTCGGCTTATTGCCCTGCTGCGCGGCGTGAGCGCGTCTGGAGCCGCCTGGCTCTCGATCTGCGCCCTCGCTCTTTGGGTCAGTTCGTGAAGACCCTTGCGCTCTCTCAGGTCATCGAAGCGAGCCGCATGCTGCTCGCAGGAACGAATACGGGGCGCTTCGTCGTCGACCTGACCCGTGAAGCTTGACGGGGTCGGACCTTTCGGCCGCTCCGTGCGGTGTCTCCCTCCCTCTCCGTGCGCCCGTGCGCCTGGGGCGGGGCCATACGATCGCTGCCGTGACCGCAGCGGCCCCGTCAGGCCAGGAAGTCCTTTGTTTCGTAAGCCTCGCGAATGTGATGCATCGTGGCCTCTTCGAGGAGATCCTGCATGGTCGAACCTCCATACCGGGCCGCGATGCGATCGTCGTATTCGTCGGCGATGATGGCGAAATCGGCCAACGTGTCCAGGAACTCCTGCGCATCGGCCAAGTCGCGATCCAGCAAAGTGTGGCACAGGAGCACGACGTTCCCCTTGGGCACGAACGCAAAGGCCCCGAAGCGCATGCTGGCGTTCAGCTCGAGCAGCTCGAGGGCCAGCGGGACCTCCATCGTGACGCCCTTGACCAGCTGGGCTGTCAAGCGGATCACGACATGACTTCGCTTCCAGGGCAAGACGCTGATCATCACCAGGCTCGAGCCCTGCTTGATCACGTAGAGGCCTTCATCGACTTTTCGGTAGGCCGAGCTTTGTCCGAGGAGCTCCTCCACGCGCTGGCAGGTCTCGGCGAGGGCTCTGTTCTTGGGACTACGCGATGCCGTGCTGGACATGTTCATTGGCTACCACGACGTGCGCAGCTGGCAAAGCTGCGCGTTTGTAAACTCGCGCGTGCACCTCGAACGAGGCGCTGCGCTGAGGCTCAGCGCGTGCCCGCCGGGGCGCGTCCACCCCCCACGAAAAGAGCCGCCCAGCCGGAAATGAACGCCAGCCCTCCCAGGGGCGTGATCGCCCCCAGCCAGGTCGCGCCCGTGATCGCCAGCAGGTACAAGGTGCCGCTGAACACCACGACGCCCCCGAGGAACGCCCAGCGGGTGACCCCGCCCAGGCGCAGCCGGGGTCCTGCCAGAACCACCGCGAGCAGTGCCACGGCGTGAATCAAGTGGTAAAGCACGCCCGTACGGTAGACCTCGAGCAGCGGCGGTGAGATCCGGTCTTTGAGGCCGTGCGCACCAAAGGCACCCAGCGCCACACCCACGGCGCCCACGAGCCCCGCGCAGCGCACCCAGAAGCGGTCGTCCGTCCCCCGGTTGTTCATGTCCCGATCGTTCGTTTCCATCAAGCGCTCACGACGTGAAGGGTTCGGGCATCCGCTCGTCCCGGTGTAAGCCGAGGCTGCGCATTTTTTTGTGAAGATTGGTGCGTTCGATGCCCAAGAGCGCGGCCGTCCGCGAGATGTTCCAGGCGTTGTCTTCCAGCTTGGCTTTGATGTACTGCCGCTCCATCAGGTCGCGAAACTCCCGCAGCGGTAGCTTCGTGGCCTCGGTGGGCAGCTCGAGGCCCGCAATCTGCGGCGGTGGCGTGCCCTTGGCCCGCTCGGCCTCGGTGACAATCTCCTCGGGCAGGTCACCAAGACCGATGCTGTCTTCCGACAGAATCACCAGGCGTTCGATCACGTTGCGAAGCTCCCGGACGTTGCCAGGCCACGGGTAGGCGGCCAACACGGCCAGCGCTTCGTCCGAGACGGGCTTCGTACGCAGGCCGTTTTCACGGCAGATCTGTTCCACGAAAGACTTCGCCAACAAGGGCACGTCCTCGGCGCGCTCTCGGAGCGGCGGGGCTTTGAGCGGCACGACGTTCAGGCGAAAATAGAGATCTTCACGAAAGTGGCCCGAGGCCACGCCGGCCTGCAGGTCGCGGTTGGTCGCGGCCAGCACGCGAACCTCCACCTTCAGCGTCTGTTCGCCACCCACCCGGGTGAACTCGCCCGACTGCAGCACCCGCAGCACCTTGGCCTGGGCGGATAGGCTCATGTCGCCGATCTCATCGAGAAAGATCGTTCCGCCATCCGCTTGCTCGAACAATCCCTTTTTGCGCTGGCTCGCGCCGGTGAAGGCGCCGCGCTCGTGTCCGAACAACTCCGACTCGATGAGCTCGGGTGGGATCGCGGCACAGTTGACCTTCACGAAGGGCTTGTCGCGCAGAGGACTTTCCCGATGTACGGCGCGCGCGATCAGCTCCTTGCCTGTCCCGGACTCGCCCGTGATGAGCACGCGGGTGCGGGTCGGCGCCACCTTCGAGATCTGCGTGAACAGCGCCGCCATGCCCGCGCTTCGTCCCACCATCTCCCATCGGCCTTCGGCCAACGCACGAAGTCCCTCGACCTCCATCACCATGGCCCGCCGCTCGAGCGCGTTGCGCACCGTCACCATGAGCCGGTCTCGATCGAGGGGCTTGTCGAGAAAGTCATAGGCGCCCGCCTTGACCGCTCGTACGGCATCTTGAAGCGTCCCGTGCCCCGAGATCATGATCACGCTCGGGCGCACGGGGCCGGCCGTGTTCTTCATCAGGGCGTCGAGCGCCTCGAGTCCCGACACGCCGGGCAGCTGTACATCGAGCAGCATCACGTCGGCGCCCACGTCCGGCAGGCGGGCCAGGGCCTCTTCGCCGCTCGCCGCCTCCTCCACGGTGTAGCCCTCGCCCTCGAGCACGAGGCGGACGGTGCGGCGAATGTTTTTCTCGTCGTCGACGATGAACACCGTGGCGGGCATGGCGCGCGATTCTAGCAGTTGTGGGCAAGGCCGTGGCCGGGCCCTGGCTCACTGCCAAGGCAAAAAGCCCACGTCGGCGCCTGGCTGAAGGTCGAGGGCCTTGGCGAGCGCCGGGGGCACGATCAGGTGGCCGGCGACGAGGCCCACCTGCCCACGTGCCGCGCGGAAGTAAGGAGGCTCGTCGAGCCGGTGGGCGACGATTCCGTCGAGGGCGGCCACGCGCGCGGGCACGGGCGCCACGTCCTCCACCCTCAACTTTCGCGTGGCGCGCACCAGGGTGACGTCGTCCGTGCGGGCGTGAAAATGGGGTCCCCCGTCGAAGGGATCGATGCGGTTGGCGTAGCGAAAGCCCACGGCGCGCAGCATGTGCTCGACCCCCTGGGTTGCAGGGCCCACTTGTCCTATCAAGGCCTGCGCCTCGGGGGACAGCAGGGTGGCGTAGATGGGCCCATGGGGGAACAGGGTGCGAATGAACTCTTTGTTTTCGCGCGAAAGCTGATCGGCCTGCTGGTAGGAAAGTCCCGTGAACCGGCGTCCAAGGCTCTCCCACAGCAGGCTCGTGCCGTCGGGCTCGAGGGGCGGCATCAACTCGGAGACGATCTCGGACTTGAAGTCTGCCCGGTGCAGAGCGATGTACACGAAGCGTACGAACGAGAGCAGCTTGCCGAGCCGTGCGGGATGACCCCGGAAGTGAGGGCGAAGAACCAGCCCCCCGATCTCCGTGACCCCCTGGTAGTCATAACCGATGCGCAAAACCGTGTGTACGAACAACCGGTCGAGTGTTTCGCTGTACCGCTCCTCCGTGCCCACGTCGAAGAACACGTGGGGCGCCTTGCGCGAGCCGTGTTGCGCGAAGACCATCGAACAGCCTGCCAGGACGCCGGGTGCGTCGCCCTCGAGCACGAACATGAACTCGCGCCGGTGCGCGTCGAGGCGTCCCGCAAACGACCGCTCGGACTGGCTGACGATGGCGGCGATGCGCTCGCGATCGTGGGGCAGGTTGACGGTGGCCAGGTGGCCGGCCACGTCGTAAAGCGCGTCCACGTCCGCGCCGGTGGCCGCACGAATGGTGAACCTGCTTCCAGGTTGAGTCACGGGCCGCCCGAAAGCCACGAGCGCCAGCGGGTTTGGCCGGGCAACGCGCCGAGCCCTTCCAGGGCGACCCGCAGCGGGGCCTCGAGCCCCGTCGGCGCGAGCGGCCTGGCGGGCAAGAGCACCGTGTAATCCACGATGCGCATGGGCCGGACCGCGGCCTCCGCTCCCTCTTTCGCGCCCCCCCGACGGTTGCGGGCTTCGATCCAGTCGAGAATGCGCGGCAACGCACGGGCGGTCGAGGGGTGGGTGTCGTGCAGCAGCAGAATCCCCCGGCCGCTCAGCCGTTCGAGCTGTGCGGTCACCGCGGGAACCGTGGTGTCGGCAGACTGCCCCCGCCACTCCTGCGGATCCACGTTCCATCCCACGTTGAGCAGGTTGCGTTCGGCCAGCGCCGCCTCGAGGGCCGGGCACGTGCCACCGTAGGGCGAGCGGAACAGCCGCGGGTAAACGCCCGTGGCGGCCGTGATGATCTCCGCGTTACCGTCGATCTCGCGCGGAATCGACTCCTGCTCCCGGCAGAGTTTCTGGTGGCTGAACGAGTGATTGCCCACGAAGTGCCCGTGCGCGGCCAGCTTGCGCAGGAGGTGTCGCCGCGCGCGATCCGAGGGCCGGTCGCCCACGATGGACTTGCCGTTGACGAAGAAGATCGCCTTCAACCCCCGCCGATCCAGCTCCTCGAGCACGAGGGGGGTCACTTCGAGGTCGGGGCCGTCGTCGAAGGTGAGGAGGAGCTCGTGCGCATCGGTCGCCTCGGGCGGAGCCGGCGCCGGGCTCTCGGGCATATGGGCCAAAGCCTTGCGCTTCAGAAACCGCGGGAACTGGGGCGCCTGCTCCGTGTCCTCGCCCTCCTCCGGCTCGAGGGCGCGGACGGTGGTCCGAAACGAAGCCGATGACCGCTCGGACTCCTGCACGCGTCCGCTCCCGCCCCCCGGCAGGGGCAGGATGAGGGGCAAAAGGCCCGCAATGAGGACGAGGACGAGGCGCACGCCCCGCCATTTTAAGGCCTTCGTCACCTCGAGCGCAAAGACGAAGGCCCCTTCACCGGGCGATGAAGGGGCCGGACCCTGCTCGCTGGGGCGCGCAGGTGGCGTACAAGGGCTACTGTGCGGCGTCCGCACCGCCGTCGGACGCGCCCCCATCGGGCGCGCCGCCGTCGACCGGCACGGGCGGGCCGCCGAACGGCAGGTTTACGTAGTAGATGCCGTCGGACGGGAAACCCTGGTCGATCTGAACGAGCATCAGGTTGTAGGCCGGCAGCGTCATGCTGTAGATGCGGCTCGCTTGGTCCTGAACCTTCACAGGTCCCGTCACGGGCCAGGTTTTGCCATCGGGCACGCGGGCATAACGGAGGCTCACGATATCGATGTCCGTGTCGTCGCTGAAGATGATGCCTTCGTCGTTGACCGTGAACCAGAAGTCGATGTCGTTGGCGTACTGCTGTTTGCCGGAGCAGTCAGCGGGGTTGGCCACCATGCCCTTGCCAACGAGGACGTTCGGGTCCACATCGTCGACCCAGAACACCAGGCCCGCCTTGTCGAGGAAAGGCGTGCCGTAGAGGTCCGTGGCGAGGCGCGTCTGCAGGGCACAGGAAGGGGCGGGGGCCTGCGCCGTTGCTTCTTCGTTGCGGGCCACGTAGGCGTCCGCAAGGCCCGTCTGCTCGTTGATGTTGCGGTTGAAAAAGGTGTACCGCAGGTCGTTCGATACCGTGGCGCTGGCGATGCTGGCGGCGATGAGCACGCTGTCCTGTGGAGCGCTCCGGTCACGGATGAAGCGTAAAGTGCCTCGGTTCTGCGCTACCTCGGTGAAAAGACCGACGCCCCTGTCCGTGTCGGTCCCGTCCGACAGCAAGAGGAAGGCACCGACGTTTGGGTTCATGACCACCGGATTCGCGCCCATGGGGTAGTCCACCATGGTGAGCGCGCCCTGGGTGTCCCCCTGGTCGCTGTAGTTGAAGCCATTCAGGAAGTAGAGCTTTTGCCCGTCCCGGGCGAACTGCCACCGGGCCGCGCCGACGACGAGGGGCGCATCGGGTCGGTTCCCGCTAGGTACGGCCTTCGCGGGCAGCTCGGCCGTGGGATAACACCACAGGCTCTCCGCATCCGTGCTCGTTCGGCCGGTGGAGTAACAGAACTGCTTGGCGTCGCGCGAAAACCCGGCCCGCCATTTGGTGACGTCGTTGGCCCGGAGCGCATGAATGCGGTCGACGCGCGGAAGTGGTTGACCCCCGGCCGCCGGAAGCGGGCCCGCGCGCAGGTCGAACTCGAGGGGCTGCGTAACGTCGGGCTCGATGTTGTCGAGGCACAGCGCTGCCTCACCCCTGAAGTGTCCCGCGCAGGTGACGCCCTTGCTGGTCGAGATCTGTCGCGGTGCTGGCCACCCGGGCCGCCACGCGAAGATCGGGCCTTCGTAAAGGTCCGTATTGGCCGACGTCGCATCGGCGTGGAAGATGAGCGTATCGCCGTCGAAAGTGTGGGCGAACGGGTGGCGAGGCCCCACGGAGGGCGTGCCCGTCCATAGGTTGCCCGTGAGGCGAAGGCAGTTTGGGTCCGTGCCCGTGCACTGCACGGGGGTGCCCGCGGCCACGGCGGTGACGTTGACGACCCACAACTCCTCGCGCCCAAGCTCGGTGCCCTTCGAAAAACCACACCACCTGTCCCCGGGGGCGGGCTCTTGGTTGGTGCAGCTCGAAAGGCCCGAGCCCACCAAAGCCACGCGCCCCGTGAGGGGAAGCTTCTTCATGACCTGCGAGATCATGGGCTCCGTGCGGGGAATGCGCGCGTCGACCCCGCCCACCTTGGGGGCGTCGCCTCCCAGGCTGGTCCCGCCCTCGCGGGCTCCCGCATCGAGACCGCCGTCACCGGCTGCTTGCCCCGTCCCCCCGCTGCCGTCGCAGCCCGCAAGCCCTGCCACGAGACCGCCCAATAGACACACTGTGTGCAAGCCGCTGCGGCGGCCGAGCCTTCCGTCGTACTGCATTCGTCCTCCTTGGAGTCGGAGCATTGGACCCCAACTTCGCTTCGTTGGGCAAGGACGATGACGCTTTTCACAACGAATTGCGGAGGCCGTGCGCCTCCCTGGGCGGGTGTGGTCCCGCAGGCGAGGCGGCTGCGTCCCGACGAGCAGCCGCTCGCGCGCGCGGCGGTCAAAAGGGGATGTCGTCGTCGCCGGCGGGCATGTCCATGTCGTTGCCCGCGGGAGGGGCGTCATCGCCCTCGGGGCCCGCGCCCCAGCGGCGACCGCCTCCGGAACCCCCGGGCGCGCCACCAGCCCCACCGGAAGCACCCCCGGCTCCGCCGGTTCCGCCGCCCAGGAACTTGACGCGCTCGGCCACAACCTCGGTGGAGTAGCGTTTGTTGCCCTCTTTGTCGTCCCAGGAGCGGGTCTGCAGGCGCCCTTCGACGTAGACCGAGCGCCCCTTGGCGAGGTACTTGTTGCAGTTTTCGGCCTGGTCCCCCCACACCGTCACCCGGTGCCATTCGGTCTGTTCTTGCTTCTGCCCGGCCTTGTCCTTGAAGACCTCGCTCGTCGCGATGCGAAGGCTACACACGGGCCGATTTCCGTTCGGCGTGTAGCGCAGCTCGGGGTCGGCACCCAGGTTTCCGATGAGAATGACTTTGTTGACGCTTGCCATGATCTGTTCTCCTGCCGTTCGGCGGGGCCCGAAGGGCGCACCGCAGGTATCGCTTGGAAGCCGTGTCACGGTCAATCGTGAACACCTCGCTTCGACAGAGGGCTTCGTCTCGGCGTTTGAAATCGTTGCGCGAAAAACGGCTCCGCGCGCCCGCGTGAGTTAAGGTTTCTCTTTGACCCCGAAACGCCGCTTCGTCCGCTTCGCGCAGCTGGTGTCGGCGGCCTTGCTGGTCGCGGCGGCGGGGTCGGGTGCGGCTGCGCCACGGGCGCGTGGCGATGCGAGCCCCACGAGCTTGGCGGTGCAGAAGCTGGGCGAGGGGGTCCGGGCCTTCCGGGCGGGGGCGCATGCGGCCGCGGCACGCCATCTGCGGCAGGCGCTCGAGGGTCAGGTCCGGAACCAGGACTACGCCACCCACTACCTTGCCGAAAGCCTGGCAGCGCTGGGAAAGACGGGCGAAGCCATCCGCCTCTTCGAGCGGGTTGCGCATGTACGCGGCTCCCGGTTTGCGAACCCCGCCCGCTGGCGCGCCGTCGACCTGCGCTGGGAGGCGGGTGAACGCTCTTCGGCGGCCCGGCAGTACGAGCGGCTCGTCTCGACCCGGGTGCCGGGGGGGGATCGCGCCAAGGCTCTGGTACGGGTGGGCGAGGACGCGGCGGCCCGGGGGGCTCCTGCCGCCGCGCGCGCCGCGCTCGAAAAGCTGCTGGTCGATGACCCCTCGCACCCCCTTGTGCCTGAAGCAGAGCGCCGGCTGGTTCAGCTCGACGACGCGCCCGAGGGCTCCCCCCACGTGCTCTCCCCGCGCTTGCGGCTCGCGCGGGCCCAGCGGCTCTCGGACCGTCGCCGCTGGGACGAGGCCATCTCGGAGCTGGAGGCCCTCGCGGTGCCGCCCGAGCTCGAGGCCGAACGCGCCTTCGTGCTCGGGCAAGCCAAGTACCGGTCCCGCAAGAACTACGGGGACGCCGCCCGGTTGCTGGCCAGCGCCGCGCAAGGGTTGTCGGGCGAAAAGGCCACATGGGCTGCGTTCCACGCCGCGCGCGCGCTATCGCGGGCCGATCGAGACGACGAAGCGATCGCGGCCTACCTGGCATTTTCGCGCGCGTACCCCCGCGCCACGTACGCGGCCGAGGCGCAGTTTCTGGCGGGCTGGCTCGATTTCAACAGGGGTCGCTTCGCCGAGGGCATCCCCGCGCTTGCGGAGACCTTGCGCCGCTTCGGCAAAACGCCCTACGCCGCCGATGCGGCCTGGTACCTCGCCCTGAGCGCCTACTTCCAGGGCGACGCCCGCACGGCGCTCACTCACCTCGACGAGTTCGCGGCAAGGACGCGGGATGGGAAACGGCGGCGCATCTGGCCTGAAGATCGGGTGACCTACTGGCGGGCCCGTTGCGAGCAGACGCTCGGACACGACGACGTGGCCCGATCGCTCTACACGAAGCTCGTGGCCGCGGAACCGCTGCGTTGGTACGGCCTGCTCGCGGCGGCGCGGCTGGCCGCGCAGAATCACGACGTGCCCCTGGCCTTGCCGCGCGGCGAGGCCCCCTTGGCCCCTCTCGATCGCAAGGCCCGGCGCGATCCTGCGCTCCTGCGGGTGGACGAGCTTTTGGCCGCGGGGCTTCCTCACGACGCCGGGCTCGAGCTCGAAAGTGGCGCCGAGGGTGTGCTCACGCGGCTCGGCCGGGAACGAGGCCTCGCCGCCGTGATCGATCGCTCCCAGGCGGCGGGCGTCTGGGCCAAGGCTTACCGCTTGGCTGACGTCCTTGGCAGCCGCGCCCTCGGGGCGGCGCCGGAGGGGGCTGTCCGCCGGATTTGGCAAACCGTGTTTCCGCTCGCTTATCGTCCACTGGTCGAGACGTACGCGGCGGCCGCCGGCAACCCCGATCACTATCTCTACGCCATCATGCACAAGGAATCGGGCTTCGATCCGAACGTGGTCTCGTACGCAGACGCCCGGGGCTTGCTACAGATGATCCCTCCCACGAGCCGGCGCGTGGCGGCGTCCCTGGGTGAGCCCTTCGCCGACGAGACTCTCCTGGATCCCGAAACCAACATACGCCTGGGGGCGCACTACATCGGCGCGCTCTACCGCAAGTTCAACGAACAGGTGCCTCTGGCTGCGGGCTCGTACAACGCAGGGCCGAACGCCATGGCCAGGTGGCTCGACCGCCACGGCGCCCACCCGCTCGACGAGTTCGTGGAACTCGTGTCCTACGAGCAGACCCGCGAGTACATCAAGCGGGTGACGGGCATCTACGCGCGCTACCGCTACCTTTACGCCCAGGAGCGCTACCTCCCGAACCTCGAGATCAACGCGCGCTACCGCGACGACGGCCCCAACTACTAGGGCCGCCGACGCGGCCTCCCTGCCGGCCCCCGGGCGCGCTATACTCCCTGGGATGGCGCGGTTTACGGGGTTCGTTCGTCTCAGCGACTTGGAAGGTGGCGTGCTTCAGCTCGAGGCCGACGATGGCACCGTGTACGAGCTCGAAGGCGACGTGGGCGAGCAGTGGGCGGGGCGGCGGGTGGTGATCCAGGGCTCGGTCGATCGCAACGCCCTGTCGTTCACCATGACGGGGCCCCGCTTGCTGGTCCGCTCGGTGTCGGCTTCCTGAACCGGCGGCCGCCACGCGTCGTGCAGCCGTTTACTGCAAGATGCGTTTGCCCACCTGGATGCGCACGTTCGGTGCCAGGGTTGGGGGCGCTTCTATGATCACCGCATCGCCCACCTCGAGCCCTTGCGCCACGAGGGCCTCCTCTGGTCCGCGCTCAGCCAGGGACACGGCGCGCACCTCGGCCCGGCCCGAGGGGGCCGCGACGAAGAGCCGCTCGGTGTTACCCACCTGCACCACCGCGCGCGCGGGCACGGCGAAGACACCGTCGTAGCGGGCCCGCGCCAGGGCCACCGTCAGCCCCTCGGTGTCGGGGGCCTCGGCCGGCAACTCTATGGCCAGCGCCTCGGGTTCGTCGCCGGGCACGAACGCACAATCGAAGGGTTTGTCCTGCACCAGGGCCCGGCAGAACGCCAAACGCTCGGCTTGTGCCATCTCGTCCTTGGTCAATCGAAACACGCCGCGCACCTTGCGGCTTTGCAGAGCAAAGACCGGAGCGCCGGGTCTGAGACGCTCCGGGGCCGAAGCCAGCACCCGCTCGATGACGCCGCTCGACGGGGCCACCACGGCCAGCTCACGGAAGGCCCGAAAGGCCTCGTCGAAGGCGCGCTGCTTGTCTTTGAGCTTCAGCTCGGCCTGGCGGGCCTCGGCCTTGTTTCCCTCGGCCGTCATCGTCTCGAGCATCTGCTGGTAGTAGGCGATCCGTTCGCGCAGGTGGTCCACCTCTTTGCGCAGCTTTTTGCCCTCTTCGGTTACAGCCAATACGTCCCCGGGCGCAAACCGCATCCCGGCCTCGCGGACCTCTGCCAGCTGACCGCCCGCAGGCAAGGACAGGGTCGCGGCGGCGGCCGCCTGCAGGGTGCCCGTCGTTTCGAACCACCGGTACACCGCCACCGGGGCAGGCAAGACCGTCGTCACCGACACGGGGCCCGCGGGAGGGGCCAGGACGAACCTGAAGAGAGCAAATCCGATACCCACGGCCAGCGCAATGGCCACGAGGGCCCACACCCAAAGCCGTCCGGGGCGGTGCCCAGTCGGGGACGAAGAGGGACTCGGTGAAGAAGGCGCCTCGGGGGCGGCTTCAGGCAACGGGAAGGGATCGTCGAAGCGCGCCGCGGCCGCCATGATCTCCATGGTCATCCGGGGCGAAGCCGCCGTGCCGAAGGGAAGACCGGGGCCCGAGGTCTCCTCAGGCTCGGCCTCGGTCTCGGCTTCGATCACGGTCTCCCCCGTCTTCGCACGGGAGACGGCGAGCAGGTCGGAGAGGCTGTTCATGAGGGCCGTGGGCTCTGCCTCGTGCCACGAGGCCGCGCGTTGCCGTTGTTCGCTGTCCACGGGCAGCTCCGCGGACACGGATCGGGAAGCGCCGAGACCCGGTCCGAGGAGCGAGGGCCGGCCAAGGCCCGCGGTGGGTTCGTTCTCGAACGCGTCGAGGTCTGCCGCCTCGGCCGAATCTGCGCGCGGCAGCGAAGCCGTGGCAGGGTCGGGGCCGGGCGCGACAGGGCCCTTTCGCACGGGCGGCGGAGCGTCCGCAAACGCCCCGGCCTCGAGCAGCTCCAACTCAGCCAAGCCGGCAGCGAAGGCCTCGATTTGCGCCGGCGTGAGCACGAGGTCGTGTTTGTCCCGCACCGTTGCGCATACTTGCTCCCACGTTTTGCCATCAAGCTCGAGCGCAACTTGATGCTCGAACTCGTAAAGCCGGAAGGCTTCGCCGCCCGGGCGCTTCACCTCGAAAAACGTGTAGCCGTCCGTCTCCACCCGCTCGACGGGGAGATCCCGCCGAAAGCGCACCGCGCCGCTATCCATGGGGAGCATCATGACTCCCCCTGCGATTTGTCGCCAGCTTTAGCGCAAGCGGGGCGAAGCTGAGTCAGCCCTGCGGGAGCCGGCCCGTGACCGCAGCGAGCTCGCGCAGCCGATGCATCGTCGCCCGGTCGGTGGTGAGCGTCTCCAGGCTCATCGGCATACGATACGTCCAGTTCGCGGGTGAAACGCTCCCCGGCAAGTTCACCCGCCCCTCGAGGCCGAGCGCGTCCTGGAACGGGACGAGCACCAAGCGGGACGGCGCCTCGTAGACCAGGCGCAAAAGGGCATCCCGCAGCGCGGCCGTGTAGCCCGCATCCGGGCCGAAGGGCTCGAGTCCGGGCAAGCGCAAGATCGCCTCTCGCTCGGCGTGGGGTAGGGTTTGCCACCATTCCTTTTGGGTGTCGGTGTCGTGGGTGCCGGTCGTTGCCACCGAAACCTCGTCCCACTGACGAGGGTCCCGGTAGATGAGCTCGTCTCGCTCCCAGCGCAGCACCTTGAAGCCCGGGATGCGGAGCTCCTTCAAGCTGGCGCGGACGAAGGGCGGAATGACTCCCAGGTCCTCGGCCAGGATGTCTCCCGCCGCGCGGAAGGCCTCGAGCGTGGCGCGACCCTGGGCACGCTGCGAGGGCTCATCGGGGGGAAGGAAGCCTGGCGGCTCACCGGTGTGGGTCTGATAGTAAGAACGGAAAAGACCCACGACATGATCGATGCGCCACATGCCGCACAGTCGGCTCGAGCGCTCCGCCCGCGCGCGGAGCCAGGCGTAGTCGTGCCTCTTGAGGAAGTCCCAGTCATAGACCGGAAGCCCCCAGTCCTGCCCTTCGGCCGAGAACTCGTCAGGAGGGGCGCCGAGGCGCAGGTCGAGGCGGAAGGCACGTTGGTTGGCCCAGACGTCGGCGGCATCGCGCGAGACCACGAACGGCAAGTCACCCGCGAAGCTGACACCACGCCGGTTCGCTTGCTCTCGGGCTTCGTGCCACTGGAGCGTGAGCTGCCACTCGACGTACTGGCGGTAGCTCACCCACGTGGCCAGCTCCCGGCGGGCGGCCGCCAGTGCCTCCGGCTCTCGGTCGCGCACGGGTTGGGGCCACGCGGCCCAGTTGGGAGAGTGTTGCGTGGCGAGGGCGTGGTAGAGCGCGTAGTCGTCGAGCCAGTGGGCCTCGTCGCGGCAGAACCGCTCGAACGCTTCGTACCGTGGCGTCCCCGGGGCCGTACGGGTGAAGTGCTCGTGAGCCCGGCGCACGGCGGTGCTCTTGAGCGCGCGCACCTCATCCCATGAAACCCGCTCGGCCGCGCGGCAGGCCACGAGACGTTCCCGCTCGGACGGGCCCAAGACCCCCGCCTCCCCCCCGAGCGCGCGGAAGTCCTCGCAGGCATCCAAACGCAAAAACACGGGGTCGAGCGCGAACGCCGTCACGGCGCCGTAGGGGCTCGTCTCCCCGGGCCACACTTCGTGAAAGGGCAACAGCATCACCGCCGAGAACCCCGCGTCGGCGGCCCACCCACTGAACGGAATGAGATCCGGGATCTCCCCCACGCCCCACCCCGCGTCCGAGCGCAGGGAAAAAAGCGGCATCACCACCCCGGCGCTTCTCCTCGACGGCTGTATCGACATCTGCGGAGACTATGGCCTGCAACCGCGAATCCCGAAAGGGGGTGAGCCGTGCGGGGAGGCTCGAAAAGGGGCCGAAACCCGCTGTTTTGTGGGCCGTCTTGCCATTTCGGACCCAGGGGGTGTCCAGGAATTATTCCTTGTCAGACTCGGGGCCTCGTGGTAGCGAAAGGCCCCTGGCTTTCCCCCTGGGTACCCCCGTGCGCCCTGCTGTGGATTTAGAAAAATTAGTTGCCCTGGGTCCGCGACTTTACGGTCTAAGGATCACACCCATCGTCCCCAACGTCGTCCCTCGGGACTGCTGTACCGACCACATTCTACCCGGACTTAGAGCGAGGCTCAGATGAAGCGTTTCGTTGCGCGCGCCCTTTTCGCATTCGCCATCTGCTCCCTTCCCTCCGTCGCTTTGGCACAGCTGACGGGTACGATTCAGGGAACGGTGTTTGACGAAGGCGGCACCCCCGTCAAGGGCGTCAAGCTGGTCGCCACGTCTTCGACCAACATGGGCGAGCGCAGCGTCTTCTCGAACTCGGAAGGCTCCTTTCGCATCATCGGTTTGATGCCGGGCGACTTCCAGGTGACGGCGTCAGCCCCTGGTTTGAAGACGAAAACCCAAAAGGGCATCCCCGTCGGCACGAGCGGCCCCTCCGAGATCTACATCATCATGGAGGTTGCCCAGAAGGAGGAGCCCGACGACTACGTCATCGAGGCGAAGGCTCCGGTGGTCAACACCACGTCCCCCCAGGTGGTGGAAAAGTTCGACGCGCAATTTTTGGATAACCTGCCGCTCGAGAGCCGCAGCAGCGTTCAGGACGTCATGGCCAACAACGTGGCTGGTACCGTGGGCCAGCGGGTCCGTGGCGGCACCTCGGCCTCCAACTCGTACCAGCTCGAAGGCTTCGAGGTGAATAACGTCGAGGGCGGACGCGGCCAGATCATCACCTTCCAGAGCTTGGCCAACCTCGAGATGCAAACGGGCGGCGCCAGCGCCGAGAACTCGAACGCCTCGGGCGCCGTCATGAACGCGGTCACGAAGTCCGGGTCGAACAAGTACGAGGTGGAAGTCAACGGGTTCCACGACAACTCGCAAATGCGGTTTTTCCTGGACGAGTTCGATGGCCGCAACTTCGCGATGAACTCCAGCCTGGCGGTGAACCTCTCCGGGCCGATCGTCAAGGACCGCCTGTGGTTCTTCACCACGGTCGAAGGCCGCAACACGATCACGGACCGGGGCCGGGACCCCGTGGGCCTGCGCCCCGATCCGCCGCGCCGGTCGGACAACTCGTTCCGGTCGAACGGCAAGCTCACCTGGCAGATCACGCCGCGGAACAAGCTTCAGGCCGTCTACATCTTCAACCGCGACTACTTCAAAAACGCCGCTGACGGGTTCAACCAGGACCGTGACGCCCAGTGGAAGATGGACAATCTGGACATCTTCGCGGGCCTCATCTGGGAATCCATGCTCTCCGACAACCTGCTCTTCCGGTCCCAGCTCGGCGCCCAGCAGTTCAATCAGGACTTCGGGCCCGAGATGTGCCGTGAGGAGCCCGAGGTGTGCGACTCCGTGAACCCTTTGCGGCAGCTCAACCCGGCCTTCGAGTTTCAGAACTATAACACCCACCGCCGCACCACGTCGGGAACGCTCGAGTTCAAAAACACCCTCGAGTACTTCGTCGAAAAGCCCTCGATTGGTAACCACAACATCAAGTTCACGGCCCGGTACAAAGGGGCACGGCTCGAAAACATCGAGACCACCCCAGGTGATGCCATCTACGTCTTCGACGGCGCTGATCCCTTCCAAAAGCGTGAGCTCTTCGTCAACGACCCTCTCACCGAACCGGGCCGGTACGGATGGGCGATCAGCACGTCGCAGTCGAACCTCGTGCAGTTTTCGCTGCAGGACCAATTCAAGCTGCCGAAATACCGATACCTCACGCTCACCCCGGGCGTGGGCGTCCTGGCCAACCGGGCCGAAGACGGCCTCGGCCAAGCCGTCATCGACTTTGCCACTGTGACGCCCAACGTATCGGCCGCCTGGGACGTGACCCACGACGGGCGAACTTCGTTGCGCGCCAGCTTCAGCCAAAAGGTCGACCCGGGCAACTTGAGCATCGCCAACTACATCGGGGCAAGCCGGACGATCAGAGCCTGTCAGTGGGACGACAATGCCCGCGACTTTACGAGAGACTGTAACTTTGAGGGAGGTCTGGGTGGCAAGACCATCGGCAGTCCCTGTGGACCCGACGGCATCAACCCCGACGGGTCGTCCTGTCTTCAGGAACTCAAGGTCCCCCGCACCTGGGAGTACACCGCAGGCGTCGAGCGAGAAATCGTGCAGGGCGTGGGCATCGGCGCCGATTTCGTCTACCGCGATTTCCGCAATCCGTACGAAGACCGTGAAGTCAACGCCATATGGAACGCCGCCGGCACCGACCTCGAGCCCACGGGTCGCTTCAGGGACGGGCGCAACATCCGGGTGTTCAGCCTCGAGACGCCCTCGGAAGCGCGGCGCCGCTACGTCGGTGTCACCACGAACATCCGCAAGCGGGAGGGCGCCTTCAAGATCAACTTCACATACACGTGGAGCAAGTTGACGGGCAACGTGGTGGACGGGTTTCAAAACGCGCTTTTGAACAACCCCGCGCAGGACGTGTTCCAGTTTGGCGACCTCGACGGCGACACCCGCCACTCGATTCGCTCGCAGGCCACCTATCAGTGGAACTCGTGGTTCTCGACGGGCATTACCTACAACTACAGCTCGGGCGGGCCCCTCAACCTCGTCTACTTCAACGCCATCACCGGAAATTTTACCGACTTCCGCGCCAAACGGGGCTTTCATCCGGGCCTACAGCTCAACGATCCCGGCGACGACTACGCCTTTCGGTTGCCGGATCTGCAGACCTTCAACATGCAGGCCCGCGTGAACCTCAAGCCGATCACCCGCTTCAACGCGTCGGTGTACGTGGACGTGCTGAACCTGCTCGCGTTGCGCACGGTGACCGATTACCAAACCCAGGCGACCGCCGTGGGTGGGCTCGCGTTTTCGAACCGACAGGCCCCCTTTCGGCTGCGGGTCGGCTTCCAGTTCAAGTACTGAGGCAGACTCTGGTGTAAATCCCGCGCGCCCTGGACTCGTCCGGGGCGTTCGTGTTTCGAAGGCGCGCGCTTTAGGAAAGTGCACGTGGTGGCGATAGGATGATTCGGCGTACTTTCATGACGAATCACAGGGGTCCAGCGGTCGAGGGACGACGGGTGCTCATCACGGGGGGCGCAGGGTTCATTGGGTCACACCTCGTCGAGCGGCTGGCGCCCAAGAACGAGATCGTGGTGCTCGATACCCTACGGCGGAACGCGCTTGCCCAGGTGGGGCTCGACAGCCATCCCAGGGTGACGGTGATCAAAGGGGACGTGATGGACGCTGCCCAGGTGCGAAAAGCCATGGTGGGCTGCGACACCGTGGTCCATCTGGCCTCGATCGCCGGTGTGGACACGGTGATCAACAACCCGGTGCTGACGATGCGGGTGTCCCTCGAAGGCACCATGAACGTTTTGGAAGCAGCGCTCGAAGTGGGTCATGGCCGCATGAAGCGGGTCATCGACTTTTCGACCAGTGAGGTCTTCGGGCGTTACGCGTTCAACGTAACGGAATGGGATGCCACCACCTTGGGGGCCGTGGGCGAGGCCCGATGGACGTACGCCGTGGCCAAGCTGGCCACAGAGCACCTCGCCATGAATTACTGGAAGCAGTACCAACTGCCTACCTGCTCGATTCGGCCCTTCAACATCTACGGCCCGCGGCAGGTCGGAGAGGGGGCCGTCCATCACTTCATCCTGAAGGCGCTCAAGGGCGAGCCGCTCGGCATCCACAACGATGGCTCGCAGATTCGGGCGTGGTGTTACGTCGATGACATCGTCGAAGGCATCTTGCTGGCCATCACGCGCGACGAGGCCGTGGGGCACGCGTTCAACATCGGCAACCCGCGCTCGACTCTCACCATTCACAGCTTGGCCCGCGAGATCGTGCGGCTGGCCTCCTCGTCGAGTCACATCGAGTTCGTGCCCTGGGATCACCCCGACGTCGAACTGCGCATCCCGAACATCAGCAAGGCGCGCGAGCTGCTCGCGTATGAGCCGCGCATCGATCTCGAAGAAGGGTTGTTGCGAACGGTCTATTGGTACCGGCGTCATCTAAGCGACACGGGGAGTTGAGCGATGTCCGGCCCGCCGGCTTTGTTTGCCGAAAACCTTTCGAAGACCTTCCGTCTGGGCTTCTTTCGCAAGCGCGTCGAAGCCGTGCGGGAGGTGAGCTTCGAGGTGCAGCAGGGGGAAATCTTCGGGTTTTTGGGGCCCAATGGCGCGGGAAAAACCACGACCATGAAGATGCTGATGGGCCTGGTTTTCCCCGATCGGGGGCAGGCACGGGTGCTGGGGCGGCCGGTGGCTGATCGAGAAGCAAAGCGGCGCCTCGGCTACTTGCCCGAGACGCCCTACTTCTACGAGTACCTGACGGCAGAGGAGTTCCTCGATTTCGTGGGTCGGCTCGTGGGACTGTCTGGCGCCAAGACCCGGCAGCGGCGAGACGAACTCTTGGGGCGGGTGGGCCTCGAACACGCCCGCGGACGCCCCTTGCGCAAGTTCTCGAAGGGGATGCTTCAGCGGGTGGGCATCGCACAAGCGCTCATGGGCGACCCCGAGCTCGTCATCCTCGACGAACCGATGACGGGGCTCGACCCGCTTGGGCGCAAGGATGTGCGCGATCTCATGGTCTCCCTCAAGCGGGAAGGCAAGACGATCTTCTTCTCGACGCACATCTTGCCCGACGTGGAGATGATCTGCGATCGGGTTGCTTTGGTGGTAGGGGGACGCACGGTGAGCCAGGGGCCGCTCACGCAGCTGCTCTCGGCCAAAATCGTCGCCACGGAGCTGCTCTTGAGGCCGTCGGTGGATCGGCCCCTCCCCACGCCCCCGCCGGGAACGGACCGGCTCGAAAGCGGCGAGGACATCAGGCTCGACGTGCCGGGTGGCGCCGATGTGGACGCCTACCTGCAGGCCGTTCTGGCATCGGGCGCCCATGTGATGTCCGTGTCCCCTCGCAGAGAGTCGCTCGAGGCCTTCTTCGTCCGCGAGGCCAACAGAGGCATGCCAGGGGAGGAGCAGAGCCGGCAAGCGGAGGGGCGACCGTGACACAGATTTTGGCGATCGCGCTCAACACGTTTCGCGAAGCGGTCCGCAACAAGGTCCTCTACAGCCTGTTGCTCTTTGCCCTTGCGTTGATCTTGGCTTCCTTCTTTTTGGGTGAGTTCACCCTCGGAGAAGGCCTCCGCCTGACCCGCGACCTTGGCCTCTTTGGTGTCGACGTGTTTGGGGTGCTCATCGCCATCTTTTTGGGGGTGAACCTCCTTTACAAGGAACTCCAGCTCAAAACGATCTACACCTTGCTTCCCAAACCCATCGACCGGCATCAATTCGTGCTGGGTAAATGGATGGGCATGGTGATGACCCTCGCCGTGCAGGTCACCGTCATGGGTATGGTGGCGCAGGGAATGTTGCTGCTGCAGGGGGCCGACGTGGAGCCCGCCATGTTGAAGGCCCTGTGGTTGCTCTTCGTCAATGTGGTGGTAGTCACGTCGATAGCGCTCGTGTTCTCGGCGTTCTCGACCCCGTTTCTGTCAGGGCTCTTTGCGCTCGGGCTGTTCATCGTGGGGCGGTCGACGCCCGACCTCCTCGAAATGGGCCGGCGTATGGGAGGGGGGGCTGGGCTCGTCGTGGCGGCGCTCACGAAGCTCATCCCGAACCTTCATTTGTTCTTTCCTTCAGGCACGATCGTGGGAGTGGAGCGCGTGACCGTGCATCAAGCGTTCGTGGACGCTTCGTACCTCGTGTGGACGACGCTCTACGGGTTCGGGTACTCGGCGTTGGCGCTCGGGGCGGCGATCCTCATTTTCAGACGCCGCGACTTCGTTTGAGCCCGCTCATTCGCGCCCGATTTGTGCCAAGGTGCAGACGGTGTCCCTCCGGCCACGAAAGACCTGGTCCCTGCTCGGAACGGCCTTGCTGCTCGCGTTGCTCGTCGTCCTCGGGAGGCTCACCTGGGAGGCACGGACAGGACTCGCGCGGGGGCGCGCCCTCGAGACGGAGGGCGCCACGCTCGAGGCGATCGCGCACCATCTGGACGCCGCGCGCGCCTTCTATCCAGGGAATCCCTATGCGGCCCTGGCCTTCAATCGGCTGGAGACACTCGCGTTTCCCTCGCCGGATGCCCCTCCCAATGCGGACGTCGAGCGGCGTGCGCTCGAAGCTCTGCGAACCGCCGTGCTGGCCACCCGGTCGATCTATCTGCCTCACGCGGCGGCGTTCCGGAAAGCCAACGAGCGGCTTGCCACGCTGTACGCGCGGTGGGAGAGCGTCGGACAGGCGGACACCCCTGAAAGCCTCGCACGACGAGAGAGCTTTCACCGCGACAAACTGAACGCCTTGCCCGGGCCGAGGCCCCTTCCGGCGCTGGTGGCCTTGGCCGGCCTGTTCCTGTGGGTGGGAGGCGCGTGGGCCTTCATGACACGGGGGTTGACGCCGGCGTTGAAGCTCAACCGTGGGCCCGCGCTTGGCGCGGTTTTGGCCTTCGTCATGGGGCTCGCGCTGTTCTTGCTGGGGCTGGCGTGGTGACGAGCGGGTACCGGGGCGCTCAGGGTTTTCTGCGGGCGGCGTCCCTGTGATAAAACAGCCACACGCCAAGGGATGCGAGGCGCGCTTCGCTGGGCTCGTGTCCCTTCCCCGTTACCTTCGTCGAGGGGCCCGCGCGCGGCGGATTCCCATCACTGCACCCTGAGGCTTCGCCTTTTCATGGATGTTCGCTGCGAGCGTTGCGCCACCGAGTACGAGCTCGATGACGATGCCGTGCCTGCAGGAGGCTGTCCCGTCCAGTGCGCGACCTGTGGGCATACCTTCACCGTGTCCCGTGTGCCGGCGGCTGCGATGGCGGAGGCTGCGCTGCCCTCGCCCCCTGCTGCCGAGTGGCTACTCGAGACCTCCGACGGCCGCCTTCACCGTTTCCGAAACCTCACTTCGCTCCAGAAATGGATCATCGAACGCAAGGTGACCCGGGAAGACAAGATTTCGCGCACGGGTCAGGCCTGGCGGCGTCTGGGAGAGATCGTGGAGCTGGCGCCCTTTTTCGACGTGGTCGACGAAGCCGACCGCGCGCGCGCGGCCCGTGCCACGGTGGACGCGCAGAGCCTCAAGAGCGAAGCCGAACGCGCGCGGCGCATCGGCTCCCCTCGACCGAGCCCCGCTGCGGTGGCGAGCCTTTCGGCGGAGCTGCCGGACCGAGGGGCGACCGCCGCCCCGGCGCCGCACAAAGCCCCGCCGGCCCCGCGCAAACCCCCGCCAGCGCCGGAACTCGAAGCCCTCGATCGGTGGTCTGCCGGGGGAGACACACCCACGATGACGGCCGAGGAAGAGCCGTCGACGGCGGTGGTGCCGGTGCGCAGGACGGGGATCCTCGTGTTTGCGTCCCTCGTCGTCGCCGCGGGGATCGGGGCTGTGGTGTGGCTCAAAGGGCCTGGCGTTCTCGCCCCGAAGAGCCCTGCGCCGCCCCCGGCGGGAACGACTGCCTCGACCCTCGCCCTCCCGCAGACTCTGGACCGCCCGCCCGAGGCCGCGCGGCCGGCGCCCCCGCGGCCGGCGCCACCCCCCGCGGTGGCCGCCCCGCCGTCTGCCCCGCCCGTGGCGGTGGTGCCCCCGCCGGCGCCGCGGGCCGACGAGGGCGCGGGTGCGATCGCCGAGCCTACGCACTACGAGCCCCTCGTCGCTGCTGCCGATCGCTTGCTCGAAAATGGTGCGCCGGACAGGGCGTTTCGGCTCTACGACAAGGCGCTGAAGCAAAAACCTCAGGGCGCCGAGGCTTTGGCAGGCCTTGGGTATGTGATGCTCGACAAGTCCCGCCCCAAACCTGCCTTGGGCTTCTTCGAGCGGGCCCTGGCCGAGGCGCCCTCATACGGGCCCGCGCTTTTCGGTATGGGTGAGGCCCTGCGAGCCGAAGGACGCGTCGACCAGGCCATCGAGATGTACCGGCGCTATCTGCAGGTCAACGCGGCGGGTGAAGACGCCCCGGCAGCACGCCGGCAGCTCCAGGTCCTGGAGGACCGAGCCGAAGCGGCGAGCCCGAGCGGCCTTCCCTCTGCCCCCGCGCCGGCCGCCTACGCCCCGCCGTCTACCCCCCCGCCTTCACCAGCGTCGGTGCTCAGCGAGCCCCGCGACCCCTGAGCCCATGGTGCCTGGAACGGGACACGAGGCCCGGGAATCGCGTGCGGGCCTCGGGGCCTTGCCCGGCGGACGCTGGCTGCCCTCGTTGGCGGCCTTGCTCATCCTCACGGGCGGCGCTCTCGCTGTGTACCACCGCCCGGGGGGGCGTGGTTTTTGGGCAGGGACCCACCCGGGGCGCCTCGGCCTCCACGTGGCCGCCGAGCACGCCTTGGCCTGGGGGCACCGGGCTGCGGGCCTGGCGATGGCGGCGGTGATCTTGCGCTGGGCGTTCGTGGCCTGGCGCCGAAAGGCAGGGAATGGGGCCGCCACCCTCGGGTGGGTGGCGCTCCTGGGGGCGGTGCTCGTGAGCGGGTTCCTGGCCCCTTGGGAACGCTACTTGCCCTGGTCGGACGCCGTCACGGTCAACGACCTGGCACCCACGCGTCTCAGCGAAAGCGAAGGCCCTTTCCCGGAGTTGGTCGGGGTTCGCGGACGCTACCCCCTCGAGGCGAACGACCCGGCGTGGCCGGTGGAATCAAGGAGCCGACGAGGCCCCGTCTTTGCGTGGCTGCACGTCCTGGTGGGCCCGCTCGGCGCGCTGGCGGCCCTTTTCGTTCGGCAGGTTCACAGGTCCCGGCATCCGCGTCACCCCGACCACGATGGCGACCGCGCCAAGTAGGGACGCGGCCAGCAGTGAGGGGCTGCCGGGCGCGTAGCCTGCGGCCGCGGTCAAGAGCAGGCCGTACCCGACGAGGCGCAGGGGCGGGGAACCTCCGGCGCACGCAACCAGCGTGTGCACCACGGAGGCGGCTGCCAGGGCGAACGTCACCTGAAACAGCCAACTGCCCGGCGTTCCGGGTGGGACCAGGGCGAGGTTGAGGCCGTGGGCGCCCAGCGCCTCCATGAGGTCGAAGCGGGTCTGCACCAGCGTGAAGGTGATGGCGGCCGTGAGCACGCCGGCAGCGGCAGCCAGCGGCCCGGCCCGGCGGTTCACCAACTCGTCTCTGCGGGGCGCGAGGAGGGGGGCGCTGGCCAACGCGGCGGTGAGCGCGAGCGCTTGCCCAAGACGGCCCACCAGCGTAGCCCCCGCCTCGGCGCCGCGCAGAGCGTCCAGAAAGCTCGCGGCAGCGCCTGCGACGCCCGCCAGCGCGATGAGGGCAAAGCCGGCGGTGCGGCGCCACCGGCGATGGCGCAAGAGCCCTAGCAGGAGGAACAGCGTCATGAAGGCATAGGCAATCTTGACGTAAAGCGCGGATCGACTGCCGAGGGGCCCCCACAACGCCCTTCCGGCGAGCAGCACGAACAGGGCGGCCACGAACACGACGCTCACCTGCAGGGCCCGGGGGAACACCCGCTCGCGGTTGGCGCCCACCGCGAGTGCCATCAGCAGCAGCGCGAGCGAGAGCAGGCCCGACAGGTGGGACAGGAACCCGCCGAGCGCGATGAGGCCCTCGTTCACCCCCGCAGACAACCCGTCGCGCGGCAGGAGCAGGCGCGCCGTGGTCCGGGTCCACACCAGATCCAGCACCACCACCACCGCGGTGAGCGCGGTCAAATTCAGGGTGGCAAGGCGGGGCGACCGGTCAGCGCGGGTGAAGGGACTCGAAGAATCTGGCACGTTGCCGGGAGCATACCCCGCAAGACGCCTGCCGGGCGCGGGATGACCGCAGGGGGGCCTTGGACACGTCCCCCGGGGGTTTGGGGTTTGGCGCCGCCCACGTTATCCTCGTCCCGTGTGGACCGCGCTCCTGCTCTCCGCTTTGGTGGCAGCGCCCGAGGCACAGCGTCCCTTCACCGTGGCGCTGGATCCGGGTCACGGGGGCACCAACCTGGGCGCTATGGGCTTGGGCGAGGGCGTCTACGAAAAGCGTTTGACCCTGCAGATCGCACAGCGGGTGAAGCGGCGGCTAGAGCGACACCGGCAGGTGCGGCTGGTGCTGTGCCGGGACCGCGACGTGCTCGTGCCCATCCGCGCGCGGGTGCGGTGTGCAAACGAAGCGGGTGCCGACCTTTTTTTGAGCCTGCACGCGAACGCTTCACCCGAGGGGCCGAGCCGGGGCACCCAGAAGGGCTTCGAGCTTTACGTGCTTCCCGTCGACCAAGCCGATCGGGAGGCCGCCTTGGCCCTGGCGCGGGCGGGCGACGTCAGCGAGGGGGTGTGGCAGGCGCAGCGGGTTCACCTCTTGGTGGAAACGAGTTTGGAGGCCGCCAAGCGCCTGCAGCTCGAGCTGGCCGACGCGCTCGGGGCCGAGGCCGACCGGGGGGTCAAACAACAGGGCGCCGCGCTCGACGTCCTCCAAGGCCTGCACATGCCCGGCGTGCTCGTGGAGGTGGCCTTCATCGACCACCCCGAGGAAGGGAAGGCCATTACGGACGAGGCCACCCAGGAGCGCATCGCGGCCGCCTTGGCCAAAGGCATCTCCGATCTGGCGGCGCGGGCGCGTCGGGCGCACGCAGACCCCGGCATCACGGGTCACCCACGCCGGCGCTGAGGGCCGGCTCACCGTCGGCCGGAGCGACGCCGCTGCGGGCGCTGCGGCGCTGCCGGAGGTCGACGAAGAAGGCCTTCAGAACCTGAGCGCACTCGTCCGAAAGCACACCGGGCACCACATCCACGCGATGGTTGAGGCGGGGATCGTCGAGCAGGTTGAACAAGGTGCGCGCGGCGCCCGCCTTGGGGTCATCGCATCCGTAGACCACCCGCGCGATCCGCGCGTTGACCATGGCCCCCGCGCACATGGGGCAGGGTTCGAGCGTGACGTACACGTCGGCGTGGCACAGCCGCCAGTGGCCCAGTGACTGCGCGGCGGCCCGCAGCGCGAGGATCTCGGCATGCGCCGTGGGATCATGGTCGATCTCGCGGGCGTTCGCCGCCACCGCCACCACGCGGCCTTCCAGGACGACCACGGCGCCCACGGGCACCTCGCCCTTGACCGCGGCGGCCGCGGCGGCTTCCAGCGCCAGACGCATGTAACCCTCCCGCTCCGACCGCAGCAGCGCCTCGTCGAAGGCGGGGGATTCGGGAGGCAACGGGGCGGTCATGGGCGGAAGACTATAGCGGGGGCGGCGGCCTCGGCAGGCCCCGTCCGAGCGCCACGCGGCGCCGTTGTGTACACTTTTGCGGGTGGCCGAGCTCAGCGAATCGCAGCTTTCCTTCTCGCGTTACGTTCAGGCGGAAAAACGAGCGGCGGAGGCGAGGGTCCGAGAGGGGGCGGCCTACGCCTACGGACCGGAGTTGCGGACGCGCAACCGCCTCGGGCGGGTGCGGCCTGTCGTGCTGGCGCTCGAGATGGGGCTCGCCGAGTTTCAGAAAACGGGGCGCGCGCATCTGCTCGAGGGCGCCGTCGAGGTGGCCAGCGGCCGCTTCGCCGAGGTGGGCCGACAGGTGGCTGCGGCGGCCCGCACCCTGGGGCTCGATCCGCCCCGCGTGTTCATTTCGCCCACGGTCGGCATTCGTGAGGCCTGTGTGTTCGGTACAGCGGAGGAAGCCATGGTCGTGCTGCCCGCCGCCTTCGTCGACCACCTATCTGCCTCCGAGCTGTCAGCCACCGTGGCGAGCGCGCTCGGGCGCATCCACAACCAGCATACCCCCTTGTTGACGACGCTCTGGGTGCTCGACACCAGCGCCCCGGCGGCTTTGCGCTGGGTGGGAAAGTCAGCGGCGGTGGTGCTGGGCGCGTGGGCTCAGGGGGCGGACGTCACCGCGGACCGTGCCGCCTTGCTGGTGACGCGCAACCTCAACGCCACCGCCAGCGCGCTCGCCAAGCGCCTGGGAGGGGGGCGGCGCCTGCTGTCTGACATTCGCGCCGAGGACGCCCTGGCGCACGTAGATTCCTTGCAGCCCCACCCCGCGGCAGGGCTCGACGCTGTGGCCTGGACGCTATGGCGCCGGCGCGTGAAGGCCATGTCCTTGTTCATGGAAACCGCGTTTTACAGAGGCGGCGGGGCGCCCGAAGCGGTCCAGGGTGAGGCGGGGGCCACCCTGACCCTGTCCGCGTGCAACGACATCGTCTCCGACCTCCTGGGAGCCTCCTGATGAGCCATCCTGACTCCGTGGGCCCGAACGGCACCACCTTCGACTTCGTGGCGCGCAAAGCCGCCGCCCGTGAGTGTCTGCTCGCGCTTGGCGATCTGGCGGCGCAGCTGGGGCTCGCCACCACGGCGCGGGATGTGCGGGAGGTGCGGGTGCCCAAGCTCGAAGAAGAGCGCTTCTCGCTGGTGGTGCTCGGGGAGTTCAACCGCGGCAAGTCCACGCTCATCAACGCCTTGATCGGCGAGCGCCTCCTCCCCGCCGCGGCAACCCCTACCACCGCTGCGCTCGCGGAGCTGCGCCGGGGTGAAGCCTTCGGCGCGGCGGCCGTGTTCGAGGACGGCACGAGGATTCCGCTGGATCGCGGGGCCCTCGACGCCTACCTCACGGGCCGCGTGCAGCCCCCCCCCACCTCGCGGGTGGACAGGGTGGAGATTCGCCTCGACGCGCCGGTCTTGGCCAACAACCTCACCATCGTCGACACGCCGGGGGTCAACGACCTGTCCGAACAGCGGGCCGATGTGACCTATGGCTACCTGCCGCGCGCGGACGCCGTGGTGTTTCTGCTGGATGGCACGCAGGTTTTGTCGGCTTCGGAACGCAAGTTTCTGCAGGACAGGGTCCTCAAGGCCGCCCGTGATCGCCTGATCTTCGTCATCACCAAGTGCGATCTGCTCGACGACGCCGAGCGGGCCGAGGTGCTGTCGTTCGCCCGCCAAGAGCTTGCCGCCGTGGCGCCGGATCCTCCCGTCATCGAGGTCTCGGCAAAGCGGGCGCTGGCCGGCGATCGGGACGGCTCGGGACTCGACCGCCTGCAGGCCGCGATCGATCGGGTCTTGGGCGATGACCGTCAGCGGGTGCTGGTGGACCACGCGCTCGACGATGCGGAGCGGCTCGCCCGTTTCCTGCGGCAGAGCCTGGCCATGCGCAAGGCGTCCCTGTCGCTCTCCGACAGCGAGCTCGAGGCCAAGGTGGCCGAAGCCCGTCGGCGGCTCGAAGACGGTCGCAAGGTGCTCGCCGAGGCGAGCCAAACCATTGCCGCGGAGTCGGCCGCCCTGAAGGCGCGGGTGGATGCCGATCGGCGCACCCTGGTGGACGCGCTCGTCAATCGGCTTCCTCGAGAGGTTGCGGCCGCCGAGCCCCACGATGTCGAGCGCTTCCTGGGGCCCTTTCTCGAACAGACCTTTCGGCTCTGGATCGAAGCCGAAGGCAAGCTGGTGGCCGAAGAGCTCGAGCGCATCGCAGAGGCTGCCGTTTCGGTGGCCACCGAGCGGCTCGACGAAGTGGCCGCCGACGTCGGGGAGGCCCTGGGGGCAGCGCGGGAGAGCCTCAGGGTGTCGCGCCCCACGCCCACCTACGAAGCCGGCGTGTTCGCCCTGGGTGCGCTGGGCACCACCGCGCTGCTCTTTGTGAACGTGCTGGCGGGCGGTATGGTGTTCCTCCTGACGCCGGCGCTGGCGTCCTTGGCGCGCGCCCGCGCCGCGCGGTCGGCGGTTGCGGAGGCGGCTCGGCGCGTACCGGAGTTGGTGACCAGCCTCGGCGACGATGTGGGCGCGCGGCTTCGGCAGATCGTCGACGACTTTGCGGGCCGCCTCGACGCCTTCATCGGAGAAGCAGGGGCCGCGCTGGCCCAGGGCATCGCCGAGGTGCTCGAGCGGGCGCAAAGCGATCGAAAACTCGGCACCACGGTGTCCGAACAAGAGGGGCTCGCGCGGGCGGGGGCGCAGCTCAAGACGCTCGAGGAGCGCCTGGTGGATCTGCGCCAGGCGATGTGGCACTGAGGGCGTGCGGGTCTAGGCGCTGCCCGGGCGTGGGGCGGGAGCGAGGCGCTTGTAGGCAAAGGCAAGCCACGCCTGCACCTCGCTCACGTAGAGCTTGTCGAAGGGGCGCTCCGAGGGGCCCCCAGCCAAGACCGTGCGGGCCTCGTCCTGCCCAAGATCCGTGATGAAGCGATAAGACGGGGCGAAGGTCGTTTGCCGGCCGTAGGACCGTAGGACCGAGCCTTGTACGATGGTAGCTCGCGTGCCCGGTAGCTCGATCGGCCCGTGGTCGACGCCCAGGAACCCGGGAAGCTGCCCACCCAGCAGGATGTGCCGCATGGATAGCCGCTGGCGATCACCCCAGGTCGTGCGGGGTTCCTCCTCGAGCCGGGCGAGGGTTTCGCGCACCACACGGCGAAACAGCGCTTCGCGTCCCTCGCCGTGGAACCACGAGTCGTCGCCCGCGAGCAAGATACGGTCAAAGACGTTGTAGTACGAGAAGAGCAGGTGCGTGGTGGTGGCCAACGCCCGCCAGGCCTCGGCTCCGAACACGGGCGCAAACACCTCTTCCAGCAGCGCCTCATAGATGGCCTCGAAGAGCGGCGCGCCCGTGCTTGCCACGTCGTAGCGGCCATCCCAGCTCAGGAGCTCGTGTCCAAGGCGTGTGCCGGGAACGTGCGGGCGGAGCAGGTTCAAGAACACGTGAGCTTGTTCGCTCTCGAGATCCGTTTGGATGCGGGCCATGTCGTCGAGATCCAGCTTGGGCTTTTCGTCGAGCAGTGCCTCGATGCGGGTGCGCCGATACTCGCCTCCGTGAAGGTTGATGGCGAGCGGCCCTCCCGCCTTGTCGTGAGCGCCATTGGCCGTCACCAAGATCCCCTCGGGCGGGTCGACGATTCGGAGCAAAGCGGACCCTGGCCACAGGCCCTGCCAGCGGTTCTCCGGGCGCCAGGCTGGCAGAGGAAACAGGCCTGAGTGAGCCCTCACGGGCAAGGCCCCGGATTGCTGGTAGCCAATGTGCCCCTCACGATCGGCCACGAGCCAGTTGGCCGAAACGCTCACGCGGGACAGCTGGTCGAGTGCGGTCTCGAGCGTCTGGCAGGCCGGCAACCGAACGAGTGCCTCGAACGAGGCGGCGGCGCCCTGGTCGAAAGCCGAGTAAGCCACGGCCAGGTGCAAGCCATCGGGTACGCGGTCGCTGTGAGGATCGTGTTCGATGAGTCCCATCGATGAGCGGAAGACGTGGGTGGTCAAGGGGGGCTGGCCCTTGCGCTCGATCGTCTCAATCCTGTGCGCGAGGGCCTCGCCCGTGGGGGCATCCTCGCGGCGGCAGACGCCCGCGCGCACGTCCTCGATGAAGTGGTCCACCATATCCATGTAGCCGTACGTGAAGCCGTACGACACGTTCATGGTGCGTCCCATCACGAGCCCCGGAAGCCCTGGCATGCTGATGCCCAGGCGGTAGTCGTTGCGGGTGTGCCCCACGTACTCGTACCAAATCGCCGGCAAGCGGTTGACCTCGAGGTGAGGGTCATTGGCCTGCAGCGCTGAGCCCGACACCGATCGCGTGGGGCCCACCGCCCAGTTGTTGCTTGCCATGAGCCGCGGCAGAGGCGACAGGAAGCGCACCTCGGGGGGCAGGGTGTTACCCACGATGCGCACACGCGCGACGAGCGCCACGAGGTCTTCGTCGAAGCCTTCCAGGTGCGGGGCAAAGATGTCCTTGAGACGCTGCAGGTTCACGCCCCCCGCAACGGCTTCGATGATGATCTTTTCCATGTCCTGCTGGCACTGCGCGAGCCCGATGTACGTCATCATCTTGACGATGAGCAAACTGGCATAGGGCTCCCAGGGTTCGGGGCGATAGCCAGCTAGACGAAACTCGAGCGGGCGCCCCCGGACGCGCAGACCGTGGTTCAGTCCCTCCCCATAGGCTTTCAGCACGGCCGCCGATTCGTCACTGAGCGAGGCCAGCTCGGCCTGTGCCGTGCGCATGAACGCCTGGCGCCGCATGAAGATGTCGATGGCCTCCGTCTCTTTCGTGGCCTTGAAGCACGCGCTTAGCCGTCCTTCGCCGATGATGCGCATGGTGCACAGCTGGACGCAGCGATCGTAGGCGTGCGCGAAGCCCAAGGCGGCGGCAAGGCCGATGTCGTCGTCGGCCCACAGTTGCATGACGCCCGCGTCGTTGCGCGCCAGCTTGAAGGGGTGCGCCCCCGCGGTGACCAAAACGGGCGTTCGACCAATTTTCACCCGTTCATCCTACCAGCTCGCCTGTCACCAAGGCCCTCTGTGTACGCGATCGGGCGCGGGGCGACTTTGTCGCTCTGCACCCCGAGATCTTTGGCATGATGCGGGCCATGCCGCCTTCGCCTTCGCTAAAAATAGGATTCCTCGGGCTTGGCATCATGGGAGCTCCCATGGCCCAGCGGCTCGTGCGCGCCGGCCACGACGTGATTGTCTGGAACCGCACGGCCTCACGCGCGGAGCCGTTGGCTGCCCTGGGCGCGCGTGTGGCCGCTTCGCCGCGCGAGGCGGGTCTGGCCCGCGAGGTCGTCATCAGCATCGTGACCGACGGCCCCGATGTTCAGGAGGTGTTGCTGGGCCCCGACGGCGCTGCCACGGAGGCCGCGCCGGGCACGTTGTTCGTGGACATGAGTACGACGGCACCGGCCTCGGCCCGCACGATCTCCGCAGCGCTGCAGGCGCGCGGTTTGCGTTTCGTGGACGCTCCTGTTACCGGGGGCGACGTGGGAGCTCAACAAGGGGCGTTGTCGATTCTGGCAGGCGGTGCGGCCGAAGACATCGAACGCGCGATGCCCGCCTTCGGGGTGATGGGACGCCGGGTGACCCACGCGGGACCTGTGGGCGCGGGGCAAGCGCTCAAGGCCTGTAACCAAGTGATGGCGGCTCTGAACTTGGTGGGTGTTTGCGAGGCCTTGTCGCTCGCCAAGACGAGCGGGCTCGATCTCAACGTCGTGGTCGAGGCGCTCAGTTTGGGCGCCAGTGGATCTTGGGCTCTGCAGAACCTGGGGCCACGGATCGCCGCGGAGAACTTCGCCCCGGGCTTCATGGTGGACCTCATTCAAAAAGACCTGCGCATCGTGCACGACGCCGCGGCGGCGGCGGGTCTGGACCTCAAAGGCGTGGAGCTGGCCCAGTCGCTGTTCTCCGACAATCAGGCTCACGGTGAAGGTCGCCAGGGAACACAAGCTCTGTGGAAAGCGGTGGCGCGACGAAACGGCAGGTCGGCATGATCAGGCAGAGTGTGCTCCTGCGAGGGAGCAGGTCATGAGCACCTTGGTTCTGGGTATCGACGAGGCTGGGCGTGGCCCCGCGCTGGGTCCGCTCGTGATGGCTGCGGTGGCGCTCGAACCGAGCGCCGCCCGAAGGCTCACGAGGGCCGGGGTTTGTGACTCGAAACGCTTCGGAGCGGGCGCCAAGGCCCACGAAGCCCGCACAGCGCTCGTGGCGTTGATCGAAACGGTTGCGAGCTTCGTGGGCTACGAGATCTGCGACGTGGAGGTGGTGGACGCGTACGTCAGCCGGGGGGCGCTGAACGAGCTCGAGCGTGAACGCGCCCGCGCCCTCGTGCTGCGGGCTCCGGCCGCGCGCCGCATCGTGGCCGATGGCGCGCGGATGTTCGGTCCCCTCCGTGAGGAGTTTGCGCAGTTGGAGGCATGCGATCAGGGTGAATCCGTTCACGCCGCCGTCGCCGCGGCGAGCCTCTGTGCCAAGGTACGAAGAGACGACCTCTTCGCCTGTATCGCCGGGCGCTATGCGGGCGCCTTTGGGCCCTTGCGCGGCGGCGGTTACGTGAACGCTGGCACCCAGGCTTTTTCGCGCGCGTACCTCGAGACCTACGGCGCATTGCCCCCCGAAGCCCGCGCCAGTTGGCCGTGGCCGGGGGCGCCCAAGCTCTTACGTGTGCCGCCGACGCCCTGCGAGACGGGCGACCCGTAGGCCCCCTGGGGGCCGCGGGGCTGCCGGAGGCAGGGCTTCGTCGAGGGTACACACGGAATGACCCGCGCGGGCCGTGCGTTTCGCCTATGCGACGCTCGCTTGGGTCAACTCGAAGGTGAAGGTGAATCGGCAAGCGGGTTCGCCGCATCGAACTCCGTAACCAGACGCACTCGACGCCGTAACCCAAGTGACGCCATGAAGAAACCCTCCCACAAGACCCTCGGCGACCTCGTCGCCACCACCTTCGACCAAGCCTTGAAGATCACGAAGGATCCCACGCGTGCGGCCGAGCTGGCCGCCGTGGTGGTGCAGCGACTCCTGCGGCGCAACGGCCAGGCCCGCTTGGCCGCACGGCTGGCGGCGGTGAGCACGGTGCATTGAACGACAGCCCGAACGCTGTCACGACGGCATGATGACCAAAATTTCGGTGTCGAGCGTTTGCTCGGCCCACCGGCTCTTGTAATCGAGCCCCGAGGCCCCGAGGTCGTACGCGTTGACCTCGGGGGACAAGCGGGAGATCTGCTCGATTTGACAGAGGTTTCCCAAGGCCAGGTCGCGATGGCTTTCGTGGAAGCTCATCTGAAGTCCCCGGAACGTTTGACCGAACACGCCGCCCATGAGGAAGGCCACGTCGGCGTCCCCGTGCCGCGCGAGGACGAGGTGCAGGGCTTTGCGTCGCGCGAGGCGAGGGACCATGTTGCGGTAGAACTCACCAAACGCTCCCTCGGCGATGCCTACCTGGGCGCGCCCCTTCCACGACGCCGCTTCGACGCGTTGAACGCGGGCGAAGAGGGCCAGGGCCTCCTCAACCGTGCGCGGGGCGTGGTGCTCGAAGGTGACGCCCCGCTGCCGGGCGGTGGCTTGGGCCCGCGCAACGCTGCGGCGAAGGTTTCGTGAGCGTCGCGAGAGAAACCCATCGAGCCCTCCGGCCAAACTGGCCACGTGGCGACCCGTGCGTCCGTGGCGCAGCACCCGGAAGCGCTTTCCCAGGATGAACGCCACGCTCGTCAAGAGCCGCGAAGCGGCGGGGATGCCGGCCAGCAGCGTGAGGTCCCAGCCTTCTCGATCGGCCTCGAGCACGTCGGCCAGCCAATGCACCAAGGCCACGGGGTCGGGCCCCACGAGGGGGCATGCCAGGCCCCAGCTGGCCTCGAGGGGCTCGAGGAAACGCCCGCTGGCCGCATGCTCGCCGAACATGAACGCCAACCACCCGTCGGGGCTTCGCCGGATCGCCGGTTGTCGGGGAGGCATCAGCTCCTGCGCGGCGGGCATCGTCCAGCAGGTCGACGAGCAGAACTGGTCGATCTCGGGCGAGGCGACCACGTCGGCATCAAACGCGTCGGCAAGGGCGTCCAACTCCCGAAGGTCGAGCTGTCGCTCGTCGCGGCCCAGCAAGGGGTGTCTTGGCGGCCTCATGAGAGAGTTTCAGCGGGGGGTGGTGTGGGGCCCATGATCGGCAAGCCAGCGCTCGAAGCAGAGCAGTGCCCAGAGTGCCTTGTGTCCATCGTGCCGACCGCTGACGTGAGCGTCGAGCACCCTCGTCACCTCGGCGGGTTGAAAGAAGCCCTCGCGTGCCAGCTTGGTGGGTTCGAGTTCGTCTTTGAGCATGGGCAAGAGATCACCTTTCATCCACCGTGCCACGGGCACCTCCGCCACCCCTCGGGTCTTGCGTCCGAGCAGGTGGGCCGGCAAGCGCCCCCGCATCGCCCACCTGAGCAAGTTCGGGCCCCAGCCAACCCGGCCTCGCAGGTTCGCAGGCAGACGGCACGCAAACTCCACGAGGTCCGTATCCAGAAACGGCGCGCGCACTTCGAGTCCCACCGCGCTCGCCGCGCGGTCTGCCTTCACGTTTACGTCGTCGGCGAGGTACATGCGTACGAAGGGATCCGGGAGGAGAGCTTGCTCGTGAGGGGCCACACTCTGGCCCGTGGAAAGATCCGCAAAAGTGAAGAGATCGGAATCCGCTCGCGCCCTCACGTCCGGCGAAAGCAGCGCGGCGTGTTCGTTCGGCAGAAGGGCCACCCTCGAGCTTTGATGCCGCCGCCATCCATCTGGGAGGTGTTCCCCGCGCAAGATCCGATGCATGCCGAGGGCCAGGCGAGACGAAGCGCTCCTGGGGTGGCCGGCGAACAGCTCGTTGGCTCCGTCCCCGCTGAGCGCCACGGTCACGTGGTGGCGCGCGAAGCGACTCAGCAAGAAGGCGGAAACCACGGTGGCATCGGCCAGGGGTTCGTCGAGTGCACGGGTGACTTGCGGCAGCACGTCGCGCATGGCCCAGGGCTTGAGGAGCTGCTCGTGGTGGATGCATCCCAGAAAGCTCGCGGCGGTCCGGGCGTGGACAGAGGTGTCGCAAGTTGGGTCCGAATGAGCAATCGAGAAGGTCTGGATGCCGTGCCCGCTTCCAAGCAGGGCGCGTAACGTGGCGGCCACGGCGGCGTCGGGGTTGCTCCCGGAGAGGTACACCCCCAGGGGCACGTCGGATACGAGGCGCTTTTCGACCGCGCGCACGAGCAACGAGGCCAACGCCTCGGCGGCGTCGGAGGCGCGCAGGGGCGCGTGGGTCGGCGGACGCGGGACATCCCAGTAGCGCTGCACCGTGGGGGCCAGGTCTGCGTCGTCGGTCAGGCTGAGCTGCAGACACTCTGCCGCATCCAACTTGCGGGCCCCTTCGTAGATCGTGAGGGGGGCGGGGACGAAGGCGAATCGGAAGTAACGGTCGAGCGCCCCTGAACAGACGCTGCGATCGAGCCCTGGAACCGGGGCCAGGGCCTTGAGCTGAGAGCCAAAGGCAAAAAGCGGTGGTAAGCCGCTCCGGGGTATGCGCGCATAGTAGAGCGGCTTTTCTCCCATGCGATCCCGCGCGGCGAACACCTGCCGTTTGCGGCCGTCCCACACGACCAACGCGTACATTCCCTCGAGGTGCGAAACAACGGCTGAGCCCCACTGTATGTAGGCGGCCAGCAGCACCTCCGTATCCGAGCGGGTTCGGAAGGTGTGCCCAAACCCCATGAGCTCGGCCCGCAGGTCGAGGAAGTTGTAGATTGTGCCGTCGAGGACGAGCTGGACGTCTCCGTCCTCGTTGCCCATCGGCTGCGCTCCCCCCGCGGAGCGATCGATGACAGAGAGCCGTCGGTGCCCGAGCCCGATACCGGGGCCAAAGAAAAAGCCCTCGGCATCGGGGCCCCTCGCGGCCACCGCACGGGTCATGCAGGTGAGGAGGTCTCGATCGACGGGAGCGCCGGTCGGGTCAACCAGACCGGCGAAGCCGCTCATCAGCGCGCCCCCCTCGTCGGAGCCTCAGCTGTCGATATGAGGGGGGTTCAGCACCACCGCGGGAGGCTCGTTCGAGACCACGTAGTGGAACCGGCTCTTGAAGTCTTCCACCGTCATGTTGGCGATCTTGGCGTACTTCTCGAGTTCGATGTAGTGGTCGAAGTCGTCGCGTCGTAGCCGGATCATGTAGCGGCGGGCAATGCCATAGCGGGTCGAATTGATGTCCACCATGCGGACGCGGGTGCGGCCGGTCACCGGGTCGAGCATGCGCGCGAAGGGAATGGGTACGAAGTGACCGCCTTGCAACGATACCATCGCGGCGTTTCCGCCCTCGAAGAGATACTTGGCGGCGCAGTAGCCGAGGTCTCGGGTGTACTCGATGTCGCTGGGAATCGGATCGGCACATCGGAGCTCGTAACCAATGTCCTTCGACACGATCGTGAGCTTGATGCCGAGGCGGCGCAGGCGGTCCTCGACCAGTCCCTTGACGCCGCGGCCGAGATCCAGCTCGGAGAAGCGGATGTGGTCGTGTTCGTCCCGGACCACGGTGCCAAGCCGCGACAACTCGACCTCGGGGATGCTTTCGGCCAGGCCCTCGGCCAAAACCGCTACGCCGTCCCTTCGCCCTTGAGCGAGCCGCTTGATGACCGCGCCCGTCAGGATGTCCACGATGTGGTCCAGGCTGGTCTTGCCGTTCGGGAACTCCTCTGGAACCACCGTGAGCGTGGCGCCCGCGGCTTTCCCAATCCCAAGTGCCAGATGCCCCGCCTTGCGGCCCATGGCCACGACGAAGTACCAGCGCGATGTGGTCTTGGCATCGACCATCAGGTTCTTGACGACCTCGACGCCCACGTGGCGGGCCGTTTGGTACCCGAAGGTGTCGATGTCGGCCGGCAAGTCGAGATCGTTGTCGATCGTCTTCGGCACGTGGACCACGCGGACGTTTCCGTTCGCCTTCTCGGCGGTCTTCATGGCCGAAAACGCCGTGTCGTCTCCGCCGATGGTGATGAGCTGACTCACCCCGAGCTTCTCCAAGCTGGCCACGACGTTGGCGAGGCTCTCTTCTTTTTTGGTGGGGTTCGCGCGGGACGTGCCCAGGTAGCTGCCACCCGAGAAGTGAATGCGGCTCACCTCCTCGATCGAAAGCGGCCGCACACGGTCGAGCTTGCCCTGCATGATCTCCGAGAACCCGTCTCGAATGCCCAGGACCTCCACACCTTGCAGCAGCGCCCGGATCGTGGCTGCGCTGATCACGCTGTTGATGCCGGGGGCGGGGCCGCCTCCTACCAGGATTGCAAGCTTCTCGGACTTTGACACGATGGCATCTCTCCTTGAGTCGGCGGGCGCCGGTGGTTCGCAGGGGCGTCGTCGACGCTGTAGGCACCCGGCCGACTCAAGGTACCATAGGCGCCGCGTCGAAGGCAGGTCTCACAGCCGGGTTCTGTCTCGGCCTTCCATGGGTGGCGGGGGCTGCACCCGGGGATGTTGCCGCGGCGGCGGGGGCTGTGCGGGCAGGGCCTGCTCCAGGTCGTGGATCAACCGCTCGAGCTTTCCCGCCACCAGCTTGTTCTTCTCGCGCTTTCGTCGCGCGGCCAGCGCCTCGAGCGCGTCCACACGCCGGGTGAGGTTCAGCGCCACCGCCGCGTCGAGCCTCACCTCGGGTTCGGCGTGGTCGAGCCAGGGGGCGAGCATTTGCACCGCGCGGCCGTCCCGCAGCCAGCCAATACCCAGAAAAGCGCGCCGCAGCAGCACCAGGTCCGCCTCGCGCGGGGCCGTGGCGATCATCCGCACCAGATGGTCGCGCGCAACGGGCGACCCCGTGGCCGCCAGGGCGTCGATGGCCCGGGCTTTGAGCGCGCGCTCCACGGCGGCATCTCGCAGAATGTCGATGAGAGCCAGGTCGGCGTCGCGGCCGAGCGCTTCCAGCTTCGCGGGGGTGATGAGGCCCGGCGACGCGAGCAACTCCAGCAGCTTGACCTGGTCCGCAGGCGGCGGCGGGCTTTTGGCGCGGGTGGGGACGGGCGAAGGCGGGCTGGGCGGCTCGGCCCGGACCCGTCGGGTCGAGGTGGCCGCCGTGACCATGAGCACCGAAAAAAGCAACCAGCGCATAGCATCACTCTACCCCGCCCGCGCACCGAACGCTTGTGTAGGTTTCGCCGTCGAAACCCCGAGCTCCGGGGCCGAGTCCCATCGAGTCCTATGACTGCTTGGGTCTGACTCGTATGACTCTTGCCTGCCCGAGCGACGTTCTCGGTCCGGCGGGTACGTGGGGGCCGAGCTCGGCCGCGCGATGACCTGGCACGAGAGGTGCATCCGACTCCATCGCAGCCTGACGGCGGGCGGAACCCCCTTTTCGCCCCCGAAAGGGCATCCGTGGCGACTGGCGAGGGCGATTGTGGTCCCTCGCCACCGGTTCGGAGGCACGCGCCGGCAACCGCATCCAACCTGCGGTTGCCGTTTTTTTTCCCCGCAGCGAAGGCGCCAGCGTCTCACGGCGCGCGGCCTCCCCTGCCGCCCCCGTCCTGGCCACAGTTTTGGCCTTCATCTGCCGAGTGTTTGGGCGAAGCAGCGGCCGGCTCCGTTCCGGCGTCTGAACGATGCCTGCATTTTCTTGTTCTGGAAGACGGGAGCGACGACGACCATGAAGCCGAACCAGGTCCGCATCTTGACCTTCGGACTCATCGCCACCCTCGCAGCCTGCGGGGGGGCCGACGATGCGGTGCCGGGCCCTCCCGTGTGGGGCGGGGGCGATGGGGGCCCCTCGGGGCGCGTCGTGGTCGATACGGCCGAAGAGGAAGCCGCGCTGGGCTTCGACGCAAGCCCTAGCCCTGACGCCCCGGTGGTGATGGATGGCTTGGTGGGCGTGAACTCGAGCATCGTGTTCGCGAGCCCTTTCGCCAATGCCATCGTGAAGACTATCGACGTCTTCGAGCCCGTGGTGAGGTTGCAGCTATCGTCGGTGTCGGGGGCCGACCTGCCCTCGATCGCGGCCGCCACGGCGCTCATCGAGGTGCCGAACGCCACCACGCCCCGCATGCCGGTGCGTCTCGAGCAGATCGGGGCTCCCACGTGTCGGGACGGATGATCCCGCGCGGGTCACCTACACCTTCGGCAACGTGTTGGTTCCGCTCTCGGATCTGCCGAGCGGCCGGGTCACGCTGAAGGTGACCTTCTCGACCAGCACCGGAGCGGCCATCGCCGGCACGGTGGAGTTCCTCGTCGACGCAGGACCGGTGATCACCTTCGTGAAACCCACCGAAGGCGAGCCCTTCAAGAACTCGGCTCGCATCGAAGTCAAGGTGGAGGATCCGCAGTTCAAGCCTCTCTCCGACATCATGATCTTTCTGGGCGACAAGCCGCAGGCCTTCGAGGCGGTCGAGCCCGATACCTACGTGGCCACCATCGACTTCAACGCCTTTGTGCCGCGGCTGTCGGGCGAGCAACTCGTCACGGTGCGCGCCAAGAACAGCAACGGCACGCAAGGCGTGGGAGCGCGCAAGTTCGTCGCCGACAACGTGGGGCCATCGTTTGCGTCTCTTGCCCCTGCCAAGGGGCAGCTCATCGGGGGCATCATCGAGATCTCGGCCGTGGTAACTGACCTGGCGGGGGTGGAACCTTCGTCCGTCGTGGCCGTGATCGGCAACGGGAACGAAAGCCAATTCGAGGTGCGTCTGAATCCGCCGCCCGCGGGCAGCATGGTGGCCAAGTATTCGCGGCTCTTCGATACGAAGCTGCTTCCCGCCAACGCGATCTTCCCCTCAATCTCGTTTCGCGCTTCGGACCGGCTGGGTAACGAGAACACCGATGGCTATCTCCTGTCCCTCGACAACATGCCGCCTCTGTCCGAGCTGGATCCTCCGGACGACTTTCGCTATGACGTCAACTTCAGCGAAATCTACCGATGCTCGTGGCCCTTCGATCCGGTGGGGCCGGATGCGGTCGATGACGGCCAGTTGGTCAATCAAGCTTTCGACGTGCGGGTCAGGGCGGAAGACCAGGGAAATCAGGTGGTGGCGGGCAACATCGACTTCGTGCCGATTGCCGGGGTCAAGCGCGTGGACCTGTTGGTGCTCGACGATACGAGCCGGGCGTTGGTGGTTGACAGTGATGGCGATGGCCGGTGCGACGCGGTCAACCCCACCTTGGTCCCCACGACCCGGCCCATGGGCGCCAACGACATCTTGCTTTTGGGGCTCGAGCCGCTCACCGCGAGTGGACAGCCAGACAACTTCCCCGAGGCGCCCGCCCCGGCCTGCTTGACCGGAGGGCTCTCCCAGCCCGTCAAGCCGCTGTGCGGAACCTTGGCTCCCACGTGGAATGCCACCAAGGCCAGGCACAGCGAGGGCCCCGTCATCAGCGCTCACGGGCACTTCATGTCCGTGTTCACCACGTACACGCAGGACAAGCTGCCCTCCGTGTGGACGCCCGGGCCTATACGCGCCGGAGTCGAATGCGCTGGACGGCAGCTCGAAGCGCGCGGCAGCAACATCTCGGACGGCTGGGCCTGCGTGGCCGCGCTTGCGGAGGACAAGTTGGGCCTCAAACAAGTCAGCCGGCCCATTCGGGTGTGCATCGATCACGACGCCGACGGCAAGGAATGCCCGCACGTCCCGATCATCGATGTCTCGTGGGGCTCGCCCGTGCAAGTCACCACCGGCAAAGACCATGGCCTAGAGACGGGCGACGACGTTTTCGTGCAAGGCCTGCTCTGTCAGACGCACGCGAACGGCAAGCAGAAGATCACCGTGACGGGGCCACGCACCTTTACGGTCAATGGCATCGTGGGGCGCCCCGAGTTCGAGGGCGTCGTTTATGGCTGTGACGACACGGCTGCCACGGGCTGGGTGGTTCCGACGAAGGTCATGCCCGACTGCTCGGGCACGCAGACGCACAAAGATCCCGCTCCGGTCGTGGACGACAGCTCGTCCTGCGGTCCTTGGCGTTCTTACCCACGGAACGAGCGCCGCTACTTCAATTGACGGGGCGTTGGGGCTGTCCAAGGGCCCGCGCGTTTCCTGTTGCTTCGTGACGGGCGTCCTTCAGGGCGCCTGTGGTCGTTGAGGGCGCCGCAGCCTTCACAAAGCATGGCCGTGCCGCGCCTGGTTGTGACGGATCTCGGCAGTGACGAGGGCCCTTGACGAATTTGGGCACCGGAAAGTGCCCAAACTCATCACTGCGCCGGACCCGCATGACTCAATCGCCACAGGCTTGACGCTCGCCTAGCTCAATCCCTGCCTTCGGAGGGTCAAAAACCCGCAGAAAACGCCTGGAAATGCCTCTGGCACGACCGCTGCAATGAGGAAAACACGGGGGCCGGACGCAAGCGCCCTCGGACGCAAACCAAGGAAGCAAGGAGTCACCATGATTCGTAAAGGGCGCAAGCAGAACGCAGGTTTCACGCTGGTCGAGCTCATGATCGTCGTTGCCATCATCGGCATCTTGGCGGCCGTCGCCATCCCGGCGTTCAGCCGCTACATCAAGAAGAGCCGGACGGCCGAGGCTTCGCAGACGTTGAACAAGATCTGGACCGGCGCCGTGTCGTACTACGAAGCAGACCACAACGACGCCACGGGAACGATCCTTCCCAAGCAGTTCCCCACGGTGGCCGCGTCCGAGGCCGCCAAGTGCTGCACCCAAGCCGGCATGAAGTGCCCCGCGAACTCTGCGGTGTACGACACCGATGCGGGCTGGCAGGCGATGAACTTCAACCTGGCCGAAGCCCACTACTACCGTCCGCTTTACAGCTCGGCCGGCGTCAGCACCGCCTCGAACTTCACGGCCGAGGCCGAGGGCGACCTCGACTGCGACAACACGCTGGCCCAGTTCCGCCGCATCGGCCAGATCAACGCCACCACGGGAGACGCCTACTCGTTCAACACGGTGCTGGGCAACGAGATCGAGTAACTCGCCACCTGAGTCGGGTCTCGAGGGGGTCGCGCAAGCGGCCCCTTTTTGCGTGCAGAGCGGGACGTGGTGGGGTGTGGCCCACGCCCCGCAGCAAAGGCGGCATTCTTCCGAGGGCTGAGGTAGATTGCCCAGCCTCATGTCTGCCGATCGTCTCGCTTTGGCGCAGAGCCACCGCTTGGTGGTGAAGTTGGGCACCCAGGTGGTCACCCACAACGGTGTCGAGCTGGCCCTCGGGCGGCTCATGAGCCTCGTGGAATCCTTGGCGCGTCTGCGGCTCGCGGGGCTGGACGTGGTCCTGGTGTCGAGCGGGGCGGTGGGCATGGGCATGCGCCAGCTGGGCCTTACCGAGCGGCCCCGGTCCTTGGGCCTGCGCCAGGCCTGCGCGGCCGTGGGTCAGGGTCACTTGATGGCCATGTACGCCCGGGCCTTCGGCGACCTGGGCGTCACGGCCGCTCAGGTTCTGCTGACCCAGGAAGACCTGGGGGACCGCGACCGGGCGCTCTGCGTGCGGACCACGTTGATGCGCTTGCTCGAGCTCGGAACGATTCCCGTCATCAACGAAAACGACAGCGTCAGCGTGCGTGAGCTGATGGAGCATCAGCGCCGGGGCGCCGAGACGAGCGACGACCGCCCCGTGTTTGGTGACAACGACGGTCTCTCGGCCCTGGTCGCCACGGCGCTCGACGCCGACCTGCTCGTGATGCTCACCGACGTGGCGGGGCTTTACGACAAAAACCCCAAGGCCCACCCGGAGGCGGTCAGAATCGCCGAACTCGAAGTCGTAGACGACGAAAGTTTGGCGAGTGCAGCCGGGGTGTCGGCGGGTGGCACGGGGGGCATGGCCAGCAAGCTCGAAGCGGCGCGTGTGGCGACGGCCGAGGGAACTTCGGTGGTGATCGCCAGCGGCAACGAGCCCCGGATCGTGGAGCGCCTGCTCGCCGGTGAGGATCTCGGCACGCTGGTGCGGCCCCGGGAGCGCAGGGGGCCACGCTGGAGGCACATCGCGGTGTCGGGCCGCCGCCGCGGCGCGGTCGTCGTCAATGAGGGGGCTCTGCGCGCGCTGGTCGAACACAAGGCGTCTTTACTACCCATCGGGGTCGTGGGCGTGGAGGGCGATTTCGGCAAAGGCGATTTGGTCGAGATTCGCGACGCTTCGGGGCGGATCCACGGGCGGGGCTTGGTCAACTACGACGCCCTGTCGTGCCGCGCTCTGCTGGGCCGGCACAGTGACGACATCGGCCAGGTGCTCGGCTTTCGCACCTATGACGCGATCATCACCCGTGACAACCTCGTCATGGGCAGTTTGTGATGGGCCGTGCGCCACGCGGCCGCGGGGTTTTTTCGTGCACCCGCCTGGAAATGCCGGCATAGTGAGCCCTCGGCCGAGCCCTCGCGGTCAGCCCTCACCGGCACCTCCGCCCCCACAAAACAACCCGGATCTTCAGCATGCAGCGCGACCTGTTCGTCGGCGTCGACATGGGCGGCACCGACATCAAGGCAACCGTCACGAGCCGCGACGGACGAATCCTGATCGACGAGTGGGAGAAGGTCCTCTCCCTTGCCAGCGAAGGGCCCCGCACCACGGTGGGCCAGCTCGCGAAAGCGGCCGAAAAGGCGCTCGCGCTCGCGGGTGCCTCCTGGGATCGCGTGGTGGCCGTGGGGCTCGATACACCGGGCCCCGCCTCGCTTGACGGTGTGCTGGGCCGATCGCCCAACCTCAAGCACCCCGACTGGTTGAACTTCCCGATTCGGGCCGCCTTCCAGGACGCGATCGACAAACCCGTGCTGTACGCGAACGACGGCAACGCGGCGGCGTACTGGGAGTACTTCCGGCTCTTCGGCGACGCCCCGGACAAGAGCCTGGGCGCGGCGATCCTGGGAACGGGCTTGGGCGGTGCGTTCGTGCAGGGCGGCAACGTGCTGACCGGGGTCCGGGGGTACGGCGCGGAGTTTGGTCACATGCGCCTGCCCACGTACGACCTCGTCACCGATGGCGACGTGCCCGTGTGTGGCTGCGGAAAACGAGCCTGCGCCGAGGCGTTCGTCTCGCTCGCCGCGCTCGACAAGCAGCTGCGCAAGGCCTTCGAAAAAGGCAAGGCGCCGGATCACGCCCTGCGCGACATTCCCGACGAAGGGCGCGCGCGCGCGGTGCGCCTCCTGGGGCTTGCCCAAAAGGGCGATGCCTTGGCGCTCGAGCTCTTCGACTATCAGGCCAAGGCGCTCGGCTACCTCTTCGTGCAGCTGGCCCACGCCTTCGATCCACACATCTTCTTGATCGGCGGAGGCATCACGGAAAGCAGCGACGCCTTCCGCGCGCGCTACCTCCGAAACGTGAGGGAGACGTTCCAGCGGGAGGCCTTCCCTCTGCTGGCGCAAGAGATTCAGATCGAGTACGCCGCCGACCAGGACATGGCGGGCTGTCGCGGCTCTGCGCTTCTGGCGCGGCAGTGGGCGGGCCGTCAGGGACTGACCTGACGCGGGCGGGGGCCGCCCGCTGCGCGGACGGGGGGAATCACGTACGCTCCGCTCGTCATGTCGTTGCGTGAAACCATCACCGCGGCCAAGGCCGCAGGGCTCCGCTTGGCGGCGCTTGCGCCCGAGGCGCGCCGGCGTCTGCTCGAAGATTTTGCGTCTGCCCTCGAGCGTCCCGAGGTGCAAGCGCGGCTCTTGGAAGCGAATGGCCGCGACACGGCGGCGGCCGAAGAGGCAGCGGCTCAGGGCGAGCTGGGGGCAGCCCTGGTCAAGCGTTTGGCGATGGACGGAAAGAAGCTGGGCACCCTCGTGGAGGGCCTGCGCCAGCTGGCCCAGGCGCCCGAAGTGGTGGGGCGCTTGCTCACCCACCGGCGCCTCGACGAGGGCCTCGTGCTGCGGCGCGTGAGCTGCCCGCTGGGGGTCCTCGGGCGTGGTCTTCGAGGCGCGTCCCGATGCGCTCGTGCAAATCACGGGTTTGGCGCTCAAGAGCGGCAACGCCGTGGTGCTCAAGGGTGGCAAAGAAGCGCTGCGGACGAACCGCGCTTCGGTCGAGGTGATCCACGAGGTGCTTGCCGCCCACGGCGTGGACGTCCGGGCCGTGGTGCTCATCGAGGACCGCGCGGGGGTCGCCGAGCTCCTTGCGCAGCACGACCTGGTGGACCTGATGATCGCGCGGGGCTCCTCCGCGTTCGTGCACTACGTTCGCGACAACACGCAGATCCCCGTGATGGCCCACGCGGACGGCATTTGTCACGTCTACCTTCACGCCCAGGCCGACGCGCCGAAGGCGGCGCGCATCGTCGTCGATGCAAAGACCACCTACCCGGCAGCTTGCAACGCCGCTGAGACCCTGCTGTGGGACGCGGATGCGGGGGCCGCGCTGGACCTCACCGTGGGCGCCTTGCGCGAGGCCGGGGTGGAGTTGCGGGGATGCGAGGCCACGCGGGCGCGCCACCCGGGCCTGGTGCCCGCCACGGACGCAGACTGGGATACGGAGTACGGGGCTCTGGTGCTGTCGGTCAAACGAGTGTCTGGTCTCGACGACGCGCTGGATCACATCGCACGTCACGGCTCGCGCCACACGGAGGCCATCGTCACGGAGAACCCCGAGGCGGCGGCCCGGTTTTTGAGGGAAGTCGACGCGGCCTGCTGTTTTCACAACGCCAGCACCCGGTTTTCGGACGGATATCGCTTCGGACTCGGCGCGGAGGTGGGGATCAGCACCGACAAGCTGCACGCGCGGGGGCCGGTGGGCATCGAGGGCCTCGTCACCTATCGCTGGCTGCTTGAAGGACAAGGGCACGTCACCGCGGACTATGCCGACGGCAAGCGACGGTATTTACACGAAGATCTTTGAACGAGCCTGGCGTCGGCTTCGGCGTTCCCGACAGCCCCCTTTCAAGTTGCACCCAGATCTAGGTATATGGTCCCGTGGAGCAGCGGCGGCAGCCCAGGATTCCGTTTTCGTGCAGCGCCCGCCTCGTGGCGGACGGGCGAAACGTTCCGATTGCCGCTCAGGTTCAAAACCTGAGCGCAGGGGGCCTTTTTCTCACGGCTGACGTCGCCCCGGCGCTCGGCACGGCCGTGCGCTGCCGGTTCCGGATTGGCCAGACCCCTCGTGAGCTCCGGGGGCGCATCGCGTGGGTGGAACGTCGCCCCTCGGGCGACCCGCGCGGGCCGGGGGCGGGCATCGAGTTTTTGGACCTGCGGGAGTCGGAGCGCCTCCTGCTCGAGGACGTGACGAGCGGCGCACCGAAGGAAGACGAGAGCCCGCTCCAGGCGCTCTCGGTCTGGTTCGAGGGGCTCACGGCGCCGGTGCGGACGCAGGGACACGTCAGCGCCGACGAGATCGTCGTGACGACGCAACTTCCCTTTTTGCGGATCGGCTCGGACGTCAAGGTTGGGTTCTCGCCGGAAGAAGATGGTCCTCACCGCTACGCGCGCATCGACGGCCTGTCGCTCGACTTTCTGCGCCCCCACGAGCCGCCCCGCATCGTCGTCACCCTGCGCACGGCGAACGAACTCCAGGGTGAGGCCGGCGAGTTGAGCCACGCGCTGCGCTCGCGGCGGGAGGCCTTCGCGGGGTCTGAATCCGCCCCGCACCCGCCCGAGGCGCCCCGTCCCGTGCCGCGCGGCGCGGAGCCGCCTTCCGCCCCCCGCGCGGCCGAGCCGCCTTCCGCCCCCCGCGCGGCCGAGCCGCCTTCCGCCCCCCGCGCGGCCGAGCCACCCTCCGCCCCCCGCGCGGCCGAGCCGCCTTCCGCCCCCCGTGCGGCCGAGCCGCCCTCCGCGCCCCGTGCAGGAGCCCGACGGGTGTTCACGAGTGCCGGCGCGCTGACGCCTCCGCCCCAGTTGCTGGGGTCCATGGCCCCCGAGCTCCAGCGTCCCGGGGCGACGCCCGCCCTGCTGGGAGCCTCGCCGCTGGCAACCCTCGCCGCAGCACCGGTACCGCGGACTCCCGTGCCGGCGCCGGCGGCACCCGTGCCTCTCGGTCCCATAGCCGCCGCCCGCTCGGGGCCGTCCGCCGCCCCCGGCCCCGTGCGCGCCGGGGCCTTGCCATGGCGCAAGACCTTCATGCTGGCCGCGGTGGCCCTTTGTGTGGGGGCCTCGGCCGTCTTTTTGTTCCGGGGCTCCCGACACGAACCCTCGCGGGTGGCGGCGCCTTCACCCGCGGCGCCGGCGCGTCCGCAGGTCTCCCCCCTTGGGGCCGGTGCCTCTGCGATCGGCCCCCGCGAACCGCCGCCCCGGGGTCCGGGCCAAAGTCGCTGCACAGGGGGCCGGGGCTGCCCCGTCGCCCAAGGTCGCCGTGGTGGCCGCGCCGGCCGAGAGTCCCAAGCCGGTCGACGATCTGCCCCCGCTGCCGCGCTTCGCGAAGGCTCCGTTTCGCTTCGAGCGCACGGCGGGTGCCACCACGGTGGTCGTCCCGATCTGGGGCCCGAGCGCGCCGGTGGAGGTGCTCCGCCTCGCACCCCAGCCGGGCGTGGTGGCCATTCTGTCCAAGGCGAAACTGCCGCGCGGCTCGGGGAACTACGTCGTTCGTCACCCCATCATCGATCGCGTGGTCGTGGAAGAGCGCCCGCTGGGGCTTTACGCCCGGGTGCTCTTCGGACCCCGCGCAGGGGCCTACGAGGTCAAGGGCCGCGTGGGCGAGCTTCGCATCAGCGTCCAGGACAAATGAGGCCCGGGAGCTCCGCGCGGCTCAGGCGGCCCCCATCCCGGGCGTGGCCGGCTCAGAGCTTTTCGTTGGGGATCTGTCGCACGGGCACACCGCGATCGCGCAGATAGGCCCGGGCCTGGCCCACGGTGTACGTGCCGAAGTGAAAGATCGAGGCCGCCAGCACGGCGTCGGCGCCACCTGCGGCAATGCCTTCGTAGAGGTGCTCGAGCGTGCCCACGCCGCCCGAGGCAATCACCGGGATGGGCACGCGGTCCGAAACGGCGCGGGTCAATTCCAGATCGAAGCCATTCTTCGTTCCGTCGCGATCCATGCTGGTGAGCAAGATCTCGCCGGCGCCCGCCTCGGCCATACGCACGCACCAGGCCAGGGCGTCGATGCCCGTGGGGGTGCGGCCGCCGTGGGTGTAGACCTCCCACGCCGGCGCTTCGTCGGGGCTTCCTGGCCGCCGGCGGGCGTCCACCGCCACCACGATGGCCTGGCGACCGTAGGCGTCGGCCGCGCGGGCTACGAGATCGGGGTCTTTCACCGCCGCCGTGTTGATCCCCACCTTGTCAGCGCCGGCCAGCAACAGCTCACGAACGTTTTCCACGCTGCGGACGCCCCCCCCGACCGTGAGAGGCAAAAACACCTGCTCTGCCGTGGCGCGCACCATGTCGAGCGTGGTGGCGCGCCCGTCCGAAGACGCGGAGATGTCGAGGAAGCAGATCTCGTCCGCGCCTTGGCGGTCGTAAGCGGCGGCCACCGCCACCGGGTCGCCGGCGTCGCGGAGCTCCTGGAAGCGCACGCCCTTTTTGACGCGGCCGGCGTCGACGTCGAGGCAGGGGATGATCCGGCGGGCGAGCATGCTTCGATCTCTAGCTTCGTGGGATCGGGGTTTCCGCGTCGAGCCGCGCAGCCAGTTCCACCGCCTCGGACACGGTGAACACGCCTTCGTAGATGGCTTTGCCGATGATGACGGCGCCGGCACCCGTGGCCTTCACACCCCGCAGATCGTCGAGCTGCGAAACGCCCCCCGAAGCGATCACGGGGCAGGGTCCGATGTGTGCAGCCAGGCGGGCGGTGGCTTCGAGATCGGGCCCGGTGCGCATCCCGTCACGGGCGATATCGGTGTAAAGCACGGCAGCCGCACCCGCTTCGGCAGCGCGCTTGCCCACATCGAGGGCGCTGGCGTCCGTGTCCTCGGTCCATCCGGCCACGGCCACCTTGCCGTTGCGTGCGTCCACCGCCACCACGATGCGGCCCGGGTAGCGGCGGCAAAGGTCCTCCACCAACGCGGGGGTGCGAATGGCGGCCGTTCCCAAAACGGCGTAGTGAGCGCCCGCAGCAAAGAGCTGCTCACAGGCGGCGGCGTCGCGGATGCCGCCCCCCACTTCCACTTCGAGCCGGGTGCTGGCGACGATGCGGGCGATGGTGTCGCGGTTGTGCTGGCTGCCACCACTGAACGCGGCATCGAGGTCCACCACGTGGACGCGTGCGGCGCCCGCCGCCTCGAAACCCGCCACCAATTCCCAGGGAGCTTCGGAGTACACCTTCGCGGTGTCGGCGCGGCCCTGTTCGAGACGAACGGCGCGGGCACTCATGAGATCGATCGCGGGGAAGATCAGCACGGGCGCACTGTAGCCGGTAGACGCGCTCCCCACCAGCCGGGGGGGCAGGCCGAAGTGCTGGAATCGCGAAGTGCCGGAATCCTAGGAAGCCACGAAGCGGCGCAGCAGGGCCAATCCCGCCTCCTGGCTCTTCTCGGGATGGAACTGGCAAGCAAAGATGCTGTCCTTGGCCACGGCCGCGCAGAACGGCACGCCGTGGTCACTGAAGAGCGCCACGACCGAGGCGTCTGCGGGGGCGGCATAGTAGCTGTGCACGAAGTAAAACGAGGTGGCCTCGGGGGTGTCACCCAGCAACGGCGTTCCCGCCGCGGGGCCGCGGGTGCAGGGGTTCCATCCCATGTGCGGCACCTTGAAGGGCGGGGGCAGGTCGAAGCGAATCACCCGCCCCGGAATCACCCCCAGGCCTCGTACGCCCGGGCTCTCGTCGCTCGCCTCGAAGAGGATCTGCAGGCCCAGGCACACGCCGAAGTAGGGGATCCCCCTTGCGATGGCCTCCAGCACGACCTGCCTGAGCGCACCACCATGACAGGAAAGACCCTGAACGCAGCTTCCGAAGGCGCCCTGGCCGGGCACCAGGATCTTGTCGGCCCGGGCGATCCGGTCCGGATCGGCGGTGACCTCGGCGTGAGCCCCGACGGCCTCGAGCGCTTTTTGTACGCTGCGCAGGTTGCCGCTACCGGTGTCGACCACGGCCACGTGCGCACGCGCCGAGGCGGCGTGCGGGGAGGGATCGGGGGTGTTGGGGGCAGTCATCGAGGCCCGATCTACGCGGTGAGCGTGCCTTTTGTCGAGGGTACACCCTGTACGCGCGGATCGAGGGTGACCGCCTGGCGTAGGGCCCGGGCGAACGCCTTGAACAGCGCCTCCACGATGTGGTGCGCGTTTTCGCCGTAGCGGCACTCGAGGTGCAGATTGCAGAGCGCCGCGCCCGCGAACCCGCCGAAGAACTCCCGCGCCAGCTCCGCGTCGAAGGTGCCAATCCAGCGGCCTTTCAACATGTCGGCCCGGTAGACCAGATAGGCGCGCCCCGAAAAGTCGACGGCTGCCGTGGTGAGGGTCTCGTCCATGGGCACGGTGGCGTCGCCGTATCTATTGATACCCTTGCGTTCCCCGAGCGCCTGGGCAAAGGCCTGGCCCAGGCAGATGCCCACGTCTTCCACCGTGTGGTGCGCGTCCACGTCGATGTCGCCACGGGCATGCAGCTCGAGGTCGATGAGACCGTGGCGGCAGACCGCGTCCAGCATGTGGTTGAAGAAGGGCAGCGGCGTGTCGATGTTGCGCTGCCCCGTTCCGTCCAAATTCACCGTGAGGCGGATCTGGGTCTCGCTGGTGATTCGCTCCACCGTGGCCCGGCGCATGCCGCAACTATGCGGTGGCCACCCACAGACGTCAAACGACTCGCGTGCCTTCCGAAGCGCCGCGGCCGATGTCAGAAGCACCGGAACGCGATAGAAAGACGTCGTGATGGTCGTTGGTCCCCACGGACGCGCTCTAGGCCAGCTCCTTGCGGCCGTTGCGCTCGTGGGTGGCCTGCCGGGGTGTGAGCCCCTCGAGGCCGGACTGGAAGCGCCCGGGGTCGTCCCCGATGCAGCGGTCTTGGATGCCAGTGCCCCGAGGACTCCGGATGCCGCGCGGATCGATGGCGCCGCGGACGCCGCCCGCCGCGAAGTGGGGGGGCCCGTGGTGCTCTCGGGCCTCCCGGCCGTGGTGGGCTGTGCGGATGGCACGCGCGAGGGCTTCCTCGACGTCACGCCCGGCACCTGGCCCGACATTGGAGGCTGTGCGGGCGGTTGGCAGGTCCCCGGGCTCACCTACACGGCTGGGCGTCAGTCCGTCTGTGGCCGGCGCGCGGGCAACACCAGCACCAACCCCCAGGGGCTCGGTTGCGGCGCCGCCGATCTTTGTGCTCCGGGTTGGCATGTGTGTCTTGGGCCCCGGGAGGTCGAGCGGCGGTCGCCGAGCGGCTGCGAGGCCGCGGTTCCTCCAGGTACGAGGGCGTTCTTCGCGGTGGCCGGGGGCGGCAGCGTCGGGGGGGACTGTGTCTTCGGTCCCAGCGCCCACAACGACGTCCGAGGTTGTGGCACTTTGGGGCAGCCCGAGGCAGACGGCTGCTTTCCGCTCGATCGTCGGCTCGAGTTCTACGACTGCCTGGCCACTGCGGGGGTCTGGGACTGTGGGGGGCCCACGAGCCACGTGACCGAGGTCCTGACCGTCTGGAAGCCCCGCCCCGAACTTGGGGGCGTGTTGTGTTGCCGGAACGAGCCTGACGACGGATGATGAGCGGAGCCGTGAGGGGCGCGGGGGCGGCCGCGTGACCTTCGACGACTCTGCCCAACCCAGTTCGTTTCGGGAATCGAGGTCGACATGAAGAGTGCAAAGGCGCGGAAAGCCGGTTGTTTTCACGCATCGCGGGTGCTGGCGGTCTTGCTTGTGAGCGGAGCCCCGGCCCCCCGCGCGGCCCTCGCGGACACGGCCGTGCAGGCCGAGGTCGTGCCTTTGCCCCCTACCGAAGCGCGCCCCACGTGGGTCCGCAAAGCAGACAAGGGCTTTTTTGACGACGCCGTGGCCCTCAATCCCGAAGCCCACGTGGTGGCGGTGATTCGCACGGACAGCGCCTCGTTCGCCCATCTCGAGCTCTTTGATCTTTCGACCAAGGAGAAGGTCAACTCGATCGCGCTCGGCGATCCGAACGAGATTTACGAGCGCATCGTCTTCCCGGGCCCCGACCGGAGCGTGGTCTTGGTGGTGCGTGACGGCAAGTCGGGCCAAAGACTCGCGCAGCGCTTCGACGAAGCGGGCAAACCTGCCGGCGTCATCGGGCCAGCGACCCAAATCGGATTCACCTCCCGCGCGGGCAAGCCGTTCGCCGTCAAATGGGACCGTCTTCAGAAGAAGGGGCGCACGCAGTACGCGGTCGCGGCCGTGGACCTGGCGGATCTGTCCGTGGTGGGGAAACCCAAAGTCCTGATGGCCGACCTCGAAGATCGGCTCACCGCCCCCGCCTTGAGGGTGCTCGCCTGGACCGATGGCCAAAGCCGCCTGTTTGGTCAGGAGCCCGGAGGTTACGACAAAACCAAAGATGTCAGGATGCCCGACCGGGCGGCGCTCTTCGACCTTCTGCGCGGCGAGATCGTGTGGCGGGGTGAGATCACCGACGTGATGGGCTGGGGCCTTGCCAACCAGCTCCGCCAACGTCGGCCCGGGCGGAGCGTGTTCGCCGACATCGCGGAGGACGAGTCCAGGCTCGAACTGGTGGACGCGATGGGTGTGCGGGCCCCCCTCGGCTTGCGGGTTCCCTTCGAGATGTACGACCAGCGTTCGTTGATCGAGCGGGAAGCCGTGGATCCCCCACGGCTTGCCTTCAGCCTCACCGTCGACCCCCTCAATCCGCCCGCGCTCGCGCGGAAAAAGGCCGACGTGCCCAAGCTCGACCTGTACCAAGTCGCGCTGCCCGAGCCGGGGCAGCTGGTGCCGCAGGTGCCACTCACGGCCGAGCACCTGCTCCGGGTGCCCATGAACGATCGCCCGGTGGGATGGACCGTTCACGGCAGCTACGTGGTGATCTTGAGGAAATTCAAGAGCTTCGCCCGCGGTGGGGACGCGTTCGAGGTTTACACAATCCGCTGAAAACGCAGGGGCGCGGTGCCCTCACTTTTTTTGCCCTCCCTTTGGCGCGCGGGGGTCTAAGTGCTCTAGAGGCGGGCGACGGTGGTGATTTCGAGGCGGGTGGGTAAGCAAAACGGACCTGCCGGTCTCCCAAGAGAAGATGCCCCACCCCTCGGGATCGTGGGGTGTTCTCGCAAGCTTCCGAAACCATCTGCTCCGTCGCGTACAGTCAAACAAAACTCAGGCTTTATTCCTTGCGTGGCCCATGATCGGCATTGTATTTACTCGGCTCCTTATGTGGGACAAAGCTGCAGCGAGAGAAAGCTGCGCCCGCGCGGGGGCGTGGCAAGTGAGTTTGCGGCGGGCGGCGTTGATGGTCGGAGTCATCGCAGCTCTCGGAACTTCGGGTTGCGATCAGGTCAAGGGACGTCGGCTGATTCAAAAGGCCAACGCCTCGTACCGTGATGGCAACTACAAGGAGGCCGTGGCCTTGTTCAAGGAGGCCGAGCAGCTTCTGCCCGAGTTTCCCGTTCTTCATTTGAACAAGGGATACACCTGCAAGCAGCTGATCGTGCCCGGCTCGAAGACGCCCGAGAGCATCGTGGGCGCCGACTGTGCGATCAAGTCGTTCAAGCGGTACATGGAGCTCAAGCCCGAGGATCCCCGCGGCGAGATGCTCTACACCCAGACCCTCTTCGACGCCGACCGTTTTCAGACGCTGGCCGATATGTACGAAGAGCGCTTCGCCGCCAACCCCAAGGACGGTCAGTCCGTGGCGGGTCTGATGCAGGTCTACTCCAAGTGGGAGAAGATGGATGAGGCCCTCAAGTGGTACCAGGTCAACGTCGAGCTCAAGCCACAGGACGCCGAGGCCCTCTACGCCGCGGGCACCTTCATCTACAACCAGCTGCTCATGAAGGGCGGCGGCACGGACAAGCAGATGTGGGACCCTCGACCGGGTGCCGTCAATGCCGCGGGGAAGCCCATCTTCATCGAGTCCGACATTCAAGGACAGCAGCGGGTGGACCTTGCCGAGGCGGGAATCAAGTACCTCGAGCGCGCCGTCGAGCTGCGTCCGACCTATACGGACGCGATGGCGTACGTCAACCTGCTGTGGCGCCAGAAGTCCTTCGCCTACTTCGAGCAGCCGGCCGAATGGCAGGCGGCCGTGGACAAGTCCACAGAGTGGGCGAAGAGGACGATGGAGGTCATGAACCACGGCGTGCGCCCGGCCGGGGCCGTGGCCGCAGCCGACGGCGCCGCCGAGGGCAAGGGCGAGGCCGCAGCGGCAGCCGCCAGCCCGGAAAAGAAATCCCCTGCCAAGGCTGCCAAGCGCCCCGCGAAGGGCCGCAAGGGTAAGCCCAAGGGCAAGAAGTAGTTCACCCGCGTTCAGCGAACCGAAACACCTGGGATACCCACCGCGAGCAAGCCATGGCGTTCGAGGCATTTCTCACGCAAGACAAGGTCAAGCCGAAAGGCCGCCGGTACACGTACGTCGTCTCCATCGGGCTGCACGGGGTTGCGCTGGTTTATGCAATCGTGCACTCGTTCTGGCACGTCGACGAGCTGTCGCCGCCCAGCGTGGCTGTGACCTTCATGTCGGCGCCGCCACCACCGCCGCCGCCTCCTCCTCCTCCGAAGAAAAAGTCGTCTTCGACCAAGCCGAAAACGCCCAAAGCGGAGATCGTGCAACCGAAGCCGAACCAGGTCGTTCAGCCCAGAGAAGAGCCTGAACCCGAAGAGGAAGAGGAAGAAGACTCGGGCGAGGACGACGGCGTCGAGGGCGGTGTGGAAGGGGGCGTAAAAGGGGGCGTGGTGGGCGGTGTCGTGGGCGGTGTCGTGGGCGGCACCGGCGTTGAAGAGGCGCCGAAGATGCTTCCGCCCGCCATCGGCGAGAAGCAAGCCCTCTCGAACCCCCCTCCCGACATCCCCGCCGTGCTCAAGCGCTCCGGTATGTTGCTCTTCAACCTCGTCAAGATCTGCGTGGGCAAGGGCGGAGACGTCTCGAACGTCACCGTCATCAAGCCTTCGGATCCTTTGTTCGATAAGGCCTGCACGGACAAGATGCGGACCTGGCGTTTCCGACCCATGTCCGTGGGCGGCAACCCCGTTCCGTTCTGCTACGTGCAGAAGAACATTTTGAAAGTCAGTCAGTAGTCCTCTCACGCGCAAGCTTCATTCGGTCGAAAAGGCAATTCGGGAGACGCCTCGAAGGAGAAAACGAACATGAATTTTTCTATTGCACATCTCTGGTCACAGATGGGCATGGTGGCCAAGGGGGTCGTCATCGTCCTGATCATCATGTCGATCCTCGCCATCGGCGTGACGGTCGAGCGCTTCATCACCTTCCGAAAAGCCAAGATTCAGTCTATCGGCTACATCGGTTCGCTTCTGCCGCTCGTCAGCTCGCAGGGGCGCTTGCGTGAGGCGGTGGGCCTCGACCAGCGATGGCAGGCAAGCCCCGTCGCCAAGGTCATTGGGTCGGGCATCAACGAATTTGTCAGAGGCGTCGAGAGCTTGGGCGCCAAGGCGAGCGACGCCTCCGAGTTCGAGCTCGTCGTGGACGGTTCGAGCCGCACGATGGAGCGCGTGAAGGAGCGACAGCTCGCCGGGATGCGCAAGGGCATGCCCCTACTGGCGACGATCTCGTCTTCCGCCCCGTTCGTGGGTCTGTTCGGCACGGTGTTCGGTATCATCACGGCCTTCCAGGGCATGGGTGACCCCGAGAAGGGTGGCGGCGGCATTGCGTCGGTCGCGGCCGGTATCGCCGAGGCGCTCATCGCCACGGCCGTCGGTCTCGGCGTCGCCATCGTCTCCGTTTGGTTCTACAACTACTTCATCGCGAAGATCGACGACGTCACCATTGACCTCGACGAGACCGCCGGTGAGGTGCTCGACAGCATGATGCGCGAAGCCCGTGGCCCCATGGCTGTGGCGCCGATGGCGGCCGCACACGGTCATGGTCATGGCCATGGTCCGCCCTCCCAGATGCCTCGTGGCCCGATCACGTCGCCGTATCCCGGCGGTGGTCCCCAGAGGTACTAACCCTCCGCACCCCGCATCGAGGTCCCACCGTGGCCACGGAACACCAGATCAAGAAGATGCGCTCGAAGGCGCGCCACCCCAAGAAGCGTTCAAAGGGGCAGGTGAAGGCCGACATCAACGTCACACCGCTGGTGGACGTGGTGTTGGTCTTGCTCATCATCTTCATGGTGGTGACGCCCATGATAGTGAGCGGCGTGGCCGTGGACCTCCCCAAGACCACCGCCCACCAGAAAAAGGCGGACGATGGCAAAGACATCATCGTTTCGGTCACCAACGACAAACAGATTTACGTGATGGGGAAGCGAGCCAAGGGCCTCGACGAGCTGACATCGCTCGTCGAAGCCGAGAAGCGAAAGTCTCCCGAAAAGAACATCTTCTTGAAGGCTGACAACCGCATCACGTACGGTCTGGCACGCGAGGTGATGGAAACGATCAACAAGGCCGGAATCGAAGACGTCTTCCTGGGAACGGAAGAGTTCCGGCAGCCCGAGGCCGGCCAGGCCGGCGGTTGAGCTGCTCTGCTCAACCCACGGGTCCACGCAGGTTCTTTAAGGAGTCCAAGTCATGGGAATGGACGTAGGTGGCGGCAAAGGCGGGGCGAAGTCAGACATCAACGTCACGCCCCTCATCGATGTCGTCCTCGTGTTGCTCATCATCTTCATGGTGCTCACGCCCTCATTGCTCAAGTACCACGATGCCAACGTGCCGAAGAAGATGCCGGATGACGTACCACCGCCACCGGACCTTCCGAACAACATCGTCATCGAGTACAACGCAGATCGGCAGATCACGGTGAACGCCGAGCCCGTGGCCTGGGAAGCCTTGGCCGACAAGCTCTCCGATCGCCTCAAGAAGGCCAGCAAGAAGGTCGTGTTCTTCAAGATCGAGGACGACGCGAACTACGGCGAGGCCGTGAAGCTCATGGACACCGCGCGCGGCGCCGGGGCCGAGACCCTGGGCATCGTGACGAAAGACTGACTGACCTTGGCGCTGCCCTCGGCAGCGCTTGACAGACCCGCCCGCGTCCGGCTCAAGTGAGAGGAGAGCCGAACATGTGGCGGGTTTTCCGTTTGTTCCCCCGGGCGCTTCCGATCGCCGCCACGCTGGCCCTCGCAGGCTGTCGCGACGACGCTCCTGCGGGCGGTTCGCCTTTTCTGCAGGCGCTCGAGGCCCTGCCGTCCACGGGCGCACCGGCGGTGTTGTGGCGGATCGAGACCTTCGACGCGGGTGTCGCCCCGCCGTTTCCCGCGGACGTCACGTTTCGCGCGGTGTTCGATCAGCTCCTCGAGGTGACCCTGGTGCAAGACCTCGCGGGCGGCACCCCGCGGCCCGGTGCGGGCGTGGCCTGGGTCCGCTGGCAGCGGGAGGCCGGCGCCGTCGACTTGCCGCTGCTCTCGACTTACGACCCGGGCCGTCGCATCGAGGGCAGGTCCGCCCCGAGTGTCAGCTTCGTCACCCCGGCCCCTCTTCCCTCGGCGGCAACCCTCACGCTCGAGCTTGCGCCCGAGCGTCTACAAGGCCGGGGCGGAGGGCCCTACGTCGGGCCCACACGATTTTCGTTCGAGACCCTTCCCTTCGGCGTGACCTTTCCGGCCCCGGAGAGCGCTCACCCGGTCGATTTCGTGGTGCGTCTCGCGTTCTCCAGCACTCCTGGCGCACCCGTGCCCGGCGCCGTGCGGGTGAGCCGCGCGGGCGAGCCCGTGGCCATCGAGATTCTCACGCCGATGGCACAGCCCAAGTCCTGGCTCGTGAGCCCGCAGGGCGAGGGCGTGCCCTGGCCGCAGGGTGAGCTGGAGCTCCGGCTGGACCCCGAGCTGGTGACCGATCGGCATGGCGTGCCGCTGCCCGCGGTGGGGGCGTACGTCTACCGCTTCACCGTGGGGGCAGCCCCACCCGACGCGCTTGCCCCCGATGGAGGGCTCGTCGACACGGGCCCAAGCCCCTGACCGTCTTTGCGACGCCACTGTCCAGCCTTTGGGCAGAGCGAAGGGGGCATGTCCGTAGCCCGGAGGGCCCGTCGTCCAGCGTCGCATTAACGTCTGTGAAAACGTTGGCATTCGGGCGCTCGTCTGCATGGCACGGCCTTCGCAATGCGCCCGTCCATGCTTGCCAAAGTGACCTCAGCCACCGTCATCGGAATCGAAGCTGCGCCCATCGAAGTCGAGGTCGACATAGGCGCCGGGCTGCCGGGCGTGAACATCGTGGGCCTTCCAGACGCCGGGGTGAAAGAAGGCCGCATCCGCATTCGGGGCGCGCTCGAGAATTGCGGGTTCAAACTTCCGCAGCGCCGTGTGGTCGTGAATCTGGCCCCCGCGGATCTCAAGAAGGACGGCGCCGCCTTCGACCTGCCCATCGCGCTCGGCATCCTGCGCGCGGCTGAGGCGTTGCCCGAGGGCGCGCTCGACCAAAGCCTGTTCCTGGGAGAGCTGGCGCTGGATGGCACCCTGCGCCCGGTGCGAGGCGTGCTTCCCGTCACCGCCTGGACTCACAAAGCCGGCCTCGCACGGATCTTCGTTCCGGCACCCAACGAACGAGAAGCGCGGATGGCGGCCAAGGGGCTACAGGTGGTGGGTGTGCGCTGTCTCGGCGAGTTGGTCGAAGCGCTGCGTGCGCCGGGCGCGCCAGGACTCGACACGCTCCGCCGCCCCGACGTCCCGGACGAGGATCCTGCTGAGGCGCAGACGCTGCCCGACCTTGCCGACGTGCGGGGGCAAGAGGAGGTGCGTCGCGCGCTCGAGATTGCGGCGGCGGGCGGTCACAACATCCTGTTCGTGGGGCCCCCGGGTTCGGGCAAGACCATGCTCGCCCGGAGGTTGCCTGGCATTCTGCCGCCGCTCAGCTTCGAGGAGAGCCTCGAGACCACGATGGTCCACTCCGTGGCCGGGGTTCTCGGTGCGGGGGGCCTCGAGCGCGCGCGCCCCTTTCGTGCCCCCCACCATACCGTCTCCGTGGCGGGGCTCGTCGGGGGCGGCCCCCTGGTTCGTCCGGGCGAGGTCTCGCTCGCTCACAATGGGGTGCTCTTCCTCGACGAGCTGCTCGAGTTTTCGCGCACGGCTCTCGAAGGGCTACGGCAGCCCCTCGAAGACCGGTTCATCACGTTGGTACGCGCCCGGAGGGCGGTACGTTTTCCTTCGGACTTCATGCTCGTGGCGGCGCTCAACCCCTGTCCCTGTGGCCACCTGGGCAGTGCCTTGCGCACCTGTACCTGTTCACTCACGGCGATCGCCAACTACCGCGCCAAACTGTCGGGGCCGCTACTCGACCGCATCGACCTGCACGTGGATGTACCCGCCGTGCCTTACCGGCATCTGGCGGCGGGCACGCCGGGAGAACGGAGCGCCACCGTGGCGTTGCGCGTTTCGGGCGCCCGCGCGCGGCAAGCCACGCGGGCGCGCACGGTGAACGCGCGTCTGACGCCGCAGGAACTCGGAGCCTTTGCCCCTCTCGACGAGGCCGGCCATCGTCTGCTCGAACGCGCCGTGGAACGCTTTGCCCTCTCGGCGCGGGCCATCGATCGCATTCGACGGGTGGCACGCACGATCGCAGACCTTGAAGACGCTCCACACGTGCGGTCTGCGCATGTGGCCGAGGCGCTCTCCTATCGTGTTTTCGATCGCGAGATCGTTAGCAACTGATCGCAAAGGCCTGCGGATAAGCACCTCGAAAGGGAGTCAACACTCATGAACATCAAAGAGAAACTGAAGTCCATTGCGCAGGCCCTGTCGTCCATCGAGAAGCAGTTCGGAAAGGGCGCCATCATGGCGCTTGGGGAAGGAACCCTCCCCGAGGTGGGCGTGATCCCCACGGGCTCCGTGGGCCTCGACCAGGCCCTGGGGGTTGGCGGCTTGCCTCGCGGCCGCGTGGTCGAAATCTACGGCCCCGAATCTTCGGGGAAGACCACGGTGACCTTGCAGACGATCGCGCAGGCACAACAAGCGGGAGGGGTCTGCGCGTTCATCGACGCTGAACACGCGCTCGACATCGGCTACGCCAAGAAGCTGGGTGTGAAAATCGAGGAGCTCCTGGTTTCGCAGCCGGATTGTGGCGAACAGGCGCTCGAGATCGTGGATCGCCTGGTGGCCACGGGCGCGGTGGATCTGGTGGTCGTCGACAGCGTGGCAGCGCTCGTGCCCAAGGCCGAGATCGAGGGCGAGATGGGAGATGCGCACATGGGTCTGCAGGCCAGGCTGATGAGCCAAGCGCTGCGAAAGCTCACGGCCGCCACGGCGCGCGCGAACGCCACGGTCATCTTCATCAACCAGCTTCGCCAAAAAATCGGCGTGGTCTTCGGCAACCCCGAAACCACCACGGGAGGCAACGCGCTCAAGTTCTACAGCAGCGTGCGCCTCGACATTCGCAAGACGGGCGTCTTGAAGGATGGCGAGACCGTCGTGGGTTCGAAGGCGCGGGTCAAAGTGGTGAAGAACAAAGTGGCGCCTCCCTTTCGTGAGGCGCAGTTCGACATCCTCTACGGCGTGGGCGTGGACGTGGCGGGCGAGATGTTGGACCTGGGCGCTGCGGCCGGGCTCATCGACAAGGCGGGGGCGTTCTATTCCTGGAAAGGGGAGCGTCTCGGGCAAGGGCGGGAGCGGGCACGGGAACATCTCCTGGCCCATCCCGAGCTCATGGCGGAGGTCAGGAAATCCGTTTTGGCCTCTGGGACCGGCGCAGGTCTAGAGACCGAAGGGCGCGTGGGTCCGGTTGCCGTCGCGGGTGCCAGCGGCGGTCGCGACGCCGTGGCTTTGGCCTCGGCGTGATCCGTGCGCTCGATGAGCGGGGGGCCGTCCGCGGTGCAGCTGCCGCGCGGACGGCCCCAGGGGTTCATTCGGCCGGGGCGCTCGGGGTGACGAGGGCCGGGAGGCGGGCGAGCAGGACGCTGCGGAGCTTGGTCGCGGAGACGGGCTTGGTCAGGTAGTCGGTCATGCCCGCGGCCAAACAGCGGTCCTGGTCTTCCTGAAACGCGTTGGCCGTGAGGGCCACGATGGGAACCGCGGCGCCCTTGGCACCGGATGTCCGTATCGCCTGCGTGAGCTCGAAGCCATCCATGCCTGGCATCTGACAGTCCGTGAACACCAAGTCGAAGTCGTGGGCGTGCCATTCGGAGAGCGCCTCGAAGCCGTTGCCCGTCATGTGAACGATGCAGTCGAGTTTCTCCAGCAGGCGTTGCGCCACGAGCTGGTTTACTTCGTTGTCTTCCACCACCAACACCCGGGGTGCCCTTTGCCACGTCGGACGGCCTTCCTGAGCCTCGGGCGTCCGTGCGGACGGCGTGGGCGCTTCACTTGCTTCCTCGAGGGCGAGCGGCAGGTCGACCGTGAAGGTCGTGCCTTGTCCCGGCTCGGACACGAAATGGATGGACCCACCCATCAGCTGCACGAGCTGCCTGGTGATCGCGAGCCCCAGCCCACTGCCCCCATGCTGGCGGGCCCAGCGCGCGTCACCTTGCGTGAAGGGCTCGAACAAGCGCTCGTGGAGCAGGTGCGGAATGCCGGGGCCCGTGTCGGCCACCGCCAGGCGAACCTGCGCGCTGTCTGTGCCTCCGACGACGCCCACCTCCGCGCTCACGACCACCGACCCGGTGTTCGTGAACTTGACGGCATTTCCCACCAAGTTCAGCAAGACCTGCCGGATCCGGCTCGCATCTCCGCGCAAACGCGTGTGCGGCGCAGGGCCTGGATAGGCCAAGCGGAGGTCAAGTCCCTTGCGCACGGCCTCGGGGCGCAACAGTGCCAACACCCCCTCGAGGGTCGCGCCGAGATCGAAGGCACCTTCCACGATCTCCAGGCGTCCGGCCTCGATGCGCGAAAAATCGAGCACTTCATTGATCACCGTCAGCAGGGTCTCACCCGATGCGTGAATGTTTTCCACCAGCCGGTGTTGATCAGGCGAAAGGGGCGTATCGAGCAGAATCTTCGACAGACCCAACACGCCGTTCATGGGCGTGCGGATCTCGTGGCTCATCGTGGCCAGGAACTGGCTTTTGGCCTTCGTGGCCGCCTCGGCCAGGTTCTTCGACGCGATGAGCTCGTTTTCCACTTCCTTGATGCGGGTGACGTTCTGAAACGAACCGACCAAGCGCACGGGCTTGCCCCTGCGAAATTCGGCGTGCCCGAGCGAGCGGACCCAAAGGCGTTTGCCCTTGGCGGTCACGAACTCGGTCTGGAGGTCCCAGGGTGTGCCCTCGTTGATGCAGGCCGAGACCGCGGCCTTCACCTCCTGCTGGGCTTCCCCCGAGTAGAAGCCGAGCGCTTCTTCGAGCGAGAGCTCTCGGCCCGGTGGAAGCTCGTGAATGCGGAAAACCTCATCCGACCAGCGGACCCGGCTCGAAGGGATGTCGAGCTCCCACCCGCCCACCTCCAGCAGCCTCCCGGTTTCGCTCATCAGGGCTTCGGAGCGAGACAAGCGAATGCGCAGCAGCAGATTCTCCGATACGGCAGCATGATTTTTGAGACCGCTCGTCACGACGAACGTGAGGAACAGCAAAGAGACCAGCCCCACGGCCAATCCCAACTCCGACCCGCTCAGCAGGAAGCGAACCGAAAGGGGGAGCGTGAGGGCCGCGCCGAAAGGTACCAACGCCGCGCGGACGGGTCCCAGGGTGGCCGTCGCCCCCGCCGCAACACCCGAGAGCATGAAGGCGAGGAAGATTTGGTGAGTGGCGTCGTCCGGAAAGAGCACGATCGGCGCGGAGCCCCAGGCCAGCCCGGCCGCGTAATTTCCGAGCAAAAAGCGGCGTAACCAGACGCTGGTCCGTGGTCCCTCCGGCCCCGCTCGTGCGGCGGCGCGATGGTAGCGCGCGCTGACGAGGCCGCGGACCGCGCCGATGCCGAGGGACGTGCAGGTCCAGCCCCAGAGCCAAGCGGTTTCGACGTGCCCGTGGCTCACGACCGCCAGCACGATGACGTTCAGGGCGGCGGCCCACAACGCCGTGGGTAGACTTCCGAACAACAGCTTCAGTTGTTCGGCGCGGACGATCGCCTGTTCGGTCGCCGTTTGGGGGGCGGGTTGAGCCAGCTGCAAAAGGGGCGGGAGCGAGGTCAAACCAGCGGCCTACATCGGCCGCTCGTCTCGGGGGCTTGACGAGGACGGACCTGACTCGGCGCGATAGGCCTCAGCCAGCAGGCTCACAGGGTGGGCCACGCGCATGGCAAGTCCCGCCTTGCCGACCCCCCCTCCGATCTGGAGCAAGCAGCCGGGGTTGCCGGTGGCCACCACCTGGGCGCCGCTGGCCACGAGGGCCGCAAGTTTCCGGTCCAAAATCGATCCTGCCAGCTGTGGCTGCAAGACCGCATAGAGCCCCGCGCTGCCGCAGCAGGTGTCAGCGTTTTCCAGGGGCACGGGCCGATAGCCTGGAAGCGCCGCCAACACCTGTTTGGGGGCGGCGCTCACCTTTTGCGCATGGACGAGATGGCAAGGCTCATCGTACGCCAGGGACAGAACGCTTCCGCCGCTCGGCCCCCGGGGCGTCTCGAAGCCGATCTCGACCAGGAACTCGCAGATGTCTCGCACCTTGTGGTCGAAGGCGACGGCTTCGGCGTCGTTCGGCAAAAGTCCCTGGGTGTGACGCAACTCTGCGCCGCAGCCGGCGGCGTTGGAGATCACGGCGTCGAAGCCGTGGGGTGCAAACGCCTCGATGTTGCGTTTGGCCAGAGCGACCGCCTCCGTGCGTGCCCCGTTATGGATGTGCAAGGCCCCGCAGCAGGCCTCTTCGGGCACCACGTGCACCTCGCAGCCGTTGCGGGTCAGCACCTCGACCGTGTCGGCATTGACGCTCGCGAACATGTGGTCTGCGAGGCACCCGGTGAACAACGCCACCTTGTGCCTGCGCGCGCCCTGCGCAGGGAAGACATAGGTGCCGCCGCGGGGATCGAAGGCTTTGGCCACCGTGTCGCGAAACGCCCGGGGCGGCAGCAGGGGAGGGTTTGCGGCCGCCGCCTGCAGACGCCGCCCGGGCAGCCAGCCGAGCCGCGCCAGACGCCGGCCGAGGGCCAGGAGCCCGAGCGACTGCGCCCACCACAAGGTGCGGAGCACGACACGCTGCACGCGCCGCGAGGGCAGCACGCGCTCGAAGAACAGGCGGCGTAACCAGCGCCCGGCGGCGGGCCTTTGCCGTAGGGGCTCGAGTACGGTGCGGCTGCGCTCCAAGATTTCGGCGTAGGGCACTCCCGAGGGGCAGGCTGTCTCACAAGCGCGGCAATCCAGGCACTGGTCGAGATGGCGCAGCACCTCGTCGCCCGGCTCGATCTGGCCCTTGAGCAAGCCCTTGACGAGGTAGAGGCGGCCCCGCGGAGAGTCCATCTCCACCCGCAGCTCCCGGTAGGTGGGGCACGCCTCCAGGCAAAAGCCACAATGCACGCAGGTCGAGACCTGCTCGAACGAGGGGGCCTCGGGGCTTGCGAAGAGCTTCAGATGGGCGCTCTTGCGGGGTTGAGTAGGTGTTTCGGATCCCATGCGTGCTTGAGTGAGGAAAAAAGCCGATGCGCCGGTGTCGTCGCAAGGCGCGGGGGATAAAAAGGCAGGGCGTGGCGACCGTCGAGGTCCGTGGGCGCCGACGCGACACAAGCATAGCCCCCGTGCACGGCCGCCATCGTGTCGAGACGGGCCACCCAGGCGCCGATGGCTTCGACACCCGCGTCGCGAGGCCAGTGCAGCCGCGCGAGCCCGAGGCCTACGCTCACCGAAGCGTGACTGGCGAGGGCCGCGGGAATGCAGGCCGCGAGGGCCGAAGGTTTGGTGCCAAGCCTTACGGTGACCCCCCCGCCTGTTGCCGGAAGCTGCGCGAGCGCCTCCCATTCCCGGCGGGCGTCCTCGACGACCAGGCCCTCGGCGCCCGCGGGGAGGCGCGCCTGCAACTCGGCCAGGTGCCGCCGCACGAAGGGGGGGCTGCCCTCGACGCCCACCAGAGCGAGGGCGGCGGCCCTGGGCCAGGCGAGCCCGAACCGCTGCGCACATTCCCCTGCCAGGGCCCCGCCCAAGAGCTCGAGCGCGGTGGGCTGCAGAGGGCTCTGGGCGACGTCGAGCAGCCAGTGGTGTCCCGCCGCCACGCTGGCGAAGGGCACGAGCAGGGCCTGCGAAAGCAAAGGCCGCACGCTCACCTTGAACGTGGCTTCGACGAGGATGCCCAAGCTGCCGAAGGCCCCCACGTGAGGCCGGTGCAGATCGAAGCCCGTGACGTTTTTGACCACGCGTCCGCCCGATCGGGTGAGGTCGCCGCGCGGGCTCACCACATGGAGGCCAAGCAGGTGATCCTTGGCCGTGCCGTATCGCTGCCGGCGCGGGCCCGTGACGCCGGTGGCGAGCGTGCCGCCGAGCGTGCCTCCAGGGTAGGGCGGGTCGAAGGGCAGCCACTGGCCGTGGGTGGCCAGAAGCTCTTGCAGCGAGGACCAGCGGATCCCCGCTTCGACGGTGATCACGAGATCGCGCGGCTCGTACGCCACGACGCGGTGAAGACCGGACGTGGTGAGCCGTAAAGCGTTGCCACCCTCGTCCGCACGCGGCCAGGCCCCGAGCGCCTGCTTGGTGCCGAGCCCCGCAACGTGGAGGGGGCGTTCGGCGCGAAACGCGGCTTGCACCTGCTCGCACAGCTCCTGACGCGAGCTTGGCTCGGCGACGCGCGGGATCTCCGCGTTCCCGTTCACAGCCCCACCGGCTTCCGCGTCTGGCCGGAGCCGGGCCCGAGCTCCACGCAGCGCCCTGGATGCGGCAGCGCCTTACCGGGATTACACAGGCCCATCGGATCGAAGACCGCGCGCAGCCGGTGCATCTCCGCGAGATCGGTCTCGCTGAACACGTCGCACATGTAACTCAGCTTTTCGATGCCGATGCCGTGTTCACCGGAGAGGCTGCCCCCCACCGCGAGGACCAGCCGCAAGATCTCGTCGCCTGCAGCCCTGACCCGGTCGATAGCGCCCGGTTCTCGCTCGTCGTAGAGGACCACGGGGTGCAAGTTGCCGTCGCCCGCATGGAACACGTTGGCGATGGTCACGTGGTGCCGCTCCGCGATCTGGCCGATCTCGGCGAGCACCTCGGGCAGCCGCGTGCGCGGGATGACGCCGTCGTGGGTGTAGTAGTTCGGAGCCAGGCGGCCGAGCGCGCCGAACGCTTGCTTGCGGGCCTTCCACAGGGTGAGTCGTTCGGCTTCGTCTTTTGCATGGCGAAGGCTTCGCGCCCCCGCTGCCTCGAGCGCTGCGACCACCGCGTCGAGCGACGCGGCGAGCTCCTCGACCATCCCATCGACCTCCACGAGGAGTACGGCGGCGGCATCGAGCGGAAGGCCCGCGTGGGTATAGGCTTCCACCGCCTGCAGCGTGGTTTTATCGATCATTTCGACGGCTGCGGGCACCACGCCCCTGTCGAGAATGGCGGTAACCGCCCGGCATGCGTCCTCGACCGTGTCGAAGACGGCGAGCACGGTCTTCACCCCTTCGGGCAAAGGCGTGAGCTTCACCAGCACCCGCGTGGCGATGCCAAAGGTGCCCTCGCAGCCCACGAAGGCCGAGACCAGATCGTAGCCCGGGCTGTCGAGCGCGGTGCCGCCGAGGTTCACGATCTCCCCGTCCGGTAAAACCACCTCCAAGCCGAGGATGTGGTTCGTGGTCACGCCGTATTTGAGCGTGTGGGGCCCCCCCGAGTTCTCGGCGACGTTGCCGCCGATCGTGCACGCGTTTTGGCTCGAAGGGTCGGGCGCGTAGTGAAGACCCGAGTGGGCCACGGCGCGCGAGAGATGAGCGTTCACGACACCGGGGCCCACCCAGGCCTGGCGGTTTTCGAGATCGATCTCCTCGATGCGGTTGAGGCGGGCGGTGGAGATGACGAGCGCCCCCACCGCCACGGCGCCTCCCGAAAGGCCCGTGCCCGCCCCTCGGGCCAAAAAGGGCACCCCGAAAGCCGCGGCCACCTTGACCAGGCGTGAGACTTCGTCGGTCGTTTCTGGGATGGCCACGGCCAGGGGCAGTGCGGTGTCGAGCGTCTGCCCGTCGCAGTCGTAGGCGTACAGACCCGCGGGCGCCGTGACGAGCCTTTCGGGGGGCAAAAGCGCACGCAGAGCTTGCAGCACGGCGCCCGCGTCGAAGCTGAAGGCGGGCATGTTTTGCAGCACGGATTCGTGCAGCTTGGCCCCTTTGGGCAAAGGGAGCGCGGCCAGGGTGCCCCGTTGTTTCATTCCGCCAGGACTCTACAGCTTTTCGAGCGCTCGGGCAGGTGCGTGGTGGGCGCCTGTGGCCCCTGCGCCACAGGGTGTGAACCGTCCGTGCCTGCTTCGTCCAATCTGTATCCAGGCCTGGGACAATCTGTGTAAGTTGGCCCGCGACCCCACCCGACCTCCGATCCTAAGTAGCTGGAATCAATCAGGAGTGGAATATTTCCGCCGTTGGCCCCGTTCATGCTTAAGACAGTAAGCGAATCATTTGGAGGATTCACCGATGAAGACCGTTGGACGGGTTAAGTGGTTTAGCAATGTCAAGGGTTATGGGTTTATCGAGGTTGGCGGGAAGCCCGATATCTTCGTCCACTACTCGGAGATTCTGGCAGATGGCTTCAAGTCGCTGAAAGGCGGCCAAGAGGTCGAGCTCGAGCTCCACGATGCGCCGCGCGGACCTTCCGCAAAGGCCGTTCGCCGCATCGACAAATCGAACTAATCAATCACGATTGCCGTGCGTCCTGCGCTCCCCCCGGGGCCTGGGCGCACGGCGAACGCGCAGCACGGATTGCGGCCAGTGGAGGGGGGTGTAACGACCCTTCGGGTGGGTAGGGTTCTGCGGGTGTGACCAGGGGCTTCGTGCTACACACTGGCACCGCTCATGCTCTCCCTTCTCATCGCGCTGGTCATTGGTGCGGTCGCGTTCACCACAGGGTTGGTGTTCTTCGACCCGTGGTCGGGGGTGTTTCTGGGCCTCGCCGGCCTGGTCATTCCCCTTGTTCTCATTGGCCGCAAGGTGCTCCGGCGCCTCGAAGCCAAGAACAAAGAGGCAGAGGCGCACATCTCGGCGCAGCGATTCGACAAGGCCATCGCCGTGTTCGAGAGCATGCGGCCGCTGGGTCTATGGTTTCCGCGTCTGGCGGCGTCGATGGACGGACAAATCGGTGTGCTCAAGTACGCGGCGCAACGGGACTTCGAAGGGGCTCGCCCCTACCTCGAAAAGGCCCCGGCGAAGCTGTGGATGGCCCGCGGCATGCTTGCTGCGGCGCACTTCAAGAAGCACCAGTACGATTTGATGGAGAAGGCCTTCGAGGTCGCCGTCGCCAAAAACAAAGAACAGGGCCTGCTCTGGGCCGCCTACGCGTTCTGCGAGCTGAAGCGGGGCGAAAAGGCCAAGGCGCTCAACGTGCTGCAGCGGGGTGTGGCTGCCCTGCCGGCGGACGCCCGCCTCAAGGCGCACCTGGCCTCCCTGGAGAAGGGCAAAAAGCCAAAGATGTCGGCTTACGGGGCCGAGTGGTACTCGTTCCACATCGAGACGCCCGCGATGGCGGGGCAGGGCCAACCCAAGTTCATGCCTCCTCCCGACAAGATCGGCGGCGGCAAGCGCATGCGCGTCCGGCGCATGTAGGGCCTGCCAGGAGCCATTGAAGATGTCGGGGGCGCTGCCCATCAGCCCGCTTGCGCCAGGCCGCCGGTGGACATGGCCGGTTCCGGGCTCGAAGAGCATTACGAACCGGGCGTTCGTGCTGGCGGCTTTGGCCGAGGGCACCACGCGGCTTTCGGGTGTTCTCGAGAGCGACGACACCCGGTACATGCGGCTTGGCCTCGAGGCGATGGGCGTGCGCGTGCGTGACGACGGGCCCATCGTGCAGATCGACGGCGGCTGGACCCGGCTGCGTGCGCCGCGCGAACCCCTGTTCGTGGGCAACAGCGGCACGACCGTGAGGTTCCTGGCGGCCTTGGCGGCGCTCGTCCCCGGGCAAACCACGCTCGTGGGCGATGAGCACATGGCCAAGCGCCCCATCGCCGATCTCGTCGACGGGCTTCGCCAGCTGGGCGTTTCCGTGACGTGCGCCTCCGGGTGTCCGCCGCTCACGATCACGGGAGGCCTTTACGGGGGCAGTCACGTGCGGATGAGGGGCGACCGGTCCAGCCAATACTTCACAGCTCTCTTGCTCATGGGCGGCCTGTGTGGCCGGCCGCTGCGCATCGAGATCGAAGGTCCGCTCGTCAGCCGGCCTTACGTGGAGATGACCATCCGCATGCTCGAGGATTTCGGCGCCCAGATCGATACCGAAGCGAACGCCTTCGTGGTTCACCCGGTCGAGGCCTACCGGCCTTTGACCTACGCCATCGAGCCCGATGCCTCGGCCGCCAGTTATCCCTTTGCTTTGGCGGCGGCGGGACGCCACGACATCGTCGTGGAGCTCGGCACCCGATCCTTGCAGGGTGACTATGGGTTCGTGGACGTGCTCGCGCAGATGGGGGCCGAGGTGGAGCGCACCCCCCTGCAGACGCGGGTGCGGGCCGCCACGCGCCTACGGGGCGTGGACGTGGACATGCATCACATCTCCGACACGGTGATGACGCTGGCCGCGATCGCGCCGCTCGCCGAGGGGCCCACGACGATCCGCAACGTGGCGAACATCCGCATCAAAGAGACCGATCGTTTGCTGGCCACCGTCACCGAACTGCGCCGTCTGGGCCAGGACGTGGAGATGGGGTCCGACTGGCTTCGGGTGAACCCGCGGCCGCTGACGCCTGCCACGATCGATTGCTACAGCGATCACCGCATGGCCATGAGCTTCGCGGTTTTGGGTTCGGTGGTCCCCGGTGTCACGATCGCGGACCCGGCCTGCGTGTCCAAAACGTATCCGCGGTTCTGGGACCACCTGGCCGACTTCGGCGCGCGCGCGGCGGTGTGAATCCCATCCGCCGTTGGGTCGTTCACGGCGTGCCGTCAGGCCGGTTGCGGAGAAAGTCCGCCACCTGGGCAAACGCCCGTTGCAGGTGGGCCACCACCTCGGGATCGAAGGCGCCCTCCGCGATCGCGGCGTTCATCGAACGCAGCCAGGCATCACGCATCGCCGAATCGACGGGTACGTGAGCGTGGCGCATCCGCAGCCGCGGATGTCCGTGGACCTGCATATAGGTCTGGGGGCCGCCAAGCCAGCCGATCAAAAACAGACAGAAGCGCTCTTGTGCCTCGGCGGTCACCCGCCCATCGGGCTCGCATGCGTGCAGCCGGGCGAGCGCCGGCTCGTGAAGCGCCATGTGCTCGTAAAACCGCGCCACCAGGGTCTGGACGGCGGTTTCCCCGCCCATCAGCGCGTAAGGAGGTGTCTCGGGGGACAGCGCCATGGGTCAGGGGAAGCGAATGTCTCGCATTTTGCCGAGGGCATTCATGATGTCGAGGTGAACGTCGAACACCGGCTGATCGGCTTGAATGCGGGTGAGGATCGTTCCCGGGTAGGCCTTGATGCAGCTTTCCGTCTCGGTTCGATACACCTCGAGCCGGTGAGCGATCACGTCGTCCGAGGCGTCGTCGGGGCGGTTCTCGGTCATGGCCCTCTTCTTCATGCGCCGGACCACGAGATCTTCGTTGTAAACGGAGAGCTTGAAGATCTTGATGACGGCTGCGAGCTGATTGAGCAGGTTCACCTGCGTGCGGTTGCGCGGAATGCCGTCGATCACGAGCAGATCCGCCTGGGGGATTTTGCGTTGTTCGATGTGCTGAGCGAACAAGTCCATCACGAGTTGATCGGGCACCAAGTTGCCTGCTTTCAGGTAGGACCAGACCTCGTCATAAAGCGGGTTTCCGGGTTTGAGCCCGCGAAAGATCTCGCCCATGGCGACATGATGAAAACCAGGCAGCGCGTTGAGGATTTTGCCCTGAGTTCCCTTGCCACTGCCGGGGTAACCGAAAAGCAGAATGGCTCTGTGCATCGAGATCGCTGTCCTTGCGGGGGGTAAAGGGGCAAATGGGTGAAGGGGGCCGGGCGGAAGAAGCAAACCCGCGGCCGTGTCCCCGGCACCGGGGGAGGTAACTTAAGGCCATTTCTCGGGCCGCGGCAACCGTTTCCGGACGGGCAATTAAGCGCCCTTCCGGGATGCCGATGTCATGTCCGTGGGTCAATCGCGCACGGACGACCCGACCCGGAGGGCGTCGTGGGACACGAGGGGCCGCGCAGCGCAGCCGGCCGCGGACGAGCGCGTCGTGCAGGTGTCGACCAAGTGCAAGTCGGTCGACGACTTCGTGGCTCGCTTCTCTGCCTTCGCCACGGAGGACAGCCCTCGACGCGCGGCCCATCGTGCGGGTGAAGCTGCGTGAAATGGACGAAGCGAACGAGCGCCTCTTCCTCCGGCTCGCGGAACACGCCAGCCGTCCCGCTTCTCGGGAGAGCTCAGTGGACGAGGAGCGTACGGTGGTCCCCACGGGTCAGATTGAACCGCCGCTCCTGGCGCACCCGGCCCGGCCCCGTCCGCCCCGACTGCCCCCACCCCCCCTACCTCCCCGGTACCTCGACGCGGGGCCGCGCGTCCCCCCGCGCCGCCTGACGCCCCCGCCCCCGCCGCTGGGGGGCGTCGTCCCGAGGGACCGTCCGTTCAGCGTGAGGCTCGCCCCGGGCGGTGTGGACGACACGGCCAGGGTGGCCGCCGCGGTCTCCGGGGGCACCAGTGCCGGGGCGGCGGCGGCCGGGCCGTGGGCACCGACGTGCGGCTTCGTGCGGGCTCCCAGCGGCTGAAGGTGAGCCGGTTCGAGACCGTGACGGTCCACGTGCGCTTGCCAGGCCACCGACCGTGGCACACGACAGCGTACCTCAAAGACGTGCACAACGCCCTCGAGGCGCGGCTCGACCCGCTGCCGGGGACCAAGGGGAAGAAGTAGGGCGGGCCCCCCCCGAGGCGCAATGATTTCCACGCCGCGCGCCGTAGCGTAGACTGCGGGCGAAAATGATTGATATCAGGCTCATGCGTGAACAGCCCGACCTCGTCCGGGCAGGTCTAAGGCGGGTGGGCGCCGACGTCGACTTCGACGCGCTGCTTGCCCTCGACGAACAGGTCCGAAAGCTCAAGACCGACTCGGAAACGATCAAGGCGGAGCAGAACCGCCTCTCGAAGGAGATTGGCCGCGCGCCCGATGCGGAGGCACGGCAGGCCGCCGTGGCCCAAGGCGCCGCCTTGAAGACGCGCTACGAGACACTCACCCAGGAGCTGGGGCAGCTCGAGGCCGCGCTCGAGGCGAAGCTGCTCGAGGTGCCGAACCTGCCGCACCCGTCGGTGCCCGAGGGAAAAGACGACACGGAAAACCGGATCCTGCGCGAGGAGGGACGGAAGCGGACCTTCGACTTCAAGCCGGGCGTGCACTGGGAGCTCGGCCCCAAGCTGGGCATCCTCGACTTCGACCGCGGGGTGAAGATCTCGGGCTCCCGCTTTTACGTGCTCAAGGGCCAGGGGGCCCGGCTTCAGCGCGCCCTCATTGCCTTCATGCTCGACCTGCACGTGGAAAAACACGGCTACACCGAGGTGCTTCCGCCCGCGATGGTGCGCCGCGAGTGCCTCGTGGGCACCGGCAACCTGCCGAAGTTCGGCGACAACCTCTACCGGGACGCGGTCGAGGACTTCTGGTGGGTGCCCACCGCCGAGGTCCCCGTGACCAACCTCTATCGGGACGAGATCCTCGAAGGCCAGAGCCTCCCTATCAAACACGTGGCCTACTCGCCCTGCTTCCGCCGCGAACAGATGGCCGCCGGCCGCGACACCCGCGGCATCAAGCGGGGCCACCAGTTCGACAAGGTCGAGCTGGTGAAGTTCGTGCGGCCCGAGACCAGCATGGACGAACTCAAGGGTTTGCTCGATGACGCCGAGGACGTTCTGCGTGCCCTCGAGCTGCCCTACCGTGTGATCGAGATGTGCACAGGGGACCTTTCGTTTTCCGCCATGGTCAAGTTCGACCTCGAGGTGTGGGCGCCCGGGTGCGAGGAGTGGCTGGAGGTGAGCTCATGCTCGAACTTTGGCGACTTTCAGGCCCGCCGCGCGCGCATCCGCTTTCGAGACGGCAAGGACAAACCCCAGTTCGTCCATACGCTGAACGGCTCGGGGCTGGCCCTGCCGCGGGTCATGATCGCGGTGATGGAGTCGTACCAGCGGGCCGACGGGCGGATCGACGTGCCTGCCGCCCTCCGGCCCTACATGGGGGGCGCGGAGGTCATCGGGTGACGCGCGTGGGCGGGGCAGGAGGTCTGCGTGGAAGGTAAGCCGCTCGCGCTTGCCTGCCTGGGCGCGGCCGCCGTGGTGATCTTCGGGGGCGTGCTGTTGCTCTACGGGGCCTCGCCTCCGCCCGCCCCCCCGGTGCCAAAGTCCCCGCCTCCGGTCAACCAGATGATGCCGGAGCTGAAGTATTCTCAGCCCATCTACCAGGCGCTCATCGAGCAGGATGCCAAGAAGTACGCGGTTTCGGCGCCGGCGCTCGCCGAGCTGGCGCAGCCGATACCGTACTACGACGAGATTCGGGGGCGCCGCGCGCTCAAGCCCGGAAAACCCCTCGAGACGCGGCACCTCACCCTCACGCTGAAGGTGGAAAAGCGCCAGGCCATCGTGGACGGGCAGACCTTCCGTGCGGACCACCTGGTGCTGGACATCGAAAACCGCACCGACAACTACCTGGCTTACAGGGTCGTCACGCAGGTGCCGCGCAACCAGCGCTGCCAAAACAAGGGGGACATCCCCCACAACGCCATCATCCTGGCGCCGCACACCAACGTGCAGCGCACCGAGTGTTTGTTCCGCGACGCGAGCACGCTCGATCTGCTGAGCGTCGAGGTCATGGAGGTCGCTCCTCTTGCGGCCCACTACCTGTCGCGCCTGCCCCCCGCGCTCGTGCTATACGACGCGCGGACGGCGTCGGGACATGTGCCGCTCGCCGGAGAGCTATGCCCGCAGACCTTCTCCTGGAGTGAGATCCGCGACGGCGTCGAACGCAACGAGTTCGACTGGAAGGACATCATGGACTTCTACGCGCGGCACAACTGCGACGAGTACGCCTTTTTCCGCGCCTACCGTTATCGCAGCGACGCCTCGGCGCCGCTGCCGGCACGACCCTCGACCTGAGCGGCCGGGCGCTCCATCCAGGGGCGCGGAAGGGCGGCAGACCGTTTGGGCCCTTTGCGGGCCTGTTTCGCGCAAATCTCGATTTCCTGTGAGTTTTTGCCACTTTGCGCTCGGCCGCGGATTTGGTTAGAGTCAGGGCTCGAATCTCGTCATGACCAAAGCCGACCTCATCGTGGCGATCGCGGATCAGCTCAAGCTGCCGGCCGGGCGGGCAGAGCTCATCGTCGACCAGATCTTCGACGGCATGGTCGAAGCGCTCAAGCGTGGCGAGGGTATCGAGATCCGGGGCTTCGGCAGCTTCACGATTCGGGACTACAAGGCCTACGAGGGCCGGAATCCCCGGACCGGAGAGACGGTCCACGTCAAGCCGAAGCGCATGGCCTTCTTCCGAGTGGGCAAAGAGCTGCGGGAGCGTGTGAACGAAGGCAAGGGAGAGCTCGCACCGGAGACCGACGAGGACGAAGACGAGCTCGGCGAGCTGCTCGAAGAGGCCAACTGAGCCGGCGGCGCCATGCGGCCGGGGGATGAGGGCGGCGGCGAGATGGACCTCTTCGAGCGCGCTGCGGGCAAAGGCCACGCGGCTCCTGTTCCTACCGAGGAGGTCATTCGGGAGGGCACCCTCGAGCGTATCGTGTTCGCCGGTCACGACGGGGCCTTCACGGTCGCCCGCCTCAAGGTGGAGGGGGCGGCAGAGCTCGAGACCATCGTGGGCGCCTTGCCCGGGGTACCCGAAGGGGCACGTCTGCGCGTGCGTGGCAGCTACGAGGACAACCCGCGCTTTGGCCGGCAACTCAAGCTCGCAAGCTACACCGAGCTGGCGCCGGAGACCCTCGAGGGCATTCGGCGGTATCTCGGCTCTGGGCTCGTCAAGGGCATTGGCCGCGAGATGGCGAGCCGCATCGTGGACCGCTTCGGCATGGCGACTCTGGAGATTCTGGACCGCGAGCCCTACCGCATCGCGGAGGTTCCCGGAATCGGCAAGGGCCGCGCGCAAGCGTTCCGGCAGGCGTGGCTCGAGCAAAAGGGCGTACGCGATGTGATGGTGTTTTTGCAGGGCCACGGTGTGTCCCCTGCCTTCGCCGCGCGCATCTACAAGCGCTACGGCGCCGCGGCCGTGGCCCGCGTGCGCGACAACCCCTACCGGCTGGCCTTCGACGTGTGGGGCATCGGGTTTCTCTCGGCCGACAGGCTCGCCACCAGCTTGGGGGTGGCCAAGGACGCCGCGATCCGGATCGAGGCGGGCCTGCGCCACGTACTCGACGAGGCCAATGGCGGCGGCCACGTGTTCGTGCCGCGCCTCGAGCTCGAGCGCCTGGCGGCCGAGCGGCTGGGCGTCGACGAGGCCCTGGTGCGTCCAGCCGTGGACGTCCTTGGGCGCGAGGGGGTGGTCGCGCTCGACAGCGTGCCCGAGCACGGCGAGATCGTCTACGAAACAGGCCTGTTCCGCGCCGAACGCGAAGTGGCCCTGGCATTGGTGCGGCTGCGCAACGCCCCTCCTCGTGTGCACATGAAGGGCGACGTTGCGGCGGCGGTGGCCCGCTACGAAGCCGCCGCGGGCCTTGCGCTCGCCCCCGCGCAACGAGAGGCGATTGGCCGGGCGCTCGGCGAAAAGGTGCTGGTGGTCACGGGGGGCCCGGGCGTGGGCAAAACCACCATCGTGCGCGGCGTGGTGCAGCTGTGTCGGGCGGCGGGGCTCACGGTGGCCCTGGCCGCACCCACCGGGCGCGCCGCCAAGCGCCTGGCCGAGGCCACGGGCCTGCCGGCCGGGACTCTTCACCGCCTTCTCGAGTGGCGCCCCAAAGAGGCCGCCTTCGCCCGCAACGCTGAAAATCCCCTCGAGGCCGACCTGCTGGTGGTGGACGAAGCGTCCATGCTCGACGTGAGGCTGGCGGCGGATCTGGTGGCGGCGGTGTCCGAGGGCACGCGGCTCGTCTTCGTGGGCGACGTGGACCAGCTGCCTTCGGTGGGCCCGGGCGCCGTGCTCGCGGATCTCATCGGGTCGGGCGTGATCGCCACCGTTCGCCTCACCGAGATCTTCCGTCAGGCGGCGCGCAGCCTGATCGTCACCAACGCCCACCGGATCAACGCGGGCGCGCCGCCCGAGTTCGGGGCCCCGCCCGAAAACGGCGCCCCCGACGAACGGGACTTCTTTTTCCTCGAAGAGCCGGACCCGCAAAAGGCGGCCGAGACCGTGCGGGATCTGGTGGTGACACGGCTTCCGAAACGCTACGGCTTGTCCCACGCCGAGATTCAGGTGCTGGTGCCCATGCACCGCGGGGATCTGGGCGCCCTGCGCCTCAACCACCTGCTTCAAGAGGCGCTCACCGCGGGCGCGGCCGAGATCGCACGCGGCGAGCGGCTCTTCCGGGTGGGTGACCGGGTCATGCAGGTCCGGAACGACTACGACAAGGACGTGTTCAACGGCGATGTCGGCCACGTGACGGCGATCGAAGGTGACACGCTGACCGCCACCTTCGAGGGCCGCTCCGTCACCTACGAAAACGACGAGCTCGACCAGCTCGCGCTCGCTTACGCCGCCACCGTCCACAAATCGCAGGGCTCGGAGTACGCGGCCGTGGTCTTGCCCGTTCACACGCAGCACTTCGTGATGTTGCAGCGCAATCTGCTCTACACGGCGGTCACGCGGGGCAAGCGCCTGGTGGTGATGGTGGGCACGCGCAAAGCGCTCGGCCTCGCCGTGCGCAACGAAAAGGCCAACGTGCGTCATAGCCGTCTCGCAGAGCGCCTGCGACAGGCGGCGCGCGTTTAGGGAACGTCCTCGCACACCTGCATCTCGCCGCGGGTGCGATCGAAGACGTAGTGTGTTCCGCAGGCGGCACAGCAGGGCGGGCCCGCGTCGTCAACCGCGAGGCGCAGGCCGCAGCGGCAGATCCAGCCGATCTGCACCGCGGGCACACCGGCCACCAGGGCAAACGCGGGCACGTTACGGGTGACCACGGCCCCCGCTGCCACGAAGGCGTACGCCCCGATGTCGTGTCCGCACACGATGGTGGCGTTCGCACCAATGCTGGCGCCGCGGCCCACGTGAGTGGGGCGATACTCGTCGCGGCGGATCACGAAGGCGCGTGGGTTCACCACGTTCGTGAACACCACCGAGGGCCCCACGAACACGTCGCTTGCCAAGGTCACGCCGTCATACAGCGACACGTTGTTTTGAATCTTGCATCCGTCGCCCACGTGAACGGTTGCGGCCACGAACACGTTTTGCCCCAGGGAACACCCCGCACCGATGTGGGCTCCGGACATGACGTGGCAGAAGTGCCAGACCTTCGTGCCGGGGCCAAGCACGGCGCCCTCGTCCACGATGGCCGAAGCGTGGGCCCACGCGGGCGCCACGGGGGCGCTGGGCGCGCGCTGCCCTTCGGGCTTTGCACCCGTCGCGCCGGTCTTCATGGGGCGATGTCCACGGGGGCGCCGCCGTTGCGCAGTGACTCTTGCCCCGCCTCGAGCGTGCGAACGACGGCAAGGCCCTGCTCTCCGTCGCTGCGCGGCCGCTGCCCCGTGCGAACGCACGTAATGAAGTGCTCACATTCTTCGAGCAGAGGCTCTTTGTTGGGTACGGCGGGTGCGATCACGTCGCCCGAGCGTACGGCCACGCCCTCGGCGTACGTGGTGTGCCCCGGGGAGGGGATCGCGCTTTTGTCATAGATCTTCACGCGTTCGTCAGCCGCCGTGTCGTCGAAGGACAACATGCGCTTCGATCCCACGACCGTGAGGCTGCGGCGCTTGTGGGGATCCAGCCAGGATACGTGAATGTGTGCCGTGCGGCCCTGTGAAAACCGCAGCGCTGCGAAGGCGATGTCTTCCACGTGGCGTTCGCGCTGCAAGAATACGGCGCCAGTCGCGGATACGGCCACGGGGGCCTCGCCGAGCAGGTGCATGGCCACCGCGATGTCGTGGGGCGCGAGCGACCACCAGGCATTCTCGGTCTCCCGCACGATGCCGAGGTTCACACGCTGGCTGTAGAGGTAATGGATATCTCCCAGCTCACCGGCATCGATGCGCTGTTTCGCGAGCACTACGGCAGGGTGGTACAGCAGAAGATGACCCACCATCAAGGTGAGCCCGCGCGTGCGCGCCAAAAGACACAGCTCTTGGGATTGCGCGCTCGTCAAGGTGAGGGGCTTTTCGACGAAGACGTGGCGTCCCGCTTCGAGTGCGGCTTTGGCCAGCCGGTGATGGTTCGGAACGTCCACCGCCACGGCCACGGCGCTCACCGCGGGGTCGGCCAGAACCTCCTCGTACGACAAGGTGATCTTGACGCCGGGATGGCGTGCGGCCGTGGCGCGGAGCAACTGCGGGTTCAGATCACAGACCCACGACAGGTCGCAGCCCTCGGCGATGGAAAACGCCCGCACCACGTTTTTGCCCCACCCCGAAGCCCCCACCACGGCAAGTCCCACGCGATTCAAGGAAGCGGTTGGCATCGGCAGCTTGATCCTATCATCGGTTCCCTGACGAAAGGCTTTTGTGCGCGCACGGAGAGGGACGCAGCTTCCCCCAGGAGCTCGGTGGGGTAATCTCGGCGCATGAACGAGGTGGTGGCATTTTGTGGGCGCACGCGACGTCCCTTGCGGGCCTGGGCTCGGCTGGCGCTCCTGGGTCTTGGGGCTTGCGCGTCCGCCCCGCACGCGCCGGGTGTGCTCGACAGCCCGCGGGTCATGCTTGGCTACGGCAACGGCCAGGCCGAGAGTGTGCTGTCGTTTCCCGACAGTGCCTACGAGGCGCTGGTGCGCTTCGATCTTCCTGCGGGTGCGGGCCGACCCCGGCGCCTGTGGTTCCGCCCCGCCGCGGCCGGCACGTTTCAGGTATCCGTGTACCGTTCGTCGCCGCTCGACGGCCCGGGCGAGCCTCTCCATCAAGGCCCCCAAGAGGTGGGCACACGCTTTGGTTGGGAGGTGGGCCGCCAGCGCTGGCTGGTCGCCGATCTCGAAGGGGTGACCGGCCTCGCGGGGCTCGACACCGTCTGGGTGGGCTTCAAGAAGCTGGCGGGTGAGCCGGCCCTTTGGTCGAGCGACAAGGACGCGGGCCACTACTACATGCGCAGCCTGGATCCCTCACGCCACATCGCCCTTCTGCCAGTCCGCCGAGCGCCTCTCGTGCAGCTCGAGCTGCCGGACGCACCCTGACTCACCGGGCTCACACGTGGCCGAGGTGCCACTCGGGGCCGACCTGGCGTGCCTTTCGGATCCCCGCCACCACGTGGGCTTGCGCCTTGGCGCAGGCCTCGGGCAGCGCGTTGCCTTCCGCCAAGGTCAGCGCCAGGCTCGTGGCATACGAGCAGCCGGTCCCCCGCACGTTCGGGCCCGCGATGCGCTCCCCCTCCACCTTGTGGGTACGCCCCGCGTGCACGAGCACGTCGACCACGGACGACGTCACGAGGTGGCCACCCTTGATCACCACGGCCCGGGCGCCTTGGTTGGCCAGAACCTGGCCGCACCACACGGCCTCGTCGACCTCCGTGACGGGGCGGTCGCAAATCAGGGAGGCCTCGCGGACATTCGGCGTGACCACCCAGGCCCGCGCGAGCAGGGGGGCCAGGGCCTGACGCAGGTTCACCGGACCGGGATCGAACAAGGCACCGCCCGCCGTCGCGCCCACCACCGGGTCGAACACCACGGGCCCCCCGAAGCCCTCGAGGGCGCTGGCAATCGTCCGCAACAGGCTCGAATTGACGGCCATGCCCACTTTTACCGCGGTGCGGCCCGGTGGCGCTTCCTTGAGGGCCAAGCCGATGGCGCGCTGGAGCTCGTCGGCGGGTCGGGGGTTGATGGCCTGCACGCCGTGCAGGGGAGACTGCTCCGCCCAAGCCGTCCCGACCAGCCGGAAGGACGCGCCGTGGGCCCGTGCCGTCAGCCCATCACGCAAAATGCCGGCGCCCCCCGACGGGTCGAGCCCGCCAATCGCAATGAGATGAAGGTGGTCTGCCACTGACACCGCGTCCTTTTACTGGAAGCGGGGGCCGTTGGCTCGAAGAAGCCGCGCCTCCGCCGTTTTGTTGCAGGCCCTCCTCGACCCGGGCCGCTGCGTTCCAGCCGCGCCGTGGACGGAAGGGGTGTGGGGTAAGGCCCCGTGGGACAAAGCGTGGCTCCGCGTGAGGAGGGTTTCGCGGGGCTGGCCTCGAAAAGGGGCGTGTGAAACCTGGGCTCGACCGCGCTTCGCTGATATGGTTCGAGCCGGTCCCGGCACGCCAGCCGCGTGGTTAGGGAAGTTCCTGATATTCTGGGCTAAGATCAAACGGCCGTGGGCGTCGTCCTTCCTCAGCCGATTCAGTTCGGCAAATACACCCTCTTCGAGCGCATCGGGCGCGGAGGCATGGCGGACGTGTTCAAAGGGCGCGTCCAGGGGCCCGCTGGCTTCGAACGCATTTTCGTCGTCAAACGTATCCTGCCCCATCTGTCCGACGACCCCACCTTCACGAAGATGTTCATCGAGGAGGCCAAGATGTCGGCCCGCCTCAACCACCCGAACATCGTGCAGGTGTTCGAGCTGGGTTCGGTGGACGGCGAGTACTTCATCTCGATGGAGTACGTGCGAGGCCGTGATCTGGCTGAAACCATGCGCACCTTGTGGGCGCGCGTAGGTCCCCCTCGGCCAGAGCTGGTCGCCTACGTGGGCCGCGAGATGTGTCGCGCCCTCGACTACGCCCACCATCTACGCAGCGACGACGGCAGGCCCATGGGGATGATCCACCGGGACGTGTCGCCCTCGAACGTGATGCTGTCGTTCGAGGGGTCCGTGAAGCTGCTCGACTTCGGCATTGCCAAGGCTCTGGGCGGTGAAGGTTCAGACGAGGGCACCCAGAAAGGAACCCTCAAGGGCAAGTTCGCCTACATGGCGCCCGAGCAGACCCGGGGCAACGAGGTGGACAGCCGTATCGACATCTTCGCCACCGGCATCGTGCTGCACGAGATCCTCACGGGGCGCCGCCTCTTCAAGGGAGACAACGATTTGCAGACCGTCGAGAGGGTGCGCCAGTGCGAGGTGCCTCCGCCCTCACTGCAAAACCCCCTGTGCCCGCCCGAGCTCGACGCCATCGTCCTCCAGGCGCTGGCGCGCAGCGCGGACCACCGCTTTCAGTCGGGCGGCGAGATGGCAGATGCCCTCGACGACATCGTCCATGCCTCCCGGTTTCAGCCCACGCACCTGGCGGGGCTCATGCGCGATCTCTTTCCGGGGGAGGCGCCGCAGGACGGGCGCCAGACCAACACCGGCTCGGTGCGTGTGAGCCAAAGCATGCCCGCGTCGAGCTCGCGGCCCTACACCCTGCAGGTTCGTTCCCCGACGCTTCCACCGGTTTCGGTCTCGGTGAGCGCGTCCGGCAGCTCGTCGTTGGCCGAGCAGGCCGCGCAGGCTGCAGCGCTTGCGGCCCAGCCCGCCTACAAAAGACCTGGCTTTTTGGTGAGCATGGTCCTCATCGTTGCGGTCGCGGGCTTTGCGGGGGGGATCGTGGTCGTGCGCAACCTGTCCCAACCCAAGGTGATCTATCGAACGGGCGGCACCGCCATCAAGGACGGGCCTTTGCAGATCGAAGTCGATTCGATTCCGGGGGGCGCGGACGTGTTCGACAAAACATCGAACAAGATGCTTTGCACGACTCCCTGTGTCGCCAACATCGACTGGAAATCCGCTGAACCTACGGAGCTCGTCCTTCGAAAAGAAGGCTACGACGACGTCACCAAGTCCGTGCGGCCGCCGCTCAAGGTGTTCGCCAGCCTGCGCCCCACCGTGGGCTCCGGGACCCGCCCTGCGGTGCCCGACATGCCCACGCAACCCATGCCTTCGGTCAAGCCCACGGGCAACGAGGCCGAGTCCACGCGGTCTCAGGGACGGCGCCCGTCGTCCTCGGGGCGCAGCGAATCGAAGCCTGAACGCAAAGACCCCAAGGCGGGCGGCGGGAGGCGCGAGGCAGCCCCGGAGGCGGAGTTGGCTCTTTGACGGGGTCGTCATCGTTCGCTTTCGTGCCCCCGCCCTCTACGTCCCATGTTCTCGCAGCGCCGTGTTGCCGTCGTCGTTCCGGCCTACAACGAAGCCGACAAGATCGAGCGCACCCTGGCGTCCATCCCGCGCTTCGTGGACCACGTCATCGTCGTCGACGACGCGAGCGGTGACGAGACGTCGCTGCGGGCGGGCGGCGTCGCCGATCCGCGGGTCGAGGTGATCCGTCACGCAGGGAACCGGGGGGTGGGCGCCGCTCTGGTCACCGGCTACGAGCGAGCGCGGGCTCTCGGGGCCGACGTTACGGCGGTGATGGCGGGCGATTCGCAAATGGATCCCCGCGACCTTCCCCACCTGGTGCAGGCCGTGGTGGCGGGGATTGACTACGCCAAGGGCAACCGCTTCGCTGCCCCGGGGGTCTACCGTGAAATGCCCCTGTCGCGGCTCTGCGGAAACCTGGTCCTCTCGCACCTCACCCGCGTGTGCTCGGGGCTGTGGCATGTCTTCGACTCGCAGTGTGGTTACACGGCGGCGAGCCGCCAGGCCTTGGACGTCATCCTGGGCGAGCCCACGTTTCCCCGCTACGGCTACCCAAACGACGTGCTCGTCAGGTTGGCCCTGGCGGGCGTTCGGGTGGCGGACGTCCCCGTGCGCCCTGTTTACGGGCCCACGTGGCGATCGGGCATTCGGCCCCACAAGGTGGCGTGGCCCATCCTGCGGCTGCTGGGACGTGGCCTCGGCCGCCGGCTGCTGCGGCGGCTCTCGGGGCGCACCGCGCCCGCACGCGCATCGACCCTCAGCCCCGAGCTCTAAGGGACCGGCATGGGCGCAAGGCTCCAAGACCGAAAGCTTCCCGCCACGTGAACCGCCGCTTCGGCGTCGTGACGAGCTCGTTTCCCCGCCGGCAGGGGGATTGGGCCGGCCGCTTCGTGCTCACTCAGCTGCGCCGAAGGTCGACATGCGATCCTGCGGTGCCCGACGTGATTGCGTGCGGGCTTCCGGAAGGTGCGGGCAGGGTCGAGGGCGTCTCGGTCTTCCGCGTGGGGGGCGAACGGCTCTTCAGCGGCCCGGGCGCCCCCGAGGTCTGGGACGCGGCTTCGGGCCTGGCGCGGGGGGCCCTCGCCCTCGAAGCCCTGGGCGTGGTGTACCGCCTCGTCGACGCCATCCGGAGCCGGTCGCCGGGGTGGGGGGGCGTCGAGAGCCACTGGATGGTGCCCTCTGCTCTGGCCGTGGCCCTGGCGGCGCCAGGCTTGCCGCACACGAGCTTCGTACACTCGGGAGACCTGGCGTGGTTACGGGCCGCGCCCGGGGGGGCCGCGTTGGCCCGATGGATCGTACCGCGCTGCCAGCGCGTGGTGTGCGTCTCCGCGCCTTTGGCCCGGCAGCTGCGCGAACTTTTGGGTACCTGGCCCGCCGGGGTGCCGCTCGACGTGGCGCCCATGCCGGTGGACGCAGAGCTCTTCGCCCGCGCCGCTGCGCCCCCCCCGAGGGCGTACCGGGTGCTTGGGGTGGGCCGCCTGGTTCCCATCAAGGGGTTCGACCTTCTCTTGCGAGCAGTGGGCGGCCTGCCCCTGCCCGAACGGCCCCCCGTACGCCTCCTGGGGGAGGGGCCCGAAGCGCCCCGCTTGCAGACTCTGGCCACCCGGCTCGGTGTCGAGCTGTCCGTTCCGGGTGCCGTTTCACCCACCACCGTGGCGGCGGCGCTGCGCGAAGCCGCCGTGTGCGTCGTTCCGAGCCGCGCGCTTCCGGGCCCCCGCGCGGGTTCAGCCTCGCGGACCGAGGGCATGCCGCTCGTGGCGCGGGAAGCTTTGGCCGTGGGCACACCCCTCGTGGTGGCCCATACGGGAGGCCTCGCCGACCTTCGCTCCGAGCCCGGGGTCTTTACGTTCCCCCCTGGTGACGCCCGGATGCTGCGATGCGTTCTGAGTAGTGTTTTACGCGCCCGAAACACGGAGACTGCGTAGTCGAGGTGGCACCCAGGTGCGCAAGCGCGCACCCACATACGCTCCTTGCTCGGCCTCTCCGGGCCTAAACACCTGAAATCACGAAGCAGCGGTCTCGGCATGGCTGATGCAAACTCCCTTCCAAAGGCGACCCCTCGCGCCGCAAGGAGTGACGATGATTCAAGGCCACCAGATCGACGTTTCCCTGGTCCTGGCAGTTTCCGACGCGGAAGACAGCGTTGGCAGCGACATCCGGGCGTTCGCGGCCCACATGGCGGGCTTGGGGTTGCGTTTCGAGATCGTGGCGGTGAACGACGGCTCGCGCGACAACAGCCTGGGCGTGCTCAAGCTCCTCGAGCGGCAGCTCCCCCAGTTGCGGGTTGTGTACCGCGATGTCGCCGGGCGGGCGTTCGTGCGCGGCATGGCCGAAGCGCAGGGTGCGGCGGTGATCTTGGCCACCACCCAGAACCGGCCGCTCACCTGGGCGCCTCTCGGCTGGGCCTTGGGTCGCCTCGACGCCGGCCGCGACGCGGTGGTGTTGCGGTCCCGTTACGTGGTGGCGCGCCGTTTGCCCTGTCTTCCCGCCGTGGCGCGGGCGCGGGGTGAATGCTTGGCGTTCGAGCGCCGCTTCGAGCGCGAGGCCTCCGGTTTAGCCCTCGAACTCGTGGGACAGCGAAAGACGGGCTCCGTGCTGTCCGATCTGGCCACGGCGCTTCGTGCCCCCCTGCGCCGCCTGCCACTGCCGCTGCCGCGGTTCTGAGGACAGGATCGCGCGCAGCCTGATACCCGGATTGGTCGGTGGAATGACCGGCTGCTAGGATTGCCTACTGTGTCTTTGCTGATTGCGATCCTGGGCCTTGCCCTCCTGATTGTCGTTCACGAGTGGGGCCACTTCATCGTGGCGCGCCTGTGCGGCATGCGCGTCGAGCGGTTCTCGATCGGCTTTGGCAAGCCCATCGCCTCGTTCAAGAAGGGCGATACGATCTACCAGATCGCACCCATTCCCCTGGGTGGCTTCGTTCAGATCACGGGCCTGAACCCGCACGAGGAGTTCGACCGGGACGACCCTTACGTCTACCCGAACCGTCCCCGGTGGATGCGCCTGGCGGTGCTGGTGGCAGGACCTCTTGCCAACTACATCACCGCGGTGTTCCTGGCCTTTGCCATGTTTGGCTACTGGGGCGTGCCGTCGCTCAAGGTGGAAAAGGTCATGCCGGGCACACCGGCCGAGACCGCCGGCTTCAAGGCCGGGGACGAGCTCGTGGAGGCGGCCGGCAAGCCCGTGTCCGTGCGCAACCCGATCACGGACGTGATCGCGCAGTCGGGCGGCAAGCCCGTGCCCGTCAAGATCCAGCGGGGCGGCAAAGAGCAGGTCATCACGGTGACCCCGGCGGCCCAGGACGGCACCTACCGTATCGGCGTTCAGATCGGCGGAGGAAGCCTGCATCAATCCTTGCCCTTGGCAGAGGCCGTGGGCTTGGCCGTCATGGTGCCCGTGGACCTCTCCGGACGCATCCTCGACGGCCTGTGGCAGATGGTCACCGGCAAACAAAAGGCCGCGTTGTCGGGACCCGTGGGCATCGCTCAACGCATGAAGCAAGCGGCTGACAACGGCGCCCTCGAGTTTTTGGATCTTCTGACCATGCTTTCGGTCTACCTGGGTCTTTTCAACTTGCTGCCCTTCCCGGCGCTCGACGGCGGGCGGGTGCTGTTCCTGATCTTCGGTTCGCTCGGCCGGCGGGACGTCAACGCCAAGACCGAGGCGGCCGTGCATTTCGTGGGGCTGGTGCTGCTCCTCGGGGTCTTCGTGGTCGTGACCTTCAACGACATCGTCGGCTTGTTCACGCGCTGACGGCGGTCGTCGCGCGCTCATGTCTGCCCCTGGAAAACGCCGCTCCCGCATCCACGAGGGCCTGGTAGGCCCGCGTGCGCTCGTGGGCACACCCTACCTGGCCGACGCCGGCCTGAGGGCGGACTATGCCGCCGAGATTGCGCCGCGCACGGCGGCCATGCTCACGCGGATCTTCGATCTGCACGTTCCGGGTCTCGTGCCCCGCCGCGTGTTGGACCTGGGCGCCGGCACGGGCATCGTGGCGCACACCCTGAGAGCGCGCTTCGGAACCGGGCTCGAGGTGGTGACGGTGGACCGGGTCGCCGGCCCCGGCATCACGGTGGTGGCCGATCTGTCGCGCTCCGGCCTGCCAGAGGGCGTGCGCGGGCGCTTCGACCTCATCGTCGCGGCCCACCTCTTGAACGAGTTCGCCTCCCACGAGCCCTCGGTGCGGGCGGAACGTGTGCGGTCCTGGCTGGCCAGCTGGTTGGCCCCCGAGGGGCACCTCCTCATCATCGAGCCCGCCCTCAAGGAGACCTCGCGCGCGCTGCTGCAGGTGCGCGATCACCTGGTTGCCGCGGGCGCCTTCGTCGTGGCCCCCTGCCTCACCCAGGCGCCCTGTCCCGCGCTGGCCCATCCGCGAGACTGGTGCCACGACAGCGCGCCCCGGGCGCAGAACACCCGGGCGGATTTTTCGTACCTGGTCATCGCCCCGCAGGGCACCGCCCCTCGGGATCCCACCTGGCTTCGGGTGGTGAGTGACCTCAAGAAGGAAAAGGGCCGTACGAAGTGGTTTGGCTGTGGGCTCGAGGGGCGTACGGCCTTCGAGCTCCAGACGCGCGACGTCACAAGCCAAAACGAAGCCTTCTTGCGCCTCGAGCGGGGCCGCCTCTGCCGCGTCACCCAGGCCACGCCCAGCGGCACCGGGCAGCGTATCGGGCCTGACGCGCTCGTGACGCAGGTCGCGCCTTCCTCGCGGGCCTGAGCGCCGGATCGGTTTGGCGCCTGGCGCTTCGTGCGCTAGCGTCGGTGCGCCCGATGTCCCGTCGCAAGCTGCTCGTGATCGTCCCGTGCCTCAACGAAGAGGAGGCGCTGCCACGCCTGCTCGACAGGCTCGACCGCGCGGCCGCGACCCTGCGCGACCGGGTGCAGCTGGACGTGCTCGTGGTCGACGACGGCTCTGTCGACGGGACCGCCGCCATCGCCCGTGCCCGGGGCGCCCGCGTGGCGCGCCTCAGCCACAACCTGGGCATTGGGGCCGCCGTGCAAACGGGCCTGCGCCTCGCCGCCCGTGACGGCTACGACTGGGCAGCCCAGATCGACGGAGACGGCCAGCATCCGCCCGACGAGCTGGCGAAGCTGCTCGACGCCTACGACACCCACGGCGCGCCCGACCTCATCATCGGCTCGCGTTTTCTCGAGCGCGTGGGCTTTCAAAGCACCCGTCTGCGCCGCGTGGGCATCGGGTGGCTTTCGTTCCTGCTGCGGCTCTTCGCCGGCATCAAGGTGGTCGATCCCACGTCGGGCTTTCGGCTGTTCGGTCGCCGCGCCCTCCAGCTCTTCGACGAGGTTTACCCCTACGACTACCCCGAGCCCGAATCGCTGGCGATTGCTGGCGCCGCGGGGCTGACTCTCGTGGAAGTACAGGTGCACATGGAACCAAGGCAGGGTGGATTGAGCAGTATCTTTGGCTTGAGGGTCGCTCACTACATGCTCTGCGTGAGTATCTCGTTGATGTTGACGGTGTCTCGCCATCTGGAGCGTCGCGAGGCTTGACGCACGTGACAGGAGGCGAGCTCGAAAGGTACGCAGCCTTCGGTGCCATCTGCATCGGCTTCGCCCTGCTGATCCTTTACTTGGTGTTCAAGCGCCGCCTCGCGCTCCAGGCGAGCTTGCTTTTTTTGCTCTTGATGTTGGGGCTGGGAGCTGGGTTCTTTCTGCTCCACTTCGCGCCCGAGATCGTCTCGATTCTCGGGTTTACGCTGCCGGCGAATCTGCTCTTTTCGGTCGGCCTGGGCACGCTGACCTTCGTGCACCTCTTGAGTCTGATTTCTCTTTCTCGCCTCGAGAGGCGCTCGATCACCCTGACACAGGACCTGGCCCTGCTTCAGGAGAAGGTGGAACGACTCTCCCGGAGCGCTCGCTCCGGAGGCGAGTGAGCCGTCGGAGTGAATCGATGAAGCCGGATGTGGTGACTGTTAGTTTCGGCAATCCAGACCTGCTTCTTCCCCTGCTCCGCTCGTTGGAGCTGCAGTCAAAAGACATCGGAGTGATTTACCTTTGGCACAACGGCCCTCGTGCCTTCGATCGAGCCGCTTTGGCTCCATTCACGAGTCTTCGAATCGAAGTAGATGAATGTGACCAGAACTTGGGTTACGGGGCTGGCGTCAATCGCGGATTCGCGAAGAGTCGCGCCGAGATCATCGTGGTCGTCAACCCTGACGTTGCCTTGGCGCCTGACTGCATCCGACAGCTGGCCAACCGGTTCGTGAGTGACCCTGCTCCCGTTCTGGTTGGCGGTCTTTTAACCGACGCTGAGGCAAGGGTGAACGCTCATGGTCTTTCTTTGACATTCGACGGTTTGGGCATCGACGAGGCTCGCGGGCACATGCCCGAAGCCGTCAGTGTGCGGGTTGCGCGGCCCTTGGCGCCCTCAGGGGCGCTGTTCGCGGTCAGCAAGGGGCGTTGGCACCAGCTTGGCGGCGCAGCATTATTCCCTGAGTCTCTTTTCCTCTACATGGAGGACGTTGCGTTGGGAATTAAGGTTCGGAGAATGAACGCGGTGGTTGCGTTCTGCCCGGAGGCCCGGGGGGTACACGAGTTCTCGGAGAGCACAGGGCGCCGAAGCCCCTTGAAGCTGTATCAGGTCGAGCGCAACCGCCTGTGGATCCTGCGGAGCCTGAGAGGCCGGAAACATGCCCTGTTCACCTTTCCCTTCACACTTTTGCGATTCGCTGCCTATGTGTGCCCGGTCCGTGCCCGGGGCGCGACCAAGGGGGCACCCGGAGGGCTTGACCCGAGATGGGCCCTGGTGCTGGCGCGGGCTTGGCGTGACGGGCTCTGTACATCGTTGCCAGATGAGTTGTCGCAATACTGGGGTGAGACGGCTCCACGAAGCCTTCGCGGCTACTACGCGCCTCTCGCGGCCCAGTTGCGTGACCCCACGCGCTAACTATGCCTAAGTCAGGATTCAAGTAGGATGACCGTTCATGGATGACCAGGACGCCGCCCCGGGCAGCTTCGACCCTCTCGTGGGCACCGTGCTGGCGGGGCGCTACGAGATCATTCGGCGCATCGGTGAAGGGGGCATGGGCGCCGTCTACGAAGCGCGCCACACCGTCATTGGCAAACGCGTGGCCGTGAAGGTGCTGCTCGAGCGGCTGGTCGAAAAGCGAGAGCTGGTGGCGCGTTTGCTCAAGGAGGCGCGGCTCGCGAGCGCCATCGGCCACGAGAACATCGTGGATGTCACCGACTACGGCACCACGGAGGATGCGCGGTCTTTCGTGGTGATGGAATATCTCGAGGGTGAGCCGCTCTCGGCGCTCCTGGCGCGTGAGGCCCCTCTCCCCGTGGAGCGCTGTCTGCACATCATCAAGCAGGTGGCGAGTGCACTCGGCGCGGCCCACGACAAGGGCATCGTCCATCGTGACATCAAGCCTGAGAACATCTACCTCGTGCGCCGCAGTGACGAAGACTTCGTCAAGGTGGTGGACTTCGGCGTGTCGAAGGCGGTGCGAAGCGCCGACGAAGGTCCCGAGACGCTGCGACTGACCCGCACGGGCATTCTGCTTGGTACTCCGCTTTACATGTCGCCCGAACAGGCACGCGGCGAAGAGGACATCGATGCCCGCGCCGACGTCTGGGCCGTGGGCGTGGTCTTTTACGAGTGTCTCACGGGCGAAGTGCCGTTTCGGGCCAACAACTACCTGCAGGTGATCTCGCAGGTCTTGAACAACGAGGTCATCGTGCCCTCGAAACTTTTGCCCGAGCTCGGAATTCCGGTGGCGGTCGAGACCGTGGTCATGAAGGCCCTCGCCAAATCGCGCGAGGAACGCTACCAGAGGGTCGTGGACCTGCAGCGCGACGTCGAGCGGCTCCTCACCGGAGATCCCAACGTCACCTTCGATCGGCCCGTCTCGGCTGTGGCCGCTGCCGAGGCGCCGCGCGTGGGCCCGCGGTGGCACCTCGGTATCGCGGGCGTCCTGGCCCTGGGCCTTGGCCTTGCGCTTTCGCTGGCGCGTACGGGAACCCCCCCAAAAACGCCCCGGAAGCCTTCTGTCCCCGCCGTTTCGGGAGCCGTGAAGCCCCCGGCCTCTGGCCGCGCTCTGGCCCCACCCGCAGGGGTCCCAGCGGCCCCAGAGGTGCCGCTGACCCTCTTCGACGCAGGAAGCGCTTCCGTCAGCGCGGTCCCGGGGCGTTTACCCGATGCCCGCAGCGCTTCCCCGTCAGCGCGGCCGCGGCGACAGCCGCCCCCTTCGAAGACGCTCCCCGCAGACGGCAACCCCAAAAGCCCCGCCGAAAGCGACGATCTGGCACCCGGCAAACAGATCAAATACATCGGCGACGACGTGGCCCCCTCGTCCGAAAAAATCTTCGGCCGCAAACAGACACCTGCTGCCCCAGAGGAGGGAGGAACACCGTGAGACGCCTGCGCTGGCTTGCATGGTTGTTCTGCGGAGCTGTCGTGGCGGCGCCCGCGGCCTTCGCCCGCGCGGAGGGTGCAATGGCGGCGGAGCTTTCTTCTGCGGCACGGGAGCGCGCCCGCAACCACTACGAAACGGGGCTTGGCCTCTTCGACGCGGGCGATCGCGAGCAAGCCCTCGTCGAGTTCAAGATGGCGCTGGACCTCTTTCCCAGCAATGACGTGGTCTTCATGCTCGCTCAGTGCGAGTACCACCTTGGGCGGCTGAAAGACGCACGGGCCCACTACGAGACCTTCGTGGCGCACGAACCTGAAGGTCCCCTCGCCGAAGCAGCGCGCCTGCGCATCGCCGCGATCGATCGGCGGCCCAGCACTGTGGTCATCAACACGGTGCCGAGCGACGTGGCGGTGACGCTCGAAGGGGCGGGTCAACGCGTGACCGGTGAGGCCCCGAACGAGTTTCAAGTGCCACGTGGGACCTACAAGGTGACCGTGTCGCGCGCCAACTTTCAAACGCAAGTCCGCACCGTTGACGTGGGCATCGCCGAGACGAAGCCTCTGTTTTTCAAGCTGGATCCCGTGCCGGGTCGCCTCGTGGTGACCACACGTCCCCGGCGCGCGACGCTTTTCGTGCGCGGCATGCGGGCCGAGAACCCCTACAACCAGCGCCTGGATCCTGGTGTCTACGAGATCTACGCCGAGGCAGAGCACCACGAAAGCCGTCGCGAATCCGTGGAGGTTCGCCCGGGTGAGGACACGCGGGTCTCGTTTGGGCTCGACTACGTCCAGCGCAACGGTCGCACGGAGCTCATCGCCTTTTGGGGCCTCGCGGGTGCACTCGCCGCCGTGGGGCTGGTCTCCGATCAAGTCGCTCCCGTTGGAAGTGCCCAAGACACCAACCCGGCGTCGCTTTCGCTGCTCACCGCCGCCGCGGGCGTGGGGGCCGTGACCGGCGGTCTCATCGGGGCCCGCCTGACGCCACGGTATATCCCCGACAACCAGGGGATGTATCGCATCGGCGCAATGGCCGTGGGCACCCTCGAGGGCGTCTTTGGGGGACTGGCTTTGTCGTCCGACCTTTCCGGCGCGCTCGTCGGCGGCGCTTTGGGGCTGGCCGCGGGGGCCGCCTTCGGCATCGCCACGGACGAACGGGCGCCCACTTATGGCCGGGTCACTTTGATCCAAAGCAGCGCCGCGATGGGCGCCCTGGCAGGCGCCCTGGCAGTTCCCGCCTTGGGCCTCGACCACGAAGACCATCTCTATCTGTCCATGCTGTTGGGCCTCAACGTGGGCGTCGGCGTGGGCCTGGCGGGCGCTTACTTGCCCGATCAGACGAAGTACGGACCCTCCTGGCAGCGCATGGTGCTCGTGGACCTGACGGTGGCCGCAGGGGCTTTTGCGGGGGCTCTGGTGGGCGCGATCTCCGAATGTGCCCAGGGGGCATCGGAGTGCCAATTCCAGGATACGCCCACCACCACGCGCAGGGCCCTGGCCGGAGGCGCGCTCGGCCTGGTGGCAGGCTGGCTCGTGACACGCAGCGTAGACGACCCGAACCGCACCGCCAACAGCGCCGCAGCGCCTTCGTGGTTACCGCACCTCGCTGCGTTGCCTGTGCAGAGTCGCGAAGGACGCACCACGCTCGTTCCCTCCCTCTCGGCGCAGGGACGCTTTTAGACGCTTCGGCCCCCGTTTTCGAATTGACTCCCTGCGCGTCTTGACGCCCCCTACGGAGGCGGGCAGCATGCCCCCGGTTTGCCGAGCCCCCCCGCCCACGAGTCTCTCCCGCGCGCCCGCGTGTTTTCGCGATTCGTATCGTCTCCGCGCGCCCTCGCGAGCTTTGGTTTCGTACTGGCTCTGTCGGCTGCCTACCTGCTGTCCACCAGCCGCGAGCGCCCCTGGACCGAGGGCAGCTACGTTTACTTCACCGCCGAGCGGCTCGTACAGGACGGCACCACGGCGCTCGACTTCCCCGCCGCCGTGGGACCGAACGGCCGCTCACAAAGCCCTCATCCCCTCCTGCCTTCGCTCGTTCACGTGCCGGGCGCTCTCCTCAAGGCGCTGTGGAACCCGCTCTGGCGCGGTGGGGATCAGAACCTGCTCGTATTGGCCTCGCACCTGGCGCCGGCCGTGCTCACCGCAGGCACCTGCTGGCTGTTTTTACAGATGTGTTTATTTCTTGGTCTGCGACGCGTGTCTGCGGGCGTCGCCACGGCCACCTTGGCGTTCGGAACCATCGTCTGGGTCTATGCCCGCTCGCCCTGGCCCCCCGCCGTTCAGACCTTCGTCTTTACCGGGTACGTCTTCGCGGCCCTGCGGATGAACGCGGCGCCCACCGCACGCACCGCGCTCGCGCTCGGCGGGTGGAGCGCGGCCCTCGTGAACAGCAAGTGGGAGCTGGGTCTGGCTCTGCCGCTCGTGGCGCTGTGGCTGGTGTGGCGGTTGCGACGGGACCGATCGGCGCTGCGCCACCTGGCTTTGTCCTCCCTGCCGCTCGCGCTGGGCGGTGTGGTGCTCGTGTGTCTCGACAGCCGGCTGCGCTACGGGACCTTCAGCCACTGGTGGCACCTGGTCGAGAGCCAGCCGATGCGCCAAGGCCTCTTCATGGGCCTTTGGTCTCTGTTTCTCGCGCCGGGCAAGAGCTTCCTGGTCTACAGCCCCCCCCTGGTCCTCAGCTTTTTCGGATTCCGAACGCTCTATCGGCGCCACCAGCTCGAGGTCACCTGGGTGCTGACTGCCGCCCTGGTTCCCTACCTGCTTTACCTGGCGCGTCTATCACACTGGACGGGTGACTGGGCGTGGGGGCCCCGCTACTGCGTGTTCATGACGCCGGCCCTGTTGTTGCCGGGTGCGGCCTTTGTCGACGAAGTGATCGCGCACCGGCAACGGCTCGTGCTCGCAGCGGCGTCGGTCCTGCTCGCCGCGGGCCTTTACGTGCAAGTGCTGGGAACATCGCTTTATTGGGACCACTACATTCGCGTGGCGAAACAAGCCCGCGCGGGCTGGCTGGGGGTCCCTAACCGCAGTGGGGCGCTGAACGCGCGGCCCGGGGGCGAATGCGACCCCTGCTTCGAGGACATCCATCCCATGATCTGGCTTGCGCCTTTCAATCCCATCGAGGGTCACGCATGGCTGCTTGGCCACGTGCTGGCGGGAGATCCCGCCGAGGTGGCCGAAGCGGACGCCGCCTGGCATCGCTACACGTCGGTGAAGTTTCCCATTCACGAGTCTTACGTTCGCGCCCGCGTGGACTGGTGGTTCCTGAACTTCTTGCCGAAACGCTGGGGCAAAGGCGTGGCCAGTTTGCTGGCGTTGATGAGCCTCGTGGCGGGCGGCTTGTGGCTATGGCGTCGTCACGGCGGTCGAGCGTCTGAGGAGGCAGAATGAAGCCTCGCCATCAAATGGCCGTTTTCGGCTTCTTCTTCTTTCTCTACATGCTGAGCACCAGCCGTGAGATCCCCTGGAACGACGCCAAGCTCATCTTCTACACGGCGGAGTCCATCGTCTTTCGGGGTGAGCTGGGTATCCCTGCGGGACCCGGCATCTACAGCTACGCGCCTCATCCCATCCTGGCGTCGTTGGCGCACGTGCCGGGCGTGATGATCTACAAGTGGATCGTCGATCGCTGGTTGGGTGCCTGGTCGATGGCGAAGGTCATCACGTGCCACACGGGGCCCGCGTTTTTCGGCGCGCTCACCTGTGTGCTTTTCCTCAACACCTGCTTGCGTCTCGGCGTCCGTCGCGGGGTCGCTAGCCTCGGGACACTGCTTTTGGGCCTGGGAACTTTCGTTTGGGTCTACGCCCGAAGCCCGTACTCCGAGATCGTACAAGCCGCCACCTTCATGGGCTTCGTGGGAAGTCTGGTGGCGTTTGGGGAGGCCCCGAGGCGAGGCACGGCCTTTCGGGTGGGTTTCTGGGCGGCACTGCTGCTCACCTCGAAGCTGGTGTTTGCTTTGTCGCTGCCAGGGGGGCTCGTCTTCTGCCTCTACCGCCTTCGGCGTGACGTGAAGCGGTTCTTGAGTTTGGTTCCAGTGGCCTTGGCGCCCTTGGCTTTGGGTGCGTTGACCATTGCCCTTCATAACCGCGCACGCCTTGGCCCTGTTGCGCCCACTGGGGGAATGGCTTCCACTGGCTACAACGTTGACGCCGCGGTTTTTGCGCAGCCACTCTGGGAAGGCGTCTGGGGGCTCTTGGCGTCGCCCGGTCGTTCGCTGCTGCTGTACGCGCCGCCGCTCGTGCTTTCTGTCTTCGCGGCGCGCCGGGTCTGGCGGCTCCAGCCGCGTGTGCTTGGCATTTTGGTGATCACGGTGACGCCCGTCTTCCTCCTTTATGCAAAGTTCGAGTCGTGGTCTGGCGACTGGGCGTGGGGTCCGCGGTACATGGTGCCCCTGGTTGCGCCGTTGCTCCTGCCTGGTGTCGTGTACCTCGACGAGGTTCTGCAGGCAGCGCGCTGGGCGAAACGAGCCTGGGCCACTTTGTTCGTGACCCTCTTCGGCGTCAGTTTGTTCGTCCAGGTCGTTGGTAACGCCTTTTACTGGGATCACTTCATTCGCATCTCGCAGGAAGCTCGCAACAACTGGCTGGGCGATCCCAACCGCTCGGGCTCGCGGGGTGTTCGACGCCCCGTGGGCTGCGATCCCTGCTTCGAGGATTTTTATCCCTTCCAATGGCTGCCCGCGTTTCAGCCCATTCAGGGCCACTACTGGCTGTTGAAGACGGTTCCCTTCAAGACACCGTGGCCTGAAGCTGCGCTTACGGCCCCGTGGAGCCGTTACACGAATCTCTCCGTTCCGATCGCACGCTCTTACCCACAGGTGCGGGTCGATTGGTGGCTGCTCCAGTTCTGGAAGCCGTTTCGCAAAGCCTCTCTCATTCTCCTCGTGGTCCTATCGGCTGGAACGGCGCTCAGTGGTGCCGCCTGGGCTTGGGCCTGCCGTAAGCCGCGCGTGCGTTTTTCGAGCCTCCCGCCCGTGTAGGGTGCTGTCGCTCGTTCTCGTTTTTTGTCGCACGTGCGCAGGAGCCGCGCCTCGGTCAGCCCCGGGCCGGGCAAGGCCGCTCGTGATACAAATGAGAGACGATGACCGCGCTCAAGATGGTGGACCTACATCGCCAGTATGTGAGCCTCAAACCTCAGATCGACGCCGCGCTCACGTCCGTACTTTCAAACGCGGCGTTCATTCGCGGCGAGGATGTGGCGGCGTTCGAGCACGAGATGGCCGCCTACCTCGGCGTTCGTCACGTCGTAAGTTGTGCCTCGGGTACGGACGCCCTGCAGATCGCGTACATGGCTCTCGGGATTTCAGCGGGCGACGAGGTCATCACGACACCGTTCACCTTCGTTGCGACCGTGGAGGCCCTGGTGCTCCTGGGCGCACGTCCCGTTTACGTCGACATCGATCCCCGCACCTACAACCTGGACGTGGGGCAGGTCGAAGCGCGCATGACGCCCAAAACGCGGGCGCTCGTTCCCGTGCACCTTTACGGCCTGATGGCCGACATGGATCCCGTCCTGGCGCTGGCTGCGCACCATCGGCTGCCCGTCATCGAAGACACAGCGCAGGCCATGGGGGCACGGTACGGAGGGCGCCTGGCAGGAACGCTTGGTGACCTTGGGTGCTTCAGTTTCTTTCCGGCCAAAGAATCTTGGGTGCTTCGGAGATGGCGGCGCCTTGGCCACGAACGACGACGTCCTTGCACAAAAGTGTCGGCTGATCGCGAACCATGGGTCGCACACACGATACCTTCACGAGACCGTCGGCGTGAACAGCCGGCTCGATACTCGTCCAGGCGGCAGTCTTGCGAGCCAAGCTTCCCCACCTCGATGCCTTCAATGAGGGGCGCCGTCGTGTGGCCGCGGCCTATGACGAAGCCTTCAGGCCGCTGGGCATTGCTACGCCCTACGCGCCCCCGCGGCTTCATCATGTCTACCAGCAGTACACGATCCGCAGCCCGCAGCGGGAAGCTCTGGCCAAGCACCTGGCGGTGCGGGGTGTTCCCCATGCCATTCACTACCCGCGCCCGCTGCACCAGCAGCCTGCCTTCTCCCACCTCGTGCCGCCGGGCACCCGCTTGCCGCATGCGGAAGCCGCGGCATCAGAAGTGCTCTCCTTGCCAATGTTTCCTGAGATGACGGTGGCAGAGGTCGGGCAAGTCATCGATGCGGTCGTGTCGTTTGCCCGCTGCTTGCCGCTTAGCGCAGATACTTGAGCGCCACGAAGCCCCCGACCATCAGCGCGCCGAACAGCAGCGCGAGCTTCTCGAAGTGCTTGTCGATGTACGGCCGAATGCGAGGCCCGTAGAAGTAGAGCAAACCAGCCACCAGGAAAAACCGCCCGCCCCGACCCACGACCGAGCCCGCCAAAAACGGCAAGAAGCTGACCTTGAAGACACCCGCCGAGATCGTGATGAGCTTGTAGGGAATGGGCGTAAACGCCGCCAGAAAGACGATGGCGATACCCCAGGATTCGTAGCGCTCGGCCATCTTGTCGAAGGCAGCGGGCGTCAGCCCCGGGATCTTGAAGAAGTAAGCCTGCGTCGCTTCCCAAAAACCCATGCCGATGCCGTACCCAGCCACGCCGCCCAGCACGGAGCCGGCGAGGCAGATGCCCGCAAAACGCCACGCCTCGCGGTGACTTCCCAAGACCAGCGCGATCAGAAGCACGTCGGGCGGCACCGGAAAAAAACTCGATTCGGCGAACGCGATCAAGAAGAGCGCCCACCCAGCGTGTTTCGAGTCCGCCCAGGCCAGCACCCAGTTGTAGAGGCGTCGGTGCAGGGGCGGCCGCTTCGCGGGCAGGGCAGCAACGTCGGGTGAAAGCTCGGTTCCAGTCGTCATGACAATGGGCTCCGTCGTCGAAGGGGGTAATCAGATCTCGTAACCGAGAGCCACGAGCTCTTGCTCGAGTCTCTCCACCTCGGCCAGAACGCGGCTTGGGGCGGGGCCACCCGTCAGTGTACGGGCGGCCACCGCTTGTGCGGGCGCCAGGGCCCCGAGGGCGGCGGGAGTAAGCTCCGGGGCGATCTCAGAAAGCTCGGCCTCTGGAACGTCGCGCAGGGGCACGCCCCGGCTCTCGGCATGGCGCACGAACGCCCCCACGATTTCATGGGCGCGCCGAAAGGGAACGTGCGCTTCGCGGACCAAAAACTCTGCCAGGTCGGTGGCACCCAGCGCAGGATCTTGTGCGGCCTCGTGCATGCGGGCCGTATTGAATGTCAGATCCGCGATCAGCCGCGGCGCCACGGCCAGCACCAGCTGGGCCGTTTCGATCGCGTCGTAAAGGGGCTCTTGCGCCTCCTGCAGGTCTTTGTTGTAGGCCAGCGTGATGCCCTTCGAGATGGTCAGCAACGCCACCACGTCGCCTATCACCCGTGCCGGTTTGGCGCGCAGAAGCTCCGCGATATCGGGGTTTCGCTTCTGCGGCATGAGCGAACTTCCGGAGCAGTGCCCTTCGCCCAGCTGCACGAACCCGAACTCCGTCGTGGACCACAGCACCAGCTCCTCACCAAGACGGGAGAAGTGCACGAGCATGAGCGCGCACGAAAACGCCACCTCGGCCGCGAAGTCTCTGTCCGATACGGTGTCGAGGCTGTTGTGGGTGGGCCCGGCCTCGAAGCCCAGGCTGTGCGCCGTTGCGTTGCGGTCCACCGGCAGGCTCGAGCCCGCCAAGGCGCCCGCCCCCAGGGGGCACTCGGCCGCGCGGCGGGCGGCGTCGAGCAAGCGACCCCGATCGCGGCGCAACATTTCCGCATAGGCCATGAGGTGGTGGCCCAGGGTCACGGCCTGGGCTCTTTGGAGATGGGTGTAACCGGGCATGAGGTCGGCCGCGTGGGTGCGCGCCTTACGCACCAAGGCCAGGCGGGTGCGATCCAGATCTGCCACCAGGGCGGCGATGGACCGCAACGTGTAGAGCTTGAGGTCCGTCGACACCTGGTCGTTGCGGCTGCGGGCCGTGTGAAGGCGCCGGCCGGGCTCCCCCACGAGCTGGGTCAAGCGGTGTTCGAGGTTCATGTGGATGTCCTCGAGCGCCGGGTCCAGCGCCACCAAGCCGTCTGCGATCTCCTGGGCCGCCTCTTCGAGGCCCCGGGCGATGGTCGACGCGTCGTCTTCCGAAATGAGCCCCACCTGCGCCAGCATGCGGGCGTGCGCCTGGCTGCCCCGGACGTCGTCGCGCAGGAGGCGCCGATCGAAGTCGATGCTGGCGTTCAAAGCGGCTGCCGCCGGATCCATGGCCTGCGAGAACCGGGCGCCCCGGCCTCCTGCGGCCTTCGTCTCGGGTGGTGTGTGTTTCATGGCGGGCGGCAGACTAGCCGATTCGACGAGGCGAGGCGACCGAAGGCGTGGGGAAGTCGGGCGACTGGCGCATTGCGCTGTCGCGCCCGCCAAGTGCGGACTAGGCCCCTACCCGATCGGGCGGGCGCTCACCGCTGAAGCCTGTTTACGAGGGACGTGCGGGCCGAAGGTTTCCTCTATCGTTCCTCGCACATGTGCGATGAATGGAACTTGTTGGCGCACCGTCTATCGAGTATCCAGGGGGGGCTTGTGGCGGAGGTTGGCTTTCGGGGGCTGTCTCGGATAAACCTACTAAACAGCCCTGCCGGATTGGTAAGCCCCCACCCAGGCCCTTCAGTCGAACTCTCACATCCCCATTCCAAGCTTTTCGGGAGGATCTCCTAATGTTGAAGAAGTCACTCGGCGCCCTGTTGGCAAGCACCCTGGCCTTTGCTCTGTCCGCTCCGGCCTTTGCGGGCGACAACGACTGCACCATCGCCAAGGACGAAAAGACCGAGGTGGGCAAAGCCTGCAAAGAGGGCGGCATCAAGCGCGCCAAGACCGTCATGAAGACCATGACGAAGACTGCCAAAAAGAAGGGCATGAAGGTCGATTGTGACACCTGCCACAAGGACGAGACCAAGTGGACCCTGACGGACGACGCCAAAAAGAAGTTCGAGGAGATGCTCAAGCTGGCCGAGTAAAGGCGCAGTTTCCATCATCGTCATTGCGGGGTGCCGGCCTTACGGTCGCGCACCCCGTTTTGCGTCCGGCGCGTTTCGCGTCCGTAAATTGTCGCGCGGGCGATTGCCTGACCTGGTCTCGCCCGAAGGCCTCGGTTACCTTTGAAGAATAGAGCCGCAACCGACTGGCGCACAAAGGAGGAACGCAACACATGGGTAAACGCAAGCTCAACGTGAACGCACAGGTAACTCCCCGCCCCTTCGCCCGGTATGGACTTCGGACGTCCATCCGGCTGTAGCGACTCTCACTCCTGTCTCGAATTCCCCCGCCCGCGAGCACTAGGGCGTAACCGGTCAGGCGGCGCGACTCGCCTCCGCCCCCATTCTAGGCGCTGCACTGCGCAGCGCTTCCGAACCAGTCAGATGCGGCCCGGCGCCGGTGAGCGTGGCTCCCGGCGCCGGTTTTTTTGCGCACGGTGGCGTGGGACCGAGCCTGTCTTCGACGACGGACCACACGAACCCCGCCTTCCGCATGTCCATTGAAATCGCGCCATGTGTAAGCTAGCGTGCGACCCACCATGGGTGCAGACGCGACGCGGCTCAAGTGGTTCTTGCCGGTTTTGGTGGTTGGGGCTTTCCTCACCCTGGGCGCCGCGTGGCCTACCCACGCCGGTGCACGGGAAGAGGCTCCGGCCGAGAGCCTCATCAAGGAAGGGCTCCGCCTGCGGCGGGCGGGCAGAGACATTGACGCACTCGAGAAGTTCCAGCGGGCCTACGAACTCGACCCCACGCCCCGCGCCGCCGCGCAGGTGGGCCTATGCCTGCAAGCGATCGGCCGCTGGGTCGATGCCGACTTCAAGTTGAGCGAAGCGTTGACCTCGGCGGAGGACCCCTGGGTCAAGAAGAACGCGGCCATCATCAAGGAGTCCATCGAGGCCGTGAAGTCGCACGTGGGCCGGATCGAGGTGCTGGGCTCTCCCCAGGGCGCCGAAGTCGTGGTTGCGGGGAAGACCGTGGGCCGGCTTCCGCTGGCCACACCGGTTCCGGTCGACGAAGGTCTGGTCGATGTGGAAGTGCGCGCCGAAGGCCACGACACGCTTGTGCGCAGCCTCGAGGTCAAGGGCGGTCAATACCAGAAGGCGGTCTTTCGCCTGGAACCGAAAGTCGCGGCTCCTCCGCCCCTGACCTCCGGTGACATGTCAGCGGAAGGCGGAGAGGCCCCCATGTTGACGGCAAGCTCGCAGCGAGAGGAAGGCGATACGCCGCTCTACAAGAAGGGCTGGTTCTGGGGCGCGCTCGGCGCTGCGGCCGTGGCCGGGATCGTGGCAGCGGTCGTGCTCTCCGGTGGTGGCGAAACCAAGACCGGTCCTATTCCGGTGGACCGAATGGAGACCTTCTGATGAGAGCGAAAGTTGCGGGCCTTTGTCTTGCGATCGCCGGGTTGAGCCTGGGGTGTGCTGGCGACAAGACGGTGCCCCCGAAAGCAGGGTCTTGCAACCCGGGGACCCTCCTGCTCGAGCTGTCTTGCAAGGAGGGCGCGGAAAGTGGCCAGGTCAGGATCGCCCTCACCCGCAAGGGCGATGGCAAGTCGCGCACCTACGACGCGAGTCTCGATTGCGGAAGGCCGTTGCGCCTGGAAGTTGCCGTTGAAGACTACGCTTCGGGCAACGTCTTCTCGTTAAACGTTACCGGTGCGGGCGTTCAGCTCTTTGCGGGCGAGCGCGAAGCGCCGGCAAGTTGTTTGTTCTGGTCTGTGGATCTGGCAAGACCCGGGACCATGATGCCCGGCGACGACGCTTCGGTTACCGATGGGACAGAAATGCCGGACGCCAGACCTGCCGTGGTAGGGACCCTCGCGCCCGGCGATGCGTGCACGCAAAACGCTGAGTGCCAGAACAACCGCTGCATCGATGGATTCTGCTGCGCGACCGAGTGTTCAGGCAAATGCACGGCTTGTAACGTTCCAGGCAAGCAGGGCACCTGCAGCCCCGTTCCAGCCGGCGAACGCCCCCCGAGGGCCGAAGACTGCAAGCAGTCCGACGTGAGCACCTGCGGCCTGGACGGCACCTGCGACGGCGTAGGGGAGTGCCAATCCTATCCTGATGGTACGGTGTGCACGGCGGGTGCTTGCAGCCCGACCTCTGCCAGCGTGACGGGGATCAAGAAATGCTCTGACGGTGTTTGCGTGGCAGGTGGGGCCACGATCTGTACGCCCTTCGCATGCGACAGCGCCACCAATCAGTGCTTCGGCGAGTGCACCAGCGATAGCCAATGCGCACCGGGGCAGACTTGTAAAGACGGCTCCTGTGGAAAGAAGCCGACCGGTGCGGCGTGCACAGCACCCACCGAATGTGAATCCAACTTCTGCGTGGGCAACGTTTGCTGTGGCCAGGCCTGTGATGGGTCCTGCGTGACGTGTTCCAGCGTGGGTTCGCCTGGCGAATGCGTGCCGGTGTCCGCGGGACGCCCCGACCCCAAGGGGCTCTGCAAGGACGGAGGCGCCATGAGCTGCAAGGAGAGCGGCGTGTGTGACGGCAAAGGCGCCTGTGCCATGTATTCCGCAGGGACGCCGTGTGCAGCCCCACTTTGTCTGGGCAACTCGGCCATCGCAGCCTCCACCTGCAACGGGTCCGGCGCTTGTATTCAGGGCTCCGAGGTTCCCTGTGGGTTCTTCAAATGCGCGAGTGGTTTGTGTCCCGGCACGTGTGCTTCGGATACCGATTGTGTGGCGCCCAACACCTGTGTGAACGGCAGCTGCGGTCTCAAGGAGGCCGGTCAGGGCTGTAGCCAAAACTCGGAGTGCCGCTCGAACGTGTGCTCTGCGGACAAAGTCTGTTGTGACCGCGCCTGCGACGGCGCCTGTGAGGCCTGCAATCTATCGCAGTCGCTCGGCAAATGTTCCAAGGTACCAGCGGGTCGCACCGATCCCCGGGGGATCTGCACCGAACGAAAGAAAGACGCGAATACGTGCGACGAAAACGGGCTCTGCGACGGTAATGGGGGCTGCCAAAACTACGCCTCAGGCACGCAATGCGCGCCCGCAATGTGTTCCGCAGGAAAGGCCACTCCGGTATCTACCTGTGACGGAAAGGGTGATTGCAAAACCCCCGCTCAGCTCATTTGCTCGCCCAATAAATGCAACGGAACGAAGTGTGGCGATACCTGCGCCAACGATTCCGACTGCGAGGCTCCAAACACGTGCAACGCCGGTTCGTGTGGGCCAAAGCCGAACGGCTCCATCTGTTCCAACCCCAACCAATGCCAGAGCGGCTTTTGCTCTCAGGGCGTTTGCTGCAACGAGAACTGCGAAGGTGCACAATGCAAGGCCTGCAACCTCCAGGGTTCACGTGGTACCTGTTCTTTGGTTGCAGCGGGAACGCCCGATCCGGCGGCCAAATGCAAGGACGTGTCGTCGACGTCCGTCTGCGGAACCAACGGGCGATGCAACGCCAACGGGAGCTGCACGGTCGGCACGCAGGGCACGCAATGCAAACCTGCGGTATGCGCTTTGAGTACCAGTGTCACTCCGATATCGACGTGCGACGGAGCTGGCACGTGTGCCACGCCCGCGCCGCAGCCCTGCAGCAACGGCCTCTACACGTGCGCCTCTGGCGTATGCAAGACCTCGTGCCAGTCCGCTTCGGATTGCGCTGCCAACCACTACTGCGACACGGACGCCAAGTGCAAGCCAAAGAAGGGCCTTGGCGAAACCGCAGCCTCAGGTGACCAGTGCTCCAGCACCTTCAGGGTGGACGGTGTTTGCTGCAGCACCGCCTCTTGCGCGGGTCCGATGTGCACGGGGTCGAGCTATACAGAGGCGGCGAAGTGCAACGTGTCTGGGAAGTTGGGCACCTGTTCCGCAGCAAGCACGACATGCACCGGGCCTGGGCAGTGTGGAAACAACAACGCGTGCAAGGTTTATGCGAAGTATGATGTGTCGAACTACGACGACAACAACGCGGTCTACGGGCCCTAGGCGAAGGCCCGAGGTCCTGGCTCGCCAGTAGATCGATCATAGACGCAGAGGGAAAAGCGATGAAAGAGAACTCGAGAAAGAAGTTTGTGAACCTAGGTATTTTGCTCGGAACGATTGCTGCGTCATCGTACGTGACTGCAGAAATGAAGCTCCCTCACAGTCCTGAGGACAAAGGGGTTGTCTCATCTTCGGGGTTGCGGGGTAACTTCGATGTCATCAAGACACACGTTCATCCGTTGAGCGTCACGATGCATCGTGCCGTCGGTTCTTTGTCCAGCGGTCCCGGCAAATTCAGTGCCTTCGCCGCGTGTCCGACTGGGCAGGTTGTGGTCGGGGGAGGGTGTAACTTCCTGGACGAAACGGCGATAGGGAACATGACTATCATCGCCAGCTATCCCCAAGATGCCCCCTTTACGTTCAATAACTTGACACCTCCGACGGGCTGGAAGTGCGAATGGCAACACGTTGGAACCGATAGCGTTTCGGGCTATTCATACGTCTTGTGCGCCACGATCTCGCAATCCAATAACTGACCCCGCAATGCGGTTTGATCCTTGATTCCGCTTGGTGCCTCTAACCAAGCCGCCCGCGGCGTAACGAATGGTGCGCCGGATGCTCAGTGGTCAATGTTGTGCCTTCCCGACTTAGAGGGATAAGGTCCCGCATCGGACGTCTTGGAATCCCCGCCGACCCACACCCAACCGTGCTTGTTCGCCTGCACAGTGCACACGGGTATGTCACCCCCAAGGACTTGCTCGCTGGCCGCCAGAGTGAGATATGGGCCGAGCGAGATCGAAAGCTCGAAGCTGCTTGTGGGCAGCGACGTTTGCGGCGTGCGGGCAGGGCTACGCTCAAGGCAGTGCCGCGACCATTCTGCCGTCAAGGCCGCCTATTGGCCCCTCCGCCGGAGCCCGCAGGCGTCGTCAAGGGCGCGGAGCTGCCCGTCTGCGGGCGAACCCTTGACGGTGCCGAGGACTCGCGGATACTGGCTCTCGCGGGCTGGTCGGTCTCCGCAACCAGCCCAAACCGCCGTCACGTTCAAGCTGAGCCAGTACAAAGCGGGGGTGAAACGGAAATCGGTCCTGTCGTTCCTGACCAGATGGAGAACTTCTGATGCCAACCAAGAGATTCGCTCTAGCTGCCACCACTTTGGCCTTGGTAGGCGCCTGTTCGTCCACGAAAACCCTTGCGCCTGGGCCGGAGGCCTGCAACGAGGGCTCGATTCTCCTCTCTCTGGCTTGCGGGCAGAACGTGAGTTCCGACGAAGACGTCAAGGTTATCTTGACGAGGTCGTCCGACGGCAAGGAACGCACCTACGACCAATCCCTCTCCTGCGATCGTCCCCGAACGATTCAGGTGACGTTGGACGAGTATGAGGTTGGAACCTCTTTCCGAGCACAGGTCACGGGTGCTGAGGGAGAAGTCCTCTTCGACGGCACTCGAGACCTGCCCGAAACTTGCCTGTACTGGTCGGTCACGGCGAGTCGTGGCGAACCAGATTCCAATGACAAGAAAGACGCCGGGGTTGTTGAGCCCTCTGACGGGGGAGACATGTCTGGCAAGGACGCCTCGCCCGACGTTCGTGAAGTGGTCGTGGAAGCCGGTGTGAAGCTCGGGCAGGGGATGGCGTGCTCGAAAAACGAACACTGTGCGACGGAGTTCTGCATCGACGGAGTTTGCTGCGAATCGAGCTGTGCGGGTACGTGCCGCGCTTGCAGCAAAAGCCGCACTGAGAAGCCCGACGGTGATTGCGCCAACGTTGCCGATGGTGAGGATCCGGACAGCGAGTGCGCGGCTTCTGACAAGTCGGAATGCGGCAGTAACGGCTTCTGCGATGGTGCTGGGTCTTGTCGGAAATGGGACCCACAAACGCAGTGTGCGGCCGCAGCTTGCACGGCTGAGGGCGCCCGGCCTGCGGCGTTCTGCGACGGGCAGGGTAAGTGCTCCGAGTCCCCCATCCAAAAATGCAACGAATACGCGTGTACAAACGGCGCCTGCAACCGGGAGTGCCAGTCGGATGCCGACTGTGCCTCGGGGGTCCAGTGTGTGAACAAGCTTTGCGGCGGCAAGCGCGCCAACGGCGACGCCTGCACCACCGGTAACGAATGCTCCACCGGAAAATGTGTCGACAAGGTTTGTTGCGGTAGCGACTGCAACGGACTCTGCGAGGCTTGTGTCGCGGCAAAGACGGGTATGCCTGACGGTACGTGTGCCGCGGTGAAAGAGGGCGAGGATCCGGACAACGAGTGCGCCTCCGAAACCCAAAACAAGTGCGGAAGGACGGGCGTGTGCGACGGCGCTCGCAAATGCGCCGTTCAACCGGCTGGCACCCAGTGCGCCGCAGCCCAGTGTACGAACGGAAAGGCTCGTCCGGCTCTTGTCTGCAACGGTTCTGGGACCTGCCTTGAAGTGCAAGAGTCGGCTTGCGGCAACTTCAAGTGCGGGTCGGACAAATGCATCAGTCCTTGCAAAGGGGATGGCGATTGCATCTCGTCAGCTTACTGCGACGGTGGCGTCTGTTATCCGAGGAAGCCAAAGGGAAGAGATTGTACGAAGGATAGCGAGTGTACGTCCGGCTTGGTTTGTTCGAGCGATGGCGTTTGTTGCAACAACAAATGTTCGTCAGCGTGTTCGTCATGCTTGGCTTCTCGAACAGGAAAGACGACTGGGGAATGTCAGCCAATGGCAACTGGAGAAAAGGATACCCGTTGCTCCACCATGGCACCCAGCACCTGTGGAACAACTGGTGTCTGTGATGGAGCAGGCCAGTGCGCTAAACACTCGGTGGGTGTTGTATGTGCCGCGGCCGCTTGCAGTTCCGATAAGTCAAAGGAAGTCCGCGCGCGAACCTGCGACGGAGCCGGGGCCTGTAGGCCCGCTGAGGAGAAGGCCTGTGCCCCAGGACTTTGCGGTGCGAGCAACGAGTGCACGAATCAGTGCACGACCAACGCGAATTGTGCGCCTGGCGTGGAGTGCCTGAACGCGACTTGCGGCGGGAAGCTGTCGAGGGGGCAGCAGTGCACTTCCTCTTCTCAGTGCCAAACGGGTCTCACCTGCGTCTCCGGCTTCTGCTGCGAGAGCGCATGTTCTGGCGCCTGCGAGGCGTGCGCCAAGAGCGCTACCGGTCAAGATGACGGTCTGTGTCGTCCAATCCTGTCAGGACAAGTCCCGAAAGCATCCGGAGGCTGCCCTGCACAGTCGGGTTGTGGACTGACAGGGAAGTGCGGTGGCGCTGGTTCTTGTCAGTACACAGCAAACGGAACGCCATGTCAGGCCGCCATATGTTCTGGAAATAGCTACGTTGCCCCTACAAGTTGCGACGGAACTGGTACTTGCCGCGCGCCGCAGGCCGGCGTCGACTGCGGTGCGTACAAATGCGCCACTCAGGGGTGCAAAACGACATGTTCGACCGCAGCCGATTGTTCCGCGCCCTTCTACAAATGCGGTGCGAACAACAAGTGCGAGTTAAAGCGCATAAAGGGCATGTTTCAACAAGGCGTCGCTGACGGTGGGCCTCTCGTCGTCCTGATGGAGGACACCATATACTCCTACAACTTCGCCACCGAGAAGTGGACGAGCACCGCCTACCCGCCGCGCACGGCGAACCACTACCTCCCAGTCGATTGCGCTTACTACGCCATCCCGAAACAAACGGGAAGACCCATTCAGTACTACCTAGGTGACGCCACGAAACTCGCCTATGTAGTGGAAAACTCACAAGCCGGCGACTGGTACTATGTCGACATCCAAACCGCCTTCAAGTTCCCCAATGTAGCTGGAGTGGAAGCAGGCAAGGACATTTGGACAGCGGTGAATGCTCCTTTCGAGAAAGTCAAAACACCCCTCGACACCTGCTACATCGTCAACGACGCCAACGGCGGAGAAGCGCTCGTTCTGTGGCGTGGAACCACGACGTACATCATTCCAAACGATGCGACAGCACCCTGGTTCAAAGGTGAGAACTACCCGTCGACCACCCAAACCTACTGGGCGAGCACAAATGCGCCCTTCGAGAATGGCGACGTGAGGCCAACCGATGCGGGATACTTCAATCGACACACGCGACACTTCTACATGGTTCGCGGCGATACCTTCTATTTCCTGGAGAACACGGATGCAGATGGAAATACGAAAGTCTGGGTGAAGAAGAATCTCTTGAAAGAGAAGGTGCCGTACACCAAGACAAATCAAATCGATTTCACCGCTCCGGGGGGGCCTTACTCCCCTTGAACGCGCCGGGGGCTCTCCTGCCACTTCGTCGGCACTCTTCGATGACGATTCGAGTCCTGCCCGCATCCAAGTTGCTCGCGGCGGGAGTTCTTCTTCTCTCGGTTGCCATCCTCGTGGTCTCCAACTGGCTCCGCCTCGGGGCTCTGGAGGCCGCGACAGCAGCCCAGGGCCAAGTTCTCTTCGTGGGTGGTGGAGACATATGGCTCCGGGATCTACCCAAGTTCCACCAAAGCCGGCGTGGGCATCTATTGGCCGACCCTCATTTCGAGGGAGAGCCCCATTGGTACCCGCCGCTCAACCCTTGGATGGCCGCAGGGATCTCCAACCTTACGGGCGCTCGGGGTGCGGGCGCCTTCTTCCGGCTCGAAATCTTGGCCGTTGGCGCCTTTCTCCTGGCTGTCCTTGCCACGCAGTACCTGACCACTAGCTTGCGCGGCCTCATGTTTGCGGTGCCATTGGGCGTCCTACTTGGATGGATCGTCCCCGGAAACGGCCTGTATCCCAACGACACGGCCCGTGCTGGACTGCTTGCCACTCTCGTGGCAATCGGTTTGAGTGGGGTGCGTTCAACGACGGATGCGAGAGCACGCAGCAAGTTTGGCGTTCCTTTCTGCTTGGGAGCCCTCGTGGGGGTTCTCGGCCTTTGGAACGGCGCCTCGTTCTTCGTATCACTGGTGGTTCTGCTCACCTGGACGACGTTGCCGATCCTCGACACGCTGCTTGCGCGCAGGCGTCCGGTACCCCATCTGGTGTTCAAACCGGTGGTCGCTTTTCTCGGGTGCCTGGTTGCCATGTCGCCGCTCCTTCTCCCGCAATTGCTTAGGTACGGGAAAATCAAGAGCGCCACGTCCGCGCGGGTCTGGCTCGATCCAATGTTCGGCGGCGGGCTCAACGCTCGTGCCGCCCTCGATCTGCCTTTGTTCGCCCAAGGGAGCGACTTGGCGCTGCTCGCGGCCGGCGCCCTTGCTGTTCTTCTCTGCGTGGCGCTCCCCCGGTTACCCTGGAAGTTCAACGCCGTCGCTATGCTTCCCCTGTTCTGGGCGTATCTCGTGTGCATGTTCTTCGCCCACCTTGGGTTTGCGATGCACGATCCCGCCCACCCCTGGGTTGCCAGCCTCATCAGGAGACTCATACCGGCCCCTCCGCATGGGTTCCTGGGGGTGAGCCGTGCGATTCTGCTATGTTTGAAGCTCTTCTCGGCCTGGGCGGTCGCGAGTCTCGCGGTGACCCTGTGGGAGACTCGTCTGGTTCCAAAAACCAAGCCAGCCTTGGTAAGGGTCATGCGAGCAACAGGCTGGCTGCTCGGCGCCGCTTTGTGTGTCCTAGTTCCCCTGCGAATGCCAACCGAGATTGGCTTCTACAGCCAACCGGAGGACGCGCATCTCATGGCCTGGGCTCGAAAGGTGCGAAGACTCACGGGACGTGACACCGTATTCGTTCAATACCCTGGCCGACTTACGGCGCTGGCGGGAATTCGTGTTCTCCACTTCGGGGCTCCGGATCACGCCAATCATTACGTGCAACCCGCGCGACAACGACTTAGGGACGAGATCAACGCACTGGCTAGACGCGGTGCGTTTCCAGAGCTCGACGATGTCTTCAAGCGGTACGGCGTTCGGTACCTCGTTGAGCTCCCGGGGCCCAAGGACCCCGTCATGTTCCATTGTGGGGGCGCTCCGCTTCTGGAACACGGGGGCTTCAAGCTGCTCCCCGTGAAGCCATGCGCCTGAACGCCCAGCCTCGACCTCAAACCCAGCCCTTGACACATGCGGAGCCTTTAGGGCACTAAACCCCTGCCGGCAACGTGATTGCTCGGCCCTCGAGAAGGAATCGTTAGCTTGTCCAAGTACCCGCCAGCGCAGATGCCCGCCCTTTCCGCCGAAAGCTCGGCGGCGTTCTTGGGACGGACCGCCGCCTACGTGCGTCATGCTCCTTTCGCCCTCGCGATCCGGGAGCTGAACCGCCTCCTCGCGATGGAGATGTTGGACGCCGAGCAGCCAAAGCTGAGGTCTCCGGTGCTCGACGTGGGCTGCGGCGACGGTTTTTGGTGGACGTTGCCGGGCAGGCACCGCCCAGAAGTCTACGGCGTTGACATTGCGGAAAGTGAGGTTGAGCAGGCCAAGCAGCACATACACGCTGAGGTCTGTGACATCTCGAAGCAGGTTCCGTTTCCCGGAGTCAAGTTTCAGGACCTCATTGGCAACTGCTCGCTCGAACACGTGCGGAACATCGACGCCGCTCTGCACAATCTTTACGAGAGTGCCGCCAATGGGGCTCGACTCGTGCTCTTCGTTCCGGCCCCCGAATGGGCGTTTCACGGACGAATCCAGAAAGCGCTGATGGGCTTATCGCCTCGACTCGCCATGATGGCATCGGGGATGGCGAATGGATTTTTCCAACACTGGCATCTTTACTCGCCGGAGGTTTGGGCTGGAACTCTTCAGCGGAATGGGTGGAAACTAAAGACCCTGTACGGTCTCGGGAACTCGCGATCCGAGTTCCTCTTTAGATTGTTCCTGCCTCAAGCGTTCCTGGGTTTCCTGGCGAAGGTTGCCACCGGAGTCTATCCGAACCGGCTCCTTCGAGATGTCCCCGAGGCGCTTTTCGCGCCGCTGCAAAAGCTTTTGGCATGGGGCTTGGCCTCCCCGCTCGTGCCTGCGGACGATCCCGACGTTTACGAGTTTGTCCTCGTTTGTGAGAAAGACGATGTCGCGGAGTAGAGACTACTTCAGCAATCACGGCCGTGTGAGGAGCTTCCCGTGGAGCCTGTATCACGAGCCGCTCGAGAGGAGCCTGGAGTCGTTCATTCGGAGACGCCGCGAGCGATGTCAAGGTACTCTCGAGGTCCTCGTCATCGGCTGTGGATTGATGCAGGAGCTGGAGTACCTGCCTGAGAACATCCGTGTCACTGCGATTGACATCGATTCACGAGCGACCGAAGCCCTTGCTTCGAGGCAAGATCCCCGGATCGCGGTGACGAAGGCCGTCACGCCTTCCGATGACCTTCGAGCCCTCGGAACCTTCGATGCCATCTACGCGAAGGAGGTGATCGAGCACATCCTCGAGCCCGACGCCTACCTTGAGCAACTCTTTTCGATACTGAGGCCAGGGGGAGCCATTTGGTTGAGTACACCAAACTATGGCGAGCCGTGGCTGCCAATCGTCGAATCTACTTTCCTGGAAGCCGTTGCGCGCTTCTCGGGGTTTACGCGCAAAGGCATTCACCCTACGCGCTTTTCGCACAGGCGACTAAGGGATTGTATGCAGCGGGCCGGATTCCAGAGCGTTGAAGTCAAGCCGGTGTCCTTACGGCTAGCCCTGGTTGTGGAGGGCGAAAAGTAACCGAAATACGAATATGCCGCAGCAGAACGAAACCAATGCTCTCTCCCTGCTTCGGCAGCGCTTGGTCGCGTGCTCGCCCCCGTTGTGGGCCTGTGTGGCGCTGATTTCGGCACTAATCGCCTTCCGAAATCCCACGGCTTTGTTTCGAGCAGAATTCTGGGCGGAGGATGGAAGCTGCTTCTTTCAAGGATGGTGGGACCTTGGTTATACAAGCTTGTGGACACCCGTCACAGGGTACCAACTCTTCCTATCGCGGTTGATTGCTTGGCTAAGCGGTCTGTTGCTTCCCATTGTCGCGTTGCCGTACGCCTACGCGGCGACTGCTATGGCGGTAAATGCGTTTTGTATAGCGTACTTCGTGCGTGATGGATTCTCTTGGCTCCTCCCCTCACGAAAAGCACGCCTCTTCGTCGCTTTGGTGATCGCCATCGGCCCTGGGACAGCTGAAGTGTTCCTTAACTTGGCGAACCTCCAGGCAACCCTTACTTGGTTGGGAGTCCTTTTGCTCTTGGAGAAGCCTTGGCAACCCAACGTGCTCCGCGTAATCGCGCTGATTGGGCTGTTCTTGTCCACAGGAAGCGCGTTTGTGATGGGGCCATTGCTTCTTGTCCTGCTGTTGGTGACCCGCAGACCGACCTACTTCGCCCTCGGGGCGGTTTTGGGCCTGAGCATTCTGCTCAATACCATGAGTCACACGAAGTCGATGGAAGCCTCGAGCGACTTCACGAAGCTGGGAAGTTTGCCTGAGATCATCTTCGGCAATTTTTCGCTTCGCTTCTTTTTGGCACCTTTCCTGGGAGAACAGGGCGCCTTGCCGCTCTTTCAGAGCGGCCCTCTTGCATTTTGGTCTGCGAGTTGCGTGGCCGCTCTCGTCGCTGCGCCGGTGCTGAGGGGCACAGAGTGGCTCTCCGTCGAGAAAAGCCTCCTATTGACGCTGGCTTTGTCGGTGTCCTTGATGTTCGGTGCGGTTGCATTGACACGCGCCTACAACGCGCCACTGCTTCAGCGCGGGACCGGCTACGTCCTTTGGGACCTTCGGTATTCGTTCCTGCCTGGCGCAACAGCGGCCTTGGTTTGGTTGCCAGCACTTCTGCGCCTGCGAGCATTAGAGGCGAGGCTTGCCGTTGCTCTCCTGTGCTTCCACGCCTTGATTCACTGGTCGAACGTTCCGGCAAGGCCCGACCTCGATTGGCCCACCACTGCGGGGCGGATAGAGAAGCTGCGCCAAAAGCACCGTAAGGGGGATCTAAATCAGGCTGAGGTGCTCGGCCCGATCCCTCTGCAACCCGCCTCTTATCCGCCCATGAGGTTGACCGTCTTCCCCTGATGGGCTGGTTCGCTGAGGCGTGAGTCGGCTCACCTCGAATCTCCAAGACTTCCCCTAGTCGAATCTCATTGTGACGAAGGCATGGGACGGTGGTGCGTCGTTGCTCCTACCTGCGTCGTAACCCTCTCGAGAACATCAATGCCGCCTCTCGAGCTCCGATTCGCGCGAGGCTGAGCCGCCCTGTAAGCAGGTTCTTGGCCGCCCTAGCGAACATCATTTGGGACGCCAGAAATTGGGTCCTTCGTGGCCTCATGTGAAGGTAGAACTCCCTCTCGGCTCGAACGACGCTCTCGTACCGTCGTAAAGAGATCGTTGAGAGGTCAGCAACGCTCAACGCGTGTGCGATTTCACACGGTAGTATGGCCACGAGCTTTCTGTTTGCGTAGACTTCAGCGAAGAACCAAAAATCGACTGCGTCCAAGCTGTATCGACTGTCCCACCCGCCACGCATCGCGAGGTAGGTGAGCCTTACGAATGTCCCCGAGTTGATTCCGACGACCTCGGTCGCTTGCGGTCCAACAGCATCCTTCGGCAGGGGCCAAGGCAGGGTTAGCCCCGCCAGGGTCCCCTGCGGTGCGATTCGTTTTCCACCAGCCCTTACGTGCGGTATCGCAGCGACGACGTCCTGGTGGAATGTACCTGCACTGCTTGAGAAGACCTTCAAGTAGTCCGGGGGCAAAGTCGCATCTTGGTCAATTAGCAGGATCCAGTCGCAACCAAGCTCGGTCGCCCGTTGCGAGGCCCAGTTGTACGCCGGAACTAGCCCACCATTTTGTGGGTCGTGCCGCTCGTGAATCGAGATCCCCAGCGACGGCAGGGATTCCTCCGGCGGGGAACAGCGCGACCGACTGTTGTCGTAGACAAAGACGTGCTTGAGTTTGCCAGGATGGGCTTGTGCCATGGCGCTGATGCTGCGATGGGCGCAGCTCTTCGAGAATTCCTGGTTGTAGACCACAACCACGGCGGCGAGGCAGCCGATGGGCTCCTGCCCTGCTGCCGTACGAGGCTCATGGGTGATGGACATGTTCTCCTGCACGACATCTTACGGGAGAATTACATGAGGTGGATGCTTTGGTTTGAGTGGATGACGCGCAGTGTCTGGGCGCTGCCGCCACTCATGCCGCTCCCTACCCGAAGCCGCCGCTTGCCGGTTGCTTGCCGGCGCCGTCCGGTCTAGAAACCCAGCATGTTTGACCAGGAGAGCCTAAAGAAGTTTATTCCCCCGAACGTCCGCGCGCGCGTTGTCGCTCCGTTGATGCGACGCATAGGGGCCGCTTTGATTGATTCGGGCGCCTATCTGATGGGGGAGAAAGACGACTCGATTCCGCCCACCCGGTTGCACTTCGTCGGACACGGAAGCTTCACGGCGATTGGGTACGAGTTCCTCAGGTACTTCACCGAATTCGCTGGGCTCAAGCCGAACGAAGACGTGCTCGACGTTGGATGTGGAATCGGGCGGATGGCCATTCCGCTCGCGAACTTCCTACGCCAGGGGCAGTATCGTGGAATTGACATCGTTCCTGCGGGGATCGAGTGGTGTCAGCAAAACATTACGCCGAAACACCCCAACTTCCGCTTCGAGCTTTCCGACATCAAGAACACGGCCTACAACCCAGACGGGCGCTACAAGGCCAGCGAATACCGCTTTCCCTTCGATGACCAGTCGTTCGACTTCGTCTTCTTGACCTCTGTCTTCACACATCTGGTACCAGAAGACGCAGAGAACTACCTTTCCGAGATCAGTCGCGTGCTACGGCCAGGTGGACGCCTTTTGGGGACCTGGTTCCTCTTGAACAGTGAGAGCCGGCAGCTCGTCGCCGCTGGGCGGGGGAGCCGACCCATCGTGTACGAGTTCAAGGGCAAAGAAGTCATGGTTGAGAATCCGGCTGTACCCGAGGCCGCCATTGCTTTCGACGAGGAGCTAATTCGCGGCATTCATGCCAAATACCAGCTGAGGCTGCAGGATGACATTCGCTTCGGAAAGTGGTGCGGACGGGAGGACTTCGTGAGCTACCAGGACATCATCGTCGCCCACAAAGCTCCATGAAGATCTCGATAGCACTCTGCACGTACAACGGCGCGAGGTATCTCGAGGAGCAACTCAAGAGCTACGTCTCGCAAACAACTCACCCTGACGAACTCGTGGTCGTTGATGATGTTTCCAAAGACGAGACTTTGGAAGTCTTGAATCGGTTCGCCTCTAATGCCCCGTTCGAGATCAGAGTCCACCGTAACGAGCGCAACGTTGGAGTTGCTGCCAACTTCGAGAAGGCCTTGGGCCTGTGTCGAGGCGAGGTCATCTTCCCTTCAGACCAGGACGATGTATGGCACCCCGAGAAAATCACCAAGATGCTCGTGCCGTTTCGCAGGCCGGAGGTTCAACTCGTCGCCTGCAACGCAGAGCTCGTTGATGGCGCACTCGCCTCACTCGGGCGTGACCTTTGGGGCGCCGTAAACTTTGGCTTTGCCGAGGTCTCGCGTGTCCGTGCGGGAGAGGCCTTCGAGGTGCTTGTCGAGCGAAACTTTGTGGCTGGTATGGCCATGGCAGTTCGCGCAGGTTTTCTGCCCAAGGCCGTTCCGGTCCCCCAGACCTGGATTCACGATGGGTGGATGGCAATGGCAGCCGCCGTCGAAGACGCCGTCGAAGTAGTACCCGAGTGTCTGGTCCGCTATCGCTTGCACGGGGGCAATGTCGTGGGGGTCAAGGCACTCACCTTCCTTGAGAAGGTGAAACATGCCTGGACTCTCGACAATTCACTTCTGCTGGAGCACTCGTCACAGATGGATTGTGTTCTAAGCAGATTTTCTGGGCGACTCTCCAAGCATCGCCTGAATTCATTGTCGGAGAAGGTGCGTCACTACAGGGCCAGAGGCACTTTGCCCGATTCACGCCGGAAGCGCCTGCCGATCATTGCCGAAGAGCTGAGAAGCGGTCGCTATCGCAGATTCTCATTCAACTATCTTGCCGCTCTCCGCGACCTGTTGCGATAGGTGCGAGGCCATTCATGGCGAGCAAATACCCGGCCGTCTCTGTGTGTATGGCCACGTGCAACGGGAGCAAATACATACCAGAACAGCTCGGCTCCATTGTTCCCCAATTGCTAGAGCAGGATGAGCTCATCGTCTCAGACGACTCCTCCAACGATGGGACGCTAGAGATTGTCAACAGGTTCAAGTTCCCTGGCCTCACGATCCTGCCGGACCAAAAGTTTTCCAACCCAATCTTCAACTTCGAGAATGCACTCCGACATGCGAAGAATGACGTGCTGGTACTGGCGGACCAAGACGATGTTTGGTTGCCCAACAAGCTCAACCTCATCCGAGAGAAGTTCGTGGCGAGAACGGGGTCAGTCTTTGCCATCGTTCTGGATGGGTGCGTCACGGATGCCACTGGGAACGAAGTCCATCCATCGCTATTTCGTCGTATGGGATCTGGTCCAGGCATCCTGAAGAACATTTACGACAACACATTTCTTGGTTGTTGTATGGCATTCTCGCGCCCCACCTTGGAGATCGCGCTACCGTTTCCCAGTCGCATTCCCATGCATGACATGTGGATCGGACTCGTCGCATCTGCATTCGGCGCGGTTGAGTTCGTACCCATAAGTACGATCAGATACCGCAAGCATGGGCAAAGCCTGACCGACTTCCGGCGCGATTTCCGGCCCATTACGCAGATTAAGCGACGTATTCTTCTGTCCACTTACCTTGCAAATCGCGTCTGGGAGCGCCGACGGAGCGCGCGCGAAGGATAGTAAAGGATGCCAGCGAACTCTCTTGGTGTGCCGACTGTTTCCATCGTTATGCCCTGTCTCAACCAGAGGAAGTTCCTGCCCGAGGCCGTCGATTCGGTCCTGCAGCAGTCAAAGATCGACGTTGAACTGCTGGTTCTCGATCCCGGTTCGACAGATGGTTCGAGGCAATGGCTCGAGTCGATACAGGCGAAGTACCCTGAGCGTCTCCGTCTCGTCTTCGAGAAGGACAGGGGGCAGTCGGACGCCGTCAACAAAGGGCTCTCGATGGCTCGCGGACCCATTCTGGGCTGGTTGAACTCTGATGACCGTCTGAGACCGAGCACACTCGAAACGGTCGTTGCAAATCTTCGACCTGGAATGCCAGAATGGCTTTATGGTCGCTGTGGCGTAATCGACGCCGAGGGTAGACCTGCAGCGAACGCCATAACGGTCTACAAGAACTTGCGTGGTTGGACGTTCTCGCGATTCAAACTGCTCCAGGAGAACTTCATTAGCCAAATGGCCGTCTTCTGGACTAGAGAAATGTGGGACATCGCTGGTGGTCTCGATTTAGAGAGACATCTGGATATGGACTACGATCTTTGGCTTCGATTCTCTAGCGTTACGAAGCCAAAGGTCATCAAGGAATATCTCGCTGATTTTCGTGTCCATGTGGCTGCCAAGGGCACTGTGGATGCGTCTCGCCAGCTCGATGCCGCATTTCAAACGGCCAAGATGCATGCGAGAGGTTTGGGACGGCGGGGCTCGATCGCTCTGGTGATTCATCGCTTGCTGAGCAAGCGAACTGAGCTTGCGTATCGATATATCAAGCCCAAAAGGTAACGTTCTTTGCCTACCGAACGTTGAAGCGAATGAAGAGCAAAGTTGTCCTCGAAGAGCAAGCCGTCTGTCCCCTATGTCAGTCATCCGGAGACTTTCTCTACACGGGTCTGCAGGATCGGCTCTTCCAGGCGCCTGGGACGTATGGGTTTCGAGCCTGTTCGGGCGCTCAATGTGGGTCTCTTTGGCTCGATCCCCGCCCAACGAGGACCTCCATCGGAACCGTCTACGAGAGCTACTACACGCATTCGGGATCTGAGGGGAGGCCGTTCGGTAGCCTCAAGTGGTCGGAAAAACTGTATAGAGTTTGGGATGACGTTTGCGCGCGCGCCTACCTCGAAGACGAGTACGGCTATGACACGTTGCGCGCAGAGCTCAAGCCGTTAAGGCGCCTTTTGGCTCCATTGGCCAGGATGCGTCCAGCCTACTGCTCTGATTGGGATCTCGTCGTCAGATGGCAGTCTCCTGAAGATCGAGGCAGGCTTCTTGACGTTGGATGCGGAAACGGAGATGTACTGCAGACGCTTTCGCAGCTCGGCTGGACTGTCGAGGGAACGGATGTGGATTCGTCGTCCGTCGCCTTCGCCCGCTCTCGTGGGCTGACAGTTCATCATGGCGATCTCTCGACTCTCGAATTGAAAGAAGCGAGTTTCGATGTCGTCAGTATGAGCCACGTGATCGAGCACGTCCATCATCCCGACCAACTCGTCGAACGAGCGCGGCGTCTATTGAAGCCTGGGGGCAAACTCGTGATCGTGACTCCCAATGTCCGTGGTGCCCTCTTCAAAAAGCACAGAGCGAACTGGTTGCACCTGGATCCTCCTCGTCATCTCATCCTTTTTTCAGCGCCGTCTCTTAGGCATTTGGTTGAGTCGTTTGGATTCAGGAACATTGAGGTTCGGTCGTCGGTGCGAGCCTTCTCTTATCTGGAGCATGCGAGCAGCCAGATCGGCGAGTGGGGACGCTCTGACTGGCATAGCCGTCCAAAAAGTCTCGTATCTCGGGCAAGGACCGGTCTCGCTGAGCGTTTGGTGGCATTCAAGAAAGCCTGCGGCACGGCCGAGGGGGACGAGCTGGTCCTCACCGCCACTCTGTAGGTTTGCGATACAGTGAGCGAAGGAGCATGGACCCGTAGGCCGCCATTGAGAGAATCTGACCAAGAATCAGGGCATAGGCTGCTCCATCGACCCCAAGGCGATTTACCAAGCCAAGAATGAGGGCTGTGGTTATTGGCAGTTGGACGAGCGAAAGAATCAGAATGGACTTGAATCGGCGATCGGCCAGCAAACATGCAGAAAGGATCGTGTTGATGAAGCCCAGCCCTACTCCTATCGAGAGGAGGAGGAACAGGTCCGCAGACGCGGCGTAATTTTGTCCATATACGAGGTGCAAAAAAGAACGCCCAAAGAGCTTGACACCGCCAATCAGAATGAGCGCAGACGAGACGGCTATCGCGAGGAGGCGACTGAAAAGATTGAGCCAAAGAGCTCTGTTCCTGGTTGCCGCAGCCGCCGAGAGTTGAGCAAGGACGCCCTCGAACGCCGCAACGACAAAAATGGGCATCGCCAAAAGCGGATTGTAGATGACGACGAACTTGCCAAGTGTTTCGCTGCCGTATTCGTGCTCGATCACATAGATCGGCAGCTGGGTCGCAAATGCACCCACCAAGCCAGAGAGGGCCAGGGGAAGAGACAACTTGAAGATTGCCTTGAGATGACTCCGTCGGAACCGAGGTGTAAGCGCAACCCAGGGATGGCCGCGCCGAGCTGCTTCGGAGCGAGTCTTGCGAATCGCCCAACTGTCGAGGAAGAGGAGTTCCGCCAAAAGAAGAATCGCAACGAGCGCCAGGGAAGCCCAGAGACTCCCTTGGAGCCGTAAGCCGACAGCAACGCCCCCCAGAGTGCATAAACCCCGGACGAGGAGCGAGAGCGCCATCCGACGCAGTTGCTCAAAGCGTTGAAGATATGCATGAACGATATCTGCCACTCCGTCGACGACTCTGATGCAGGATATGGCAAGAATCGCCAGTCTCGTGTCCCTATCGAAGCGGCCCATGGTCGCTATCGCGACCATGACGAAAAAGGCGATCGAGAGCGCTATAGCGCGCAGGCCAAAGTAGTCAGAGAACTGAAATTCGTCGCGTGCATCACTTACGACAACCGTTCTCAGCTGCAAGTTGCAGAGAACAAGGACGGGCAACGTGATCGCTGATGCGAGACCGAACTGACCGACCAAACTCCCCTCTCGATCCGCGCGAGCGAGCAAAACGGTAACGATCCAGGAAAGTGCGGCAAAGCCAACCTGTCCGAGCACGGACCAGAGGACATTTATTCGGGGGCCATTCAACAGCTTCATTGCAAACTCATTTGAGAGGAATCGAATGGCCCGGGTTCCAAGGGAATCGAGGCTTTAGAAGAACGGGAGGAGGCGAGAATAGGTAACGCTCCGCCGAAAGGTAGACTAGAACCCGAGGTCGAAGTTTTCTGATCTGCAAAAGCTCTACGCGATGTGTCTCGAGCGTCCAGCGGCTTCGAGCAAGAACATGGGGAAGGAGAGACTGCAGCGTCTCTGGAAATCCGAACGAGTCATGATGAATCATGACCAGTCCATCTTCAGGTATTTCTGGATGTTCGTACTGGACGACGAGGCCGCGGAGTCGGGCCCCTTTCGCAATTCCGGCGTACGGATCGTTCCCCAAAATCTTTGCTGGACTGTCCGTCCAAAACGCTCTAACGCTCCTTTCCGTCAACCAGCGCTCCAGTTCCATGAGACGCGCGAGATCGCCAGCGCTCTTCTCGTCCTGAAACCGAACCTTGGAAGCGTCGAACCTAGACGCCCATCCTGTCATTCGACTGATGGCGGCGTCGATTTCGGCCGTCGCGAGGGCGGTGCCACGGCCGTTCCAATGCGTGTCGAGCCGGTCGTAGACGAGCTCCTTCGAAGAACGAAGGGTGGGCCTTAGGTCCAGCGTGGCTATTCCCACCTCTGCGAGAGCTTCATAAAGGTGGTCGAGGCGCGTCCAGCTGGAGGGTCGGTAGCCGTCGGGCAGGTGCTGAGGGAAGATGCTGGCTTTGTTGGGGGCGATGACCACCAGGAGCTTGCCGCCAAACTCGTCCAAGGCTCTCTGGATTTCCTCGAAGAAACCTACCCTTTCAGTCAGCTGTGCTTTGGAGAATGGCCGGTTCTCGAGCGCCTCGGGCATGAAGTCTTGATTGAGAAACAGAAAGCCCTGTTTGCCCACCAGCACGGTGTTGGGAGGCGCCGTTCTGAAAGCGAAGTAGTCGATGGCACTGCTCAGCGAGATCCACTGTCGTCGAAAACCCAGGTGATCGCGAAGGTAGGCCTCGAAGGCGCGGGGGAAGGCCCTGTGCCAGGGTGGGACGAAGAGCGTGGACGCCCGGTCATGGTCGACCCGAGCGGTCCTCGGGGCAACCACGGAGGCCACCAGGGTCATCACGACGGCGAACCCGCAGCTGAGCAGAAGGGAGAGCGGCCGCTTCGGGTGCAGGGGCGCGGGCATACTCAAAACCGGAAATAGATGAAGGGTGAGTGGGTCGTGGCGATGACCCTCGCAAGGCTGGCCACAAAGACCAGGACGAGAGCAGGAACGGCCAGCGGGCGAAGGACTGCCCGAAATTTGGCAAAGAACCGGAGGGGGCCGATGGAAAGTACAGCTCCCAAAACCAGAGTTGTCTCGACTTTGGTGCCGAAAGCGAACGACTTCGCTTCGTGAGGCGGCCCTGTGCCACAGAGCGACGCAAAGAATGTCCCCGCCGAGTGGAGAGACTCGCTTCGGAATAGAACCCAGGCGGCGCTTACGACAGCCAAGGTCCAGACGTGGCCCAAGGGGATCACGAGGAATCGAGGTAGCGACGCGCGTTCGCGAAAGATGCGTTCGACGGAAAGGGCTGCGCCATGAACGGCTCCCCAGACAATGAAGTTGAAGGCCGCTCCGTGCCACAAGCCACACAAGAGAAAGACGATCCAGAGATTCACGAATGTGCGAAGCCGCCCCAGGCGGCTGCCACCCATCGGCACATACACATAGTCACGGAACCATGACGACAGGGTGATGTGCCACCGCCGCCAGAAGTCCGTGACGGACCTCGCGGCGTAGGGATGGCGAAAGTTCTCGGGGAGGGAAAAACCGAGCATTCTTCCCAACCCTATGGCCATGTCAGAGTACCCAGAGAAGTCGAAGTAGATCTGCAGAGAGTATGCGGCAAGTCCGATGGCTGCTGTCTGGGGGCTGAGGGCTTCAGGAGCGCCAAAGACCGGATCGGCCGCCGTGGCCAGAACGTCGGCAATCAGAACCTTTTTCCCCAGACCCTGAACGAACCGAGCCAGGCCTTCGTGCCTGTCGAGGACGCTCGACGTTCGGTGCACCAGCTCTCGGGCCACATCCTGGAAACGCACGATGGGCCCTGCGACGAGCTGAGGAAACATGAAAAGGTACACTCCGAGCTGCTCCGTTCGCGCAGGCGCCTCTTCGTTGTTCCGCCATAGGTCGGTCTGATAGGAGATCGCCTGAAACGTGAAGAAAGATATGCCGAGCGGCAGGTGGAGCCGCAGGTGCCAGGGCTCGTGCGGTGCTGCGCCGACCGCCCCGAGTAGGTTGTAGACACTGGTTAGAGCGAAGTTCGTGTATTTGAACACCAACAAGGGCACAAGATTTCCTGCTACCACGATGGCCAGGACCAAGACGCGAGAGGTTGAACGGGCGCGCGCCACGAGAGGTGCTGCCAGCGCGTTCCCAAGGAAGAGCGCGAAAAGAAGGAGCACGTAGGGGCCTTCGCCCCAGGCGTAGAAGAGGAGGCTGGCAGCAAGCACCACGGCGTTTCGCGTTTTTGGTGGCGCGAGCGCATCGAGTAGAAGCACCAGCGGCAGAAACGCGAACAGAAAGGTGATCGAGGTGAAAACCAACGCTCGCCTTACTTTTTCTAGTGGTCAGCCAACCAGGGCTGCCTTTTCCGTCAAGCCACGTGCTGAGAGCGATCGTTTGCCTGAGGCAGGTCGCGGAGAGCTTCGCGGCGAACGATCAGCGTGAGTTGCCGTTCCACCCTCACGTGTTCGACGAAAAGCCGAAACACCAGCAGATAAAGTACAGCGACCGATGCGTAGACGATGAAGTCGACCCCACGGCCGACGCCCGCAATGCGAGCCAGCGTCGAAGACACTCCGGGCAGGGAGATCGTGACCGCGGCGCCGCCCCAGATGAGCGTCCAGACGAAGGCCTCCGACAGCTTGATGACCCGCTGGATCGCCCGCCGCCAGGTTACCATCAGCGCAGCGAGGAGCACAGGGACGAAGACGATTTGGACGAGCATCGAGACCTACTTCGTGAAGGCGCCAACGAAAAGCTGCCATGCAATTCGGGCGGCATCCCACGGCTTTTGCCCCTTGCGCATCGAATCGCGTGTGTACCGCACGCGCACGGGAACCTCGCACCAACGGAGGTCCTTCGAGCGAGTAACGATGCGCAGAATCTCTGAACAGTGAGCCATTCGGTCCTGCTTGAAGTCGATGTGGCGGGCCGCGGCTGCGGAGAAGGCCCGATAGCCCGACTGGGGATCTGTCAGGTGCGTAGGAACGCCTACCGCAAAGGCGTTGAACGTCCGTGCGCCATGAAGCAGAAGGCGGCGGCCACGGGTGATGCCTTCTGCCTCAACGCCCATGAAGCGCGAGCCGAAGGTGACGTCAGCCTTTCCGGACAAGATCGGCGCGACCATCTGGGGGATGAAGCTGGGGTCGTGTTGTCCGTCGGCGTCCAGCTGCACCAAAATGTCGGCCCCGAGGGCGAGGGCGCCCTCCATGCCGGTACGAAGCGCGGCGCCTTGTCCGCGGTTCACACAGTGCCTCGCCACTATGGCTCCGGCTTCGCGAGCTTGCTCGGCTGTGTCGTCGATGGAGCCATCATCGATCACCAAGATCTCATCGACGTGAGGCCTGACGGCGCGCACGGTGTCAGTAATGCGCCTGCCTTCGTTGTAGCCTGGGATGATCGCGACGGTTCTCACGGACGCCCGTATTGTACCCAATTCCAGGGCTGCGCAAGGACAATGCGCCACCGGCGGAAGCCCCGCGTCATTGCCCCTTGCGAAACAACGCCCACTTGCCGGCCCCTGCCATCGGTTGCACCCGCGAGACCAGGGGGCCCAAGAGCCCCGCGCTGGGCGTTGCGTGCTGAACCAGGTAGTAGTCGAAAAGCGCATGCGTCTCGTCCCAATTGAAGGCGTTGCCCATCCACGGACCGGGCCACGGCACGGTTTTTTCCACCGCACACGGCATGTGGCGCATGCCGCAGTAGTGGACCGGCACCATCGTGCGGGCGTCGGGGTGGACGGCGACGTAGAAGGCGGGCAGGGACACGAGCGCTGACTCGATGCGCATGACCGTGGATTTGCGATCGAAGATGATGCCCATGAGCTTGCCGTCGCGGGGCACCTTGTTGAGCACGGTGATGAAGTCGCGGATTTCGTCGCGGTAGGCGTGGTACTTCGTGTTGACGAGCTTGCCATAGAGCACACCCAGGACCAGCGCGGGGGCCAGTGCCAGCAGGGCGCTGTGCCAGGGCAGGCGGCGCAGGCCTGCGGGCACGAGAGGAATCAGGAGCAGCAAGAGCAGCACCGAAAAGCGTGGGAAGAAGGTCATGAGCTCGAACGCCCACAGGTGATGCGGCAGGGCCAGGAAGGCGAAAAGGGCGCCCAGGGCCAGGAACACGGTGGCAAGACCAAAGCGGGGCCGGGGGCGCGCGCCTCGGGGCAAGAGCAGGGCCAAAAGGCCCATGACGACGTAGGCGGCGAGGGCGAAGAGCAAGGCCTTCGCGCCGGCGACGTCGCTGAGATCGGTGAAGCCCTTGAGGGCCATCTCGGGGACGTGTTCGAGTCGCTCCCGAAGGTCGAGGGACAGGGGGCGTTTGCCGCCGAGGAAGTCGACCACCCGCGCGGCTTTGACGGCCTGCCAGGCAAAGGCGAGGGTCTTTTTTTGCTCGTTGGGGTCCCCTTTGAAGGAGGTCTGGAGGTGCCAGTAGAGCAGCGAGGCCAAGGTGGGGCCCAGGGACGCAAGGGCGAGGGCGCGGCGGCGCCAGGGGGCGCGGGTGAAGGTGAGCAGCACGGCGGCGCCACAGAGGCCGAACAGGAGGTTTTGCAGGTGGCAGAAGAAGAGCAGCACGCCGCTCGCGGCGGAGGCGCTCCAGGAGGTCCACGAAAAGGTGGGGCGCCGCAGGAGGTGACAGAGGGTGGCGAAGAGGGCGAAGAGGGCAGGCAGCGAGAGGCAAAAGCTGATGAAGCCGTAGTGAAGGCAGAGGTTGTAGGCGAGCGGGAAGGCGAGCAGGGCGGGAATGCGGCTCTTGCCGCAGGCGCTCAGGAAGGCGGCGAGCGTGGCGGGAAGCGCCGCCACGTACAGGCAGACCACCACGTTGTGGGCGAGCGCAATGCCGCCCACGAGCTTCCCGATGGCCACGAGGGCCAGGTAATGGGCGCTATAGGGGGCCCACAGGTTCTTGATGCTGTAGAAGCCGTGATAGGGGCTGTCGGGGCCCACGCCTTTGCTGAGCAGGTCGGCGGTGGACAGGTGAAAGCCGAGATCCAGGCCGGGCAGGTACTTCGTGAAGACGAGCGGTGCCCAGAAGAAGGGCAGCAGCACCAGGTAGCCGAGCAGGAACACCCGCAGATCGGTGTCGAGGGCGCTCCAGAAGCGACGAAGGGAGTAGGGCAAGGCCACGCGCCGAAAAACCAGGGCGGAACCTAGGGCAAAAACCTTCCCGAGGCCAGCGTGGCGGTGCGATCGCGGGCGGAAACGACAAAGGCACCGCAGGTGCGGTGCCTCGCGTCGGGTCCGGGGCGGCTTGCGCCAGGGTCAGCTGGCGCGGCGGACGGCCAGGACCTGAATTTCCTGGAAGAACTTGGCGGAGGTTTCGATGCTGTTTTCCATCGACTCGACCAAGAGCTGCAGGAGGCCGTCGTTTTCGTGACGGAGGGCATCGTAGTAGCGTTGCCGCTCGATGCTGTGGATGACGGCGGGCAGGTAGCCGGCTTTGAGCAGCACGTAGTTGCCGAGCAAGCGGCCCACCCGGCCCGTGTTTTTGGTCCAGGGGTAGATCTGGAGCAGGGTCTGCTGAGCGCGGGCGGCGCGGGCGAGAGGGTGCAGCTCCGTGTAGTCGGGCGAGGCCAGCCACTCGCCGTACTTCTTCATGCGGGCGGCGATCTTATCGGGCTGTGCGATCTCGTGATAGTACTGCCGATGCAAGGGGTTTTCCTTGCGAAACGGAGCGCCGGCCCCGCCGTCGGGGGTGAGCATCAGGTAGAGCTTGCGCACCAAATCGAGGCTGGGCTCGGGTGGCTTTTTGCTGGCGAGTAGCTCACGTAGGTGATCCGAGGCGAGCTTGAGGTTTTTGACGTCCTCGTACATCGGGATCAGCGACACGTCGCTGATGATGCGGTGGTCGATGGCGGCCTTGAGTTCCGAATAGGACAGCACCACCCCCTCGAGCGCCGATTCGTGGAAGATCCAGGAGACATCCAGGCGCTCTTGATAATCGCGCACGATGTTGTCCGGAAAGCTCGCCATCTGCCCCCGAAGCGCCTCCATCTTGGTGTCGAGCTCGAACAATTTCGCGTCCATGACCACTCCTTACCTCACGCGTTGGAAGGACTTGTCTAAGAAAAAAATTCCCTTGAGTCAAGCCCACTTAGACGTAGTATCCCCAATAATTCTGGGTATTTGGATTACATCTCCTGACGTGTAAATTGCACGTCTTACAGGTGGGCGCCCTTGGGGGGTAGCCGACCGGTCTCGCCAGGGCTTCGCAATCATTGGGGAAACAGCTGACAGGAAATTTGACTGGGGTTGGGGGGGCGCGAACATGGGCGTGGCGCCCGCACCCGTATGAAACGGACACGCGCGGCGAGTTATTCCACGTCGTTTCTGAATTTTCGCCCCTCCATGGCGGCTCCAGGCTCCGATATGACGCAGCAGGTTAGGCACACCCCCGTCCTCTTGGCGGAGGTGATGCATTGGCTTGCGCCTCGTCCGGGGGGGGTTTATTGCGACGCCACGGTGGGGTTCGGGGGGCACGCCGAGCAGATCCTGGCCCGCAGCGCGCCCGACGGTCGCCTCATCGGGCTCGACCGGGACCCGGCGGCGTTGGCCCATGCCCGGGAGCGGCTGGCCCCGTTCGGCGATCGGGTGTCTTTCGTGCATGCGCCGTTTTCGGATCTGCCGCAGGCGCTGGCGGGGCTGGGTGTGACGCAGCTCGACGGCTGTTTGGCGGATCTGGGGGTCTCGTCGGTACAGCTCGACGAAGCACACCGGGGGTTTTCCTTTCGGCGCGAGGGGCCGCTCGACATGCGGATGGATCCCACGCGGGGTGAATCGGCGGCCGATTTGCTGGCCCGTCTCGATGAGGACGCGCTGGCCACCTTGATTCGGGATTTGGGGGAAGAGCGCTACGCCCGCGGGGTGGCGCGCTCGATCTTGCGGGCGCAGGACGCGGGGGAACTTTCAGGTACCGTGGCGCTGGCGGCGGCGGTGGCGCGGGGCATGCCCCGGCGGGAACACCACAAGGACCCGGCCACCCGGACTTTTCAGGCGCTGCGCATGGCCGTCAACGACGAGCTGGGGCAGCTGGAAAACTTTTTGCGGGGGGCGCCGCCGCGGCTCGCTGAGGGGGGGCGGCTGGTGGTGATCACCTTTCATTCGCTCGAAGACCGGATGGTCAAGCGGCGCTTCAAGGCGCTGGCGGATGCCACCGTGCGGGCGGCCGAGGAGCCGGCTTTACGTATCTTGACCAAGAAGGTGGTGGTGGCCGAGGAGGAGGAGCGCCTGGCCAACCCGCGCTCGCGTTCGGCCAAGCTGCGGGCGGCCGAGAGGGTGACGGCGTGAGCGGGAGGCCTGAGCGCACGGTACCGCCGCGGCCCGAGCGTACGGTACCGCCGCGGCCTGAGCGCACGGTGCCGCCGCGGCCTGAGCCCACGGGCGGGCGGCAGAAGCCCGGGTCGACGCTCTTGCGTGCGCCGGTGAGTGAAGCCGATGCCCGCCGGCGCCGGCCCGGGACCGGCGTGGCCTTCCTGGTGCTGCTGGGGCTGACGCTGGGGGCGCTGGGGCATGTGGCGGTGCACATCAAGCACCTGGAAGTGGCGCTGGCGTTGGGCGAGGCACGCCGGGAGCGCGCGGAGCTCGAGGAACGGCGCCGCAACTTGGTGCTGGAGATCGGCGTGCTCAAAGATCCCACGCGGGTCATGGAGGTGGCCCGCGAGAAGTTGGGTATGGGCACGCCGTCCGCGGCGGACATCATTCCGGCGAGGGAGCTGCGGGCACGCTTGGCGGCGCGTAGGGTGGACGCGACGACCACCGCAACGCCCGAGACGCAGCCGCCCCCTGCCGCCCCCCAGGACGAATCGCCGGAGGAGAACCTCTGATGCTCGGCCGCTGGACCCGCGCGCGGATCGCGCTTTTCGGGCTGCTCTTTGCGGTGATGGGCGTGTGGGTGGTGCGCCGGGCGTGGAGCCTTCAGCTCGAGCAATCGGACAAGCTGAAAGAGTTCGCGGATCGGAACTATCTCAAGGCGATCCAAATCCCGCCGGCGCGGGGTCGCATCCTGGACCGCAACGGCAAAGAGCTGGCCGCCACGGCGCGGGTGGAATCGGTGTTCGGCAACCCGCGGGTGCTCGCGCACAGCAAGGGTGCCGCCGCACGCCTCGCGACGGCTCTGCAGCTCGACGCGCGGGAGGTGCGCAAGAAGCTGGCCTCGCGCCGCTACTTCACGTGGCTCAAGCGCCGGGTCACGCCCGAAGAAGCGGCCGCCGTGCGCGCCCTCCAGCTGCCGGGGGTGGACTTTCGGCCGGAGCCGCGGCGCTTTTACCCTTTGCGCAGCCTGGGTGCGACGGTGATCGGCCACGCGGGCTCCGACGGGCGGGGGCTCGAGGGCGTGGAGCTCGCGTACGAAACCTACTTGCGGGGCAAGGCCGCGACGTTTCAGGGCGTCAAGGACGCGCTCGGGCGCGAGCTCCTGGTGGATGGCGCCCTCGATACCTCGGAGGTGGTGGGGCAGGACGTGGTGCTGAGCTTGGATGCCTATCTCACGCTGGTGACGGAGACGGCGCTCGGCAAGGCGGTGGAGGTGCACGCGGCGCGGGCGGCGATGGCCGTGGTGATGGACGTGCCCACGGGGGAGATCTTGGCGCTCGCGTCGCTGCCCACCTTCGACCCGAACAACCCGGCCGGCGCTTCGGAAAGAGGGGCCCGCAACCGCGTCATCACGGATGCGTTCGAGCCGGGCTCGACGATGAAGACCTTCACGTTCGCCGCGGCGCTCGACGCCCGGAAGATCCGCCCCGACGAGCTCTTCGATTGTGAGAACGGCCGCATGAAAGTGGGCAAGTACACCATCCGGGACACGCACCCCTTGAGCGTGGTGCCCGCGTCCGAGGTGTACCAGCAGTCGAGCAACATCGGCACGGTGAAGATCGCGCGGCGGATCGGCAAAGAGCGCCTGAGCGAGGTGCTCCGCGGGTTTGGCTTCGGCCAGCGTTCGGGGATCGGCTTGCCCGGTGAGCGCCAGGGCATCGTGAGGCCGGTCGAGCGGTGGGGCGAGATTGGCTTCGCCAACGTGGCGTTTGGACAGGGGCTCACGGCCACGCCGCTTCAGATCACGGCCGGGTTCGCCGCGGTGGCCGCCGGTGGGGTCTGGAGGGCCCCGCGGCTGGGCTTGCGGGTGGTGGACTCGGAGGGGCGTGCGGTGCCGCTCGGGCCACCGCCTGCGACGAGGCGTGTGGTCTCGGCGGAGGCGGCGAAGCAGCTCTTGGAGATCATGGCGGGCGTGCCCACGCCTCTCGGTACAGCGCGGTTGGCGGCTGTGCCCGGGTACCGGGTGGCGGGCAAAACGGGGACCGCTCAGAAGGTCTCGAACGGACGGTACGACCCCGACAAGTGGTTGGCTTCTTTCGTGGGCATCGTACCCGTCGACGAACCGAAGTTGGTGATCTCCGTGTTTGTCGATGAGCCCCATCCCACGCATCTCGGTGGTAAGGTAGCGGCGCCGGTGTTTCGCGAGATCGCGGAAGCCGCACTCAAGTACCTGAACGTGCCGCCCAGCCATCCCGAAGAAGTGGAACACATGCCGGCGCCGGCGCTCGTGGCAGTGGCTGACGAACCCACTGTTGAAGAGGGCTTCGGCAGCGATGCCTACGTGCTGTCGGACGAAGAATTTTTCCCGCTCGATCCCGAGCGCCCCGAAGAGGAACAAGACGTGATGGTTTCGGTTCCGAACTTCACCGGACAAAGTTTGGCTCAGGCCTTGGCGCATGCCGAAAGCCTGGGGCTCGAGCTCCTGCCCTCGGGCTCGGGCGTGGCCTTCGAGCAAACCATCACGCCCCTGCGGCAGGTGCCGCGCGGCACGACCTTGCGCGTGTCCTTTCGCCCCGGAGGAGGCTAGACGTGGACGACACGCCCCTGCGGCCCCTTGCGCCCCTCCTGAAGGGTCTTGCGACCACGCGCGTGCCCGAGCTCTTGGTGGGCGAGGTGCGGGACGATTCGCGCCTCGTGCAGCCCGGGGACGTCTTCGTGGCGGTGCCTGGCACCCGTGAGGATGGGCGCAAGTTCGTGGCCGACGCGCTGGCGCGCGGGGCGAAGGTCATCGTGTCGGACGCCACTGGGGCCGCGCGCGACGCGGGGGAGGCGGCGGCCGCAGCTGCGGGGGCGGTGTTCGTGCACGTGCCCTCGGCACGGGAAGCGCTGGGGCACCTCGCGGCCCGTCGTTACGGCGCGGCGGAGCGGTTACGCCTGCTGGCGGTCACGGGGACCAACGGAAAGACCACCACGACCTACGTCGTGGAATCCATCTTGAAGGCCGCGGGGCGGGTGCCAGGGGTTTTGGGAACCGTGGCGTATCGGTATGCAGGACACACGGAGCCTGCGCCGCTCACCACCCCGGGCGCACTGCTCCTGCACGCCTCGCTGGCACGCATGGCCGAGGCGGGCTGTACCGACGTGGTGATGGAGGCGTCTTCGATCGCGCTTCACCAGCACCGCCTGGCCGGCTGCACCTTCGCCGTGGGGGCGCTCACGAACGTGACGCAAGATCACCTGGATTATCACGGCACGATGGAGGCTTACTTCGACGCAAAGGCGCGCCTCTTCGAGGACCTGCTGGGTGACGAGGGGGTGGGGGTGGTGTTCGCCGACCGGGACGACGGGCAGCGCATGGCCAGGCGGATACGGGGGCGCGTGCTGACCTTGGGTACGGACCCGAAGCCCGCCGGGGCAGATCTGTGGGTGGGCCCGCGGCGTCTCGATGGCGGGGGGCTCAGCGCCGAGCTTCACACGCCCTTGGGCAGAGTCGAGCTGCGCGCGCGGCTGGTCGGGGACTACAACCTGGCCAACGTGGTGTTGGCGGCCGGCATGGCCTTTGCGGCGGACGTGCCGCTCGACGCCCTCGCCGCCGGCGTGGCGGCCTTGCCCGGCGTACCGGGGCGCCTCGAGGTGGTCGAGAACACGGCCGGTGTTTTGTGCGTGGTCGATTATGCGCACACCCCGGACGCGCTCGAGCGGGCCTTGTCGGTGTTGCGCCCGCTCACGCGAGGGCGTTTGCTGGTGGTGTTTGGGTGTGGCGGCGATCGCGACCCGGGCAAGCGTCCGCTCATGGGCGAAAGCGCAGCGCGCCTGGCCGACGTGGCGATCGTGACCTCGGACAACCCGCGCACCGAAGACCCCATGCGCATCCTCGAGATGATCGTGGACGGGGTGTTGCAAGCAAAGGTGCCGGAGCGCAGGCCCGATGACGTACGGGCGGGCGCGACGGGTTTTTGTGTGGCCCCCGATCGACGCGCGGCCATCGGCCTGGCGGTCCAGGCCGCCCGCGCGGGCGACACGCTGCTCATCGCAGGCAAGGGTCACGAGGATTATCAGATCGTGGGCACCCAGAAGCTGCCCTTCGACGACCGCGCGGAGGCCACGGCGGCGTTTTTGTCTCGACCCGCGCCAGGAGTCCCATCGTGACGGCCGAGGCGCGCGACCTCGCCTGGCTGGCAGAGGTGACCCAAGGCGTTTGGCTCGGCCCCCCGTCGGGCGAGGCCGTGTTCCGGGGGGCCACCACGGACAGCCGCGGCGTGACGAGCGGCATGGCGTTCGTGGCGCTGCGGGGCGAGAGGGTGGACGGCTTCAATTACTGCGGGCCCGCGGCCGCGGCGGGGGCGAGCGTGGTGATCGTTCCCGGTGGACGGGGTCTTCCCAAGGGGGTCGGCGCCACCCCCGTGCTGGCGGTGGACGATCCGCTGACGGCGCTCGGCCGGCTGGCCGAGGCGGTGCGCGCGGCGTTTTCGGGACGCGTGGTGGCCGTCACGGGCTCGAACGGAAAGACCACCACGAAAGAGCTGATCGCGGCCGCCGTGAGCTCTTTGGGCGAGGTTCTCAAGACGCCTGGCAACTACAACACGGACATCGGGCTGCCCCTCACCGTGCTGGGCGCGCAGGGCAGGGAGAAGGTCTGGGTGCTCGAGATGGCGATGCGGGCCCGCGGGGAGATTTCCTATCTCACCCACCTGGCCCGTCCCCACGTGGCCGTGGTCACCAACGTGGGCGCGGCCCACCTGGGGCGGCTCGGGTCGCTCGCGGCCATCGGAGCCGCCAAGGGAGAGATCTTCGAGGGGCTCACGCCGGACGGCGTGGGTCTTATCCCGGCCGGTGAGCCCCTGCTGATGCCTTCGGTGCAGTTCCTTCCGCAGGCGCGTCGTCTCCGCTTTGGCACGCAGGTGGGGGGAGCGCCGGGCCTCGGCGTGGCGCTCCTGGATTTCGTGCCGGCAGGCGCTGCCGGGTCCGTGGTGCGCTACGCGGTGGGCGACGAGCCAGTCCTGGTGAATCTGCCCCTCGCGGGGCTTCACAATGCCGTCAACGGGGGCATTGCCCTCTTGGTGGCGGCCGTGCTGGGCGTGCCCCCTCAGGTGGCGGCGGCGGGGCTCGAGCAGGTGGAGCTGCCCGCGCACAGGTCGCGGCCGCTGGCGCTTGCCGATCGCGTGGTCCTGGACGACTGCTACAACGCGAACCCCTCGTCGATGAGCGCCGCGGTGTCGACGGCCGTGGCGGGCGCGCGGGGCACGGGCCGTGCGTTTGCCCTCATTGGGGACATGCTGGAGCTGGGTGAGGCCGAGGTGGCGCTGCATGAAGCGCTGGGTGCAGAGGCCGCCGCCGCCGGTGTGGTGGGTCTGGCAGGCGTGGGGCGGCTCGGGCGACACGTTGCCGCCGGGGCCCGGCGGGCTGGCCTTGCATGGACCTTCGAGGGCGATGATCCCGCCGAGGCCGCGCGCCACGTGGCGGGCTGGACCCGGCCGGGCGACTGGATTTTGGTGAAGGGGTCGCGGGGGGCACGGCTCGAACGTGCGGTGGCGGCTTTGCAGACGCTGTGGGCCGACGAGGTCATCGAAGGCGGCGCGCCCGACGCGCTCGGAAAGTCTCTTTAGGCCGGGGCGCGTCCCCGGAAGTTTACTCCAGATGCTGTTTCACCTCTTTCAACTGCTGCGCGAGGACTTTCGCTTCCTCAACGTGTTTCGCTACGTGTCCACACGCGTGGGCTTGGCCACGCTCACGTCGCTGGTGATCACCTTCGTGGTGGCCCCCTGGTTCATCAAGCGCGCCCGGGAGCGCCAGATCGGGGAGGTGATTCGGAGCGATGGCCCCGCGTCTCACGCAAGCAAAAAGGGCACGCCCACCATGGGGGGCTCGGTCATCATCCTTGCGCTGGCGTTCGGCACCTTGCTGTGGTGCGATCTGTCGAGCGAGCTCGTGTGGCTCGCGCTTCTCGTGACCGTGGGCTACGGCATCCTGGGCTTCGTCGACGACTACATCAAGCTCGTTCACAAGAACAAGCGGGGGGTGCCAGGCAAGATCAAGATTCTGTTCCAGGTGCTGATCGGCGGTGTGGCCGTGACGTGGCTTCTGGCGGGCAACGCACTCGAGCCGCACGTGCGCTTGCAGCTGGTGTTGCCGCTGGTGGCGATCGAGCGCTTTTCGCCCGAGTTGCCGCTCGCCGTCTACGTGCTGTTCGGGCTCGTGGTGGTGGTGGGCACGTCGAATGCGGTCAACCTCACCGACGGACTCGATGGGCTGGCGATAGGCCCCGTCATCATCTGCTCGTTCACGTTCATGTTCCTGTGCTACGCAGCGGGCACCGTGCTGCGCGACTTCAACATCGCAAGCTACCTGGGTCTGGCGCACGTGCAGGGCGCGGGGGAGCTGGCCATCTTCTGCGGCGCCATCGGCGGGGCCGGCATCGGTTTTCTGTGGTACAACACGCACCCCGCGCAGGTGTTCATGGGCGACGTGGGCGCGCTGGCGCTGGGCGGCGCGCTGGGGTTCGTGGCGCTGGCCACGAAGACGGAGATGTCGTTGCCGGTGATTGGCGGCGTGTTCGTGGCGGAAGCGGTGAGCGACATCATCCAGGTGGGGTATTACAAGCGCACCAAGCGCCGGGTGTTCCTGATGGCACCCATTCACCACCACTTCGAGAAACTGGGATGGCCCGAGTCGCGCATCGTCGTTCGTTTTTGGATCGTTTCGTTCATCTGCGCCACGCTGGGGTTGATCGTGACCCTGAAGGTGCGCTGAGCGGGGCGTGCCCCGCGGCATGCGGGTGGCGCTGTGGTTTTTTTGGACCGCGGCGCCAAACGGGTGCACCGTGGCTGCAGGAATTCCGTGATGACCGCTCCTGAACTCCAAGGAAAACGGGTGCTCGTCGTGGGCCTGGGCCGCTCGGGCCAGGCGGCGGCGCGGCTGTGCGCGGCGCGCGGCGCGCGGGTCACGGTGACCGACAAGCAGCCGGCGGCGGCGCTGGCGGGCGCGCTCGCCACGCTGCCGGGCGGAGTTGTGGAGGAGCTGGGCGGACATCGGGCCGAGAGCTTTCGGCATGCCGAACTCATCGTGCTGTCTCCCGGCGTTCCGGAAGGTCCCGAGCTTCAGGTGGCGCGGGCCGCGGGTGTGCCGGTAACGGGTGAGCTCGAGCTGGCGGCGCGGTTCACGAAGGCCACCCTGGTGGCCATCACCGGCACGAACGGCAAATCCACCACCACCACCCTGTGCGGCGCCATGCTCAAGGGCACGGGGCGCCCCACGTTCGTGGGTGGAAACCTGGGGACGCCCTTGGCCGAAGCGGTGGGCACGCCGGCCACGGATCTCGGGGGGTTGTGTGTGCTGGAAGTTTCGTCCTTTCAGGCAGAGACCTTCGAGACGTTTCGCCCGCAGGTGGGCGTGCTTTTGAACATCACGCCCGACCACCTGGACCGCTACGGCGGCCAGGTCGACGGCTATGTGGCGGCGAAGGCGCGGCTCTTCGCGGCCCAGCAGGAAAGCGACTTCGCGGTGATGAACCTCGACGATGGGCTCGTGGCCGAGGTGGCCCGCCACGTGCGGGCCCACTGGATCGCGTTTTCCACACGTCAGGCCCTGACCGAGGGCGGCTGGCTACAAGGCGACAGCCTGTGCATTCGTATCCCGGGGGGGCAAATCGAGCGCTACCCCGCCGACAACCCCCGTTTGGTGGGGCGCCACAACCAGGAAAACGCGCTGGCCGCGCTGCTGGCCGCGCGGTTGGCCGGGGCGTTGCCGGCCGAAGTGCATCGGGGGCTCGTGGGCTTTCGTCCGCTGCCTCACCGCATGGAGATGGTGGGCCAGGTGGATGGCGTGCAGTACTTCGACGACTCGAAGGGCACCAACGTGGGCGCGGCCGTTGCCGCCTTGACGGGCTTTCCAAGACCGGTGGTTCTGATCGCCGGAGGCCGTGACAAAGGGGGCAGCTACGCGCCCCTGGCCGAGACGATGGGCCGCGTGGGGCGGGCCGTGGTGGTGCTGGGTGAGGCCGCGGGGCGGATCGCCGAGGCCATGCAAGGCGTGATGCACGTGGAGCACGCCCACAGCATGGAAGACGCGGTTCGGAAAGCCGCCGCCCTGGCTGCGGCGGGAGACGCGGTGGTGCTCAGCCCCGCCTGTTCGAGCTTCGACATGTTCCGTGACTACGCCGAACGGGGCGAGCGCTTCGCGGCGGCCATCCGAAAGCTGGAGCGCGAGGCCGAGGACGCGGGGAGCGAGCCGCACCGGGTGGTGCCTCCGGAAAAGGCGTGAGGGGGGACGGGGCATGAGCCGCACGCAGACGGTACGCCCAGGCCTCGGATCGGGACCCGTGGCGGTGGCGCGCCCGCGGGCGCGGGGTCTTGGGTGGCTGTGGCCACGCAAGGGGCATGCGCCGTGGGCCGAGTGGCTGAAGGCTGCTGCGGTGTCGCGGGGGCCCGATCGGATCCTCTGCGGCGCCGTGCTGTGTCTCACCGCCCTGGGCGTGGTCATGGTGTTTTCGGCGGGCGCGATGTTTGCGGCCCGCCGCTATGGTGACTGGACGTTCTTCCTCAAGCGCGAATCACTCTATGCGCTGCTGGGCTTGATGGCGTTTGCCTTCGCGCTGCGGACCGACTACAGCCTGTACCGCCGGCTCACCTATCCCATGCTTTTTGGGAGCGTGGTTTTGTTGGTGAGCGTGCTGGTGGTGGGGTCGCGGGCGGGCGGTGCGGTGCGGTGGTTTCGTCTCGGGCCCTTGTCGTTTCAGCCGTCCGAGGTGGCCAAATTTGCGCTGGTCGTTTATCTGGCGGCGCTGCTGGCGCGCAAAGCCGAAAAGGTGAAGCAGCTCTGGGTGGGCTTTTTGCCCCCGCTCATCGTGACGGGCATCTTGGTGTTGCTGCTGCTCAAACAACCCGATCTGGGAACGGCGGCGATCTTCGGCTTTGTGGCGTTGGCCATGCTCTTCGTGGCGGGCACGCGGACGAGCTACATTATCTTGTCGTTGCTGTTGGCGGCGCCCGTGGCGTGGCGGCTCATCGTGGGAACGCCCTGGCGGATGCGGCGCATGCTGGCCTTTTTGGATCCCTGGGCGCACCGACGGGACGCGGGCTATCAGACGGTCGAGTCGCTCATCAGCATCGGCTCGGGCGGGCTGTTCGGCCAGGGCCTTGGCGCCGGTCGGCAAAAGCTTTTCTTTTTGCCCGAAGCGCACACCGACTTCATCTTGGCGGTGGTGGGCGAAGAGTTGGGCTTCGTGGGGGTCGTGGGTGTGGCGGCGCTTTTTGGCCTGCTGATCTGGCGCGGTTTGCTGGCCGCGGCGCGCGCCCGCGACGCCTTCGGGGCCTATCTGGCGTTCGGCCTGACGGCTGTTTTTGGCATGCAGGCGCTCATCAACATGGCTGTGGTGATGGGGCTCGTGCCCACCAAGGGGCTGACGCTTCCCTTCGTCAGCTACGGGGGCTCGTCGATGATCGTGAGCTTGTTTGCCGCAGGGGTGCTGGGCAACGTGTCGGCGCGCAACCCGGAGCCGCGGCGAGGCGAAAAGCTGTGGGTGGGCTGGAACGTGGCGCTGTGGCCCTGGGGCGCAAGCGGCAACAAGCGCTCCGACAAGGGGGTCAAAGTGGTGGTGGAGACGGGCCGGCGTCGCCGCGTGCCCGCCCCCACCTCGGAGCCCGAGGCCCACGCATGAAGCTCATCGTGGCCGGTGGCGGCACCGGGGGGCATCTTTACCCGGGGCTCGCCGTGGCCGAAGAGGTGCAGAGGCGGGGCGGAGAGGTGCTGTTCGTGGGCACGTCCCGCGGTCTCGAGGCCAAGGTCGTTCCCGCCGCCGGGTACCCGCTCGAACTCCTGCAGGTGAGCGGGCTCAAGCGCATGGGCCTGGCAGGCACGCTGCGGGGGCTCTTCCGCTTGCCGAAGGCCTTTTTGCAGTCGCTGGGCATCTTGCGGCGCTTCCGCCCCGACTGGGTGCTGGGCGTGGGAGGCTACGCTTCGGGGCCCCTGGTGCTGATGGCGGCGCTGACGGCCCGGCGCACGGCGCTTCAGGAGCAAAACAGCGTTCCCGGGTTCACGAACAAGGTGCTCGGCCGCTTTGCGCGCCGTGTGTTCCTGGGCTTTCCCGAGGCGGCTTCGGCCTTCGCCGTGGGGCGCACCCAGGACACCGGGAACCCCGTGCGTAGGGTCTTCGTTGAGGCCGCGCGAGGCGCCGCCCCTCCCCCGGGGGTAAGCGAGGTCCGGCTTCTCGTGGTGGGGGGCAGCCAGGGCGCGCGGGCTGTCAACGACCTGATGCTGGGGGCGCTGCCGCTGCTCGTGGCGCGCGGGCTGGCCGTCACCGTGGTCCACCAGACGGGCCGCGCTGATGCCGAGCGCATCGAAGCGGGCTACCGGGCCGCGGGGCTCTCGGCGCAGGTGACGGTGCGGCCCTTCATCGACGACATGGTTTCGGCCTACGGGGCGGCCACGCTGGTCATCGGGCGGGCCGGGGCGCTGACCCTGGCCGAGCTCGCCATCTGCGGGCGGCCCGCGCTGTTGGTGCCGTTGCCAACGGCGGCGGATGACCACCAGACCCGGAACGCCGAGGCGTTTGCGCAGGTGGGAGCGGCCGTGGTGCTCCCGCAGGCCGAGACCACACCGGTGCGCCTTGCCGACACGCTGGCCGCGCTCTTGGCCGATGGCTCACGCCTCGAGTCCATGGCCGTGGCCATGCGCGGTCTGGCGCGCCCGGAGGCGGCAGCCACCATCGTGGACTTCCTGGAGCGGGCGCTCGCGGCTCCCGCTCCCTCCTGAAGCCACGGATCACCTAAAGTCGTAGCGCACGCCCAGGTTGAGCTCGGCGATGGCCGCGGTGTCGGGGAAGCCGAACAGGGTCCGCAGCTCACCCACGAGCCCGAAGCTCGGCGAAAGGGCAAAGAGACCGCCCACCCCCGCCCCCCGCCAGCACCGGACCTCCGCGCACGGTGTCCGTGCCCGAGCGGCCTCTGGCTGGCAAAGGATCCAACACCATGCGGAACCCCTCGCCGGCGCCGAGGCTCGCTGAGCCCTGGAGCTGAAAGCGCGCGCTCAGCGGGCGGCTGTAGAGGGCCCGCAACAAAGCCGCGTTTGCGGCCTGAGCTGGGCGCCCCGTGCGTCCTCCCGTGGTGCCTTCGTTGGGAAGCAGTTGGTGCCTTGTTTGGAGGCTGAAGGCCCAGCGTTCGTTGAGGCGATACCCCACCTCGGGAAGCACGTGGCCCAGGCCGGCCGAGGCCGTGCCTGCGTCGACCTGCAGGTCCTGCCGAAACTCGAGGGGGCCGCTGGCGTGCCAGCCCCACCCCGTGCCCACCGAGAGCGCCACGAACAAACGGCTCCAGTCGAAGGAGGACGCCTTTTCGATCGGGGCCGCCTCGGGGCCGGCTTCGACGAGCGGGGGCTCGTCTTCGCCCTCGAGCACCTGTTGGGTCAGCACCTTGGGGGCAGGACGGGCCCCGTCTCTGATGATTACGAAGTTGGGGCTGCCCACGTTGCCGTTGGCCGCGAGAGCCTCGCCGTTCGACTTTTCAGCCTGCACGTAGAACTGCAACATATTTCCGTGTACGAGCGGGGCAGGAACGGTGCCCACCCACCAGCCTCCGTCCGAGCGCTTCATCTCGATGGACGTGAACTCGATCTGGTCGGCCGGTCGTGCGTAGAGGGTGGCGTTGCGGGCGCGCAGGTTCTTGTCGACGCCGCACCACAGAGTCACGTCCTGTCCCGGGGGGATCTTGGCGGGCACGTGGCAGAAGACCGGTTCCGGCATGGGATCCGGCAACCGCGCCTCTAAATCACTCACGGGCGCAGGCTCCGGGGCCATCGGGAGGGGCTGCGCGCCCGCCGCATCCGATGATTTCGTCGGCTCCGTGGCTGCCGACCCTTCGGCGGGTGCGGGTGCGGCCGCAGGTGCCTTCTTCTCGGACTTGCTCTTGCGGGGTTTCGCCCGCTTTTTCGCCAGGTCGAAGGCTTTGTCGATCTTGCCATCCTGCACACCGCGGTTGGGCGCGCTTTCGGGGTGAAGCTCGAGCGCTTTCGTCATCTCGCGGACCGCACGGCTTTGCTGGTCCAGGCCCGCTGCGTACACCACCCCGAGGTTCATGTGCGTCTCGGCCACCGACGGGTGATCGCCCAGGTTTTCCTTTTTCGCGAGGGAAAGCGCCGACTGCAGCTTCTTCTGCGCTTGCTTGGGGTTGCCGGCCTGCAGCGCTGCCAGGGCTTCGCGGTTGAGCCCGTCGACCTTGCGGGTGTGGGCGTTGCTCGTGCGGGCACATCCAGGCAGGCTCAGGGCCAGCCACACGAACGCCACCCAAAAAGTGGGTAAGGAAAACGGCGCGCGGACCACGCGTGGGCATGGGCGTGTTCGCGCGGTGGCTGAGACCAGGCGTTGGGACCGCGTATCCTGAAGTTGCATGTCCGCAGAGTTCCAGGACCCGGCGCAACTTGCAACTGGGATGACCGCCTGTACTTCGTCAGTGACCCGGGGCGGCGCTTCGCGGCAACCTCGTCGGCTTTGGGATTCGTCAGGGAAACAGGCGTTTCGACGTTTGGATCGCCGCTCTTGGGACAGTTGGGGTAAACCTAGCCGCGGTGTCCGCTCCTTCCCCCTCAGCGCCCCAAAATGTGCCCGTTTGGCGGGCGTGGCCGGCCTTCGTGCTGGTGGCCGTGAGCTATCTCTACGCGTTTCCCTACTTCGAAAAGTTGCGCAGCGCCAACGAGATGCCCCGCATCCTGCAAACGCAGGAGTTTGTCGACAAAGGAAGGCTGTGGCTCGATGAGCGGCGTGCCGACATGAGCTCGCAGTTCGACACCTCCTTCGGACCCGACGGCCACCAGTACCCGAACAAAGCGCCGGGGCCTTCTTTCGTGGCGATTCCGGTGTATTCGGCGGCGAAAGCCCTGGGCGCGCGCACCCTGCGAGATTTCACCTGGGCGTTTCGCGTGTTTGCGGTGACCTTACCGGCGCTTTTGTTTTTGCCGTTTTTTTACCGCATGACGGGGCACTTCACGGACGACTTGCGCGCGAGGCGCACGGCTCTCGTGGCTTATGCATTGGGTTCGCCCGCCTGGGTGTACGCGATCCTGTTCATGTCACATCAGCTGGCGGCCGTATGCGCCGGGGCTGCCTTCTTGGTGGCGGTGCCGCTCTGCCGCCAGCGTTTGCGCCGGCCGAAGCTCGGCGCGGCCGGCGTGGGGCTCTTCGCGGCGGCCGCCGTGATGATGGATTATCAATCGGCCGTGGTGGCGGCGCTCGTGGGCCTGTACGTGTTGATCGTGGGCCGGGAGCGCGTGCGCAACGGGGGGTACGCGATCCTGGGCGCGGCCCCTGTGGTCGTCCTCTTGGGCCTTTACCACTACGTGTGCTTCGGCAGCCCCTTGCGCACGGGGTACCACTACTCGGTGGACGAAGTGACCCGCAAGGGCTTCATGGGTATCGTGGGCCTGAGCGCGCCTTCCGCCCTCAGCACCACGTTTTTGCCCTCGAACGGCCTGTTCGTTTTGTCTCCGTGGCTTTTGCTCGCGTTTGTCGGAGCGTTCGCGATTTTCAAGGACGCCGCGTGGCGGAGGCGTGCGGGCGCAGAGGCGCTCTTGTGTCTCGCCGTGTTCGTGAGCTACCTGCTTTTCTTGAGCGCGCTCGACCCCTTCATGGCGAGGGCCGGGTGGACCGTGGGGCCGCGCTATCTCACGGTGTCGTTGCCCTTTGCCGCGTGGCTTTCCTGTGCCGGCTTTGCCTTCGTCTTCAAACACGTGGCTGCGCGGGTGGCCGCTCTGGGGGCGGTGGTGGCCAGCGTCATCATCTACGCGACCGCCGTGCTCACCTACCCCCACTGGCCGGATCGGCTGCAAAATCCGCTCTATGAGTTGAGCTTTCGGCTGTTGCAGAGCGGCCGCAGCGTTCATTCGCTGGGGCACCTCATGGGGCTGCCAGGCGTTGCCGCCGTGGTCCCGCTCTACGCATGTGCGCTCGTGGCGCTGGCCTGGGCGTTCCCACGCGTCGACGGGCGCAAGGGGATCGCAATGGCCTACGTCTTGGGCGTGGCCGTCGTGGGGGCCTATGCATTGTTTCCCGGCAGCGGGGCCTACGCGGAGCAAGCCTTCAGCTTCGTGATGGGCCAGTGGGAACCCTAGGGCGCTGCCCACTGCGGCCAGCGCCCGCATTGCCACCCAAAGCGCCTGGGTGCTACGTTCCGCGAACCGCTCATGGACTGCTGGATCTGTGATTCCCACGACTTGATTTTGCGCCGCGCCTCCGAAGTGCGCGTCGACGAGCTCGACAGCCGATCTTTTGCAGTCACCGACGATCACTACGGACGGGTGGGCGCGATCTATGCGTGCCAGTCCTGCGGTTTTCTGCAGTGCCCGAGCCTGGGCGACGTGCTCCCGCACTACCAAGAGCTCGTGGATACCGATTACGAGGCGGGGCGGGACAGCCGCGCGCTGCAAGCCCGGCGCCTGCTGCAGGAGCTTGCGCCCTGGAAAACGTCCGGGCGTTTGCTCGACGTCGGCGCGGGAAGCGGCATCTTGGTGGAAGAGGCGAGGCGCCTGGGCTTCGAGGCCGAAGGCATCGAACCCTCGCGTTGGTTTCAGGAGCAGGCCCGCGCCCGCGGGCTTCCCGTGCACCTGGGAACGTTGCCTCATCCCTCTGTGACGGGCGGCTTCGACGTGGTCGCGCTCGTGGATGTCATCGAACACGTCCCGAATCCCCGCGCGCTCCTGGCACAGGCCGTCGCCTGCCTGGCGCTCGGGGGCATCGTGGTGGTGGTCACGCCCGACGTGAGCTCGCTTGCCGCCAAAGCATTGGGGCCTCGCTGGTGGCACTACCGCGTCGCCCACATCGGATACTTCAACCGCCAGACCCTCACGCGCGCTCTCGGCAGTGCCGGCCTTTCGCCGCTGTCGTTCCAGCGCCCAAGCTGGTATTTTCCAGCCAGCTACCTGGCCCAGCGGGTGGGGCGTTACCTGCCGCCCGTACGGCCTTTGGCCCGCCTCGCAGGGCCTTGGCTCGAGCGCGTGGTCGTGCCGCTGAACCTGCGCGATTCGTGGTTCGTGGTGGCGAAAAAGCAGGGCCATGCGGCTTCGTAGCTACCTGGCGATCGCGCGGCCCGACCACTGGATCAAGAACATCTTCGTTCTGCCAGGGGTCGTCTTCGCCGGCTTGTTGGCCCGGCCGCCCTGGACCGAGGCGCTGCCCCGGGTGGGCACGGCCCTGCTCGTCGCCTGCCTGGTGGCGTCCGCGAACTATGTGATCAACGAGTGGCTCGATGCCGCCTTCGACCGCCACCACCCCGTGAAAAAACACCGCCCGTCGCTGACGGGCGGGCTTCGGGCCCCCTACGTCTACCTCGAGTACGTGATGCTGCTGGTTGTGGGGCTCGGGCTGGCGTGGGTGCTGGGGGTGCCGTTTTTCCTGACCGCCCTTTGGTTGGCGGTGATGGGTGTGCTCTATAACGTGCGCCCCTTCCGCACGAAGGATCGCGCCTACGTGGACGTGCTCTCCGAATCGGTGAACAACCCGATCCGGCTCCTGATGGGTTGGTTTGCTCTGACGAGCGCCTCGAGCCCCCCGTCGAGCTTGCTGCTCGGGTACTGGATGGGTGGCGCCTTTCTGATGGCGACCAAGAGGTATGCCGAGTTTCGCGAGATCGGGGCGGCCGTCGCTGCGCTCTACCGCCGTTCGTTTCGGTACTACACCCTGGATCGGCTGCTCATCTCGATCATGTTCTACGGCTGCTCGGCGTCCTTCTTCACAGGTGTTTTTCTGGTGAAGTACCGCATCGAGTACATCATCCTGCTCCCGTTTTTGGCATTTCTCTTCGCCTGGTATCTCCAGATCTCGTTCAAGCCCAACTCGGCGGCCCAAGCCCCCGAAAGGCTGTTTCGCGAAAAGCGCTTCGCTACGTTCGTGCTCTTCATTGCGGCGCTGTTTTTGGTTCTCACCATCGTTGACATCCCCAACTTGTCGGTCCTGGTGCATGGCCAGGATCCCTGACGCCGAAGGGCGCCTGGGCCCGGGAAAAGCGTCATGACGTTTCGTTTGGCACACGTCACAGATCCCCATTTCCGCGGCTTGACGGGGCTCGCGCCGCGCGATCTTCTCAGCAAACGATTGCCGGGTCTCGTTAACGCATGGCTGCGCCGCCGTCGGCTGCACGACATGAACCTGGTACGCAGTCTGGGTGAGGATCTCCGTCACCGCGGGTGCGATCACCTGGTGGTCACGGGGGATCTGTCGAACGTGGGCCTCGCAGGAGAGTGGCACGCTGCTTTGGCTTGGTTGCAAACGACAGGCGCGGGGCCCGAGTCCGTCACGGTGATTCCGGGCAACCACGATCTGTACTCACGGGACATCGTTGCCAGCGGCGCGTTCGAGCGCACCTTCGGGAGCTTTCAGGAGGCCCAGCTTCGGCCGCCCGGGGCCCGCTACCCCTTCGTCCGCTTGCGGGGGCGCGTGGCACTGGTGGGCGTCAACAGCTGCGAGCCCACGCCCACCCTGCAGTCGTGGGGCCGCGTGGGCGAGGCGCAGCTGCGCGCGCTGGACGCCCTCCTGGTGTCACCCGAGATGCGTGGCTGCACGCGGGTGGTGCTGATTCATCACCCGCCAATTGTGTATCGAGGCGGCGAGCGCAGGAATCTTCGGGATCGCAGCCGCTTTTTGGAGGTGATATCGCGTGCCGGCGCCGAGCTGGTTTTGCATGGCCACGATCACCGCGACGCCCTGACCTGGGTTGAAGGCCCGCGCGGCACGCGGGTTCCCGTCGTGGGCCTGGGCTCGGCCTCGTACGCAGGCCGGCCCGAAGCCCGGGCGCGCTACAACGTCTACGAGTTTGGCCCTGATGGCATCACCGCGACCACGTTCGCGCATGATCCGGTGCTGCATCGGTTTGGCGAGGTCCAGCGCCAGGTGCTCGCTGACCCATCGCCTGCCGCCTGCCGGGTCTAGGGAGGCGGAGCCACCCAAAGTCGGACGTTCGCGTGGCTTGATGACAGGCGATAGCCATGCGCGGGCAAGAGGTTGGCGACCGGAGTTGCTGCCCAGTTGCCTTCCACGAAGAGCCGGGGCTTTTGGGCTTGGATCATGCCCGCCATGTCCTCGTGGCTCACCAGGTGGTATTGCTGCTTTTTTTCGGGCGTGACCCGGTTGGCCACCCGGAGACCGAAGTCGTTGACCAAGCCGCGCACGATCGTGGTTTTGGTGTTGACGAAGTAGCCGGGCCACCAGCTTGCCGCCTCGTCGATCCCCTGTGCGTCGATCTCGCGCCCGACCTTGCGCATCGTCTTCAGGGTCCAACGTTCGGCCCGGTCGGGTGTCCACACCGTGGGAAGGTTGATGCCCGTGGTCGTGTAGCGGGCAACCTCCGCGGCGCCCATGGCCACGAAGAAGGACGCCAGGATCGAGACGGGCGCCCACACGGCGCGCAGCCGTCTTTGGCCAAGCGCCGCGAAGGAATCGGCCAGCATCAGCGGAACGACCACACTAAAGTATTGGGGATAGCTCGGCGTAGGAAGAAGGCTGACGACAAAGAGCGAGATCCACGCGAGCCCCGCGGCGCCAAAGCCCTTCGGGGTGCTGCGCGAGGCACGCGCCACCAGCGCCAGCGCCAAGGTGATCGAAAACTGAATGTCTGATGGGCCTTCCATGCGCTCAGGCACCACCAGACCCCGCAGAATGTCCCATTTTTGGCGAAAATTGCCGATGAGTTCGTTTTGTCCCGCCTCCCGCATGCCGTGATACTCCACGACGCCGAACCACAGAGCTTCGGTGCTTGCAAAGACACTGGGCAGAATGAAAAGCGCGCCCGCCCCCACGCCCAAGGCGTATCCCGCAAGTTCGCGCCAGAGCCCCCGGGGTGCGAAGGCCCGCTGCTGCCAAAGGAAAACGAGACCTGCAACCACCGCGACGAGCGCGTAAAGACGGGTCTCGGTGGCCAGAGCAAAGCACATCCCCGCCGCGAACGAGGTCCACCGTGAGCGGTCGAGGATCAGCATGACGGCGCCCGCCATGACGAACATCGCCGTGAGGCCGTACGTCTTCGCGATCGTGAGCCAACCCAAAACGTAGCCGCTGCCCACGAAGGCCACGAGGCTGACGAACGCCCATCCGCGGCTGCGCGTGGCGCGCCACACGTACTCGAACAAGAACATGCCCGTCGCCACGGCCACGAGCCCGGCAAGGACTCGGGCGCTGCCCCACGAGCGGCCGAACACGGAGAACCAAGCGCCGAACGCGTAGGCGACGCCGGGTGTTTGGGGGGAAAAGAAGTCCGCGTAGGGACGCTGGCCCTCGGAGACCAACCGCGCGCCCATGAGCAAGTAGCCTTCGTCGCCGTCGATCAGGCGGCGTAGAGCCATGGGCAGCAAGGCGGCCGCGAGCCCCGCGAGCGCCATCAGCCGGGGGGCGAGGTCGCGAACGCCCAAGCCGGGCTTCGGACGGTCCGAGTCTTCGGGCCCCGGGGCGTGCACGGGTTCAACTGAACTCACCGGGCGCGGACTATACAACACCCGAGCTTGCGGGCCATCGCCCGGGCGAAGTTCACGCCCACAGGTTCGTAGCCCTTGGGTGTCGAGTAGGATGCCCATCGTGCTGCGCTTTTTCGCCCGCAGGTCTTCGAGGCGTTGCGGGGCTTTGCTGTCAGGGGCGGTCACGCTCGGGCGGATCCTTGCGGGCAGCGGCCTTTTGGGTGTGGCCCACGCCTCGGGGTTCGTGCTGTACGACCAATCGGCAGCGGCCTTGGCCCAGGGCTCCGCCGTGGTGGGGAATGTCAGCGAGCCCGCTGCCAATTGGTTCAACCCCGCGGGCCTGGCGTTCGCCCCCGCGGCCGCTGGCTCGGCCACGTTATCACTCGCGATCGCGAACACACGTTTTGCGCCGCCCTCTGGCACCCTCGTGAGGAGCGACCTGGCCCCGCAGGTGGTGCCGAACGCCTTCGTGTCTTTGCCGGTGAGCGCGCGTGCCACGCTGGGTCTCGGGGTGTTCGCCCCTTATGGTTTCGCGGTGAACTGGCCGAGCGCGTGGGCCGGTCGAGAGAAGGCCATCAGCGTCAGGGTGGCCGTTGTGGCTGCGAACCTGAACTTTGCGTGGCGCTTTTCGGATCGGCTGGCGGGCGCGGTGGGTGTGGCGCCGCTTTACGGCCGTGTGGCATTTGCGGTGGGGCTGCCCGCCTCCGTGGGCAGCCGGGGCGATCTCGAAGGCAGCGATTGGGACTGGCAAGCCAACGCCGCCGTCATGTGGAAGCTGGCGCCGAACCGGCTTCACCTGGGTGCGGCCTACCGCGGCCTCAACACCGGGGGCCGCAGCCGGCTGGGCCTGGAAGGCGAGGCCAACTTCACTGTGACCAGCGCGAGCTTGGCAGAGACCTTCGCGGATCAACGGGCCCGGGCGACCCTTCCGTTGCCGGACCTGGCGTCACTTGGAGCCACCTTCTTTCCCTCCCGCCACTGGCAAGTCGGGCTTCAGATCGACTACACGCGCTGGAGTGTGTTCGACCGCCTCGAGGTCACCTTCGAGCGCCCCACCACGCCTCGCCAAATCATCGAGCGGCGCAGCCGCGACGCCGCCAGTCTGCGCGCAGGGGCTTCCTTTTCCGGGTGGCGTCCCGGGATCGAGCTCCGGGCGGGGCTGACGTTCGAGCAGACCACGGGGCGCAAGGAGTCGTTGGCGCCTTCGGCTCCCGATGGCGACCGCGTGGGCGTATCGGTGGGTGTTGGTCTGATGCGGCAGCGGTACCGCGTCGACTTCGGGTATCTCCTGCTCGCCTTGCTTCCCGCCGAAGCAGCGGGGGGACTCGAAGGTCCGGCGGGTACCTACACGACCCTTGCGCACGTTCTTGGCCTCACGGTCACCGGCGTCGTTACGGCGCCGTCACCGCCGGCGGGATCGGGATCTGACGCGCGCTGAAAAGGCCAGGCGCCAAGCACGTCTGCCCTGAATCGTGTCGTGGCACGGGCCTTGAAACATTCCGACGGTGCTGACCGCGCGAGGCGCGGAAGGTATCGACCGGTCGTGCTGGCAGTGCGCGCGAAGGTACAGCGTTCGGAAAGGAAAGCCATGGCAACGATGCGAAACAGTGGTGCGCCGACGATTGAAGCCCTCAACGAATTGCTGCGAGGTGAGCTGGCGGCTGTCGAGACCTATGACAAGGCGCTGGACCGCCTGGAAGACGACGAACTCAAGGGACAGCTCGAGTCCTGTCGTGCTTCGCATCAGGACCGCGCCGAGCGCCTGCGGGAGATGGTGGCGCAGCTCGGAGGCCAGCCGGCTGACACGTCGGGTGTGTGGGGGGCGTTCACGCGCTTTCTCGAGGGCGGTGCCACTTTGCTCGGGGACCGTGCCACCTTGGCCATGCTCGAGGAGGGGGAAGACCACGGGCTGCGGGAGTACGAGGAGAACCTCGAGAAGCTCGACGTGGACACGCGGATTGAAGTGACCACGGAGCTCATGCCGGCTCAGGTGCTGACCCACGAGATGCTGTCCACCCTCAAAGAGGTGGTGCGCTAGCCCGGGGGGGCGCCCATCGGGGGGCCCGGGCCTCTGGCGGCTGCATTTTTACGGTGATTTGCCCATTTGGAAACGCACCATTAACACAGAGGGCTCTATGCTGCGCTCCGAGCCAACGCATGTCCATACGGGTCTCCCTGCACCACGAAACCACCTATCGATACGACCGCCCCGTGTATTTCGGGCCCCACGTGGTGAGGCTGCGCCCGGCCCCTCACTGCCGCACGCCGATTCAGGCGTATTCGCTGAAAGTCTCGCCGGGCGATCACTTCGTCAACTGGCAGCAGGACCCCTTCGGCAACTACCAAGCTCGTTTGGTGTTCCCGAAGGCCGCGCGCGACTTGAAGGTGGAGGTGGACCTGGTGGCTGAGATGACCACCATCAACCCCTTCGACTTCTTTCTCGACGAAGATGCCGAGTACTACCCCTTCACGTACGAACCTGCGTTGGCCCAGGAGCTGGCGCCCTATCGTGAGACGAAGGCTTGGGGCGGCCGCTTCGCCGACTTCGTCGGCCACCTGAAGTCCGACCTGGCGCGCCCGGGCCGCCGCAGCATCGATGTGCTGGTGGACATCAACCGCGCCGTACAGACGGCGCTCAAGTACGACATCCGCATGGAGCCCGGTGTGTTCACGCCGGAGGAGACCCTGACCCGCGGCCATGGGTCGTGCCGCGACTTCGCCTGGCTGATGGTTCAGGCGCTGCGCCAGGTGGGCTTTGGCGCGCGGTTCGTTTCGGGATACTCGATCCAACTCAAGGCCGACAAAAAGCCCCTGGAGGGGCCGGCGGGGGTGCTCGAGGATTGCACCGATCTGCACGCCTGGGCGGAGGTGTTCCTTCCGGGCGCGGGCTGGATCGGGTTTGATGCGACGAACGGCCTTCTGGCGGCGGAGGGGCACATCCCCCTGGCCTGCACGGCCGAGCCTTCCACGGCGGCGCCCATCTTCGGCTCCTTCGGGTGGGACCGAGAGCACGAGGACGACAAGCTCAACGAGGACTTCAAGTTCACGATGCGCGTCGAGCGCATCGAGGATCGCCCCCGTTCGACGAAGCCCTACAGCGACGAGCAGTGGCACGCCATCGTGGCGGCAGGAAACGCGGTGGATGCCGTGCTCGAGGCCGGTGACGTGCGCCTCACGATGGGTGGTGAGCCCACGTTCGTCTCGGTCGACGACATGGAAGGCGCCGAGTGGAACATGGCCGCCCTTGGCCCTCACAAGGAAGCCATGGCGGACGAGCTCTCGCACCGCCTGCTCGATAGGTTCGCCCCGGGCGGGTTCCTGCACCATGGTCAAGGCAAGTGGTACCCGGGTGAGCCGCTGCCTCGCTGGGCGTACTCGATCTACTTCCGCAAAGACGGCGAGCCCGTGTGGACGGATCCCAAGCTCTTTTCGTCGAGCCAGGCGCCGGGCAAGGCCACCGCCGAGCAAGCCAAACTGTTCGTCGACGAGCTGGCACAGCGGCTGGGTGTGGCCAAGGGCTTTGCAATCCCGGGCTATGAAGACGCCTGGTACTACCTCTGGCGGGAGCGCCGGCTGCCCGTCAACGTCGACCCCTTCGAGTCCCGCCTCGAGGACGCGATGGAACGCAAGCGGCTGCACGACGTGTTCGAGCAGGGCCTCAAGACGGTGGTGGGCTACGCCTTGCCGCTGCGGGCCGTTTACGAAACCGACAGGCGGTTTCGCTGGGTGACGGGCCGCTGGTTCGTGCGCGCCGAGCGCATGTATCTCATCCCGGGCGACAGCGCCATGGGCTACCGGCTCCCGCTCGATTCGCTGCCCTGGTCGAGCCCGGGCCACATGCTCTACCACTACGAGCAGGACCCCACCGCACGGCGCACGCCGCTGCCGGCGCGGGACGAGTGGGTCCGGCAGGCGCGGCCGCTCACGGCAGAGAGTGGCCCCAAGGGCACACCCACGCCGCCCGCGCCCGGGGCTTCGGCCGAGAACCTCTCGCGCACCGCCTTGTGTGTGGAACCACGCCAGGGACATCTATGCGTGTTCATGCCGCCCACGACCTGCCTCGAGGAGTACCTGGACCTCGTCACCAACATCGAGGAAACGGCGCGCGCGCTCGGCGTGAAGGTGCGGCTCGAGGGCTACCATCCGCCGAGCGACCACCGCCTGACGAAGATTCAGGTCACGCCTGATCCCGGCGTGCTGGAGGTGAACATCCACCCCGCGGCGTCCTGGCCGGCGCTCGTCGACAACACGTTGGCCCTTTACGAAGAGGCCCACAAAACGCGGCTCGGCACCGAGAAGTTCATGTTGGACGGCCGGCATACGGGCACGGGGGGCGGCAACCATCTGGTGTTGGGAGGGGCCACGCCCACCGACAGCCCCATTTTGAGGCGCCCCGATCTGTTGCGCAGCCTCTTGTCGTACTGGGTGAACCACCCCTCGCTGTCCTTCCTGTTTTCGGGGCTCTTCGTGGGGCCGACCAGCCAGGCGCCGCGGATCGACGAAGCTCGTCACGACGCCCTGGACGAGATCGAAGTGGCCTTTGGCCAGCTCGATGCCTGGGCCTCGAACCCGCCGCCGTGGTTGGTGGACCGCCTGTTCCGGAACCTGCTCATCGACGTTACGGGCAACACCCACCGCACGGAGATGTGCATCGACAAGCTCTACAGCCCCGACAGCGCCAGCGGGCGGCAGGGCTTGCTCGAGCTGCGTGCGTTCGAGATGCCCCCGGATGCTCGCATGAGCTGCGCCCAGCAATTGCTCGTACGGGCGCTCGTGGCCTGGTTCTGGCGTGAGCCTTACCGCCGCAAGCTCGTGCGCTGGGGCACCTCCTTGCACGACAAGTTCCTGCTGCCTCACTTCGTGGCGCAGGACTTCCGCGACGTGCTCTTCGATCTCGGCCAAGCCGGCTTCACCTTCGACCCGGCATGGTTTGCCCCTCACCACGAGTTCCGCTTTCCGCTTTACGGTCGCACGACGGTGGATGGCGTGGAGGTGGAGCTGCGGCAAGCGATCGAGCCCTGGCATGTGCTGGGCGAAGAGGTCGCCGCCGGGGGCACGGCCCGCTACGTCGACTCTTCGGTCGAGCGGCTCGAGGTGAAGGTGAGGAACATGACGGATCCCCGACATGTGCTGACCTGCAACGGGCGTCGCGTGCCGCTGGCCCCCACGGGAACCAATGGAGAGTACGTGGCGGGTGTGCGCTACAAGGCCTGGGCGCCCCCGTCCGCACTGCACCCTACGGTGGGTATCCACACGCCGCTCGTGTTCGACATGCTCGACACCTGGTCGTCGCGCTCCGTGGGCGGCTGCTCGTACCACGTGGCGCATCCGGGGGGACGCAGCTACGACCGCTTCCCCTCGAACGGGCTCGAGGCCGAAGGGCGTCGGGTGAGCCGCTTCTTTGCGCTCGGCCATACGCCGGGCCGCATGACGGAGCCCGCCGCGGAACCCAACCCCCGCTTCCCCCTGACCCTCGATCTCCGCCGCCCCGTCGGCTGAGCGCTACGCGGGCCGAGGGCGCCCGAACCGGGTATCCTGCACGGGATGTCGAGTACCGGTTCGGGCGTGGGTTTGGCCGTGCGGCTGGGGGTGGCCTTGTGGGCCGCGGTCGGGTGTGGAGGGGGCGAGGACTCCTACGAGGGCCCCCGCGTCGACGTGTCGGTCATGACCCGCAACCTCTACCTGGGGGCGGACATCAGCAACGTGCTCCTGGCGCCGAGCGTGGACGCCGTGCCCGACCTGGCCGCTGCGTTTTGGGCCGAGGTCTTGCGCAGCGACTTCCCGGCGCGGGCCAAGCTGCTCGCTGAAGAAGTGGCGCTCCACGCGCCCGATCTGCTGGCTCTGCAGGAGGTGGAGATCTACCGGCGCCAGTCCCCGAGTGACTTTGCGACCGTGCCGGGCGTCAACGCCAGTGAGGTGGTGCTCGACTTCCTCGCGATCCTTCAGGCTGAGCTTGCCGCCCGCGGGCTGACCTACGTCGTGGCGGTGCAGAACGTGCTGAGCGACGTGGAGCTGCCGGTGCGCCTCGGCACGGAGCTCGTCGACCTGCGTATGACCGACCGGGACGTCACGCTCGCCAAGCCCGGGGTGCTCGTGTCGGGCGCCACCACCACCGTGTTCACCAACTATCTCACGGTCAACGTGGGAGGCGCAGCGGGGCCACGGGTCGAGATCCGGCGTGGCTACAGCACCGTCGAGACGGTGGCGTCTTCGGGCGCGGGGACGGCGCGCTTTACCTTCGGCAATGCTCACCTCGAAGTGGGGGGCCTCCTCCAGTCGTTTCAGGAGGCTCAAGCCGACGAACTCGTTGAGCGCCTGCGGCCTGTCGCGGGGCCCGTGCTCTTGTTGGGAGACTTCAACAGCGCCGCAGACCGCAGCTCGACCCGCAGCTACGGGTTCCTTCGCACCCTCTTCCGAGATCCGTGGGAAAACGTACGCCCGGGCGATCCTGGATACACCTGCTGCGTGGACCTGGCCGCCGGCGATCCCGCGGCCCTCGACAGCCGCATCGATCTGGTGTTGACCCGCGGCGACGTGGCAGCCCGCGGGCCCGCGTTGGTGGGCCTGCCCGCGCGCACGCCCGGGGGGCTCACGGCCTCGGACCACCTGGGCGTGGTGATGACCTTGTCCCTGGTTCCGGACGCCGCCCGCTGACCGCGTCACGGTCCAGGCGGCCTGGTGCCGCCTGCGACGCCCGGCCCTGGCGCCTGCGGCGCGCCCGGCGGGTGCGAAAATTTGGACCGTCCCCCGCCTTGGCGCAGATTGGGAGACGGTCAACCATGTTCCGCAAACGAGACGTCGCCATCCACTTCGTGGGCATCGGGGGCATTGGTATGTCCGGGATCGCCGAGGTGCTCTTGAACCTGGGCTACCACGTCTCGGGCTCCGACCTGCACGAAACCGAGGTCACGCGGCGGCTGACCACGTTGGGAGCGCGCATCGGGATCGGCCACAAGGCCGAACACATGGCGGGCGCCGACGTGGTGGTGGTCTCGAGCGCCGTCAGGCCCGACAACCCCGAGGTGCAGCGGGCGCGGGCCCAGGACATCCCGGTGATCCCCAGGGCCGAGATGCTGGGCGAGCTCATGCGGGTCAAAGACGGCGTGGCGGTGGCGGGCTCGCACGGCAAGACGAGCACCACCACCATGCTGGCCTCGGTGTTCGCCGCGGCCAACATGGATCCCACCGTGGTGATCGGGGGCAAGGCCCAGGCGCTGGGCTCGAACGCCCGCCTGGGGCACGGTGAGATCCTGGTGGCCGAGGCCGACGAGTCCGACGGCTCGTTCCGTCACCTGTTTCCCATGGTGGCGCTCATCACGAACCTGGATCGTGAGCACATGGACCACTACGGTGACATGGAGGCCCTGCGGGACGCGTTCATCGACTTCGCGAACAAGGTGCCGTTTTATGGGCTGGTGGTCCTGTGCGCCGACGACGCGGCCGCGGCGGCGCTGGCGCCCCAGCTGCTCAAGCGGCACGTGACGTACGGCCTGTCAGCGGGCGACTACCGCGGCAGTTTGCTCGAAACCACGGCCCAGGGCACGCGGATGGCCGTCGAACACAAGGGCAAGCTGCTCGGCGAGGTTCACGTGCGCATGCCGGGGGTGCACTACGCACGCAACGCGCTGGGTGCGCTGGCCGTCGCCGATTTTCTCGGCGTTCCCTTTGGGACCTACGTGCAGGCGCTCGGGGCCTTCGACGGCGTCGATCGCCGGTTTTCCGTGCGCGGCGAGGCGGGCGGGGTGCTGGTCGTCGACGATTATGGGCACCACCCCACCGAGATCGCGGCGACGATTGCGGCGGCCAAGCTCTTCCAGCGCCGTTTGGTGGTAGCGTTCCAACCCCACCGGTACTCGCGGACCCGCGATCTGCTCGAGGACTTTGCCCCTTCGCTGGGTGGCGCCGACGTGCTCGTGGTGACGGACATCTACGCTGCGGGTGAAGCGCCGCTCGCCGGCGGCACGCTCGATGTGCTGCTGGCGGGTTTTCCTCCCGCGCAGGCACCCCTTCACGTGCCGCGGCCTTCGCTGGGCGCCGCGCTCGCGCAGCTCGTGCGCCCGGGTGATCTCTTGCTCACGCTGGGGGCGGGCGACATCACGAAGGTGGGGGCCGAGGTGCTGGCCGCCCTCTCGCCGCCGGGGGGCGCGCGCACGTGAGAGGGCAGACCCTTGCCGTCGAGATTCCGCGCCGGCGCCGTCGCAAGGCGAACCGTCGTGTGATGTTGGAGAGGCGACCTCTGTTCGTGGCGCTCGCCGAGGGTCTTGCCACGGGCGCGCGGGGGGGGGCCGGGGTGCTGCGCCGCCTGGCGCGCCCTGTGGCGGTGGTCGGCTTTCTTGTGGGTGTGGTGTTCGGGGGGCGCTGGGCCCTAGAGCACGTGCTGGAGTCGCCCCGCTTTGCCGTGGCGCAGATTCTGGTGGGCCCTGTCGAACGCGTGAGCTCGTCCGAGATCATCGCGCTGGCGGCGGTGCGCCCGGGTGAACGGTTGCTGGCCCTCGACCCCGACGCGATCGCGGCCCGCGTGGCCCGGCACCCCTGGGTACAGTCGGTGCACGTCGAGCGCAAGTTGCCTTCGACCCTGCAGATCGACGTGATCGAACGGCGGGTTGCGGCCGCGGCGATGTTGGGTGGACTTTATTTGGTTGATCCCGAGGGTTTGCCCTTCAAGCGCGCGACCACGTCTGAGGCGGCGGGGCTCGTGGTGCTGACTGGCCTCGATCGGCAGCGGTACACCGAAGAGCCGGCGGCCGTCAGGGCCGCTTACAAGCAGGCTCTGAAGCTGCTCGAGACCTACCGGGCGGTCACGTCCCGGCCGCCTCTGTCGGAGGTGCGCATCGACGCGCGCTACGGGTTCTCCTTGTACTTTCTGGATACGGGGGCGGAGGTGCGGCTGGGCCGGGAAGCGCATGGTGAAAAATTGGCGCGTCTCGACCAGATCCTCGATGCTCTCGAGAATGCGGGCCTCGACGGCCCCGGTTCGTTGCGGGTGGTCCATCTGGACGGCTCGCCGAAAAGCCGGGTTTCGTTGCGGCTCACTTTGGGCGACAGCTAAGCGGCGAAGAAAGAGACATCACATGGCCAGACGGAGTTCCGACATCATCGTGGGGCTGGACATCGGGACCACCAAGATCGCCTGTGTCGTCGCCGAACGGGGCGAGGACGGGTTGGACGTCATTGGGGTGGGCACCCAGCTTTCGCGCGGTCTCAAAAAGGGCGTGATCGTCAACATCGATTCGACCGTTGCGGCGATCAAGCAGGCCGTGGCCGAAGCCGAGGGCATGTCCGGCTGCGAGATCTCGCAGGTTTACGTGGGGGTGGCCGGTGGGCACATCAAGGGCGTGAACTCCACGGGCACGGTGGCGATCAAGGACAAAGAGGTCCGGCCCACGGACGTGGCCAAGGTGCTGGATCTCGCGCGTGCGATCGCGCTGCCGGCCGATCGTCACATCGTGCACGTGTTGCCCCAGGAGTATCAGATCGATGGCCAAGACGGCGTGCGGGAGCCGCTCGGCATGTGTGGGGTGCGGCTCGAGGCCCGGGTACACATCGTCACCGCCGCGGCCGCCGCCGCCCAGAACATCGTGAAGTGTTGCACGCGCGCCGATCTCGAGGTGCTCGACATCGTGCTCGAGCCGCTGGCCTCGGGCGAAGCGGTGTTGGAGGAGGACGAAAAGGGCCTGGGTGTGGCCCTGGTGGACATCGGTGGGGGCACCACGGACATCGCCGTGTTCTGCGACGGCGCCGTGGCCCACACGTCGGTGCTGCCCATCGGTGGCCACCAGCTGACGAGCGACATCGCGTTTGGCCTGCGCACGCCGCCCCACGAGGCCGAGCGCATCAAGCACCACTTCGGCTGCGCCACGGCCAGCATGGTCGAGGAGGGCGAGACCATCGAGGTACCTTCCGTGGGCGGGCGCGAACCGCGGGTGCTGTCCCGCCAGATGCTTTGCCGCGACATCATCCAGCCGCGGGTCGAAGAGATCTTCCAGCTGGTCAAGGGCGAGATCGCGCGGCTTGGCTGCGAGGACTTGCTGGCGTCGGGCGCGGTGATCACGGGTGGCGCCACGCAGCTGCCGGGAATGGCCGAGCTGGCGGAAGAGATCCTGGGCCTTCCCGTGCGCGTGGGTACACCCAAGGGCGTGGGGGGGCTGGCCGATGCGGTGAAGACCCCCGCGTTTGCCACGGGCCTTGGCCTCGTGCTCTACGGGGCCCAGCAGCAAGGCATGGACACGCACGCCGAAGGGCCGCGCCGACGAAGCTTCTTCGAGAAGTTCCGGCGCATGATCTCGAATACCTTCTGAAAGCCGCTGTGGCGGGGCCAGGCTGGCGCTCGGGTCCCACAGGGCAACGCCTGTTCAGGTGCGCGCAAAATGTGATCGAAAATTTTGGTCACGCTCGCGCGCATGAGATTCCTGGATCCCAAGGGAGAAACAAAGCGCATGCTCGAATTCGACGACGTTTCGGCGACTGGCCAGCCCGTCATCAAGGTGGTTGGCGTTGGAGGTGGCGGTGGCAACTCCGTCAACACGATGATCGAAGCTGGGATTCAGGGTGTCGACTTCGTCGTCGCCAACACCGATTGCCAGGTGTTGAGCGCGAACATGGCGCCCACGAAGATCCAGATCGGCAAAGGCCTGACGAAGGGCCTCGGTGCGGGGGCCAACCCCGACATCGGCGCCGCCGCGGCTCTGGAAGACGCGCAACGCATGGCCGAGGTGCTGACCGGCGCCGACATGGTGTTCGTGACCGCCGGCATGGGGGGAGGCACCGGAACGGGGGCCGCGCCCGTGATCGCGCAGGTGGCGCGGGATCTCGGCGCCCTCACCGTGGGTGTAGTGACGAGGCCGTTTACCTTCGAGGGCATGCAGCGCAAAAAGCGAGCGGCCGGAGGCATCGCGCAGCTGGCGAAGGCCGTGGACGCGCTCATCGTGATCCCGAACGATCGCTTGCTCGGCCTTGCTGGCACAAAGACGGCCCTCAAAGACGCGTTCTCCATGGTCGACGCCGTCTGCCTGAACGCCGTGCGCGGCATCAGCGATCTCGTGATGGTGCCGGGCCTCATCAACGTGGACTTCGCCGACGTGCGCACCATCATGACCGGCATGGGCCGGGCGCTCATGGGCACGGGCCGGGCCACGGGCGAAAAGCGCGCCATCGAGTCGGCGCGCATGGCCATCAACTCTCCCTTGCTCGAGGACGTCTCCATCAACGGCGCCACCGGCATCCTGGTGAACATCACGGGCGGCCCGGATCTCACCCTCGCCGAAGTGCAGGAGGCGTGTTCGCTCGTGCACGAGGCGGCCGATCCCGAGTGCAACATCATCTTTGGCTCGGTCATCGACCCGAACTGCGGGGACGAGGTGCGGATCACGGTCATCGCAACCGGGTTCGCAGGTCCTGCGCTGGATGCGGGTGACGGGCGCGGCACGCTGCGGGTGCCCGTGCGCCGCGAGCAGATGGCCTTGCCCATTTCTTCGGGTGTGGCTCCCGCCTCGGAGCCGGTGAGCCACGCGCGGCCCGTCCCGTTCGAGCCTGCCCTGGCGCCGGCCGCGCCCGGGCTTGCCCCCGTGTTCGCCGAGACCGCCGAACCCACGGATCGCTCACCCTACGGCATGCCCTGGGAGACGGCCGCCCATGAGGCGGGCGTGCAACCGGCTCATCAGTCGGTGACCTTGCGTTATGGGGCCAACCCGGCTTTCCACGCCAACCCCGCGATGATGGCGCCCCCCGATCTGGCCGTACCCGTGGCTTCGGCGCACCCCCCTTCGGGCCCCGTGCCCGAGTGGACCCCGGCTCCCGAGTCGCGCCCGGTCATTCATCAACCCGCACAGGTGGCCAGCGCGCGCAACCCAGGGCCCCCGCAGGGCGCGCGCCGCGGGTCCGACTACGGCATGCCCGCCTTCAACGGTGAAATGGGCCATTTCGAGAGCGAGCTCGACACACCGGCCTTTCTGCGGCGGCGCATGACCAAAGAGCAGGCGGCGTCGTGGACGCCCCGGCTCCCCATCGACCGCGAATGACCCGTCTTGAGCGCCCTGGGGCCCGCCCTGGGGCCCGGGCGCCTCTGTCGCGGGCGCCTGCGGGGCACGTCGCTTGCGCGTCCCCTCGCCTTTGTTGGCGCGGGTGGTGTTCGCATGCCAGGCTCAAGGCTGCGTGTTACACAGGGGAAAGGCGAAGCGATGAGCGTGCCCGGTCAAGAACTCTGGCTTGTTCGTCACGGCCAAACGACGCGCAACCGTGATGGCGCCTTGGCGGGATGGGACGACGTGGAGCTCACGGCCGATGGCGAAGCGCAGGCACGTGCTCTGGCGCCGCGCCTGCGGGAAGTCAGCTTCGATCAGGTCTGGTCGTCCGATCTCACACGGGCCGTGCGGACGGCGCAGCTTGCCTATGGGGATCCCTCCCGCGACCGGCGGCTCCGGGAGATTGATTTTGGCTCGCTCGAAGGGCAGCTCTGGCAAACCCTCGATGCCGAGTACAAAGAAGCGCTGCTGCGCTTCGAGGGGTTCGAGGCGCCGGGCGGTGAGTCTATCGTCCAGCTGCAAGAGCGCGTCGAGTCCTTTTTGGCCACCTTGCCCCCTGGCCGGCATCTGCTTTTCACCCACGGGGGCGTCATTCGCCTGCTGTGCCACCGCCTGGGTCAGGCCGAGTTCGTTCAGCCGGGCACGATCACGGTGATCGACTGGAGTACCCGCACGCTGCTCCGACGAAGCGCGTGATTGACGGGTAAAGCCGGGTGCTTCCGAAAGGTAGCATCATGCGTGGCTTCTCCCTCGGCCGAATCTTCGGGTTTCCGATCAAGGTCAGCGTTTCCTTCCTGCTCCTTTTGGGTGTGGTGGCGTTGTGGTCGGGTGGGCTGCAGGCGATCCCGCTGGTGCTGGTGGCGTTTGCGTCGGTGCTGCTGCACGAGCTGGGGCACGCGCTGGTGGCGCGCCGTCTGGGCGTGCGCATCAAGGAGATCGAGCTGCACTTCTTCGGAGGCGCGGCGAAAATGCTGGATGCGCCCCGCCACCCCCGCCACGAAATCGCGATTGCGGCCGCGGGCCCTGCGGTGTCCTTTGCCCTTGCGGGCGTGAGCTATCTGGCTTCGCTGCCGTTGGGCAGTGGGGCGCTCGGGTGGGTGGCCCTCATCAACTTGGGCATCGGCGTGTTCAACCTGCTCCCGGCGCTGCCGATGGACGGAGGCCGCATCTTGCGCGCGGCGCTGTCCTTGCGCATGGGGCATTTGCCGGCCACGGAGCTCGCCGTGAAGGTGGCCCGGGTGTTTGCCGTGGGGCTCGGGCTTTTCGGGCTTTTCGGGCTGCACCTGCAGCTGGTCGCGCTTGCGGTTTTGTTGTGGGTGATGGGCTCGGCCGAGCTGCGCCTGGCGCGCTTCGCCGCCCGTGCGTCTTTGCCTTTCGGCGGGTGGGGCCTTTGGTCGTCGGCCTGGCCGGAGCCGGCGTTCCGCCCCGCCCCACGGGGCGACGAGCCCGCAGCCCCCGAGGTCGAGTACATCCCGCCGGGCCGCACGGGGCTTCGCCGCGGACCGGTGCGCGTGTTCGTGTATCGCGCGTGACGTTCGCACGTGAAGCCGCGACCCCATCGCCCGGACGGGGGGGCCGATGCGGGTGCTATAGTGCGCGCCAGGCACGGCCCGATGACTGAGTTCACCTACCAAGATCTCCTTCCCCTTGGCCCCGACACCACGCCCTATCGCAAGCTGAGCGGCGACCACGTCAGCACCTTCGAGGCGGCGGGCCATTCGTTTTTGAAGGTTGAACCCGAGGCGCTCACGCTGCTGGCCCAGCAGGCGATGCGCGACATCTCACATCTCTTACGGCCAGCGCATCTGGAACAGCTGGCAAAGATCCTGGGAGACCCCGAGGCTTCGTCGAACGACCGCTTCGTGGCGCTGGACCTGCTCAAGAACGCCAACATCGCGGCAGGGGGAATCTTGCCGATGTGCCAGGACACCGGCACCGCGATCGTCATGGGCAAAAAGGGTGAGCGGGTCTTCACCGGCGCCAACGACCAAGCCGCCTTGTCGCGCGGCATTCTTCAGACCTACACGGAGACCAACCTGCGGTATTCGCAACTGGCCCCGCTCGACCTTTTTCGTGAGGTGAACACGAAGACCAATCTGCCCGCGCAGATCGAGATCTTCGCCACAGAGGGAGCCGCCTACAAATTCCTCTTCATGGCCAAAGGAGGCGGCTCGGCCAACAAGAGTTTCCTTTATCAGGAGACCAAGGCGCTGCTCAACCCCGAGAGCCTTGTGGGCTTCATCGAAGCCAAGCTTCGCTCGTTGGGCACGGCGGCCTGTCCGCCTTACCACCTTGCCGTGGTGATCGGCGGGCCCTCTGCCGAGTTCACCCTGAAGACGGCCAAGCTGGCGTCGGCCAAATACCTGGACACGCTGCCCACGAGCGGCAACGAAGCGGGCCGGGGCTTTCGTGATCTCGCGTGGGAGGGCAAGATCTTGGAGCTGGCGCAGAAGACCGGCATCGGCGCACAGTTCGGGGGCAAGTACTTCTGCCACGACGTGCGGGTGGTGCGGTTGCCCCGCCATGGCGCGTCCTGCCCCGTGGGCATCGCGGTGTCGTGCGCGGCGGATCGCCAGGCGCTCGGCAAGATCACCCACGAGGGCGTGTTCCTGGAAGAGCTCGAGCGCGATCCGGCGAAATACTTGCCCGCCCCCACGCACGAAGACCTGGGCGGCAACGTCGTACGCATCGACTTGAACCGGCCCATGGCCGAGGTGCGCGCCACCTTGAGCCAGTACCCCATCAAGACGCGGCTGTCGCTCACGGGCACCATGGTGGTGGCGCGCGATATCGCCCATGCCAAGCTGAAAGAGAGGCTGGATGAGGGCAAGGGCCTGCCGGATTACCTTCGGAACCATCCCGTGTACTACGCGGGCCCCGCAAAAACTCCCGAGGGGTACGCTTCGGGGTCCTTTGGCCCCACCACGGCGGGCCGCATGGACGCTTACGTGGATACCTTCCAGAGTCAGGGTGGCAGTTTGATCATGCTGGCGAAGGGAAATCGGTCTTCGCAAGTGACCGCGGCCTGTAAGCGCCACGGCGGGTTCTACCTGGGCTCGATCGGCGGCCCCGCAGCGCGGCTGGCGCAGGACTGCATCAAGAAGGTCGAGGTGCTCGAATATCCCGAGCTCGGCATGGAAGCCGTGTGGCGCATCGAGGTCGAGGACTTCCCGGCCTTCATCGTGGTGGACGACAAGGGCAACGACTTCTTCGCCGATCTCACGGACGGCACGAAACTCAAGGTTCTTTGACTCAGGCCACCTCCTCGCGTACGAGGCCTCGCCCCCTTCCGGCCGAGAGCGCCCGGCAGCGCGGGATTCTGCGCGTGTTGGTGTACATCCTGGGCGCGAACCTCGCCGTGGCCGCTGCCAAGGCGATCTACGGAGCGGCGTCGGGCTCTCTGGCGGTTTCGAGCGACGCGCTCCATTCGCTGTTGGATGCGTCTACCAACGTGGTGGGGTTGCTCGTCATGCGTCTGGCGTTTGCGCCCCCCGACGAGGCCCATCCTTACGGTCACCAAAAGATCGAGGTGCTGGCTTCGGCCGCGGTGGGTGTCGCGGTGGGCGTGGCCGCGGTCCGGTTCGGCTGGGGCGCGATCGCCGCGCTCGTGGCCAACCGACCGGCACCGCAGGCGACCCTGACAGGCTTTGGGGTGGTGGCAGGCACGTGGGTGGTCAATCTGGTCGTGGCCGGTGTGGAGGCCCGGAAGGCGCGTCAGCTCAAGAGCCCCCTTCTGACCGCGGACGCGGCCCACACGGCCTCGGACGTCTTCGTGACCACGGCGGTGTTGGCATCCATGGCGGGCTCGCGGCTCGGCTGGGCTTGGGCGGATCCGGTGGGAGCCCTGGTGGTCTTCCTGGTCATTGGAAGGGTCTCGTGGATCATCACCACGAAGAACCTGACGGTGTTGTTGGACGCCGCGGTGATCGAGACGGCGGAACTCACCCGCCTCGTGGAGGGGCACCCCGACGTGCTGAAGTGTCACCGTGTCAGGTCCCGCGGCACGGTCTCGTCCGTGGCCGTGGATCTGCACATTCACCTCGAACCGGACATGTCGCTGGCCCGCGCGCACGAAGTGGCGCATGAGGTCGAGGTCGCGCTGCGGGCCCGGTTCCCGGAGATCGCGGACGTCGTCATTCACATGGAGCCCGAGGCGCATGGACCGGGCCCGGGCGAGCGCCCGGAGACCTCGGCCGAGTCACGCCCTGCGGACGGCGCCACCGGCGGGTGACGTCTTTCCCCCGCGCAGCCCGCAACGGCTGCACGGAAGCTTTGCCGGTGCGGTAGGTCCCTTTTTTGCTGGAATCGCAGAGGATGAGATCCCCCGTGGCATCCACGCCTTCGTTGCCGGTCGTACATCGGGGCGGGGCAAGCCCCCTGTCGCCGCCTGCTGACAAGCTCGAGAAGAGCCCAGAGCCTCCCGCGAACCCGGCGCGGCGGCTGGCCTCGGGCGAAGCGGTGGAGGTGTGGCCGGGGCGCCCCTTTCCCCTGGGCGCTGCCTACGATGGCGCCGGCACCAACTTTTCCCTGTTCTCCGAAGCGGCCACCCGCGTGGAGCTATGTTTGTTCGACGAACGACACCGGGAGACGCGGGTGGCTTTGCCCGAGATGACCGCGAACTGCTGGCACGGCTATCTTCCCCACGTCCGGCCCGGGCAGCGCTATGGCTTTCGCGTGCACGGGCCGTGGGCGCCGGAGCAGGGCGCGCGCTGCGATGCCAACAAGCTTCTGCTCGACCCTTACGCCAAGGCCTTCGATGGCGAGGTAAGGTGGGACGACTCTTTATTCACGTACAAGCTGCAGGGTGAGGGGCGGAACCGACGAAACAGCGCGCCGTTCGTGCCGAAGGCGGTCGTGGTGAACCCCTATTTCGACTGGGGCAACGATCGGCCGCTCTTCCGTTCGATGAACGAGACCGTGATCTACGAGGTGCACGTCAAGGGCTTCTCGGCGCGGAACCCGGGCATCCCGCCCGACCTGCGGGGGACCTACGCGGGGCTGTCTCATCCCGATTCCATCGACTATCTCGAACGGCTTGGCGTCAGCGCCGTGGAGCTGATGCCGATTCACCAGTTCATTCACGACGGGCATCTGCAGAGCCGAGGGCTGCGGAACTACTGGGGGTACAACACGCTCGGATTCTTCGCCCCTCACAACGAATACGCCAGCCTACGAGGCGGTGGCGAGCAAGTGCACGAATTCAAGAGCATGGTCAAGACTCTGCACGAGGCTGGCATCGAGGTCATTCTCGACGTGGTCTACAACCACACCTGCGAAGGCAACCACCTTGGCCCCACCCTGAGCTGGAAAGGCATCGACAACGCTTCGTACTATCGCCCCGTGCCCGAAGCGCCCCAGTACTACATGGACTATACCGGTACGGGGAACACGCTCAACATGCGGCACCCGCACGTGATGCAGCTGATCATGGATTCGCTGCGCTACTGGGTGACGGAGATGCACGTGGATGGCTTTCGCTTCGATCTGGCGTCCGTCCTGGCCCGCGAGCTGCACGCCGTGGACCGGCTCTCCACCTTCTTTCATCTCATTCAGCAAGATCCCATCATTAGCCAGGTGAAGCTGATCGCCGAGCCCTGGGACGTGGGCGAGGGTGGCTACCAGGTTGGAAACTTTCCCCCTTTGTGGAGCGAGTGGAACGGCCAGTACCGCGATCGCGTGCGGGACTTTTGGCGGGGACAGGACCAAACCCTGCCGCAGATCGCCGACGGGTTTACGGGCAGCTCGAATCTTTATGGCAGCAATGGCCGTCGCCCCTATTCGTCGATCAACTTCGTCACCGCCCACGATGGGTTCACGCTGCGCGATCTCGTGAGCTACAACGACAAGCACAACGAGGCCAACGGCGAGGACAACCGTGATGGCGAGTCACACAACCGCTCGTGGAACTGCGGAGCGGAGGGCTCCACGGACGACACGGAGGTGCTCCGGCTGAGAGCCCAGCAGCAGCGCAACATGCTGTTCACGGTCATGTTGTCCCAGGGCGTGCCCATGTTGCTGTATGGAGACGAACTCGGGCGTACGCAAGGCGGGAATAACAACGCCTACTGCCAGGACAACGAGCTGACCTGGATTGATTGGGAGAACCTGGATCTCGAGCTGCTCGCCTTCACCAGGCGCCTCATCGAGATGCGAAACACGCACCACGTGTTCCGTCGACGACGGTGGTTTCAGGGGTCGAACATCCGCGGCACCCAGCTCACGGACATCGGCTGGTTCCGTCCCGATGGCGAGGAAATGGCCGACCCCGATTGGCATACGGGCTTCGCAAAAAGCCTGGGGGTGTTCTTGAATGGCAAGGGCATCCCCAGCCCTGATGCGCGAGGCTATCGCTTGCGCGACGATGATTTTTTCGTTGTGTTCAATGCCCACTTCGAGTCGATGCTGTTCACGTTGCCCGCGTCGTGTGGCAAGGGTGCTTTCCGCAAAGAGATCGATACGCAGATGCCGGCGCCCGCGGCCCTGTCCATCGAAACGGGAGCGCCTTTCGAGGTGGCCGCCCGATCGGCGCAGCTCTGGCGCCGTCCCAACCCCGAGATGCGGCGCTGGTAGTCAAAGCGCGGTCGTCTCAGTGCAGGGCCGGCACGGGCGCTTGGAGGGGGGCACCCTTCGGCGCGGCCGCTTCCATGTGGCCGGCCCACGTGGCGGCCCGCTCGAGCCACGCCGCGTTCCAGGTGGCGCTCTCGAGGTCGTCTTCGCTGCTGTCGCGTTCGTCGCCCCACAGGCGCTCGAGCAGGCCTTGCCGCTCGGGCAGGGGAACCAGCTCGACGTCCTTGTCCTTCGGAAGACCCGCCGCTTCTTTGGCCAACGCCAACGCGGTCTCCATGCCCCCAAGCTCGTCCACGAGCCCCAGTTCCTTGGCGCGTGCGCCCGTGAACACGCGGCCCTGCGCGACCGCTTCGACAGCTTCAGCCGACATCTTGCGGCCGAGCGCCACCTTCGACGTGAAGTCGTCGTAGACGAAGTCGAGCCAGCGCCCGAGGCGCTTGTGGTCCTCGGGCGAAAAGCCAGACAACGAAGACCACAGATCGGCATTCGGTGAGGTCGAAAGCGTGCCCCAGGAGACGCCCAGCTTGTCCCACAAGTCCTTCGTCACCAGCTTGAACGCGTAAACGCCGATGGAGCCTGTGAGGGTGGCGGGCTCCGCCACGATCTTCGTGGCTCCGGCGGCCACGAAATAGCCGCCCGAAGCGGCCACGTCGCCCATCGAGACGATGAGAGGTTTGCCCGCGTTGCGGAGCTCCACCGTCTCGCGCCAGATCGTGTCGGAAGCCACGTAGGAGCCGCCGGGGCTGTCGATGCGGAAGATCACGGCCTTGACGTCCTTGTCGCGTGCCGCCTGCCGGAGCGCCGCTGCGATCGTTTTGGCCCCCAGCGTGGCGCTGCCCGAAAGAGGGTCGATCTGTCCCTTGCCGTCGACGATCGTGCCCACGCCGTAAATCACTGCCACCTTCGGACCTTTGCCCTCGTCGTCGTCGCCGTGGCGCTCGAGGTAGGCGCCCGTGTAGAGCATCTCGCCGCCCTGCGCGCGCCCCTTGACTGCGGCCAGCACCTGGTCGTGGTAGCCGATGTGATCCACCAGCTTGGCACCCAGGGCGTCTTCGGCCAGGAAGGGCCCCTGCGCAAACAGTTCTTTGACCCGGGCGGGTTCGAGCTTGCGAGCCGCGGCGATGTCGGCCACCAGCAACCCCAGCGTGTCTTCGAGCAGGCTGGCGGTGGACGCGGCGTGGGCCTCGGTGAAGCCTTGCTGGGTGAAGGTGTTGAACGCCGTTTTGTATGACTTGCGTTGCTGACCGTCTGCCTTGACGCCGACGTGCGCGAGCAGCTCCTTGACGAACGGCACTTCGGCGCGCAGGCCCGTGATGCCTACCGAGCCCGAGGGTTGAATCCAAATCTCGTCACAGGCCGTGGCCAGATAATAGGGGCCCGTGCCTCCGGCCACCTCTCCGAAGCTGTGCGCGAAGGCGTACGCAAACTTGCCTGCCTTGCGGAAGCGCACGATGGCGTCCCTCAGCTCCTGCAGCGTGGCCAGGCCGTGATCGCCGCCCACGTAAACCAGCAGGCCCTGCACCTTGTCGTCCTCCGCGCCCGTGTCCAGCGCGCGCAGCACGGCCCGCAAGCTGCTGCGATCGGGGTTGAGCACATCCATGAGCCCGCCCGAAGAAGGTGCGGCTTGCAGTTTGCGGTCCAGTCGCAACTCGAGCACGGTGCGCGCGGGCACCTTGGGTGTGCGCGACAGGAAGACGAAGGCGGTCACGAGCCCGCCGGCCAGGAGCACGCTCCAGGCGATCCCCACGAACATGAAGAGCTTACCCAGCTTCCGGAAGAAGCCTCCCGACCGACGGCTACCTGGTTCCATGCCCGTGATGTTGACCCGGGCGGCGCCCTTACGAAAGAGGCGTCCTCAGAATCAAATGCCACTTCCGGTGAGCGACAGGTCCAGCTCGAGCAGCTCGCCGTTCATGACCAGATCGCCTCCGGCCATTCCGATCTGCGAGGTGGCCAGATTGACGGCGTCCCGCGTGCCAGCGTCTGCGTCTTCGGCAGCCACGCTGAGGAGGCGCTTGACGTTCACGTGCACAGCCCCCAGCGCGGCCCGGTTGCCGAACACGGCGGGCCGCCGCTTCTGCGTGTAGTACCAGCCGAGCCCCGTGCCTTCGGGCGACAGCGCCAGGCCGCAGCGGGCTCCTGGCAGGGACTCGAGCCCCGCCGTCCGCGGCCCCGGGGCACTTCCCCCAAGTGTCCACAGCTGCGGCGTGCGCGCGCCGAACGCCGCTTGTTCTGCCGGCCCCTGCGCGCGTTCGTTCAGCCAGGACGCAAGGGCCGGGTGCGCGTTGGCCTCGAAAGACGCCATCCAGATGGCCGAGGGTGCGGCGCTTCGATCTTGCCCCACGAGGGCGAGCGGCGTTTGCAGGCCCACCGCCACGTTGCGCGCCTCGGCCAGCAAGTTGGGTCGACCCATGCGCGCGAGGGTTTCACGGAACCACCCCGTCACGAGATGGGGCCAGTGCCGTATGACGGCCACGGCCGCAGCCGGCCACCCACACGGCGCGAGCGCCGCAAAGGTTTGTCCCCAGTCCTCGCCAAGGGCTGCGGGGCGCGAAAGGTCGAGCCATCCCTTCATCGACGCCGTGTAGAGAATGGCGGCGCCGAGCCCGGCGTCGGCGAGCGCCTTGGCGTCGATCAAGCCATCATTGTTGCCGCCGCGGACGAAGTGCGGGTGTGCCTCGGGCGTGGGGAGGAACGCCACCTGGAGTTTCCAGTCGAAGGGGTGCAGGCGCGCCACCAGGGCGGCCTGGCGAAAAAACGCACCGTCCGGCCGCGTCCACGTCGCGCGGCAGGCGGGGGGCATCAGGCCGGCGAAGCGTTCGGGCGAAAGCACGAGGGCGATGGAGCCCCCGCTCGTGAGCTTGGCGTAGGTGCTCTGCCCCCATACCGTGGCAAGGGCGCTGAACGACGTGTCCTTCAGCGCCAATTTGATGCCGGCGGCAAACCGCTTGGCCGCAAGCTTGGGCTTGGCGCGCGGGTCTTCGGGCACGACCACATCGAAGAGGGCGAAAGTCTCTTCGCCTTCAGAGGCGAAGTGTAGCGCCACACCGGTACCCGACTGCGGATCGTACCCCACGCGCGTGAGCTCGGTGGCGCGACAAAGCGGCACGAAGGCCTTCGCCCACGGCGCGGGTTTGCTCTTTCGGGCGCACACGGGGCTTACGGCGAAGCCGAAGCGTTCGAGCACCGTAGCGGCATACGTGACGAACGCATCGGGGTTGCTCACGGAGACCACGAGCCGGTGATGAGCCCCTAAAGCCGCTGGCGCCAACGAGGCCGGCGAGCGCCCGAAGGCGAAGAACGCGGGTTGGTCCGCCCGCACGCCTCGCTCGCGAAGCTCGGCCTCGGAGAGCGCGGGAAGGCCGAGTGGCCTACGCACGGCGCCCACGGCGTCCGCAAGCCGGGGAAAAACCCCCGAAAGAAGGTCGGCAAACGCAAAGCCATCTTCCACTTCGGTCAGGCGGACCGTGCCCACGATTGCGGCTTCTGTGGGCACGTGGCGCGAGATGGCAGGGGCCGTCTCTTCCGGCGGTGGTTCCTCGGCGGCCGCGATCCGCACGGGAGACACGGCGAGGACGAGCAGAACGGCCCCCGCCTGCCCCAGCCGCACCCGGCACAGCGTCATCCAGCGATGGCGGCAACGCGACATGGCTTACGCCCCCCGCTTGCGGTTGCCCGCAAAGCCCGCCGCCGGACCAGCTACGAACGCCAAAGCCGTCATCGTCGCGGGGGAGCTTAACGCCAATACGGGTCAGTTCCCAGCACCCCGCCGGCGGTAGGCCACCCAACCCAGCGCCAACGTGGCGGCGCCAATCAGGGCTTCGAGGGGCTTGCGGTATACCGTGAATGCGACCATCCAGCCCACGAGCGCCAGAAACAGGCCGGGCACCACGGGCCAGCCCGGCACGCGCAGCTGCGGCCTTTGCCGCCGCAAACGAAACAGGCCCACCACGGTGACCGCGTTGCTCAGGCCCAAGAGCACCCCGATGTACGTCAGCAGATGCTCGTACGTGGCCGTCACGGCCAGCAGACTGGCCAGCAGGAACAAGCTGCCGATCGCTGCGCGGGGAGGCGTGGTGGCGGACGCAGGCGCCATCCAGCCGGGCAGATACCCATCCTGGGCCATACGTCCCAGCACGCGGGGTCCGGTAAAAACGAGCGCCGATACGCTGGCCGCCAACGCCAGCGCCACCAGCAGGGACACGAAGCGGGCGAGGGTGGGCCCTCCCCAGGCGAAGGCGGCCACCTGGCCCACCTCGAGCTTGCCGGCCAGCAGCTCGGGGGGCCCCGCGGACACGAACGCCAGGTTCAGCATCACGTAAAGCGCGGTGGTGAAGGCCGTGCCCAAGAGCAGGGCCTTGGGCAGGGTGCGCGCCGGGTCCCGCACCTCGCCGCCGATGTAGACCCCGGCGTTCCAGCCGGCGTAGCTGAACGACACCCACACGAGCGACACCGCGAAATCAGTGGGGGCAAAGGGCGGCAGCGCCGCCCGCTCGGGCACGAGCGGCACCTTGGCCTGCACAAGTCCGAAGGCGGCCAGGCCCACGATGAGCACGAGCTCGCAGGCCACCACGTAGGCGTGAATGCGCGTGCCGTGTCGGTTCGATGTGGCGTGAAGCAGCGACGTGAGCGCGAGCAGCAAAAAGCTTGTGACCGAGGGGGGCAGCCCTTCCGGGAGAAAGGGCGCCAGGTAACGACCGAAGGCTATGGCTGCCGACGCAAGCGGTGCCGAAAAGCCCGCGGTGACGGACACCCAGCCGGCCAGATACCCGAGTGAAGGGTGCAGCGTGCGGGAAATGAAGACGTATTCGCCCCCGCTCTCCGGGATGACACGCGCCAAAGCGCCGTAGGAAAGCGCCCCGCAGGCGGCCAGCACCCCACCGCACACCCACGCGGCCAGCACCCACAGGCCCGCGCCGAGATCGGCCATCAGGAAGCCCGTGGTGGTGAACACGCCCGTACCGATCATGCTGGCCACCACGACGGCCGTGGTGGCCCAGAGGCCCATGTGCCGAGACGGCGCCGCGGGGGCGTTCACACAGGCACGATACCCGGGGCGAGGCGTTTCGCTGAGGTTTTTGTGGCAAGGGCTCGGCCATTGCTTTGCGAGGCCGCTCACGCATACTGCTGCCGTCGCATGTCGGCTTCGTTTCGCTACGGGCGTTTGTTGGGGCGGCGTTCGCGCAGGCGCGAGGCCGTATCCGTGCTGGGACTTTGTCTGGGCGTCGTTTGGGGGCTCTGTCCCACCGCGCGGGCCGCTCCGGACGACCCCGCGCTCGACGAGTTGGCGGCTCGCGTCGCACGCCTCGTCGCTTGTGCACCCGGGGGGGCCTCGGGTCTCGGCGTGGGTGCCCCGGCCCACGACGCCTATTGCCGCACCCTCAGGCCGAACCGTGCGCGCTTCCTCAAGCGATTTCGTGAGCACGTTGCGCCCGTCCTGTCGCAAGTGGTTCCGGCCCATGCGGGGCGTCCCGTGGTCTATCCCTTCGGAGGCGGCGATCTCCTCACCGCCCTTGGCACCTTCCCAGACGCGGCCGAGGTCACCACGCTGTCGCTGGAACCGGCGGGTGACCTGCGCACCGTGAAGCAAGCGACGGTGGAAGAGCTCGAAGCGGCTCTGCAGCAGGCGGGCGACAACCTGCGGCGGCTCATGGCGGCCGAGCACTCCAAAACCACGAACCTTTCGGCCATGGCCCGCGGCATCCTGCCGGCCGAGATCGTCTTTTCCCTCTTTGCGCTCGACGCCTGGGGCTTCGAGCTCGTCTCCTTTCGTTACTTCGACCTCGCGCCCGACGGTGCGCTTGTCTACGTGGACGCAGCCGAGCTCGCCGTGCGCGACCGCGCCATCGCCTCCCGCGGGCTCAAGGGCGGCGCCCGCGCGGCACTCTTCCCCCACGTGGAGATGACATTTCGGCGCCCCGGGGCCTCCGACGTGCGGGTGTTCCGCCACTTGGCTGGCAACCTGGCGGACGCGGCCCTCCGCCGAGACGGGCGCCTGCTTGCGCACCTGCGCGCCAAGGGCACAGTGCTCGCGATGACGAAGGCCGCCAGCTACTTGCTGTGGTGGGATGGCTTTTCGATGGTGCGTACCTACCTGGCGGAGAACGCAGCCTTCATGGTCTCGGACAGCACGGGCCTGCCTTCGGACGTGGCGCAAGCGCATGGGCTCACGCAAACGACGTATGGATGGTTCACGGGGCCCTTTCTTCCCGGCGCGAATCGGAAGACCGCCGCTGCGTTCGCCGAAGTGTGGAAGAGCCAGCCTTTGCGACCGATTCGCTTTCACTACGGCTACCCCGATGCTTCGGGACGCGGTCACATGTTGGTCACCCGGCGCGAGGCGGAGGCGCCCTGAGCCGCGGTGAAGCGCTCCCGACGTGGTCTCGCAAGCGGCAGGTGCGGGGCGTCAGGCTCTTCGCCTGGGTCCTTGGGCTTGCCGCCTTCACCGCCGCGGCGTCAGGCGCGCAGGCGGGCCCCGTGAGCGCCGCCGCCCCGCTCTACCTGCGCCTCGAGACCCCGCGCGGCCCCGTGCACGTCTATCGCCCCGCCGGGGTACGCCCCGCGGCGATCGTCGTGTACGTGCACGGGTTCTATACGGACGCGGACACCGCGTGGAGCGCGCACGAGCTCGAACGCAAGTGCGAGGCCAGCCGCCTGCCCGCGGTGTTCGTGGTGCCCGAGGCCCCTCAGGCCGCCGGTGAACCCGTGCGCTGGCTCGACCTCGACGATCTCCTCGACGTCGTGGCGAAGGCGCGTGCCCGCCTCGTGCCCCGGCGCCTGCCCGTGGTGGCCGTGGGGCACAGCGCCGCCTACCGCACGATCGCGAGCTGGCTCGAAAGCCCCCGCCTGCGCGAGGTGATTTTGGTCGACGCGCTCTACGGGTTCGAGGACGCCTACGAAGCCTGGTTGCGTCGGCCTGGCCGTCGCATGGTGGTGATCGTGAGCACCACCGACACGTGGGCCCGCCCCTTCGCCCGTCGCTTCAAACGGAAAGTCAGCCTGGACGTTCTCGACGCCGCACCTCCCCCCCGCGCCCGCCGCGCGCGCCTGGTCATGGTGAACACGCGGATCGGGCACCTCGAGCTCGTGACGGAGGCCGAGCCTTTGGTACGGGCAATGGGCCTGTCGCGCTTCACCCGGAAGCGCTGACCGCTGCCTGTCGGACCGCCGGTACGGGACCGCGAGGATCACGGCCCGGGGGAAAACCCCACCGCAGCCGTCACGCCGAAGTCGAAGTCCTTGAAGCCGAGCGGAATCTGAGGGCCCACGCTCATCCCCACCTGACGGCCGAGCGCCAGTGTGAGCGCGGGCGTGATCACCAAGGTGGTATCCCCGGCCTGGCGGGTCTGCCCCACGAAGGCCAGCGCCTGGGCCCGCCCTTGCTCGAGCGCCGTGAGCACGCGCGCCTCGCACAAAAAGCCCAGCCGTTCGAAGGGCTGCCAGAGCGCAGCCAACGCCGCATCGGCCAAGGTGCCGCGTCGTTCGGCCCACGTCCACGCCACGCCCGCTTCGCCGTAAATGCGCATCCGGGGGCGCGGCAGGTCGTGAATCAGGCGTCCGGAGGTCCTCGTGACCACCGCGTCGGCGCCGAATCCGCGGGCGGCGTCGCCCGTGGGCAACGACCCCTCGGCCCCAAGCGCCATCGTCGCGTCGAGGGAGGAGACGCGGTGAAACCAGCGCACCCCCAGGCGTACGTCACCCAGCCCCGTGCGGCTCTCCTGGTCATCGGGCAGGTCGGTGACCAGCGGCACCAGGGCCTCGAGGCTGAGCTGTGGGGTCACGCTCAGGTTCCCGAACAGCCCGTTCCACAGCACCAGCGCGTCGCCACCCAGGGCTGCGCCGTAAAGCGGGTTGTCGTTCACGCGGAAGGCGCGAGACAGGAAACCGAAGCGCGTCTCGGTGCGCTCCGCGGGGCTCGTCAGGCCGCCCACGGCTCCCGGCGTGTTCAGCGACAGCGGCAGGGCGTCCGCTGCGTCGTGGTGGGCCTCGGCGGGCCCCGCAAGCAAGCCCAAAAGTGCGCTGGCGAAGCTCACACGCCCCGCGACACGGAGGCCCCTCGGCTGTGGAGCCGGGCGAGCGAAGGGGGAGGAGCGCATCGACATGATCGTGCGGGTGCTAGCGCCCGGGCGCGCCCCGCTCAAGCCAAGAGCGCGCCGCTGCGACAATTTGCCGCATGGTCACGAGAGGCGTTACTCGCCGACCGTACTCGACAAATGATCGAGATCAAGCGGATCACTGTCCACGTAGTCGCGGGCCGTCATCTCCTCGAGCGCAGCGATCTGGCCGTCGATGATGGTGAAACGGCCTGTCGCCGGGACGAGCTTTAACCAGTCCTTGAGGAGGTCCGCCCAGTTCTCGCCATCGAAGGTTGTGTTCGCACCGTCACGGATGAACCAGAAAAAGACTTCGACCGATGCAGCATCCCACGACGGTGCACCGCAAACGCGAATCTCGCGGAGCGCGCGGAGTCCGCGGCCCTCTTTGGTATTCTTGTCGTGTTTGTCGCCCAGGCGCGAGTGGAGCTTCTTGACGAGGGACGTGAAATCGTCAGGAAACGCGAACCTGACCCGTTTGCGTGCGAGCGCCTGCGCGAACGCGCGGCCATCCTGGTCCCGCGTGAATCCCGGCGTCCGCTTCCATGATGCCACTATCGACTTCTCCACCGTCATGATCCGGTCGAGGTCTGCGACGAGCAGTTCTCTCTCGAGTGTCGGCAGTGTCGCGTGCGCCGGTCGTCGACCGCGCTTCACCTGGTACAGCTCGTCTTCGGTCACGCGCACGAGCGGTGCGACCTCGATGTACGGACGGGTCACGCAACTTCGAACGACGTCACAGGTCTGCGTGACGACGGCCAAGCCGTCCACCTCGGACGTCAGGGCCTGTATCCCTCCCTCCGATTGTGAGGAGGCATCGGACAGGGGCAGCGCGCTATCTCCCAGGTGAACGAACCACGTCTCTTCGAGCGCGAGATCGCCCTGCCGCCACTCCCCGAGTGCCGCATCGATTCGCTTCGCCTCGTCGGAGTCAGGGGCGAGCGTCGCCACCTACTTCCTCCGGGTGGGCGTGACCGGCTTCGCGGCAAGCAGACGGCCACTGGTGGGATGGATGCGATCCTGAAGCGCGCCGACGAGCTCCTCGGGCGGACGAGGAGCTCGCGCAGCGCGCGCCGCCTTGTCGAGTTTCGGGGGCGACACGCGTCGCCCACCACCGGTCCCCAAAAGTGAGAAGACGCGTTCGTAATCACCTTCGACGAGAAGGTCAAAGGGGATGCTTCCGTCCTCGTGGACGCCAAGCAGAGCGGTACGATTGGCACTCGCCGAGCCACGATCGATCTTTCGCAGCACCGCGAGAACCCGGTGAAGGTTCTCCTCGTTGCTGGGGGTCATGGGCTTGCCGCTCGCCCAGAAATGAAGCGACCGGCGGCTCACGTTAAACATTCGCGCGAGCTGGTCCCACGTGAGCCCGCTGAGCCGACGGAGCTCGCCGATGGCCGCGCCAGCGGGCTGCGCTGACGGCAGGAGATCGCCGGTCGTGGTCCGCTCAGCAGAACGTTGCGCCCGGCGCAGTGTCTCCGCTTCCCTGGCATGCGCAGTAGAGGTCCCCAGTCCGGCAAGCATGCAACCCACGAGGATGGGCTCGCGCACCTGGCGCATGAGCATCGCTCCGGCAGCCGAGGTCGACTCGAGCGGCGGGCGCATATCGAGGCTGGTCATGGCTTGCCCCCGAATTGGACGAGGAACTCGTCAGTCACGGCCCAGCGGAACACCGTGTAGATGCGCTCAGCGTACCGCTGCGCCCGCTCGACGACCTGGTCCACGACGAAGGGCATGGCAGTGGCGCTGAACATGTCGAGATCGAGAATCCAGCTCTTCTCCGAAGCCGGCTCGATAGCGACGGGATCGACGGTTTTGCCAGGTGGAAGAACGCCCCACCGCGCGAGGAGGCGTGCATCGTCAACCTGGAACAGCGACTCCGAGAGCGCGTGCGCGGCGTGCGTCGCCGCGACCGTTCCGGTGATCCCTCGGACCTCGGCACGGACGAGCGTGGCGATATCATCCACCGCGATTCCAGTGATCCGATCGATGTAGCGAACACCGAGGCGGTCCACCTGTGCGGGCTCGATGTGCTCGTCCAAAGCCGTAACGACCGCCCCGAGACGAGCAAGGAAATCCGAACGGCTGACGTACTTCGTGGTCTCGAGTGCCAAGAACTCCGTGGTGAGGGAGACGCGCCAGTGGCCGTCCGTGTCGCTGAACCGCCAAGCGACCTGCGGCTTAGCGGGCGCAAGCACGGCGGCGCCGAGCACGATGCCCTGCGTCTGCTCCTGGCGGAGTACGGGGTACTTCGAGCGGATGGCCTCCTGGAACGGGGCGACAAAGTCGCGCTGCTCGACAGACAGAACCTCCGGGAAGCGCAGCTGGGCGATGACCCGCACCAGAGGCGCGTGTTTCAGAGGGACCTCCGCGGGCGGCGGGGCTACGAGCGGGTCCATGGCGACGCTCATGGGGATAAAGGTAATCGTTAAGTGTCCGACTGTGAAGCATAGTGTGAAGTAAGCGAATCAGAAAGTGTGGCTCCGCAGGTGACTTGGCGAAGAAAGTGGCGCGCAAAGACCTGAAATCTAAGCGATTTCTCCGTCGTTGGGCTCGGTCCGCCAGCGAAGCGCGTCGTTGACCACCGGCTTCATGGGACGCCGCTGGCGGTGCACTTCGTCCTCCACGAGACGCAGGACGTCTCTTGGAGAGTCAGGCCCCTAGGCCGAGGGGGCGAGGCGTCCCATCTCGCCGCGCGCGAAGCGCGCGAAGGCATCGCTAATGTCCTCGGGGCTCGTCATGACGAAGGGGCCTCCGAAGACGACCGGCTCGCCGAGGGGAGCTCCGCCGCCCACGATGAGGTGAAGGCCGTGCGGACCACTCGCGAGGCTCAAGGTGTTTCCCTCCCGCGCAAACCCGACCGCGCGGCACGAAGAGCTTGGGCTTGCGGCGATCGGGGCGCCCTCGGGGTCGGCGGTTCCGTCGCCCGACAGCGCAAGGGCAAAGACGTTGTGTGTGGGGTCCACGTCGAGCACGAGACGGGCCGAAGGCGAAAGCTGGACGTCGAACAAAAAGGCATCCGTCAGTAACCCTTCGAGAGGGGCCGCCAAGCCGCCCAGCGCTCCGGCCAACACGCGAACCCGGGCGCCAGGCGCCTCGAACACGGGGACCTGCTGACGATCGAGGTGAAACGCGCGCGGGGGCGCCTGTTTGTCGGCGCGCCGCAGGTTCACGAACATTTGCAGGCCGTGGCAATCGACGCCGGGTCGTTCGGGAATCTCTTCGTGCATCATGCCGCGCGCGGCCTGGGTCCAGTGCAGGTCCCCCGGGCCGATGCGCGACGTGTCTCCCAGACTGTCACGGTTGACGAACGCCCCGGCCGAATCTTCGAGCATGTAGGTTACGGCTGAAAAGCCCGCGTGGGGATGCGGGGGAAACGTCGGCAAGGACATGTGGAATTCGTCGATGCTGAGGAAGGGATCCAGGGCGAGGCTGCGCCCTCGTAGGCTGCGCGCCGTAAAGCCCGCGCCCATGCGCGCCTCCTCGAGGGCCACCGAGGCAACCACCCGGCGCGAGGTCACGACCAGGCTCCCGGGGCAAAACGAAAGGCAACGTCACCGAGACTCACGTGCGGCAAGATGTCCATGAGGGGTAAGCGTGCCGCATGCAGGCCGTGGCGACAATCTCCACACATGTTGACATACTGTCAGGATGAGCCTGACAAATGACGTTGCGCCCACCGACATGCTCCTGTTCGCCGACGTCGTGCGCGAGGGCAGTTTCACGCGGGCGGCGCAGCTGCGCGGGATCACCAAGCAGAGCCTCAGCGAACGGGTGGCGCGGCTCGAAGCCCGCCTGGGCGTTCGTTTGCTCGAGCGCACGACCCGGCGTGTGCGGCCCACCGACGTGGGTAACACGTATTTCGAACGCTGCGCCTCCATTGCCGCGCAGATCGACGAGGCCAACGCGGCGGTCCGCGAACGGGAGGACGAACCCAACGGTTGGCTCCGCATCTCTGCGCCGGTGCTCTACGGTCGTCGCTTCTTGATGCCGGTGCTGTCCGCGTATCTTGGCCGCTACCCGAACGCCCGTGTCGAGGTCATGCTTGCCGATCGGCGCGTGAACCTGATCGAAGAGGGCTTTCACCTCGCGATTCGCGTGGGCCGCTTGGACGACACCGCTCTCATCGCAACCTCGCTCGGCTCTGGTTACACCTACTGTGTGGCCTCGCCGTCCTACCTTGCCCAGCAAGGTCGTCTGACACGTCACAACCTCTCTGCGGCGCGGTTCATTGGGTTTAGACCCTTCGAAAGCTGGAACATCCTGGGAAAGAACGTGAAAGTGGCCCCCGTACTGCTCGTCAACGATCTCGAAGTTGCGTGTGATGCGGCCTTGGCGGGCGTGGGCATTGCCCAGGTGCCGTCCCTCATCTGCCGCGAGGCTGTGGCGGCGGGCCGCCTCGAGGTTCTGTTTCCCAAGGAGCAACCACCGCCGCAACTCATCCACGTCGTGTACCCAAGCCGCCAACACTTGCCGGCCAAAGTGCGGCTTTTCGTGCAACTCCTAAGGGCGCTCGTTGCGCCCATGACGCCTCTCGAGCCGCCGGTGCGCCGGCGGCGTCCCTCGCGGGGTGGGACGCCGAAAAGTTAAAGGGACGGGGCACGATGATGACATGCACCCGCTTGTCGCCATCAAGCAGCTCGAGATCCATCTCTCGAGGCGGCGCCGTAACGGCGGCACCGACTGCTGAAACGACGAGTTATACGGTTCGCCTGAGCAGGAGTTAACCGACCTCTATTTAGGTTCGCGTGGCAGCTGATGCCCGTGCCACACAGAGACAATCCACGCTGTCTTGTCGACCAACCGATAGAAGAAGCGGTACGGCGAAACGACAACTTCTCGGTGAGGCAATTCTGGAAACTCCTTCAGCGGGTGACCCGACTGCGGAAACCGTTCCAACCTGCGCAACACAACCTCGGCCTTTCGTCGAAACGCCAGAGCTGCCGACGGTTTGTCCGCACGGATGAACGCCAAGGCGGACAGAAACTGTCGGCGTGCTGATGGCGTAAATCGGACTTCGTACTTAAGCCTTGAGGATGCCATCAGCTTCGGCAAGAACGGTATCTAAGTCAAAACCCTTTCCCGCCCTAATCTCCTGATCGCCACGGGCGAGTGCTCGGAGAATCTCGTGCTCTTCCTGGCTTCGCTCGAATTCCTCAATGCTCAGCATCACGGCTGCCGCACGGCCACGCTGCGTTATCACCATGGGTTCGCGCGACTTGCCGACCCTTTTGAGGACGCCAGCCGCATCCTGTCGAAGGTCGCTGATGGGAATGATTTCAGGTACTTTGGTGCTCATCTGGACGTACGTTTGATAGTACGTCTAAAAGTATACTGTACATCACCAACAACTCAAACCCTCATCCCCAGCCAGATCCGTATGACGTGCAAAGTTCAGCTGCGTGGCCCACCTGAGCCCGAAGACCGCATTGTCGCCCGCATACCGCTGCCATGTCTAGGTTCAAGGTGACGCACGCGGCACCGGCAGCTGCAACAAACAGTTAGCCGCCGACCCGCCAGCAACTGCCGGAGCGGTGCAAGCGGACGTGCAGCTTGGCTTCGAGATGATGGTTGATCAGGGGTCGATCTGAGCGGGGATCATCGCTCGACAGGATGTCGATGGAGACCGTCAACTCGCCCGCCCCCCCGCGAAGTGGCACTCTTCCGAGGTCGATGCGCCAACGCGCATGGTGTTGTTCTTCAAGGACGAGGGCGTTTGGGCCACTGATCAGGTCCTCGGGCCGGGGATCGTGTGGGGAGCCTGTTGCTTGACCACCCCCAGCGCATTCTGTGTTAGGCCCTGCCTGGCGGCAGTACTCGTACCCGAAGTCATCCCATTTGCCGTTCACCCCGTCCCGATTGATGGCGAGCCAGATGGGGGCGTGCGACTTGTTCGTCAGCATGATCCCGATCGTGACGCCGCCCGGACACCACTCCCGGCCTGGCTCCAGAACGAGCGCCAGGGTTTTCGGCGTGGCTATCGCAGAATTGGAACCGGCGAGCACGCCGAGCGCAAGGAGAGCAAAGAGACTACGCATGGTTCTGTCTGTTGACACCTGAGCGGCGTCTGGGTTCCGGCCAGTGCGGCTAACTTCCGTTGAGCTGCTCGGAGATGACAGAACTGCAATTACGATACGAAGTCGTCCCGGTGCTAGAGTGGCTGAAGACAGCAGCCCCTCGAGAGGAAGGAGACCTCATGCAGATCGTCACGAGTCTGAGCTTCAAGGGCCAATGCCGAGAAGCCTTCGCGTTTTACGCCGCCACGCTGGGCGGAGAGATCACGGCTGCCCACCCCTTCGGGGAGGGGCCACCCGGTATGCCCGTAAAAGCGGAGTACAAAGACTGGCTCATGCACTGTTGGTTGAAGGTTGGCGACCAAGCGCTCATGGGCGCGGACATGCCGCCCGAATTCGCTCCCCACATCGACAAGCCGAAGAACGGGTTCGACGTAACCCTCCACACCGAGAACCTCGATGAGGGACGACGCTGGTTCGAAGCGCTCAGCGCGGGGGGACAAGTCGTCATGCCCTTTGCACAGACCTTCTGGTCGCCTGGCTACGGAAGCCTCATCGACAAGTTCGGCGTGCCGTGGATGGTGAACGTCGTCCCCCCAGCGGGGTGGTCACCGGGAACAGGGAGCTAGGGTCAACGCCCTCAGGGACGAAACACCCGTGACAGATCCACGCTGAGCGCCGGGTAAGCGGGCCAGGTCAGGGTGGACGCTCTGTCGAGGTAGGCGCGTTGCTCGTAGCGCCCGTTCTCCAAGGTCCAGACGGTGACGAAACAAGAGACGGGATCAACCACCCAGTATTCGGGGATGCCAAAGCGCTCGTACACGCGCCGCTTGAGCTGAAGGTCACGGTCACCCGTCGAGGGGGAGAGGATCTCCACCACGAGATCGGGAACGCCTTCGATGCCCCGTGCGGTGATGAGGGAGGTGCGAGCCGTGCTCACGACCACGAGGTCCGGCTGCACCACGGACTCGTCATGAAGGAGCAGGTCGACGGGCGCGTCAAAAACCTGCGCGTGCCCGGGCTCTTCGAGCGCCTGCATGAGCAGGTACTGCAGCCTGCGAGACACCGTCTGATGGCGAGGAGAAGGGGCAGGAGTCACGAAAAAGTCTCCCTCGATGAGCTCGTGGCGTTTGCCGTCCTCCGGGAGCAGGCAGTACTCCCGGTAGGTGAAAGGCGCGGGGCGTCGCGTAAGCGAAGCGGTCATCACGTTCGATCGTACCATGATCAGGGTCAGGGGTGGCCAGCCAGCGCGGCAGGGACGGCCGCATTTTGGGCGTGGAGCGGCCGCGTTTTTTTCCAACGTTTGCGGCTCGGCGGGCTTTCTCGTTCATGATCGACGAGACGAACGCGATGAAGCCCCAAGCGCCCCGTGGAGTCGGTGCACACGATGCGCCATTGCCCCTCATGGATGACGCGCATCACCAGCGGTGGATGCGTCAGCTCGCGCTGGCCCTGGTCCGGGATCCGGCTTTGGCTGAAGACCTCACGCAGGACGTTGCCGAGGCCGCGCTTCGTGAGCAACCGGGGCGGGCGTTGTCCCGTGCCTGGTACGCCACGGTCATGCGGCGCAGGATATCCCGCGCCGCCCGGACGCGCCTTCGCCAGCACGAGCGCGAACAGGCCGCCGCGCGGGCCGGGTTCGCGCATGCGACCGAGTCCATGCAGACTTCGGAGGCGATGGAGCGTCGCGAGCTCGAGCAGCACGCGATGAAACTCGTCGAGGGCTTGCCCGAGGTATACCGCGCAACCCTCCTCGCCACGGTTCGCGACGACAAACGTCCCACGGATCTTGCCAAAGAGTGGGGCGTGTCAGCGGGCACGATTCGGTGGCGTCTCAAATATGGGCTGGATGCCATCCGCACAGAGATGGATGAACGGTTCGGGCCTCGCAAAACCTGGGCGTTCGCCTTGTTTCCAGAAGCCTTTCGTCGCCTGCCCGCAGGTGAAGCTGCCAAAGCAGGAGCCTTCATACTCACGGTCCGGACCTGGGTCGCCTTGTTGCTGATGCTGGCGGCGGTGTTTACCTTCACCATCGTCGCGCGCGCGCCCCGACAGGCACAGCCCGCGCCGCACGCCGCCGCACGCTCCTCCGCGCCGGGAGGATTGCAGGCGCTTGGGAATGCGAACGAGGTCTTGCCCGTGGGGGCTGTCATCGAGGGCCACGTGGTCGATGAAGCAGGCGTGGCTGTCCCCTCTGCGGCGCTCGTGCTGACGGTGGCCGCCTTCGACAGTCAAGGGGCCGCGCACGAAGCGCAAACGGCCACGGCCGATGAGCAGGGCGCCTTTCGTTTGGCGGGCGTGGGCACGGGGACCTATACGCTGACGGCCCGCGCAGGACGCAAGGTGGGCGCTCTCGAAGATCTCGACGTGCCGGCTCTCCGTGCTGCAAACGGGGATACCCTTCCGCCCACGATGGTGGTCGTCAAAGAGGCCGCCTGGACCTTCTCGGGCGTGGTTGCCGACGGTGACGGTATTGCCCTTCCGCATGCGAAGGTCTCCGCCACCCTGACGAACACACCGGCGCAGCTCGGGTTGGGCGGCGCGCACGTGGCAACCGATGTGGATGAGAAGGGCAGGTTCGAGCTGGCTCTGCCGGAGGGCAGCTACCGGGTGGTGGCGCGTGCGTCGGGCTATCAAACCTTTTCGGAAGTACTGGCCATCGACCGGGATCTGACCCGCACGATCGTTTTGCGGGAAGCGGCGACGCTCTTGGGAAGGGTGCTCGAAGAGGGAACCCAACGTCCCGTCGAAGGCGCTCACATATCCCTTTCCCCTTCGAGTGATGTGCCCTTTCGTCAAGACGTGATCGAGGTCATCTCGGGAAAAGACGGCGTCTACTCGACATCCTCGGTCATTCCAGGCCTCTACACGCTCGTGGCGCGCAAGGGGCGGCTGGTTGGCACGGCCGACAGCCCGATGGTCGTCGTGTTCGGGGCGCCCGCTCAAAAAGACATTTACGTCCGACCCGGGGCCACGATCTCCGGAACCGTCACTGATCACGAAGGGGGCGCGACAGAGGGTGCTCACCTGGTCCTCACGCCCACGGGCAATCTCACCGTTGCCCCGCGCGAGACGTCGCCACTGAAAGCCACGACGGATGCAAAGGGCTTTTACGCCTTCGAAGGACTCACGCAAGGTCAGTATCAAGTGACTCTGCAGGAGCCCGTGGAGGGCGACGGCATGACGGCGATCGTCACGCTCGACCAGGAGCACGCCACGCACGCCTTCACCCTGCCAGCGACCTTTGCGGTCAGGGGGCGTGTAGAGGGGCCTGATGGCCAGGCGCTTGCGGGAGCGCGGATCAAGCTCTTTGGGTGGCCCGTGTGGGCAGGCATCTCTCGTGCCCGTACGCCCCGTGTCATGACCGCCGATGACACCGGTCGTTTCCGGGTTCCCCGGTTTCCTCACGGCGTGCTCGTCATTCATGCGGAACACGGTGACCTCAAGGGCTATCAGGAGGTCAACGTTTCGCAGGAGCTGAAAGAGGAGGTCGTCGTGCGGGTCGAGGCTGGCAACTTCATCGAAGGCATCGTGCAAACGCACGGGGGGCTCAGCGAGGGCCTTCACGTCTCCGTCGCGGCTCCGGGCGGTGATGCGCGGGCCACGACCACCAACGCGCAAGGGCGCTTTCGCCTCGGGCCGCTTGGGCAGAACGTTTACGCCGTTCGGGTCAGCCGAACAGGAGGCCCCCGATTTCAGAGCCGCTGTGGCTGGGCGAGGAAAGACTGCGTGACGGTGGACCTGACGGGGAAACGAGCGGCGACGGTGAGTGTGAGCCTCGAAAAGGAGGTGGTGGAAGGCACGCTCTCCGGGAGGGTGCAGGATGAGACGGGGCGTGCCGTGCCCGGCGCCATCGTGTCGGCAGGCGTCACCGGTGCTGACGGCAAGGGACATGGGGGTGACACGGTGGTGAACACCGACGCAGACGGACGCTTTCTCTTCCGGGAGGTCGTGAAGGGCCGCCACCGTCTGTGGGTGAAGGCGCCTGGATTTGGCGATGCCGGTGCGGGTCCCTTCGAGGTCGACACGCGGGACATCGTCGTGACACTGAAGCACGGCGTGAACGTGCGCGGCCACGTCACGCTGCCGGATGGTACGGCTTTGAACGCCTACAGCATTAGCTTCTCGTCTTCCGCGGCCGATCCCTACGGAGGAACCTCCCCGAGCTGTTCACAAGAGATCACGTCGGGCCAAGGGCGGTTCACCTGTCGCGACCTGCCCCCGGGTCACTACGTTGCCGAAGTGCTGTCCGCGCTTGGGCAGCACGCGCGCCAGTCCGTCGATCTCTCGAACTCGGTCGACGACCTTCACATCATCACCGACCCTCTTTTGACGATTCGAGGTCAAGTCGTGCCGCTTGCAAGTCATGCGGAGGTGCGGGTGGTCCTCTCGTGCTCTTCGGCGCGCCAGAAGGAGGTGAAACTCGATGCCGAGGGCCGTTTCTCGAAGTCAATCGCCAAGCGGGGCGACTCCTGTGAGGTGCATATTCAGGAGTTCAACCAAGGTCTGGTGGAATCCTTCAGGCTCTCTGACATCAACGGCGACAAGGACGTGGGCGTGGTGCGGCTGGTGCCGGTGCCTCCGCGCGTTTTCGACCGCCGCATTCTCGCGGCCGCCACGGAGGGCGGTCCTCTGATGGTCGATTGGGTGGCTGAAGGTCACCCCTTCGCGCGAGCAGGGATCACGGCGGGGGCTTCACTGATCGCGGTCGACGGTGCCTCGACGGTGGGATGGAGATCCTCCGACCTCATTCGTCGCCTCTCCGAAGCGAAAGCGGACATCACGGTGACATTCCAGCGCGCCGCCGGTCCCCCGCTAACCGTCAAGGTCGTCGACGCCACAAAAATGGAGTGACGTGTTTCGTTCGGGAGGCCACACTAGCGCGATGGACTTGTTCGCGGAGTTGAGTGCGCTGCTGGCACAGATGCAACAACGTCAGGTCGACTACGCCATCTGCGGGGGCATCGCCCTGGCGGTTCACGGCGTTCCGCGGGCAACTCAGGACATCGACCTTCTGATTCCGGAGGCATTTCTGCCCGCTCTGCGCGAGAGCGCCCGGGCCGCTGGCTTCGTCTTCGAAACGGAACCTCTCGCGTTTGGCAGCGGGGTGACCATCGTGCGGTTCACCAAGATCCTTGCAGATGGGCAGCCGCTGATGCTGGATGCGCTTTTGGCCGAGGGGGCCTTGTTGCGAATCTGGGAGGGGCGACAAACCCTCGACTTCGAGGGCGGGACCGTGGTGGTGGTGTCGCGGGAAGGGCTGATCTCCCTCAAGCTTGCCGCCGGCCGTCCCCAGGACGTCTCGGATGTGCAAAGACTGAGCGAGGTGAGTCGTGGTTGACATGAGCGCCAAGGCCGTCACGGAGCGCCTCAGGGCCATGTCGGCCATGCAGCAGCAAAGAGGTTTCGTGATGAAAGGCGTAGACATGACGGCTGCTGCGATTACGAGCCGACTCAAAATGCAGAGCGCGCTGACCCGCTTGTGCCTTGCGCTGGCGAAGTCCCAGCCTCGCGACCCTGCGAAGTCACTGCTCTGAGGTCTTTAGCGCCTCGGCGGATACTTCTGGAGCTTGCGCTGCAGCGAGCGACGATGAATGCCGAGCCGCCGCGCCGCTTCAGAGAGGTTGCCTTCACAATCGGCCAGCACGCGGTTGATGTGTTCCCACTCGACCCGCGCCAGGCTGGGTGTGTTGGCCTCGGCTTCGCTGTCGGCCGCTGGATCTGCGAGCGCGCGAAGCACGTCGTCGGCATCGGCCGGTTTGGCGAGGTATCCGGCCGCGCCCAGCCGTGTCGCCTCGACGGCGGTGGCGATGCTGCCGTAACCGGTGAGCACCAGGATGTGCATCTGGGCGTCGAGGGCGTGCAGGCTGCCCACCAGCTCCAAGCCCGACCCCTTGGGCATACGCAGGTCCACGATGGCCACCTGCGGATGCACCCGACGGGCCACGGCCATCGCAACGTCGGGCCCATCGGCCGTGTCGACGTCGAAGCCACGGGCCCGCAGCGCGCGAGCCAGGCGCTCGCGAAAGGTCTCGTCGTCGTCCACCAGCAGAAGGCGTTGGGCGTTGGGTTCGGTCATGCCGCCTCCCGCGCGGCCGTGGCCGGCAAGGTGAGGCGGACCTCCGTGCCTTCCCCGAGCCGTGAATCGATGACCACGCGGCCGCCGAGACGCTCGGTGACACTGCGGGCCACGAAGAGCCCAAGCCCCATCCCCTTGCCGGTTGGTTTGGTGGAAAAAAACGGCTCGCCGGCACGGGTCATCACCTCGGCCGACATGCCCGCGCCGTGATCACGGATGCGCAGCTCGACGTACCCCGCGGCGAGGCTGCCCTCTACTTCCACACGCGGCGGCCGCCCTGCGGCTTCGCAAGCGTCCCAGCCGTTTTTGATCACGTTGGTCAGGGCTTGGCGCAGGGGCGCCCGCGGGGCCTTGAGCAAGGCCTGCGGGGCCGGCGCGCGCCAGGCCAGATCCACGGTCCCGCGCGCGGCGGGCAGCTGCGCGAGCACCTCATCGAGCAGCGCGCTCACCCGGAACGTCTCGAACCCGTCGGCCATCGTCGCGCCCGTGTCCGCCGACATTTGCTGCAACACCTGGCGACACCTTTCCACCTCGGCCCGCATGAGCTGCGCGTCTTCGAGCAGCTCAGGTCCCGAGTGGCCGAGCTTCAAGGCGCGTTCCAGCTCTTTGGCCACCGTGGCGATCGTTCCGAGCGGTGTGGCCAGCTCGTGCGCGGCTCCCGCGGCCAGCGTGGCCAGCGCCGACAGGCGTTCGTTCCGCTCGGCCGCGGCGTGGATGGCCTGCAGTTCGGCTTCGCGTTCGGCCAGGGCGCGCCGCACGCGCATCACGAAATACACGATGAAGCTGGCCGCCACCGTGAACGCCACCCACATGCCCTGGAGGTGAAGATTGAAGAGCCCATCACCGTCGCCGTGGATGTGCAGGTGATGGCTAGGCACCACGAAGAGCAGCGCCGAACCCACGGCCGCCAACGCCACCAAAGACCAGGTCCACCGGGGCGTCAGCACCACCGCCGCGAGCGCGATGTACACGAGGTAAAGAAAGCTGAACGGGTTGTGGGGCCCCCCAGAAAGCAAAAGCAGCAAGGTAAGGGTCACGATGTCGAAGCCCAGGCCCCACACGAGATGCCGCGGCTCGATCCTGCGCGCCCGGCGCTGCCACGCGCGCACGCCCAGGTTGAACACGACCTCGGTGGCCACGATAGACGAAAGCGCAGGCAAGGGCAGCGCGACGCCCAGCCCGAAGTGCGCCACCACGATCGTGACGATCTGCCCGAACACCGCCCCCCACCGGAGCCGATAGAGCCAGTCGAGGTTGATGCGGGTGGGGCTGTCTTTGTCCGAGCTCATGGTGTCGTGGGGCCTAGACCACCTTGCCCCCTGCTGCCGAGGGGGGCAACCCTTCCGCGCCCGCGAGGCCCTGAGTCAAATTGTCGCACCCGTGCGCGGGCGCTCGCCGCGCGCGGCAGCCCATGCCAGATTTGCCGCCATGGTGACCCGACGTAAATCATCGCTTCCCCGGAGCGGCCGCGCACGCGCCGCCGCCGCCTCGACGTGCCTCCTCGCGGGCGGTTTGCTGCTTGCGGCCTGCGGAGACGAGGCCGAAGACGCCACGCCTTTGGCGATCACCTTCACGCCGCGTGTGGGCGCCCAGCCCTTCGCCTGTGGCACCTCGTATCCAGGCCTGGGCAGCGCGGCCTCGTCGGTCAGCTTCGCCGACTTTCGGCTTTTCGTCTCTGACGTCGAGGCCGTGGATACCGCAGGCGCTCTCCACCCGCTGGCGCTCGTTCCCGATGGCAAATGGCAAAACGAGCACACCGCGCTCCTCGACTTCGAGAACGCCGTGGGCGCCTGTGGCGAGCTCGGCACCACCGAAACGAACGGCACCCTCAACGTCACGGGCAACGTGAAAAACATGACGAAGCTGCGCTTCACCCTGGGCGTGCCCGAAGCGCAAAACCACCAGAACGTGGGGCTGGCCCCCGCGCCGCTCAGCCTGGGGGCCATGTTCTGGAGCTGGCAGGGGGGCTACAAGTTCTTGCGGCTCGACTTTGCGAGCGAAGCGCCCGGCGCCGCGGCCCCCACCCCCTTCCTCGTGCACCTTGGGAGCACCGGGTGCCAATCGGCCAGCCAAACCGAGGCCCCTGCGACCGCCTGCGGGCGCCCCAACCGCGTGACTGTCGAGCTTACCGGGTTCGATCCCGCACGCCCCCAGGTGGTGGTGGATGTGGCGACGCTGCTCGCCGGATCGAACCTGGGCGTGAACACCCCGAACACCGCTCCCGGGTGCATGTCGGCTCCCGACGATCCAGAATGCCTGGCGTTGATGCCCAACCTGGGCCTGGATGTGGCCACGGGCCAGTGTGTGAGCGGATGCGCCGCCCAAAAACTCTTCCGTATCGAATGACCGCCCGCGCGCTGGGAGCGGCCCTGCTGGCCGCGGGCCTCGGCGTGGGCTGCGGAGGCGAAACCCCCGCGCCGCAGGCCTACGCCTGGAACCTGCCGCCCGGGTTTCCCACGCCGCGGGTGCCCGCCGACAACCCGATGAGCGCCGCCAAGGTGGAACTGGGGCGGCATTTGTTTTACGACACCCAGATCTCGGGCAACGGCGCCCAGTCGTGTGCGTCGTGCCACGAGCAAGCGCTGGCGTTCAGCGATGGCCGCCCCGTCTCCGTTGGCTCGACCGGTGAGTCCACGCCGCGGGGTTCGATGGCGCTGGTCAACGTGGCCTATAACGGCACCCAGACCTGGGCGAATCCCGCGCTCACCACCTTGGAGCAGCAGATCCCCATCCCGCTCTTCGGTGAAGCCCCCGTCGAGCTCGGGGTCAGTGGGAACGAAGCCACGGTTCTGGGGCGGCTCATGCAGGACGCGCGCTACCCTGCGCTCTTCGCAGCGGCCTTTCCCGACGAGCCTGCCGCGCTCACGCTCGCCAACGTGGTCAAGGCGCTGGCCAGCTTCACCCGCACGCTGATCTCGGGGCAATCGCCCTTCGATCGCTACACCTACCAGAACGACAAAACCGCGCTGTCGGCGTCGGCCTTGCGTGGCCTCGAGCTGTTCTTCACGGAGCGGCTCGAATGCTTCCACTGCCACGGGGGCTTCAACTTCTCGTCGTCCGTGACCCACGACGGTGCGGTCTTCGCCGAACGCGCGTTCCACAACACGGGGCTCTTCAACATCGGGGGCAACGGCGGATTTCCGCCGGGCAACCGAGGCTTGTTCGAGTTCACGGGCGTCAGGGAAGACATGGGCAAGTTCCGCGCGCCCACTCTCCGTAACATCGCCTTGACGGCGCCCTACATGCACGACGGCAGCTTGCCCACGCTCGACGCCGTGATCGATTTTTACGCCGCCGGCGGGCGCGTGATCACCGAGGGACCGCTGGCGGGCGATGGCCGCGCCAACCCGTTCAAGAGCCGTTTCGTTCCAGGCTTTACGCTGACGCCGCAAGAGCGGGCCGATCTGCTGGCCTTCTTGAACAGCCTCACCGATCTTGCCTTCGTGCAAAACCCAGCCCTGGCCAAGCCGTAAACGAGGGAGCCGCCGCGCGGCGTCGTGGCGGCAAGGGGCGCTTTGGTTACACTTGCCCGCTTGCACGAGGAGTTGAATGATGCGCATCGATGAAGCCTGGTTGCTTGCCCTGGCCGGCGGAGGTCTGATCGGCCTCGCGTCGTCTCTCTTGCTGGTGTGTGCCCGCGAAACCGCGGGAATCAGCGGCATCCTCTCCGGCGCACTCGCGCCCGACGTGGCGCCGCAAGAGCGTTCGTGGCGGGTGATGTTCGTGACGGGTTTGGTGCTGGGAGGGCTGGCTCTGCTGGTGGCGCGGCCTGCGCGTTTTTCTCCCGGGCTGCGGAGCCTGCCCGTGGCCCTTTTGGCCGGGGCGCTCGTGGGTCTTGGCACCCGGCTGTCCGGGGGCTGCACCAGCGGCCACGGCGTCTGTGGGCTGAGCCGTCTCTCCGGGCGCTCGCTGGTGGCCACCGTGACCTTCATCGCCGCGGGCGTGATGACCGTGTGGGCCTTCGGCCCGGGAGCGCCCCGATGACCCGCAAAGATCTCTGGGCGCTGGCAAGCGGGTTCCTGTTCGCCATCGGTCTCGGCCTCGGTGGCATGACACAGCCGGCACGGGTCACCGGCTTTCTCGATCTGTTCGGGGCGTGGGACCCTTCGTTGTTGTTCGTGATGGGCGGGGCCGTGATCGTGCACATGCCCGTGGCGCTGTGGATGCGGCGGCAGCTTGCCGCAGCCCCGGTGGGTGGCTGTGGCGTGCCCGTCGGGGGCGCATCGGCCCGCCTCGGGGACCCGCGGCTTCTGGGAGGCGCAGCGCTCTTCGGCGTGGGGTGGGGGCTCAGTGGGTATTGCCCGGGTCCTGCCCTGGCGGCCGTGGGCGCGTTGCGCGCGTCGGGCATGGTGTTCTTTTTGGGAATGGCCAGCACCATGATGGCCTACGAATGGCTCCGGGCCCGCCAGGGCGCCGTCCGCGATCCCGCCCTGGGTTGAACCCCAACCCGGCTCAGGGAAGGGGCGCGGCCGCGGGCGCGCGCACCCGCGCGATGTACGTGACCAAGCTGGTCACGCCGAGCGAGGCGGTCACGATCGCCAGTGGCCACGGGGGAGGCTGCCCGGCCAAGATCACGAGGGCAGCCAAAAACTGGAACACCGTGGTCAACTTGCCGAGCCGGTTCGCGCGGTAGTCATAGGGCCTCCGGTGCAAGGCGGGGATGAGCGCCAGCACGCCCAGGGACACCACCTGAAGCAGGTCGCGCAGCAACAACACGAGCACGAAGAGCCAGGGTGTGCCGCGCACGAACACGAGTCCCGCCAGCATGAACGCCACGAAGATTTTATCGCACAGGGGATCCAGCCAATCTCCACGATGCCGGCCCCCCGCGCGCGGCCCCATCACCCGCCGGGCTACGTAGCCGTCGAGCATGTCCGTAAGCCCCGCGAGGGCGATGACCCCCAGCGCCCCGATCGGCCAGTCCGCCACGAACAGAAACACCACCCCCAAGGGGATGCGCACGAGCGAGAGCAGGTCGGCCCACAACACGGGAGGTGAGGCTACCACCCGGGGGGCCAGTGTGACGGCTGCGTGGCGTGAAGCCCGTCAGTCGAGGATGGGGGCGCCGCCGCTGGTTTCGTGCACCAGCGCCCCCGCCGTGCGCAACGTGCGGGGAGCCGGGGGGTCCAGGGGCTCGAAGCTGGGCCGTGGCGGCGGGGCCACTTCCACAGGCGGAGGTGAAGGGGCGGCGGTGGGGGCCCGGGGAGCGGGAGCCGGAACGGCGGGGGGGGACGCCGGCCGGGGGGACGCCAGGGGTCCTGCGCCTACGGGGGACCGGGGGGCGGGGGCCTCGGCCACGGGCAGGCTGACCTCGGGGGGGGCCGCCAGGGGGGGCGCCTCCGCCGCAGCGCGGGGACCTGGGGGGGGCGTCCCCACCGAAGCGGGGGCTTTCTCCGTGAGGTGGGGGGCCGTACTCGTACCGGGGCTTGGGTCTCGCGGCCCGGCCGTCCAGACCGCGATCAGCACGATGGCGATCACCGGCACCAGGAACGCCACGGCCATCAGCGCACGCCTTCGCCGCTGCACCCGCCGAAAATCGCCCACATCCACGTCTTCGGTGGTCTCCCAGGCGGGGCGGCGGGCCTTCGCCGCACGCAAGTCACTCACCAGGGATTTGAGCTCCGCCACCTCTTTCGCGAAGCCTTCGAGCTGTGCGCCCAGGTCCGCGATGATGCGCGCGACGTTCGGTGCGGGGATGCCCCCAGACGGCGTATTTCCCGCGGTGGCGAAGGTGCCGGTCCTGCGCCCCCGACGTTTCGAGGCCATGGCTTTCCTAATTATCGCGCCCTCCTGCCGGCAGGTTGCGGGAAAACGACAACTAAAAAGCAGCGCGCGTCGGATTCTTTCCCCAACGACAGAGACTGCCTGGAGGGCGCGTCGCCGGGCCGTGAGGCCCGTCAGCATCTAGCTGAGATTTATGGTTGTTATCAACAGAGAACATAAACCGTGTATAACTTTGTAAGTTACTTATGAATCCGATCTACAACCCCTTTGCGCCCGGCGCTGGCACTCAGCCTCCGGAGCTGTCGGGCCGCGACGACGTCATCCGAAACGCGACCATTGCACTCGACCGACTCCGCATCGGGCGTCCGGCGCGCAGCCAAATGCTTCTTGGCCTACGGGGCGTGGGCAAGACCGTTCTGCTCAATCGCATCGCTCACCTCGCCGAGGAGCGGGACTACCTGACGGTGCTACTCGAAGCGCCAGAGGACCGGCGCCTCGCCGAGATGCTCGTTCCTCCGCTACGGTCGATGCTGTTCAAACTCAGCCGAATGGAAAGAACCAAGGATGTCGCCCGGCGCGCGCTGGCGGTGTTACGTGCGTTCGCTGGCGCATTGAAGGTGTCCGCCGGAGAGGTCGAGTTCGGAGTGAATCCTGAAACGGGCACTGCGGATTCGGGCAGTCTCGAGGCGGACCTTCCCGAGCTGTTGATGGAAGTGGCGAGCGCTGCCAAGCAGGCCGACAAAGCCGTGGCGCTGTTCGTGGATGAAGCCCATTACCTCGTCGAGCGAGACCTCTCCGCTTTAATCGTCTCGATACATAAGTTGGGCCAACGAGGACTGCCGTTCGTCGTCTTCGGCGCCGGGTTGCCGCAACTGGCAGCGCTGGCCGGAGAGGCGAGGTCCTACGCCGAACGACTCTTCGATTATCCCGACGTCGGGCCACTCCCCCCCAATGCGGCGGCTGACGCGATCCGGACGCCTCTTGGACGAGAGGGAGTCGCCATCGACCAGGCCGCGCTCGATCTCATCGTTGAGCAGACCAAAGGGTATCCCTACTTCCTGCAGGAATGGGCGGCGCAAGCCTGGGATGTCACCGAACGGTCGCCGATCACCATACAGGATGCTCGCCGCGCCAAAGAACAGTCGGTCGTTCAACTCGACAAGGGGTTCTTTCGCGTGCGTCTCGATCGTCTGACTCCGCGCGAGCGGGACTACATGCGTGCCATGGCTGAACTGGGACCGGGGCCCCATCGCTCTGGCGACATCGCTCAAACGCTCTCGATGGACGTCACCACCGCCGGTCCGCTCCGAAACGGGCTCATAAAAAAAGGCATGATTTTCAGCCCTCAACATGGGGACACAGCGTTCACCGTTCCCATGTTCGACGAGTTCATGCGTCGGTCGATGCCGGAGTGGGTGCCGGGTTCACCGGCCGCCGCCAGCAAGAAGAAGCCCCGCCGAAAGACGTAGTGTCTTTCGCTTGCCCCTCGAATCTCCGTGACGCTACTTCAAGCGGTCCAATCGACCCTTGCGACGCACGATGTTCTTGTAGTCCCATTGAATATCTCGCGCCTTGGCCAGCCAGTGCTGAAGTTTCTGGATGTCGACCTGGTCAACAGCGGTGTACCGCGCTTCGGCCGCTTTGAAACTGCCTTCTGGTTTCAAGCCAGATTCCTCGTCACCCCGCCCCCGCGACTTCACCCCCTGTCCCGCTCTTGTGCTAGCTTGGCCGGTATACGCCATGGATGCCCAGCTCCCCCTCGATCACGAGGCTGCCTGCACACCGGACGTGACTGCTTCTTTCCGGGCGTACCCTGCGCTGCTGGGCCACTGAAGTCGATTGCCAAGAGAGAAGCATGCCCAGAGCGATGCGTCCTGCCGCGACTTTTGGGCGCTTGTTCGCCCTGCTCGCCGTCAATCGGGGCGCCTTGGCCGGGGCTGCCGCGTTGCAGTTGGGGCAAGCGCTAACGTATATGCCGTTCGCCGCGGGCGTGACCTGGTTCGTGGATCATGTTCTGGGTCGCGCACGAGCGCTTGGACACAAGCAGGTCCTGCTGTGGATGGCGGTTTACGTGGCGGGCAACGTGGCGTTGTGGTTCGTGCATGCCGCCTTCACGCTTGCCGCCTTCGCGTCGAGCCAACGCTTGTCGCGCTCCGCAACGGCACGACTGCGGTGCCAAGTGGTCGAGCAGCTGCAGCGCCTGTCGCTCACCTTCTTTGCCCGCAAAGGGCCAGGTGCCCTGTCGAATCAGCTTACCGTCGACAGCAACCGGGTGGAATCCTTCTTTTCATTCGTTACAGGCAATCTGTTCTCCAACGTTGTCTTGGGTGTGGCCACCACCCTCTACCTTTTGTGGCTAAACCCCCTTTTGGCCGCCACCGCCACCGGTGTGTTGTCACTTCAGTTCGCCACGCTTTCTGCTTTGCAGGCACGCGTGAATAGGGCTCACGCTCATTTGCAGGTGCAGGGAGAGGACTTCGCCTCGGCGATGTCGGAGTTCTTGATGTCGATCAAGCCGGCGCGAAGCTTGGGGTACGACTCAGCGGCCGCCGCTTCCCTGACCACGCGCATTCACTCGATGCGTGAGGCTGGGTTGGGTGCCAGCATCGCCTCCACGCGTATGGCTCTGCGTCTTCAGATGGTGCAGCAGTTGGCGCCTCCCGTGCTTTGGTGTGTCGGCGGCTGGTTGTTCGTGACCGGTAGGTCAACCTTGGGGGAACTCGTGGGCTTCATGGCACTCACGGGTTTCGTGCAATCAGGAATGCAAGCCTTTACGAACGGCTTTGAGCAATGGTTGGCTGCACGCCCTGGCTTCGAGGCGCTTCTGCACCTCTTGGACGCTCAAGAGGTCGAAGATTTCGTTGACGCGAAGACCGACAAGCGCCCGCGGGGTGAGGTGGTGTTCGATGATGTCACGTTCGAGGTGACCGTGGAGGGAAAGCCACGTGCGCTCTTGCAAAACGTATCGTTCACGATCGCACCAGGCGAAACAGTGGGCATCGTGGGGCCGAGCGGCGCGGGCAAGAGCACCTTGCTTGATTTGTTGGTCGCCTTCCACCGCCCGACCTCGGGGCGCATCTTGTACGATGGCGTCGATGTGGCCGAACTGGGTCGCAAGACGATTCGTCAATGCACGGCACTTCTCGGGCAAGAGCCCTTTCTTTGGAACGCGAGCCTGGGCGACAACATCCGGGTGGGACGCCCGGACGCTTCGATGAGTGAGATTGAAGCGGCTGCGCGCCGTGCAGGGCTTTCGGCGTTGTTGGATGGTCGCCCCGAAGGCCTCGACGCCCCCGTGGGCGAACGGGGCACGTTGCTGAGTGGCGGGGAACGTCAACGTGTGGCGTTGGCACGCCTTTTTTTGCGTGATCCTGTGTTCGTGGTCCTCGACGAACCTACGAGCGCGCTCGACAACCAAACGGAAGCCACCCTGGTCCCTGAAATCACGGCCTTGTGCCGAGGTCGCACCGCTTTCATCGTCGCCCACCGCCTGCATACGCTGGCGCAAGTCGATAGAGTGCTGCGTCTTGAAGGCGGGCGATTGGTTGACGGCGGCCAAGCCAGACCGGGGCCACTTGAAGGAGGGGGGCACTCAAGCCATTGAGACTGATTGACCCTAGCGGCGGTTAGGGTCGGTTAGGGTCACCATGGTGGCTAGTGAGGGTCTCAGGGGGCTGAAGCGTCTCCAGGAAGGCTAGGTACGTTGGCTACCCCCTCGAACATAACTGGGCAGATTTCGAAAAGTCGCTTGCACGACTCCGGTTGGTCAGGGGACGGCGTTGTTGGGGCGTATTAAGTTTGATACATTTAGTTGGATGTGGCCCTTCGCGGAAACAGTTTTGCTGTGGCGACTTCATCGCGGACTGACACAGGTTGACCTGGCCAAAGCCGCAGGCATCTCCCGCCCGAACCTTTGCGCCATCGAAAACGGTGTACGCGAAGTCACGCTCCCCACCTTGCGCGCCCTGGCATGTGCGCTTGACATAACGCCGGGTGTGCTTGCGGATGGTCGCTCCCCCTACGGCGAGCCCTTGTCGATGTCTCGCGACGAGATGGAGCGCGTGGCGCGCGCCGCTGCGCTGGGGCTGCAAGAGCCGAAGTGGGCGCAACTCGTCGCCTGCCTGCGTACCCTCACCGTGTCCCGCCGAGCTCTCAATGGTGGCAGAAAGGACAAACCTGAAAGTCGCCGGGCCACGCTGCAGGCGCACCTGATGCTCAAGGCCATGGTGAGCGCTGACACCCTACAAAGTTTGCTATCGCGCCTCAGCGCCTACGCAGGGCAAACGTGAAGCCAAAGCAAATAGAACACTTTTTCAAGGTCCTATCAGACCAACTGCAGGCGCCAGCCACCGTCTACCTTACTGGAGCATGTGCGGCGGCCTTGTGGGGGGGCGTTCGTCCCAGTCAAGGCATCGACTTTGGGTTGCGCTTGCCCGCCCGATCGAGGGTCACTTGGGACCACGTCCATGCGTGCGTACAGAAAGCGTCACACCTCACAGGCATCGCGGCGAGTGTGGCCGAAGACATAGACCGTTGGGGAATGATCACGCTGCTTGACTACCAGAAGCGTTCACAAAGGCACTCTCGAATCGGACGATTGGACCTGCGTCTTCTCAGTCCCGCCCACTGGGCCATCGGCAAGCTCACAAGGTACATTGAATCGGACGTATCGGATCTGGTCACTGTGTTCCGGCGACAGCAGCTGCAACCCCTGCCCGCTGTTCGGCTTTGGGGACGCGCGTTGCGCGCCAGTCCGCCTTCGAGCAGCCAGTTTCAATTTCGATGTCACGTAGAATCGTTTCTTTCGCTCCATGGCAAGGCGGCTTGGGGCCACAAGTTTGATGCGGTCGCTGCCGTTCATGCCTTCCACCTGGCGGCCCGCATCCCGATCGGCGCTTGAAGTTCAGCCCCGCCCCAGACGAGGGGCAGTCGGCACGAGGCGCAGCGTGCACATCCGCTAGCGCGAGGGCCACGGATCGGCGAACGCCGGGTTGGTCAAAAAGCCTTCGTCCGTCACATGGCGGAGGAAGACCTCCAGGGCCCAAAGCTCGCGCGCGGAGAGGATTCGGGGCGCAAGGCGCGGATCCCGCAACGGGTTCATGCGGCCGTCGCCTGCGCGGGGCCCTTCGGGCACCCAGCGGCCTCCGTCGAGATGAATCTGAATGGCTTGCCGAAGCGACGACGTGGAGCCGTCGTGGAAATAGGGGCCGGTGACGGCCACGTTGCGGAGGGTGGGCACACGAAAGCGTCCCATGTCGCTGGCCACGCCCGTGGCCTCCACGAGCCCCTGGTTTCCTGCGGGATAGGCGCCCGCGCCATCCAGGTCGTAAAGCCCCACGTTGAAATAGCCGGGCGGGTCCGTGACCTGGGTGCTGGTACGGTCGAGATCGGGGCCATTGTGACACTGGCCGCAGCCCCCTCGCGGACCAAAGAAGACAGCCATGCCTTCACGGGCCACCTCCGAAAGCGCACCCGGCTGGCCGCGCCGAAACCGATCGAAGGGCGAATCGTCACTGACGAGCGTGCGCTCGAACGCTGCAATCGCCTGCGCAGCGCGCTCGAGGCTGATGAGGCCGGGCCCGAAAGGCGCCGGCTCGGGAAAGGCCGCCGCGAAAAGCGTCTGGTAGGTGGGCTCGTTCGCGAGGCGGGACAGCAGCTCGTTTTCGAGGCCGTCCATCCCCATCTCGACGGGCGCGGTCCCGAGCAGGGGCACCAAGAGCTGCGCTTCGAGAGACGTGGGCGTTGGGTGTCGCCAGTTGAGGAGCGGCCGGTGCACCACGTTCGTGAGCGTCGGTGCGTTGCGGGGGTGCACCTGCAAGGTGGCGCCAATCGAACGCGCAAAACCATCGGTGAAGCCCTTTTTCTGCTCGTGGCAGGTGGCACAGGCGCGCGCCTCGTTGACGGACAAGCGTCGATCGTGGAAGAGGTGCCGGCCGAGCTCAACAAGGGCGGGTGGCGAGGCAGAGCCGTCGAACGTCGTCTCGATGAAGCCCGGGATCTCGACCGTGCCCTCCTCGGGGGCGCAGCCGGAAGCCAGGATCACGGCCACGAGGAGCGCGAACCGCGCACGACTCTTCGTGCTCACGGGGCGTCTTCGGCGCTCTGCCCGCCCTCTTTTTGCGACGACACGCTGTTCTTCTCGTCCCGCATCGCCATGAACATGACTTCACGCGGGCCCTCAGCGGAAAATCGCACGAACGCCGGACTCCAGTGCTCGAAATAGACCCGGTAATCCGTGATGCCGAGCCCCTTGCACGCGCCGCTTTCGAGGGGCCCGTCGGACTTCGGCTCCATCTTGGCGTTTTGGATCTCGTACGGGGACTCGCTTTCGGCAAAGAACACGATCGTGGCGTCCCAGTGGTCCTCGTCGAGCCCGAGCCAACCGGCCTTGCCCTCCGGCAAACGGACGAGGTAGGAGGTGGCGCTATCCAGCTTGATCTTCGCCTGGGTGCTTTCGACCTGGCTCTGGTCCGCCACGGCGTTGACCTCCACCAGGGAAACACCACTCGGCATGGCCCCCCCGACGGCCTTGCAGCCGAGCTTGGCCAACGCGTCGTTGGGCCCGAGGGCATTCGGCAACGGTGCGGCACCCTGGCCGCCGGAAGAGGGCGCAGGGCTTCCTGCTTGGCCGCCCAGGGGCGCGGGGCCTCCTGCTTGGCCGCCCAGGGGCGGATTCGAGCCACCTTGGCCGCCAGGGGCCCCCGAGCGATCGTCGTCCTCTGTGACGTCTTCTTCACCTGCGTCGCTGGTGCAGGCGGCCAGGAAACTGGGCGCAACCCAGAGGGCGAGGGCGATGACGCCGAAGCGACTCGATGTGTGCGTGGGCCGAAACTTCATGATTTCCTCCTCGTCAGTGAACCACCGGGCGCGAACTCCCCAGTATCGCCCCGCCCCTCCCGCATGGGAAGACGACGGGCCCAATTTTGTTGACGCGTATCAACAAGAAAGGCTGAGCGGCCTCGTGCCAACTTCAGGGTTTGTCTCGCACCTCGCGATCCTTTCAGAAGATCGCTTGCTCGGGGCATGGAGCGGGCGTTTGGCGCTCGTCGTCACGCACACCAAAGAATGTCCGCAACTGTCGGCGCTGGGTGCCGAAGAGGCCTTGAACCCCAGCCGAGCCCCAGTGGGCCTCGCGCGGGAGGGGGGAGTTTTCGCAGGAGTTGACGATGATGAAGGCGACGCGTTCGGAGGAACAGGTCACGTGGGCGAGGGCGCAGGGGCGCGCCCAGGGGCTGGCAGAGGGGCGAGCCGAGGGGGTGATGGCGCTGGGAACCTGTGTGTTCGAGCTTTTGCTGGCAAGAGGCTTCAGCGTTTCGGCGGAGGCCTTACAGCAGATCGAAACCTGCTGCGATCTCTCTCGCCTCCGCCGCCTGGCGGTGGCCGTCGCCACGGCAAGCTCTGCTCAAGAGGCGCTAGGTTGGGGATGGGTGGCAGGGAGACCTGCACAACCGCAAAGTGGTCGTGGCGATGGGTAGCCGCATGCCCACGCGCTGGCGCTTCTTGAACCTTTGAGTCTCGTGACTTGCGACGCCTCCATGACGGCTTACGACGTCGCGGTTGCGTGGGCCTAAACTCCTTTTTGGAACACCAAGATGCCCACGTTCACGGAACGTGTGCTCTCCTTGATGCGGGATGACCCGTCGGTGAACTTGGGGGTGGCACCGACTCCGGGCGGCCTCTCGGTGGGGCTCTCCGGGCGGTTCTGAGCCGAGACATGGACCAGCTCCTGAAATCTTGACGCGACCCCAAGTCGCAAAGCTCCCGTTCACTAAATTTGACCCGAACTGCTCCAGGGCTGCAACCGGGTGAGCATGAGACCGAAAAAGTGCATGTGGCCTGGCATGGGATTTCCGTTAGGCCTCATCGGACTATGCCTCGCTCCCGTCTGCGTCGTTCCCATCGGCTGTGGCGGCGAGGCCGAGCCGCGCCCTGGCTTTGGCGGGCAAGCGGGGGGTGGTGCGGGGCAGATGGCAGGGGCGGGTGGGGCACCTCGCGCAGGGGACGGACCCGCACAGGGGGGAGCCGGAGGCCGTCAATCACCGACCGCGGGCGCAGCGGGGAGCGGGCCGCCGCAGGGGGGCGTCGGTGGCAGTGAGGTCCCTGTGGGGAGCGGTGGTGCCCCGAACGTCGCAGGCGGCACAGGGGGTACCCACAGCCAAGGCGGTGCAGGGGGTGACACAATGGGAACCGGGGGGCAGTCTGGGGACGAGCGGCGCTTTGCCGCCGGCACTCAACTGTCGCAGTTGCGGCTTACGGTTCCGGGCTTGGAGTCTGAACCGTTCTTCGTCATTGACATGGACGAGGATTCCCGATCGCAGCAGGTATTTGGCGCGTACGATGAACGTTTCGCAACCCCGGTCGAGCCCAATGCGGACAGCATTTTTGCACGCAGAATACGCTTGGATGTCTTTCGCGTCGATGGGTGCGACGGGCAACCCGTAGCCTTTGCGCCCACGCTCTATCCCACCGCTCCTTTTGTATCGCTGTGGCGGAGTCGTCTTGCGGGCAGGCACTACCGGACCATGGCACTTGCGCCCGGTTCGTCCTCGTTTCACCCCGACACGGGTGACCTTTTCAACTCGATGTGTGCCACACAAAACCTTCCCTCCGATGAAAAGGCGGTGATGTTGGTGGGAGACCCCATCGACGATGAATTGGTCAAGGAGACAGGCTCGGTCCTCGTTCCTCTGACCGATCGCGTGTCGGTCGAGGCCGTCACGGGGAGCGACGGTTTTGTCGGTCTTGGGCGGGACGACCTCGGATTTCGGGACCGCCATAGGGGGAACCGTTGCCGCTGGTGGCGCCCCAACAAGAACACCCAAACCGTGTACTGCGTGCCAAATCAGCTATACGGAGATGTCTATCTCGACAGTGGGTGCACGCAGGTCGACCCCACCTACGGCGATGCGCCGACGTCCAGCGACGGCATTGTTCGCAGGCAATATGCAAGCATCGTGCGCCCGGTGGTGGCGATTGCACCGCCGTCGATCGGCACCCGCTACGAACTGTCGGGCAGTTCTTGCCGAGAATATGGACGGAAAAACTTGGTCGAACTTGGTGAGGTCATTCCACTCATGGATCTTCCTCATGAAGAGCTCACCACCGTCACGGCAGGCTCGATGAGGCTTCACCGATTCAGGCTGGCGGGAATCGATTTTGCGGTTCTCGTGGAACACAAGCCCGCTCGCAGCAATTTCTTCTTCGACTGCGAGATTCGACCCTACGGCGTCGGAGTCGACGATTTTTACTTTGCGTGCGATCCTGCCGTGATTCCGGCAGTCCCACACACAGCATGGCCGAAGTTTGGCCTGCATCGCGGCGCGTTGGCCGGGAATTGATTCGAGCGTGTCCGGTTTCATTGCGCCTCTCGTGATTGCGGCCTTGGTGTCGGCACAGGCCCCTACCGCGGGAGTGACTCCAAAGGCTGCTGCTGCCCTCAAACTCATGCGGCCCTACGCCGTACTCGCCGCGGATGGGCCAAAGCACCTGTCCTTCTCGGCCGACGACGAAGGCCCTCTTGCGCTGGACGTGGTTGCTCTCACGCCGGAGGAGACGGTCACGCTGATTGCCGGCCTCGAGACTTCGTGGAATGGTTACCAATTGGGCCCCTCTCTCGATGTTTGGTTTACGGACGGCGTATCCACGATGCCCGTTCCCCCCGTCGATTCTGCGGAGGCCCACACAGTGGATTTCGGCCCTTTGGTCGGGGAACGCCGGGGAACGTTCGTCGTTCGCCTTCGGGCCCGTAACGGCTCTACGAGCACCGCATCTGCCTATGGCATCTACCAGGTTACGGATATTGGTGTCGTCACTGCCAAGTCGCGTGGCGACAGGCTCGTATGGGCAACGCACATCAGTGCCAAGGGTCCGGCGGCGAATGCCAGGGTTTACTCCGCGCAGTCCCGCGCGCCGAGCCACCGTGGAACGCTGGGGTATGTCGGAAGAACAGATGACCACGGGCTTATCCTTTCCTCGCAGCCGTGTTGGGGGCGCGGCTCATCTTCCGTCATTGTGGTCGAGCGGACGGAGACGGAGGGCCAAGGCGACTGGGCCTTCGTCGACGAGCGCCACGAACGAGACCTTCACCTGCATTCGCCCTGCCGGTCGCAAGGCCAAAGCTTGGGTTGCGCGTTGTACTGGGGGAGTCTCGCAACGAACCGTAGCGCCTACCGGCCGGGGGAGTCGATCGATATCGTCGGATGGATAGATGAGCGATCGCGAGCTCCATTGCACGACGGCTCCACTTTGTCTTCCAGGGTCAAGGTCCGCATCGTGCTGGAGAATCCGCGTCGCATGCTGAAAGGGCAGCCGAAGGCACTCGCCTCCGTCTCCGTCAAGATGGGTCCTGTGGGAACCTTCGTGAGCAAACTGGACTTGCCGGCCGTTCTGCCGCACGGCGACTACAACTTGAAACTCTTCATCGAGAACGAACCCGAAGAGAGAGAGCTCTCGACCGTTCGCCTCTCCGTCCATTCCTTCCCGACCAAGGACAGATTTGCACGACTAAGAGCGTCTCGTCCTTCATTTGTGAAGGGGCAGACCATAGCGCTGCAGCTCGAGACACGGAATGCACAAGGGTCACGCTCGCCGTATCTGCTTGCCAAGTACGAGCTCGATTGTTTCCCACAGCAATGGTCGGAAGACATCGTCGCCGTGCCACTTTCCTTCTCGTACGATTCTTCATCGTCGATGACGGGACGATTCGAAAAGGATGAACCTGCTCTGTCGGCAGGAGAGGGCACTTTAAAGGTGAGCCCACCCGACGTGTCAGACATGGCCCCGAGCCGTTGCCGCTTTGAAGGCAAGTTCTTTCCAGGCGGCGAGCCCGCCCTCGAGTCCCAAGCCGCCTTCGACGTGATCCCAAAGCGAGGTTTGGTCGTTCATGAGCCCACCTTGGACAACAGTGGACGGAGCTGGCTGCGCCTCCAGAGGGTTGGAAGTGAGAGAATAGCCCCCGACGAACATTGGACTGTCTCACTCAATGAACGCTCGTGCGGTGCTGACGGATGCCGTCAAGGACGACTCGTCAAGTCGATTGCCTTCCCTGCAAGAACCGAACAGATCGTCGTTGCCCTTGGTCATCTGCCCGCCGCTGGCTACCGGATGTTCGCACGAACCCATGTCGCGCCGGGCGTTACACATGGCCCCTGGGTGATTCGTATTCCGAAACCGCAGCAATCATCTCCTTCTATTTCGATCGAGGAGACAAAAAGTGGACGATTCGTCATGAAACCGGCCCGCCTGACTGGTCCTGCCATCGTGGCACTTGCCTCAGCTGGCCTTCGTGCAGCTTTTCCAGCGCCCACAAACGAGGCGATCGCGCTGCCCATCGAGAGCGATTGGGCAAAGCCCATCGGTGTCATCCGTCTCATGGTCGGATCTGCAGACGCCCACCTCGAAATCGAAAGCATGCGGGTCAGCCCGAAAAAGTCGTCCCTCGACGTCCACATCACCCCCGTCAAAACTGCGAGCACAAAAGGAAGAGACGCGAGCAACACGATCAAAGCCGGGTCCACGGGAGGGTCCCCTGCCCTCGAGATTCGTGCAGTTTATGGTGGAAAACCCGTGTCTCAAGGCTTTGTGACCGCGTGGCTCGTCGACCAAGACACGGTCGATGCTTCGGGTTGGACTCACACTTCGGCACCGTGGGATTCGGCGCGAAGCTTCGACACCGTAACCGACCTATTTCAATGGATGGCGCCCAAGCGGGGGCAGACTGTTGGTGGTTCTGTCGGGTGCGGCTTGCAAGCGACCTCGGGCTTTGCCGTGAAGTCACTGCCACCGGATGGAGACCTCGATTTCCGGCTCACTCACGACGCCAAGCTGGATCGCCAAGGGCGTCTCAAGATTGAACTCCCGGCGACGCCGGTCGCCCGGAACTACAGACTTTACGTCTTGGTGACCGCACCTGAAAGAACCAAAGAAGGCCCATGGCGACGGGGTGTCGCCAGTGTCCCTCTGCCGGTCCATCTCCCCGTTGATTAATCCACCCCCCGGCAGTGGCGCGGACTGTGGCGACACCCGTCGAGGAGCCGGCAGCCATATCAGACCCGGTGGCAAATCCCGGACAAGGCCCCGCGGGGGCTTCGTGGGGTGTCCGGTCTGACGGCCTGGGTGCCCCGTGCGTGCTGCATCGTGCCTGTAGCACTTGCTGCCGCGACCGGCGGCGTCTGTCCCCCCCGGCGGGGCCCGTTGCGATAGTTGCCAGAGGATCTCGATGGTCGCACACTAGGTACGTGGAAGCAGGCGATCATACGGTGGCGCGGGACTGCAACGCGATTGCTCGCGCTTTGTCTGGACACCCCGATGTGGACGCCGCGCTTTTGTTCGGGTCCCGCGCGACGGGACAAAGCAAGCCTCACAGTGATTTCGACATTGCGGTTCTTCTCAACGCTTCGCCGAATGCGCTCGAGCGCAAGGAAGTCGTAAGAACGTTGCTCGGTGCTTTGGCACGCGAGTTCAGCGCCGAACGGTTGGACCTCGTCATCTTGAACGATGCGCCCACCCTGCTTGCGTTCAACGTTCTAAGGGACGGCGTGGTGGCGTTCGAGCGTCGAGAAGAGCCCTTGCATCGCTTTCGCGTCCGAACGTACTCCGCCCACGCGGATTATGAGCCGACGGAGCGTTTTTTTCGGATGGTGACGAAGGCTCGCCTCCAGGCTGGGGTGGCACGTGGTTGATGCCAATGTGTTGCGCCGTCGCCTGGACAGCCTGCTGCAGTATCTCGACCGATTGGCCCGGTTCCGAGACACCGATCGTGAGGAGTTCAAGGCCAATGCTGATGTACATCACTTGGCTGAGCGCTATTTGCACCTTGCTGTAGAATCGGCACTCGACATCGCCAATCACGTGATCGCCGATCGCAATTGGGAGGCACCTGCGACGTATCGTGATGCCTTCTCCATTCTCGGACGCAACGGCTTTCTCGATGAACGATTGGCGTCGCGTCTACAACAATGGGCGGGCTTTCGCAATGTGCTTGTCCACGCCTACCTCGACACCGACCACGGGATTGCGTGGGACGCCATTCAAACGGATCCCGGTGAGTTAAGAGCGCTTGCAGAGCGGGCCGCGACACTACTCTGAGTGGTCCGACGGTCGGCGAATCGGTGAGACGGGGCTGGGGAGGTCAGATGATTTAAGGTACGCCTAAGGATCGGCACGGCGCGGCAGCGGCTAGCATGGGTTCCATGACGACGACACGGCACGTATTGCGCTGGGACCAGGGGCGGCTGGCACTTTCTTGTTTGGCTTTGTGGGCCGTGGGCGCGCCTGGGTGCGCGGAGCCCGTCGAGGCACTGCCCCCGGTGCCATTCGAAGAAGCAGACGGCCGCGATGCCGCGCCCGCCGACACGGGAGAGCCTGTCTGCCGAAGGTTCATTCTGCGTGACCAGGGGTTGGTGCACGAAGAGCCCGTGGAGCTTGGACCGGGTTGTTCTTGCCCCAACGCCGTGGCCTTCGACGCCCCCGCCGATCTGGACGTGCAGACATGCCACTTGGTGAACGGAAAGCTCGTCATTCCGCCTTCCTTCCGGGAGGTCTTGAAGGTGCGCGTTCGTCGGGACGACGGTCTTGGCTATGAGATCGCGACGGCCCCGGATGGACGTTTCGACGTTGCGCTCGCCCATGGCACTTACGCGGTCTCCGTGGATGGTTTTGCCCTGCCCAACCTCGTCGTTCCGGGGAACACCCACTGGCAGGGTGAGTACCCCCTCGTGCCCTTTGCCGTTCGTACTCGTGTCAACGGCAGTGCGGAGGTGATCGGAGGCCCATGTGAAACGGCAGATACGGGGGGCCCGCATCTCAAGCTTGGGTTCTTTCCGAAGCGTGACAATGCTTCCGTGCGCGTGCGCTGGGGGCAGGAGGTCGCGGACGGTCTCATGCACCTCCTTCCAGGAAGGTACGCCGTGTGGATTGGCGCCAACGGGTACGCATCACGCTTTGTGGCGGCCTGTGACGGCGCCGCGATTCCCTCGGGTGAGTTCCAGCTGGGCGACCTTGAGGTGAGCCCCGATCGGGCAGCGTCGACTCTCGAGGTTGCCTTGTCCGTGATAAGAGCCGCCATCACGGACCCCAAGTCTTGGGGTCCAAGCCAACCCCCGTCGCCATCCGCGCAGGCCCTCGTGAGGCTCTTCGCCGACGCCGATCAGAGCCAGCCCTTTTGGCTGCCGTGGACCGACGGTGCCGTCACCGTCCCTTCGTTCTCCGGATGCTACGGGATCGTTGCCGACGGAACGGCGCCTTACAGCACGGACTGGCACCCCCCCTGGGGAGACCCGGAGAGCTTCGTGCGGAAGGTCTGCATCGACGCCCACGGGGTGGCCACGCTACACAACCCCACCGAGGGAGGCGCGCTGGGAATCGGCGCCGGGCAGGTGTCGCTTCGCTGGTTGCCCTGACCGGCCCGGGGCCCCCGGGTGGGCGCCCACGGTGATAGCCCATCGAATGGCACCGAATCAGACCACGGCGTTGGCAGCTCTCAGGAAGTATACTTGCGCGATGCCCTCGGCTGTAAAGCAGCGTTTACAGGAGTATTTTCTGCGCCATGGCGATGGCATCGCCGCCGTTTACCTGTTCGGCAGTCGGGCCACGGGCAAAGCCCGGGCCAAGAGCGACGTCGACGTTGCTGTGCTGTTTCAAGCTGACCCTGAACGAACTCTTGCGGGTCTACACCTCGACCTTGCTGCCGAGCTTGAACACGCGCTATCGCTGCCCGTCGATCTCGTGGTTTTGAATCGGGCGCCCGTGGATCTGATCCACCGCGTGCTGCGGGACGGGTCTCTGGTGGCCGAAAGGGACAAGTCCGCTCGCATTGCGTTCGAGGTCAAGGCGCGCAACGAGTACTTCGACCTGCTGCCATACTTGCAGCAGTACCGTCGCGGACGAAGCGACTCCCCATGACCGACGCCCCCCTCGTTGCCAAAAAGCTGGCGTTCATTGACACATGCCAGAACCACCTGGGAGATCTAGATCGCGTCGTGGCCGCAGTACGGACGAAGTTGAAGGTTGCCGATTCGACCGGCTAGCCGGATACCTCTCCTTCGCTTTTGACGAATAGTCTTCACCTTCAGATGCCGATGGCGATGCCCAAAGGGAAGCGGCGTGGATGCGGGAGCGAACAGCCGGTCCGTCGCCTTCGGCGACCTGCAATCGGTGGGCACGAGCAACATGCGAAAGCCGGTCGATGGTCGTTGCGGGTGGGGCTGTCCCGACTTTCGTTGGCGTTCCTGCTTGGCATCGCCAGCACGTCAGCACATGCCAATACGGCTCCAGAGGGAGGCTTATCCCAAGTCTTCCAATCGGAAGATCAGCCTTCCGAGTCCTTGATCTACACGCTTCGGCTCGAAGCGACCGTTCCCGTCGAGATTGAAAATAGCCTTTACGCTGCCCAGTTTCCCAACGGGGATTTCGCCGTCTGTGGTTCAGGCGCCGAACGAAATGAGCCCAACCGCGTCGTGGAAGTATATCTCTGTCGCCTGTGGAGCGTTCAGAATCGAACTTGGCAGGTTTTGCCGCCGATTCCCGAAGAACTTGTGCTCAAGCGTCTTTTCGTTTCTCGAGCAGGCGCGCTGCGCGCTCGTGGAAGCGTGCGCTCGATGCAGATGGCGCAGACAGCCTGGGAGCTGGATTCGCATGCACACCGATGGTTTCAAAGTGCGGTTCTGGACGGCGAAAGTGTAGCGTCGTTTGTGCCCGATATAACGAACTCTCGACGTCTTCGCGCCTTCTCGTATTTCGCTGAAAGCGGCGCAGTGCTCATTGATCGAGGTCTCTTGCGGGTGGTGCCGGTCCAAGGCGGTGCGTCGGCCTGCGATGGTCAGATTTCGCTCCTTCGGATGGGCGCGGGGCTTTCGCCAAGAGGACTTCGGTCCATACAAACACTTCTGCCAGTACAGCCGTGTCGCCAAGCGATCGAAAAAGAAGCCCCCGGGCTTGCCGAAGAATTTGCGGCCGCTTTAAACAATGCCGATTCGCCGGACGTTAGAGAAACCGCGCTTATCATGGGCTGCAGGTTGCGACTGCCGATGGCCTTGTCTCTGGCCGTGCAGATGACCGAGCCGCAAGGGCAAGACAGGGCGGAATGCGTTTCAGGATGGCTCGATACGAATGATCGCCAGTCGCTGGTCAGATTCTTCGAGCATCGACATGAATCTCCACGGCTCGTCTACGGCTCTCTTGTTTCAGTCGTCCAACAGCAATCCTCAGAGGATCAACCGTTGGTTCAAACCTTCCTTCGGCCCTTTGTGGGGGAGCTGCCACTGGAACACTACCGGCCCGCTCGTTTTCTGGCCGAAAGCACATGTGATCTATTTCCGCAAGATCCAGGCTGCGAGAGGCTTGAACGATTCAAGGATGCTCAACGCTCTCACGAAGCACTAAAGCGCGACGAAAGAACAAGTCATTCCAAGGAACAGCAGAGCATGAATGTGCGACTGCTCCTCGCGACTCCTCAGGTCATGAATATCGTATTGGCAGTATGGTCCCAAGATCGGGAAGAAGGCCGATTCGCGGTCACGGCAGCCGGCAGCTTGTCCGGAGCGCTCGCGCTCGGCTGGCTTGCAAAAACCATCTTCTATAAGAACCGTAACGACTTGGGAGGCGCGGTGGTGGCGGTCATGGCCGCCGTGCCCGGCGCAATCATTGGCGGCCTGGCAAGTCACGCGCTCGCGAAAACGCCCGGAGAAAGTCGTGCGCTTTGGGGCGTGGTCATGTCAACTCCGACTTTGGTCTGGACGTTTTCTTACTGACTGGCTTTCTACACACCGACATTCAGCCGTCGTGGCTGGCGCCCATCGGGGCCTGGATCTATCACCGGGCCCGCATGCGACGGCCGTTGGCGCGACATGATGGCACCATGTCCGCGATTCGTGCGCACCCGGCCTCCGTCTTGATCGACACAGCCACGCAGATGTGTCCCGCACTCGACATCCACATCTACAATCGCGGCGTCATGCCCCTCCTGAACGTGTTCCATTCTCTTGTCGGTACGAGGCCCGACATCAGCCGGCCTTTCATGGACGCTCTGCAGGTGCGGGGCATGGGGCTCGCCCCGGGGATGGGGACATGGCACAGCAAGGACGGCACGCCCTGGTCGGATTACCTCGCAGAGCTCAACCACGCGGCCGGTGTGCTCGTGAAGCCTTATGCGCTACGCCCGTGCGGCGCTTTTCGACAGCCCGGGGGGGCATCCGCTCACGGCTCCTCGAGCGTGACGAGGATGTTCGGATCTTCAACTGCGTTCGGCACACCGGCAAAGCCCGCCTTGAAGACCCAGCGGGCGGGCAAGCGGGCCGATGCCCGCGGGGTCCAACGAATCCGGTAGTCGCGGGCGCAGTCGACATCTGGAACGCAGTCCTCGAAGACTCCCGTCGAAACAACCTCCACGGTTCCTTCCGCGCTCCTTCCGTCGAGTAACGCGTTTTTGCCGTCGATGAGCTCGAGTTGCCACTCGCTGTTCTGGGGGGACTGCAGGCTCACCGCGACTCGGCTCACAGTTGGTCCTCTCGTTCGGAACATGAGGACAGCAAGAGCAATGAACATGCCTGAGCTGCCCGCCATCGTTTGCCGCGATAGGGGGCGGAAAGGGACGGGTCCATGACAGCCGTGTCGTGACCACGTCGTGGCCGCAGGTTCCTGACGTACGAAAAAGCAAAGCCTCGCCCCGTGAGATCCGGGACGAGGCTTTGCTTCGCGCCACGGCTGCTTAGAGCAGGCCGCGGTTGTGGTTGAGGGCGAAGCCCCCTGCGCGCACTCCGGACTTGGTCTTGACGTTCTTCATGGTTCAATCCTTGGTTTGGTTGGTTCTGCCTGGCCGGACGCCAAGCAGCCCAATTAGACCAGTTTTTAGCCCTTATTCGCAAGTCGAGATTGTGGCGCTCGTCAGGGACTTGACGCCTCTCGTGTTGCCATCCTGTAAAGGCCCCGGCTTGATGCCCCAACGCGAAGGCGTTCGGAGCCCGCGGAGCAGCCCGCCCAAAGCCAGCCAGGCAGCGGCCTCACCCCATTTTGGGGAGGGCAGAGGCCGGCAAGCCTTCCAGTTCGGAAAGCCTCATCGCAGCCTCGGGACCGACCACGCCCCCCGCGCTCACCCGAAAACGCTTCTCAACGCTCGTCAGACACTCGTTGATGCAGTGACGCAGGTTCGCTTCGTCCTTGATCTCCTGGAAGGCGAGCGCCGCGGTGGCCCACACGAAGACCTCGTCCGACGAAAAGTCGGAGGCCGTCAGTCTATCCACGCTTTCGAGCATTTCCTGGGCGGCGCTCGCGGCCTCCGCCTGTGAGCCCGAGCTCAGCAGGAGGCGCACGCGCACCGCGCGCGCCACTGAGACCAAAGGCGAGGACGGGGCAACGCTTGCTTCCGCTCGTAGGCACGACTCTTCAGCGCGGGCGAAATCGTTCAAGGCGAGCCTTGCACGAGCGGCAGTACACCAAGCGAACGGCTCGAGCCGCTGGTGACCATGACGGGCGCACAGCTGAGCGCACTGTTCTGCCACCGAGGCCGCTTCCTCGAAGTGTCCGGCCTCGAGCAGGAGGTGCGCGAGGTTTGCGCTTGCTGAGTTCACGGTCAAGGGACCAGAATGCCTCGAGGCTTCACGAACGACGTCACGGCTCAGCTTGACTGCCTCCTCGAGAGCGCCGAACACGCCCATGGCGACCGCCGCATTTTCGCGGTTGATCAGCGATTCCTGCATGTTTCCCGCAGTGGCGAAATCATCTGCGGCGCACCGTGCGAGTTCGGACGATGTTTCCCACTGTGACCTCAATGCGGCGGCCCAGGAAAGAACGTTGAGGGCGGCAGCCCGGCAGGCGGGAGCCGCCTGATCACGCTGGAGTCTCGCAAGGTCCTCAATCCACCCCCACCGCTTCGCGTCGGACGAAGAGAAAAGGTAAGTGCCAGCCCGGAAAAGAGCTGAGTTGTGTCGCGAAGGGTCCAGGGTGCTTTCGGGCATGGTGCGGAGCCGCTCGAACCACTGGCGGAAGTCGTCTTCGCGATCGCCGCGCCCCTTCTCGAAAACAAGGCATCCAAGGCTCACCACCAGCTCGCCCACGGCCTCAAGACGTGCAACGCCTGTCAGCAAGCCCTCCGCGTCTCGTGCGGCTCCTTCCGCCCGTTCCGCGTTCCCCAGCCAATAACTCACGCGGGCTTCGAGCAGTCTGAGCTGGCCCAGCGCTTCGCCTTCGAGCTGGCAAACGAGCGCCTTGTCCACGGCCTCGAGGGCGCCCGGCAATTCGCCTGCGCCCAGCGCCTGTTCACCCGCCAGGCGGTACCAGGGCCCTGCCCGCCTCGGGGAGCTGGGCGCGCGCGAAGTGTTCGGCGATGTTCGCCGCCGCTTCGTCCCCCTGGCGCTCCAGGAACTCGGCCGCCAGGCGGTGCCCCAGCCGCCGATCTTCCTCGGTGACCGTGTCGTAGATCGCCTCGCGGACCAGGCCGTGCCGAAAGCCGTAGTCACGGGTCGGCCCCCTGGACCCGGCGGTACACGAGCTCGCGATCTGAAAGGTGCTCGAGCCAGTGCTCGACGTCGTTCAGGCTCTCGCTGCCCAGCAGGGCCGCCACCGCGCTTCGCCGAAACGATTGCCCGTAGATGCTCGCTGCTCGCAACACCCGTTTGGCGTTTTCGCCGTAGAGATCCAGGCGATCTTGAATCAACGCCAGGATCGAAAACGGTGCCGCTCCGTCCGTGACATCGAGTCCGCGCTCGGCGTGCGCGCGCACCAGCTCTTCCACGAAGAAGGGGTTGCCGTCGCTCCGCTCCGCCAGCTGCTCGCACAGATCCGGGCTGGCGCCCGGGTACGCCGCCGCCACCAGCTTGCGGGTCATCTTCGGTGTCAACGGCGACAAGGCCACGTGTTCCACCGCCCTGTCCGCCCACAGCCCCGGGAACCGTTGCTTGAGCTCCGGCCGCGAAAATCCCACCACCATGAGCGGCTTGTCGTGAAACAGCCGCAACGCCGCGTCCACCAGGTGAAAGCTGGCGGCGTCGCCCCAGTGCAGATCTTCCAGCACAAGCAGCACCGGCTGAGCCGCCAATTCGGCCTCCATCCAGTCGAGCCAGGCCGCGCGGGTCTGGTCGCTCATCGCCCGCGGATCCTGCCGCGCCGACGCGAGCAGGGGGAAGTCTTCGTCTGGGTAGTGCACCCCCGCGATCTCGCCCAGGAACGCCACCACCCGGCGCCGCGCCTCCGGTTCCTTGAACCGGCGGCCCACGTATTGCGAAAAGCGGTTGCGGGACACCTCGACCGCCTCGTGACCGCTCAGGTCCGCCGCCCCCCGCAGCGCCGCACCCAAGAGTGCCCACGCCACGTTCGCCCGGAACGATTCCGCGCGCGCCGTCAGTATCACGAAGGGCAACTGCAGCCCATAGATGCGCTCGAGCGCCTCGAAACGCACGCGGGATTTGCCCACGCCCGCCACGCCCGTCAGAATCTGGACCCGCGCCTGCTGATCCGAAACCACCTGCTGAAACAGGCTCTGGATGCTCGTGATCTCGCGCTCGCGCCCGAGGCACGGCACAGGGCGGCCCATCAACGTACGAGGGGGATCCTTGAGCCCCTTCTCGAACATCAGGCGTCGGTCTTCCCCGTGTTCGCCCGTGACCTTCTGGATCTCGAAGCGCGTCGTCAGCAGCTCCGCCGTCAAGGGATCCAGGCGTATCGTGCCGGCGGGGGCGCCCGGCAGCAGCGCGCCCGCGCGCTCGAGCACGTGCGCAATGGGCAGATCCGCCTCGCCCGGCTTGGCCCGGCCCGAAGCCACCGCCAACACCGCCACGGGCAGCATGCGCCGCATCTCCAGCGCACAGCGGGCCATGTCCACCACCTGATCCAGCGAGGCCGGCCCCTCCGGCCGCGCGATCGCCAGCCCGCCGTTGGCGAAGGGTTCCACGTGAACGCCAAAGGGCGCCAGGTTGGCCACGATTTTGGCCAGGATGACCTCGTCGAAGAGCTCCGGCAGCGTCTCGGCATTCAGGGCCGGGCGATCGGTGGGAGTGCTCTGCCCCGGGGGCGGTACGGGCGTTTCGACCGATTTTCGCCACAGCCGGCGAACGGCCGTCAGCGACACGGGCGTGAGGCCTGGACCTGCCGCGAGCGGAGGGGACGTCACGGCGCCGGATGGGCTGGGCTTGGGCCCCTTGCGTGGCAGCTCGACCACCAGCGCGGCCAGCAGCCTGCTTTCGTCGGGCGTGACCTTGACCAGCGCTTCTTCGTCGGTGGCCGTACGCGTGGTGCGTGGCCCGAACCGAAGGTCGTCGGCATGCTTGAGCAAGAGCCGCGACAGCGCCGAGCTATCGCCCGGGCGGTTTTCACGGTCCTTTTCGAGCATGCGCGCCAGCAGCGCTTCCACGTCCTCGGACGCTTCAGGCAGACGCGTGCGTAAGAGGGGCGCTGCCTCCAAACAGATCTTTGCAAGCACAGCCGCGGGCGTTTCGGCGATGAAAGGCGGCTCGCCGGTCAAGGCCTCGAAGAGCACGCAGCCCAAAGAGAACACGTCCGCTCGGGCGTCCACGTCGGAAAGACCCCGCGCCTGCTCGGGCGCCATGTACATCGGCGTGCCCACCGTGGCCCCCACGCGCGTGAGGCGCCGGCCGTCGAAGAGCCGCCGCGCGATCCCGAAGTCGAGCAGCTTCGCCTGTGTCAGTTTGCCTTGGGGCAAATAGATGTTTGCAGGCTTGAGATCCCGGTGCACCATGCCCCGCCGGTGCGCGGTGGCCAGCGCATCCATGATCCGCGACACCATCTCCAGTCCGTCTGCCAGCGGCACGCGCCCTGCCAGGAGCGCCTCTTCGAGGTTTTTCCCCTCGAGCCACTCCATGGCCAAGAAGTGCTCGCCTCCTGGGGTCAGTCCGTGCTGCACGTAGCGCACGATCGCCGGATGCGACAGTTCCGACAGCATGGCCGCCTCTTCCTCGAAGCGCTCCGCGTTCGGCCCTTGGCGTTCGTAGAGCACCTTCAGGGCGACGTATTCGCCCGTTTGCAAGTCGCGCGCACGGTACACCGCCCCCATGCCGCCGTGACCAACCTCTTGTTCGGTCTCGAAGCGGCCCCCGTAGCGTTTCCCGTCGAACGAGGCCAATTGCACGATTTCGAGCGTATCATCGGCAGGGCTCCAAGGTGGCTTTAGGGCCTACACACTGCATTCGTCCATGCGGGGGCTGGCTCTGCTCGCATCGTGCGCACCAACCGGCAGGGTCAAGTGTCCTCGGTTGTATGAAACCCGAACTTTCGCACTCGATGCACCGCGGCGCGTCGCGCTGGGCCGTGATCTCCTTGTTGCTCGTGAGCTGGGCTCCGGCATGCGGACCCGCAGGCCAAGTCGCCGATCGCGCCCCAACCAGGGGCGAAGCGACCCAACCGACGCCTGCCCTCCTCGAGGGCGTTGCCCCTTCGAGGCTCGCCGAGCTGAACGTCTCCAAGGCGGTCCCTCTGGCCCTCGCTCCTTCCGCTTTGACGCATGACCGCATCACCCGGATCAAGGACGGCGTGACACAGGTTCACATCGAGGTGGTTCGCAAAAAGGGGCTCGTGTCTGCACGAAGCTGCCTCGATGGACTCTCCATGGATGTTGACTACGAGGCAGGCTTGTACGCCGTCGGTTGGGTGGCTGAGTCGGGAATCACTTCGCTTAGCAAAACCCCCTGTTTGGCCAGTGTGCGTGTCGTTTCGCAGGCGCAGACATTTGGGATCCAAACGCCCCGATCTGCCTATCCGGGTACGCCCACGGGTCGCATCACGAACCAGGCCTTGATTGCGCAAAGCATCGATACCGTACGCGAGCGCTACAAGCTGGATGGCAGTGGTGTCGAGGTTTGCATCATCTCCTCCTCGTTCGACCTCCTTGGCGGCATGGAAGCCGCCGTGGCGTCTGGGGAACTACCCGGGCCTGGGAATCCGAACTATCCCCAACCCGTGAACATCGCCCTCGAGGGTGTAAGAGGCCTTTTTCCGGGCGTTAGCATCGACGAAGGCCGCGCGATGGCTGAGCTCATCCACGACATCGCGCCGGGCGCACGCCTCTCCTTCGCCGGGATCACCGCTGGTGACTCACGCCTCACGATCGTGAGAGCCCTCGAGGCGCTCCGAGCCAGTGCCAAATGTGACGTCATCGTCGACGACATCGCCCAACTCGACATCTCTGCCGTTTATCAGGACGACCTTGCCACACGTGCCATCGAGGACGCTGCAAGAGCCGGCATCCTCTACGTCACCGCAGCTGGCAACTCCGGGCTGGGCGGTGGAGAACCGGGCGTCGCCGCCCAGTACCTCGAGTCGGCGTTTCGTCCGGTACCTCTGTTTGGTGGTTTGTTCCACGATTTCGACCCGGACCCCAATTCCGTGGCTCCTCTCGTGCCGCTCACTCCCGGCGAGGTTCCGGCGCGGGCGTCCCAAGATCCACGGTTCGTGCGCGCATGGTTGCAGTGGGACGCACCCTGGGGGTCCTTGTGCGTAGAGTGTCGCGACCGCGATAGCCGACTTCAGATGGTCGTGTTTCGCCTGACTTCCGACAATGAGCTTTCGATCTACCGATTCAGCGGAGAATTGACCTCACAGGATCCTGTCGCGGGGCTCCTCGAGACTTTGCCCAACGACGGAGCCGAGTACCTGCTTGGCATCTTTGCACGCAACGACGAGGAGCGCTTGCCCGAGCGCCTTTGGCTATCGTACTACAGCCCTGGGCTCAGGTTGCCTGGTGTCTCATTCGACGCTCCGACCATCTGGTCAAAAGGCAATGCCTCGTCGGCAATCACGGTTGGCTCGTCGTCATGGTTCAACACCCCCAGGGGGGCAAAGCTGTGGAACGAGACCTTCGCCGGACGACCCGTTGGCAACGTCTTCGTGGAATCAGCGGTGGTTCCGGAACGCCCCGTCTTGAGCTACCTCGGCGCTCCGAGCTATCTCACCCGGAACATGGACGCCAGTCTGATCGCGACACCCTCTTCCTACGGGGGCGGTGCCATCTACTACGATCTGTTGGGAAACCGACTGCCTCAACCAGATGTACGAAATAAGCCTGATCTCGTCGGAGCCGACGGCGTTCAGACAACCTTCTTTGCGTTGCGCGTTCGGGATCTGGACGATGCGTACTTCTTCTTCGGGACCTCCTCTGCTGCGCCGAACGTGGGCGCCGTCGTGGCACTCATGCTTCAGGCCTCGAATGGGACCCTCAGTTTAGACCAGGCCAAAAGGATCCTCACTGAGACCGCGATTGACATGGACGATCCTTTCGACCGAGGGTTCCAGGGTACCATCGCCGATCCAGCCTTCTCTGCGGGGTTCGACTTTGGATCTGGGCATGGGTTCGTCGATCCCGTGGCCGCCATCGAGAAGGTCGTCGCGATGCAAGAGCGTCAGCCGGTCACACTTGAGCCGGTATGCGAAAACCAGGACGGAACTCACGTTTGGCAAGTCTCGAACGAAAACGGTTTCGCCGTGCCCCTGACCTTCTACAGCACGAGCTCCATCATGTTTCCCTTCGAGCACCCCTCACGCAACGAAGGCCCAACTTGGCTCGTGCCGCCCGGAATCTCCACCATCGCCACGACACCTGTGACGTCAAGCGAACGTCTGCTCGTGCTGGGCGAGGGAATCTACGGCAGCTACAGGAAACGCGGTGGATGGTCCCCCTGCACGGCCGGGGGACATGGCCGGGCTTTGATCCTGAACGAAAAGGCGTGGACATACGATTTGCGGTCCTCCACGTCTTCGGCCCGACGTGGTCCCGCACCGTAGCCTGGGGCGAGGAGATGTCGGGCTCCGTCTGTCGCCATGTTGTTGCCTAGGAAACCATGATGTGCTATCCGTTGTCCGGTATTCTTTGGGCTCAAGGCGAGCCCGCCGCACCAGGAAAAGCAACCGGGACATGAACGAGCAACTGACCGCAACTGCCAAGAGATGCCTGGAGGCCGCGTACGCAGGCACCATGGACTTCCCCTCCATCGTCCGTGCGCTGATTGAAGCGGGGTTCGAGGGCTATGACGTCGACTACCGGCGCGGCACGTCCGCGTACTTCCTGGCCACCGGCGAGAGCGTGCAGCTTCCTCTGCCAAAATCAGACGCGAAAGTGGCGCCGGAATTCCGTGGCCATGACGTCGAAAGCGCCGTGCGCGATGCGCAGAACAAGGCTCCTGGCTACACGTATGCTGGCTTCTGCGCGAAGGTGAAAGCCGCGGGGTGCGCTGGCTACATGGTGTCCTTCCTTGGAAAACGGGTCGTTTACTTCGGGCGCACGGCAGAGACGCATGTCGAACACTTCCCGCAATAAACCGCACACGCGCAGCCACAAGCCGGGCAAGGAACGCGACGTGGCAAAGAGACCGCAGGCTCGGGCTAAGGTGAGTGAGCTCGAGGTGCATCTCGGATACTGGCTCCGCGCCGTGTCGAACCATGTGTCCCACGCCTTCAAAGCGAAGGTGGAGGCACGCGGAGTGACCGTCGCCGAGTGGGTCGTGCTGCGCGCTCTGTTCGAGGGGGACGGAATCAATCCGAGCGAGCTCGCGACGACGCTCGGGCTGACCCGTGGGGCCATCTCGAAGCTGGTGGCCCGTCTTGTGGCCAAGGACCTCGTGTCGGTCCGGGACGACCTGCGCGATGGACGGGCCCAGCTCGTCAGCCTGAAGGCGTTCGGGCGGCGTCTCGTTCCGAAGCTCGCGGCGCTGGCCGACAAGAACGATGCGGAGTCTTTCGCGCACCTCTCAAAGGAGGAACGGGCCTCGCTGCTCGCGACGCTCATGAGGGTTGCCAAGCACCTCGAGCTCCGGGGCGCGCCGATCGACTGAATGGGTGCGTTGCTGCCCGTATTGCGCCCGGCACGGCAACGCGTTTAACCTGGGCACCATGAACACGCGAAACATTCTTCACGCTGCGTTGGCGGTAGTCATGGTGGGGGCGACCTTTGATTCCACGGCGCAGGCGGAGCCTGCCGCCGCCACATGCAAAGCCTACAACGGCACGTGTTGTGACCCTGCCATTGCGGCCCACCTGTCCAAAGACGCTGTGTTCTCGTCCTGTGGAAAGAGCGAGGCGCAATACCTGGGTGAACAGGGCGGCAAGGACACCTGCAGGTACTTCTTCAAGATCGCCAATGAGAAGGAGGACACCACGTTCGTTCAGGTATACGTGCCGCAACAGAAGGACCCTGGCACGGAGCCCACCGATCCCTTCTTCAATTGGACCCGGGTAGGTAAAGCCTATGTCACGAAAAAAGCCAAGTCGCCCAAGGCGGCGCCTATGTTGCAGAACATGACGGGCATCTGGTATCCGGGTAAAGACTACGTGGTCAACATCAACGCCTCCATGAAGGTGTGCTCGAGGGCGCAGTCGCTCAAACTGGCCACCAAGGTGAAGTGACCCGGCCTGAAGCGGGGACGGTTGCCGGCAACACGCCTCTTCAAGCGATCATTCAATGAGGACACGGTTGGCGCGGGTGCGTCCGAAGACGCCGGGGGACTCGCGATCTTCGACCGTGGCTTCGGGCCAAAGGAAATCCCCTGGCGTCAACGTGTCGGCGGTGTACACGAACTCATGTGTGCCCGGGTCCAATCGTCGCGCGAATGCCGTCATGGCCCCCTTGACTTGAGTCACGAAATCCGCGAACGGGGCTTTGACGCCTCCCTTTCCCGCAAAGGTCTGGCCTCCCAACCCAGCGTTCACCGGCGCCATACCCGCAGGAAACGGGCTATTGATCAGGACGTCGAAAGAGGGGGTGTGGCATTCGAAGCGCAGGGTGATGATCACCCGGGTTCCCGCCGGAACGCGCCACGTGCCGTCGTTTAGTTGCTCGAAGGCAAAACCTGAAGGCCCCGCGATGGATCTTTGCACGCGTATACCCGAGAACTGGTCCCGCGCCGCGGGGCCCCGTCTGTAGGACAGGGTCAGTGCGTGCGACCACGGCGCTATCCCCTTGGGAGTCATCTGCAACGATTCCAGTGCGTGCCGTTGAACCCGCGGGCCCTGGCGCCGGTTCACCTCTACCAAAAGGGGGCTTTCGTCTTTCGCGCCAAACCGTTGCTCATACGTCGCAAGTGCTGTGAGCGCTCGGGCCGTCGTCTCCGCACCTCCCCAGGAATCGCCCGAGCGCAGACGGAAAAGACCTCGAACCAGCGGCGCCAGGCTTTCAGTCTGCTGTGTTTCTGTCAGAGCCCTTATCGCATCGGCCTGCGTTCGGACTTGTAAAAAGGCCTGCACAAAACCGCTGCCCGTCCGCGATGGCTCTCCGGCCGATATCCAGGCCTCGGTACCCCCCTCGCGTGGCTCGGGAAAGCAGATCACGGGCCAATATTGCCCGCACGTCAGGTTCCAAATGGGGGCTCTCCAGCCACGCGAGGAGATCTTCCGTGCGAAGTCCGCTGCGCCATTCGCCGTCGCGCAGCATGCGGCTTGCGGCGTCGAGCGCAGGTCCAGCATAAAGGAAAGCGAGCGACGAAGCTCCGTGCTTAGCCACCAAGCGTCGCCCGCACTCTCGGTCATCCACCTTGGCAGCTCGACACGCTTGAAACGTTCCTGCGATCTCAGCAGGTCGCGCTTTGGAGGCCTCGTCGATGGCAGAAGCAATGCTTGAAGGAAGGGATAGCTCGGCCGCTCGCGCGGCTCGTGCTGCCGCGATGATCAAGTCTATCTCACGCGCCGAGGCTTTCTGACCGCGGTTGCCATAGGCGAAGAATTCGTCTGGTCCATATTGACGCTCCGCCAGAATGGACAAAAACGTGGCGATGCGGCTGCGCGCATCGTCGGGCTCTGGGGCGCACGCGTTCGCAACCAAGTCCCAGCGGGGAAGCCACGAGGAGGCCGCCCACACCCAGGCCGCCAGCGCCTCAGTCGTTTCGACCTGGGGAGTACAAAGCTGCTGCATGGCCGCATGCAATGAAAGATGTCCCGAGGTAGGTAGCGCAAGTCCTCGCGAGAAGGCAAGCGAGACCCGTGGTTGGGTGCTCTCTTCTCGATGGACGTCATCGTTTTCACCTGAAGGCCAAAGGATGGATGCGTCGTGAATGCCGGGACCATCGCCAAACGACGTGACGTGATCGTCGAAATGGGTAGGGATGACGTCGAGCTCGTGAACGACCTCGTCCAACAAGGATCGACCCGAAAGGACGCTTGCCCGAAGTTCGATGGAGGTCGCTCGCGAAGGTGCCCTGAGGCTTGCTGTGAACGCGCGCCGCTGTCCAGACTCAAGAGACTCGTCATTGCGTGCGAGGCCGCCTACCTCGACCGACGCGCCGTTTGCATCCTGGGCGCGTGCGCGCAGCGAGACGGTCTTACCCTGCCCTGACTGGTTCTGAACCACGAAGGGGATTTCGGCGTGGTCCCCGGAGCGAAGAAATGCGGGAGCACCAATCCGGACCGCCAAGGGCTTGCTCGTGGTGAAAGATGTTCCCCCAAGCCCGAACGACCTATCGCCGTGGGCGGCGGCGACCATGACGCGGTACCGGGTTGGCGTATCGGGAAGGACAAAGCTGATCTTCGCCTGACCATCGGCGTTGGTGAAGTGGCCTGCAGAAAAATGCGCTGTGGGACGAAGCTCTCGGCGAAACTCAAGGCTCGCCGCCTCACGAAGTTGAATGCTCGCCGCCTCACGAAGCTGGCCAGAACGGTGATCCCAGGCATGCAGGGACAAAGGCCAAACTTCGCGGGTGCTTTGGTGTTGCATCGGCGTCGGTTCTCTGCCCCGCCCGAGAAAGTCCTCGAAAGGATCTGTCCACTGCACGCGATGGCTCAACTTCACGAGCGCGTCATCGACAACGGAGACGACGACATTGGCTCCCGGCGCCGGCCTTCCATCGGGGAACTTAACCCGCATATGCAGCTCGAGCCGCTCCCCGGGCGTGTGAGTCGTATCATGGCTTCGTACCGAAGACGACGTGCTCACGCCAACCGCCAAGTGGTGATTGTCGGTTTCAAATAGATGGCGACGAGAGGACGTATGTTCGGTTGATGGCCCACGCTCAGTGACGCCGAGCGTGACCAGCTCGGCCGTGATTTGCCCCCAATTTCCCGCAGATTCGGGAAGAGAGACGAAGCCCGCCTGCGATGCGGCGATCGGCTGCCAGGCCACCACGTCCCCATTGCGCTCGAAGACCAGCATGGCGCGCTGAAACTTCGATTGAGATTCATAAGCCACATGAGCCGAGGTGGCATCAGTTTGCCAGTAGAGTTTCGAGCTCGGTTCCGCAGACGTGATCCGAGTGGGTGAGGCGCTTGTGATCTCGAAGGTGGCCGAGGAGCGGTGCGAACGCCCCTTGTCATCCGTGACCTCGGCAAGCCACACATACTGTCCTTTCGTCAAATGCGCCGCCTCGATGGTCACGGGCGTCGTCCTCGCAAGGACGTTCGTGGTGCTGATTCGCTGATATCCGTGATGTTCACGCTGCGATCCGACGTCATCCGCAGATTTCTTGAGAAGCTGAAGACGAGCTTCGCGTCCTTCGACCGGAGTGCCCCGCGCATCAACCACGATTAAGCTCCCCCGCGAAGTGCTCTCATCAGGCAGGAGCCTCGCCCTGTTCACCTTGACCCCTACCAACAGAGACGAGGGATGAACATGAACGTATTGAAAGTCCTTCCACTCTCTATGGTTCAAGTCTTGGACTTCCGACTCGACGACGAGCAGCTCCGGATGGCCTGGATCTCCAGAGCCCGGCAGGCGATACTCCGCGGTGGCCATACCCTTTCCATCCAAGACCGTTTCGCGGGTCACGGCCTTGAAGTGAGAGCGGGCCACAGGTGGCGGCGGGACGTCTCTCCCCGTCGAAAACACGAAATCTTCGTAGAGCTTTGGGTGCCACGTCGCATGGGACTTCAGCGTGGTTCGCCAGCGTGCTTGCGAAAGGCCGCCTCCGGACAGATACGTTGCCCTCATCATCATTTCCATGTTCTCACCCGCGATGATGGGCTCTTGCGACATGGTGAGCTCGCTCTCGAACTCCGGGCGTTCGTAAGCGGCGACGACGAATGACTCGGACTCGCGCGATAGAACCAGCGTCTCGTCACCATCTTGCTTTTCGAGAGAAAAGTGAAGCGTCACCTCTCCCGCAGGGAAGTTTTCGGAGAGCTGAAGCCGCCCGGAGAATCCCGAGTGAGCGGATAGGGCCGATCGACCCAACGCGAATCGCCCATGGCGGTCGTGGGCTTCCCACACAACACTGAGGGAGTTGCCAAATCGCTTCCACTGGGCATGCCCTCCGGCCTCCCGCTGACGAATCCAACCGAAGAAGGCAACGCTTTGGCCAGCCTGGTACAAATGGCGATCGGTGGCTGCATACCATTGAAAGTCTGCGTTCGGGCCTCGGGCCCAGGCGGCGCCGGGATACGGACGACGCAACGTGGCCTCTCGAGTCTTGCGGGCATGCTCCCCGTCTGCGTTCTCCGCGATGTCAGCCCCGAGCGCGTCCTGATGAGGCCACGACTGATGCGGCACAAGGAGGTGGGCTTGTCCGTGGCGCACCTCGAGCAAATCATCCCCTGCCTCGAGCAGGCCGAACCTTACAATCCCATCCGCATTGCTGGTGGTCGTGCGACCAGAGGGCCAAAGCCTCACGGTCGCGTCGGAGACGGGTTCGGCGCTGGCCAAATCCGTGATCCACGCGGAAAGCTCCGTGCGACCCATGAATGTTCGTAGCGCCAGTGTCGTGCGCTGGACCCACAGTCTCAGGCGCTTCAAGGGGAGATCTTGCGGCCCGAGAACCTCGGCCTCGAGCACATAGTGCCCAAGCGTGACGGGAACGTTGACCCCGAAAGATGGCCCTTCTCCCGTCGAGGAGCCAAGCCTGGCGCTGTGCTCCCACAGGGTGGCGCCCCTTGCAAGGCTCATCTCCTGGTCGGACCGCAAGCCGAGGTAGTCAGGCAGGAAAGAGGGATGGGCGGATGCGACGCGTACGCGTACTTCACACGCGGGCTCGCAGTCGGCCTCGAGACGCAGGGTCTGCTCGGGAAGCAGCGCGACGAGGGGGCCCGGCAGCCATCGGCCGTCTCCCTCGGTCCACGCAAGCCGGGGGACAGCCGGCAGAACTTCGACCTCGGTCGAGGGCGTCTCCAGGGCTTGGCCAAAAATGTCCCGGAATCCTCGGGTGTGAATTGCGGCAATCCCAGGCTTTGCACATGAGATCTCCAGCGCAGCGTCACGAATCCTGTATCGGCGGCACCCCGGACTCATCGCGACGGAGCCATGGCTGTCTTTGCCCAGCGGGTGGGAGAGCGGTAGATCCCAGCGCTCTTTCGCTCTGATGCGGCGGCCGGGCCCTGAGTCCGTTCGCGGGGTCAGGAACCGAAACGGGCTCGCGGTGCGGAAGTCGACTCTCTGGGCGGTCTGGGTCCTTCGCGGTCCCTCCAAAGAAGGCAAACCACTTCCGAGGACGAGAGTGACTTGCGCATCTTTCGGCAGCGGCGAGACCGGCTCGAGGACAGCCCGTCTGTGCCCGGAGTCGCTTTTACGCTGGTTGCGGATGAGCCACTCTGAGCTTGTGCTGCGGGCAGGAATGGTGCGAGGTCCCTCGCTCCCCGGCACCTCGAAGACGGTGCGGCTGACGACGTCTTTGGGGTCCACGTCTTGGTCGAAAAACAGTGCCACCTTGGGCCGCTGCGATGTTTCCTGGTGATGAGAGACGTCGAATTCGTGACGAAGGATGCGAGGAGGCGTCGTGGAAAAATTGATTGAGTCTGTCGAGACGACGGACGCGTCTGGAAGTCGCGTGGTCACACGGTAAGTCGTGGCCATCGCGAAGCTCGTTCTCGGGACAAACCGCAGCTCTCGGGTTGACAGCCACATCCAGTCCCCCTCGACAGGGGGATCCAGGGCCACAGGAGGCTCGGGCATGGCGTCCCAGGTCATGAGGGGGATGATCGGGTGATCAAAACGCACCAGAACCTCTGTCGGTGCTATGACCTCGCCTTGGGGCCACACGGAGCTGATGCGCGCTTGTCGATTTACAAGGGATTCCCGTGGTCCGAAACGCTGCGTCGGTCCACGTTCCAGCACACATGAGGAAGCGACGGCTGCCGCGAGCGCAAGCAAACCGAGCCCACGTAGCCCCTTTGCCGGTGATGTCACTCGAAAGGCCTCATCACGTGTTCTTCACACAATCTCGTCATGGTGCCACGTGGGCCAGTGCATGCTTCGCCCGGTTTCGGGTCACCGTTTCTTCTCATTCGAGATCGACTCAGAATATTTGACCCGATTGACCAGGCTTCGGGATCAATAAACATCGTGAGGGCCGTCGACTCAACGAAACACAACGCTTACCGCTTCGTCTCGGCCATATTCGTCGTTGGGCTGGGTCTGACAGCGACGGGCTTCGGAGCGCAGTCCGTGTGCGCCCATGCCGCGCCCGTGGCGGTCGCGGACGAGCTGGTCAAGAGCCGCAACGCCTTGACGCGCAGCGAAGTGCGTGCCGACGTGACGTTTTGGGAAAGCGGTGTGGGCTTGTGGCAGCAAGCCTACGGTGGCCTCGATCTGAACGCGACGTCTCTATCGTTGCAAATGCCGGTCACCTTGGCCTGGGTGGCACGGATGGGCGTCACGGCCCTCAACCAGCGCCCCGGATTTGCCACCGGCAACTGGCAGAGCGGCGTTTTGGCCGTCGAACGCCAGATCCTCGAGCGTCTCTGGGCCATCACCCAACTCGACGTTCAAGCCCTGTCTAGGTCGCCGGGGCATTTGGTGCACCTCGCGGCGGGCGTCCAGGGGCACCTTCCGCTGGGTACACACGGAATTTATTCGATGGTCTTCCGCGCGAAGGTTCAACGTGTCGCGATGCTCAACGAAGAGGCAAGCGACGCTCCCTCTCTCTTCGAGGCAGACCTCTCGGGGGCCATACGCGTGCGTCTCCCCTATGAGTGGATCCCCTACGCGTCATGGGGAGTTGAAGTGATTCATCCCTTCGCCGTGCGAGGGCGGGCCTTCTGGGTCCCCGGCGATCCCCAGTTCGAGGGACATAGCCGCGTGGGTGTGGACTTTCGATTCGGTTGGGTGGTCGATAATGTGTGGGACTTTGGATTCGGAAGCGTCACGCTCACGCGCGGCAGGAGCCAACGCTCCCGGCTCCCGGTATGGCTCGGAGGCCACAAGCAAAGCGGCCTATCGTTCTTTCTCGCCCGGCGCTGGTGAGGCTTGCCCGCCTCTCGTACCCAGCCTGGCAAGCTCAGGCTCGCAACTTCCGCCTCGTCGAGTCGTTGGTTTACCGAATGCGGTCTTTCGGCATCCGCTTGCCGTCCTTGAGTCGTTTCGTTGACGCTATGCCACCGTCCCAAGACGATTTCCCTGTAAGGAACGGCAAGCCCCGGCCACAAAGAGTGCAGCTCATGACCCAACGACTCCTGTGTCACGCCCCGAGACAAGTGTGCCTCCCGGTCCTCTCCCTGCTCCTCTATCTCACATGGCCCGGGTGCGGTGGGAGCCCCGACAATGAGCCACGGGCGGAGGTCGATGCCGGACGCAACGAAGGTGGTTCGGGGCTGGGGGGTGCCTCAGGGGGCAGCACGGGCAACGCGGGCGCGGGAGCGGAAGCGGGCGGAGGCAGCGCGCTGGGAGGCTCTGCTGGAACCGATGCGGGGGCCGGGGGAACACCCGCCGTGGCTGGACTGCCCGCCACGGGGCGCTGGACCTGCGAGCAGATGACCGCCCATTTCAACAGCAGCCTCCCTGAAAAGCCCATCGACGCGATTTGTATCGAGAAGGTCGATAGCCCCGAGGCCTGGCTTCGCGTCAGCGTGCCTGAAGCGGCGATGGGCCTCGTGGCGTCCACGAAGTACTTCTTCCCGTGGCAAGGGCGCACGCAGATCCCTCACTCGTTCATTCATGCCACCAACTTGGGCCCCGCGAAGGGAAACGGCGACTTCGAAACCCCTCTGCACTTGTTCTTCGCCCACCTCTTTCTCGGTCCCTACTTTCCTTCCGGAACCTATCAGGACCTGTACTTCGCAACGGGAAGCGCGCGGGTGGTCAACGGAGGAGCCCTTGGCGAGTGGCTCCGCCCCGATGGCAGCCGCGAATACGCCTATGTGCTCTACGGAAGCGAGAAGCTGAGCTGCGATGAGCAGAAAGCCTTTCACACGGACATACTCAGCGCCTTTACCCTGCGCCCCTTGCGTCGCCTGGTGTCCGAGCGTTTCATAGGGGCCCAGGCTCCTCCCGCAGGTTGCAGCATTCCGCTGCTTGCAGAGTGAACGCAAGCGCGCGTCGTGCTAGGCCCATCATTGATGGGGCCTGCTGTCATATTGTTCGCTCATGGAGCCGGGGCGTCGTCGTCTCACCCGTGGATGCGAGCGTGGGCCGAACGCCTTGTTGCATTCGGTCGTGTGCACACCTTCGACTACGCCTACATGGCTTCGGGGAGCAAGCGCCCCGATCCCTTGCCCCGTCTCGTGGCTCACCACGCGGAAGCGTTGAAAGGAGCTCGCGCGACCGCGGAGGACGCAAGCGTTTTTTTGGCAGGCAAATCGATGGGTGGGCGGGTGAGCTGCCACCTGGCGGCCGAGCAGGACACCGGCGCGCGCGGCGTGATCTGCTTCGGTTATCCGTTGAGAAGCGCGGGCGCGGGCAAGAGCCGCGCCGAGATCCTCGCGCGTCTTCGCCTGCCGGTGCTCTTCGTGCAAGGCACCCGCGATCCACTCTGTCCCACAGACGAACTCGTTTCCTTGCTTCCGAGCCTGGCATGTCCCGCCACGCTGCACCTCGTTGACGACGGGGATCACTCCCTGCAAGTTGCGAAACGAACGTTGGCGCGGACGGGGCGCACCCAGGACGACGTCGACCGCGCCATCGCAAGGGCTGTGGGAGACTTCATCGCGGCCTGGCGCTGAGCCGCTGGCGATCGGCCGTGCGCGTGTGCTGATCGCCCAAGACGCGTGCGTCAGTCGCGCTTGGCTGCGAAGCGAACCTTGTTCATGGTTCCCAGGCGCTCCACGAGGGCTTCGATCGCCCGATCTCGCCGCTCGCGCTCTATCTGCTGGCGAATGGCGGGCTCAGCTTCTCGCAACCCCTGGACGACAGGCGCACGTCGGGCCTGTAGCCGCAGCAGGTGAACGTATCCGTCCTCGGTTGGTACGGGATCGGAGACCTCCCCCGGCTTCGAGAGCGAAAGAGCTGCACGCACCAGAGCTTTGGGAAGCACGCTCGTTTCGTCCACGAACCCGCGATCACCTTTGGTCTTTGTCAGATGCGGATCTGCCCCGTGGGCGAGCACCAGCGCGACGAAGCCTTGCTCGTCCGAGGGAGCCAGCTGCCGCGCGATGGCCCACAGGCGCCGCGCTTCGCGCTCGTCGCGGAGGGCGAGGTCGATCACGCGGACCGCCGCGGGGCGCGTGAACATGTGCTCGAGCTTTTCGTCATGGAAGCGTTGTACATCCGCGTCCGTGATGCGCGCCGGATCCGAGGCTCGGCCAACCTCGTCCTGGATCAGCTTCGCCACGGCTTGTTGACGTGCCACATGCAACACCTCGGGATCCTGCATCAGCCCACGCCGATCGGCCTCCTGGGCCAAGAGCTCGAAGCGCACCAGATTCTGCAGAAGCGTCTGCCGCGCGGCCGGTGTGGTCGGTGCAACGCCAACCCGGTGCGCCCGCGCCGCCTGCCGGGCCAGATCCTCCTCTGTCAGCGCGATTTCACCCACCCAGGCCACCACCGTGTCGCCGCCCGACGCCGCTGCTCCTGCCCCCTGGACGGCGTGGGGGCGCGACACCCCCAGCCCCCCAGGGATGTGATGATCCGCTGGCGTCTTCACCGGCGACCGGCAGGCGCCAACCATGAGCGACCACCAAAGAAGTGTCGCCGCACGTGCTGTCCATCGGGCAGCGAAGGGCAATGACCTCACAGGGCGATGCAGGCCGGGGGGGATGTTTGCTCCACGTCCCGTCAGTTGAGACGAACGATGCGCCCCTCGATGACCGCGGTCACCGGGCTGTTCTCCTCGACGTACTCAATCAAGGCGTCCAGATCGACGTCTCCACCGACCTGGTTTAAGCCCTTGGTGAACTCGACGAAGTTGTCGCCACCGGCCGCCATGAAGTTGTTGGCAGTGATGGTGTAAAGAGCAGTGGGGTCGAGCACCGTGTTGGTGGCGGCATCCCGTACCTCGACCACACGAGCGCCGGGCGGCAATGCGGCATCCCAGGTGTAGGAGAGGCCCGAGACCTTCATGATGCGAGGAAACGGCTGCGGCGCCGCCCATTGTTGCTCGAGCACGTTTTTGATCTGCGCCCCCGTGAGCTGCATGGTGACGAGGCTATTGCCAAAAGGCTGCACGGTGAAGAGCTCACCCCAGGTAATGTCTCCGGCATCGATATCGGCACGGATGCCACCTGGGTTCATGAAGGCAAACTGAGTGCCCGTGGCGGCGCGTTGGGCATCGGCAATCAGGTTGCCCATCACTGATTCGCCTGCTGTGTTTTCGGTGCGGGTCAGCGGCACCGGCGCAACGCCGACCACCCTGTTGACCAACGGGGCCACTCTGGCTTCTGCGTCGATGACGAGGGTCGCGATTGCGGGATCGGGAGTGTTGCCGGGTGCCACGTCCGAAAACGTGGTGATGACCTCGGCCGACCTGCCCACCACGTCACCCGAAACCGGATCCACCAGCAGCTCGATGTCGGCGTAGGCCGTGCTGGCCGAAAACGCCTGCGTGACCAGGATATCGTCCGCTCCGGGACGGGGGACGATCGCATTCGTAAAGCTGTGCGCGTGGCCGCTGACAACGACGTCGAACTCAGGGTCGAGTCGCGCGATGATGTCCAAGATGTCCGGGCCGTCGATGACGCCAGGCACGGCTTTCGTTGGACCTGTGAAGCTGGACTGCCGCCCCCCCTGATGGATGACCAGGACGATGGCGCGCACGCCCGCTGCTTTCAGTTCCGGCACGTAGCTGTTGGCGGCGTCGGCCTCGTCGAGGAACTTCAACCCGGCCACACCCGTCGGCGTGACGATGGTGGGCGTGGTCTCGAGCACCGCGCCGACGAATGCGACAGGTACACCCCGCACGTTTTTGACCACGTAGGGGGGAAGGAGCGGCGCGCCCGTCGCTTCGTCGACCACGTTGGCGGAGATATAGGGGAACCTCGTGCCCCGATAGGGACTTTCCAAGTACGGACCCATGGGATGATTGCCGCCCCCGATGAGACGCAGGAGCTCGCTTCTGCCCTCATCGAATTCATGGTTGCCCAACGTGCCCACGAGGTTGCAGTTTGCGTTCGTACGGTCGGCGTAGGTACAGCTTTCGTTTGCCAGCATGTTCAGGAACGTGATGGAGGGCTCGTCCTGCAACAAGGCCGAGGCAGCCGGAGATGCGCCCACGTGGTCTCCCGCGTGCACGATCAGCGTTTGCGCCTCCCGCCCTGCGGCTGCCGCCTTGAGGTAGCTGCCCAAAATGGCAGCGCCCCCGACCGGCCGCCCCGACACAAAACGTCCCTGCGAGAGCTGTCCATGGAAGTCGTTGAAAGCCAAAAGCTGAACGCGCAGGTTACCGCCTTGGCAGAGGTCACCGTCAGGAACTCCGGCGCACACATGGCTATCGGGTTCGAAATCGATGCCGACCGACAGCCGGCCGTTGCGGATGAGCTTGAGAAGAACCTGCGCCACGGCGCGAAGCTCGATCCGCACGGTCACAGGTGCTTCGTTTACGAAGGACGGCTCGAGACCCGCGATGACGGCGCAAGGCGCATCGAACGACCGGGCCGATACGGTGACCAATCCCAGAGGGAGTCGATCGATGAGAAAGGAGGCTGGTGCGCCGGGGGTTAGATCGAACGTCACGTTGCGCGCGCGGGCGCCGCTGACGTCGACCGCCAGGCATTGCGTTCCCGCCGGCACGCTGGACAGAGCGATTCTCAAGTCGCCCGTCGAGCCGCCTGCGTCGGCGTCAGTCCCGTTGCCGTTACATGCGAAGAGGCCGAGGGCCAGAGCCACTCCAGCCGCCGTCACCGCTTGCCACTTCGTTACCATCGTTACCGTCATCGCGCGCCTCGCTTCGTGGGTTTGAGCCGCACTTTACGTGGGAAGCACAAAGCCTCAGGTCACAACTCACTCACGGATCGGTGTCATCCGACGCGGGGCATTGCGAGCCACCCCGTTTTCACGCGCGGTGATGCCCAGCGGACCTTGTGCGGAGCGTGTTAGACTCACGATACACATGAAACGTACAAATGTTGTGTTGCGCGAGGACCTGCTCGAGGAGGCGACGCGGCTGGCCGGAGAACGCACATACTCGCGAACGATCGAGCGCGCGTTGGAAGACTTCGTCCGAAGGGCAAAGGCCCGGCAGATCTTGGAACTGGCGGGAAGCGGTCTTTGGGAGGGCGATCTGACAGAGATGCGCACCGACCGGCCCAAGCCGGGGAAGCGATCGCGTGTTTCTCGTTGACACGTCAGTGTGGATCGCGGTCTTCCAGCGCAAGCCGACCCTACGACTGGAGGAGGTTGCTAGCCTCGACGACGTCGTCACGTGTTTGCCTGTCATCCAGGAGGTCTTGCAGGGATTTCGTGACGAGTCCGCTTACCGGCGAGCCCGCGAGGCGATGGTGTCCTTCCCTTGTTTGGAATCTCCGCTGTCGCTGCCGGTGTTCGAGGGCGCCGTCGATCTGTTTCGTGTGGCGAGACGATCGGGCGTGACCGTCCGCTCGTCCATCGATTGTCTGATCGCTGCCATTGCGATTCGTCATGGCGTGACGGTGTTGCATCGTGACCGTGACTACACGACCTTGGCAAAGGTTTCGGCCCTCAGGGAACGTTCCGCATAGGCCCGTCGACCGAAAGAGGTAACAGGACGGCTGAGGCGGTGTATCCCCCGGGGCACCGCTTCTTGCCAAGTTGTCTTGACAACTTGATGTCTTTGCCCCAACCTGAGCCGAGAGGTGCTCAATCCACGGTCTCCCCTTCCGCTTTACGCGCAGCTCGCCGAACGGCTGAGCCGGGAGATTCGTGCGGGTTTTCACCCGCCGGGCAGCCGCCTGCCATCGGAGACGCAGCTGGCGCAAACCTTCGGCATTGGGCGTCCCACAGTGCGGCAGGCAACCGATCTTCTGGCGGCGCGGCGCCTCATCGAGCGGCGGCGCGGCGCGGGCACCTTCGTGCGTGAGCGGGGCCCGGAGGCGGAGGTGGACGTGTTTTCGATCGCCGGCACCGTGGCGTCGTTTCGCTCGAGCGGGCTCGCGCTTTCGACGGCCCTTTTGGCGCCCGTGAGCCGGGTGGAGCTACCGGCCGAAGGGGCGGGGCCGCTGGCCGGGCGCGTGGTGTTTGCGTTCTCGCGGGTGGCCACGGTCGCGTCCACGCCCGAGCTTGCGGGGGGCCCGGTCCTGATTGAACGGTTCACGCTCGATGCGGCCGTGTTTCCAGGCCTCGATGCCATCGCTCTCGAGAATCGGTCGCTGGCCCAGGTGGTCGAGGAGCAGTTTTATCTGCGCCCCGTGGGCGGTCGGCAAACGTTCTCGGTGGCAACGGCCTGCGATGCCGACGCCCGGGCGCTCGAGGTTGCTGCGGGCACCCCGCTGCTCCTGGTGCGGCGTACGTTGGATTTCGAAGGTGCACCCGCGGCGCTTCATGCGGAGCTGCTGTGCCGCACCGACAAGGTGCAATTCACTCAGTCCATCGGTGGGACTCAAGGAAAGAACGAAACATGAAACAGCGCGGATATCACGGACAGTTCGGGGGCGCTTACGTGCCCGAGATCTTGACGGCCACGTTCGACGAGCTCGAGGCGGCGTTCGAGAGCGCGCGTCAGGACCCCACCTTCTGGGCCGAGTTCGAAGCGCTCATGGGCTCGTATTCGTGCCGACCGACCCCGATCTCGTTTGCGGAGAATCTTTCGCGGCAGCTCGGGGGCGCCCGTATCTACATCAAGCGCGAGGATCTGAACCACACGGGGGCTCACAAGGCCAACAACGTGATGGGGCAGGGCTTGCTGGTCAAGCGCATGGGCAAAAAGCGGGTCATTGCGGAAACCGGGGCGGGGCAGCATGGCGTGGCAACGGCCACCATGGCCGCAAAGATGGGACTGGAATGCACCATCTACATGGGGGCCGTGGATGTCGCCCGGCAGCGGCCCAACGTGTTCTGGATGGAACAGATGGGCGCCAAGGTGGTGCCCGTGACGGAAGGCTCACAAACGCTGAAGGACGCGATCAACGAGGCCTTTCGCGACTGGGTGACCAACATGGACACCACGCACTATGCCCTGGGCACGGCGTGTGGGCCTTACCCCTTTCCCGACATGGTGACGTACTTTCAATCCATCATCGGCAAAGAAGCCCGTGCACAAATCCTTGGCATCACCGGCAAGCTGCCGAGGCGCGTTTATGCCTGTGTGGGCGGTGGCTCGAACGCGATGGGGATCTTCAGCGGGTTCATGGACGACGCCGACGTGGAGCTCGTGGGTGTCGAAGCGGGTGGGCATGGGCTGGATTCCGGCCTTCACGCCGCGCGGTTGGCGAGTCGAGACGCCTCGATTGGCGTGGCCCAGGGTTACAAGACCTATTTTCTGCAAAGCCCCGACGGACAAATGAACGAAACCCACAGCGTGGCGGCCGGCCTCGATTACGTGGGGGTTTCACCCATTCTTGCTCATCTGCACGAGACCGGTCGGGTGCGCTTCGAGGCAGCCACCGATGCCGAGGTTGTCGCCGCGCTGAAAACGACCATTCGCAACGAGGGCCTCATCCCCGCCCTCGAATCGTCGCACGCCTTCGCGCAGGCCTTCAAGGAGGCGCCTCACTTGTCCCCCGACGACGCGATCTTGATCAATCAGTCTGGGCGCGGGGACAAGGACATCTTCACCGTTGCGGATGCCTTCGGTGACCCCAAGTGGGAACAATTCATCATCGACAAGGCCCGCGCCTACGCGCAGAAGCAGCAAGGATGAAGACCATGCTCGAAGATTACTTGAAGCGCAGGAAAGAAGAGCGGGGCATGCTGCTCATGACCCACATCGTCATGGGCTATCCCGATTTCGACACGAGCTCGCGCCTCGTCGAGGAGATGGTGAAGGCCGGTGTGGACTTGATGGAGCTCCAGATCCCGTTTTCCGAGCCCATCGCCGACGGCCCCGTGATCCTGCATGCGAACCAGCGGGCGCTCGAGGCCGGCTCCACCGTGGAACGCTGCCTGGCGTTCGCAGGGGAGGTCACGAAGAGATTCGACATCCCCTTCCTCTTCATGAGCTACTACAACATTCTTTACAAATACGGCGTGGCCGCATTCGTGGCGCGCATGAAGGCGCTGGGTCTTGCGGGGGCGATCGTGCCGGATCTTCCGCCTGAAGAAGGCCACGACTACCTCGAAGAAATGGCCAAGCAGTCGCAAAGCCCGATCTTCATCTATTCACCCAACACCTCGCCGGCGCGTCTCCGTTACCTGGCGGAACATGGCCGTGGGTTCGTTTACTGCGTGGCGCGCAAGGGCGTCACCGGCAGCAACACGTCCTTCTCGAAGGAGCTGGATGGGTACCTCGACCGATGCCGGGCGGCGACGAACTTGCCTCTGGCCGTGGGCTTTGGTGTCAAGTCGAAGGATGACGTCGACTTCCTTCGCGGGAAGGCAGACATTGCCGTGGTCGGCACGCAGACGATCCGAATCGTCGAAGACAAGGGCGTCGAAGGCGTCTACCCGTTCATCCGCGGCTTGAGGGAAAACGGTTAGCTCCACCGGAAAACGGAGCGAAGGCCAGGGCTTCTGCCTTGACCTCTGCCCCGTGCCCAGCGCTTCGGGCAGGCGCCCGACAGCGCGTGTTCAGAGCCGAAGATGCGTGATTAAACCAAGCCGCGGTTGTGGTTGAGAGCGAAGCCACCGGCCTTGGCGCCGGAAGCGGTCTTGATGAGGGCGCGGTTGTGGTTGAGAGCGAAGCCACCGGCCTTGGCGCCGGAAGCGGTCTTGATGAGGGCGCGGTTGTGGTTGAGAGCGAAGCCACCGGCCTTGGCGCCGGAAGCGGTCTTGATGAGGGCGCGGTTGTGGTTCACGGTGGAGAGGCCGCCGGCCTTGATGCCCGTGGAGGTGCGAACGATCGTCTTGGAGGTTTTCATGGGGAATCTCTTTCGTTTCGGGTTGCGGTTGGTTGGTGTCCCGGGGCTTGCTGCCGTCCGGACGAGGGGGACTACTTCAACCTTCGTGCCAACGTTCGAGCGCCGGGAAAAAACCACCTGGCCCGCCAGAATTGGGCCTTTTTCGGGGGCGTCCCGGCGGTCCAGGGCGTTCCCGTTGGGACTGCGATCCTGCGAGTCCCAACGAGTCCCAACGGGTCCCGACCCCTGTCCCAAGGCAGCCACGGGCCTGCCGGGGCTCCGGGAGCCGAGCCGCCGGGCCCTCGGGCGACTTGGAGCTAAAGGGCCCGTTCGTAAAGCCTGCCCTCGGCAGCGCCCACGAAGACCTTACCCTGGAAGAGGGCCATGCTGGCCGAGCCATCCGGAGCGAACCCTTCGTCGCGCCAGGTGCGGAGATCGGACGAGCTGACGATGGTCTCGTTGTCGAGGAGGACATAAATCCTGTCAGCCTGGGCGGCGTAGTCGCGAATACGGAAATTGTCGACCCGCTCAGCAGACGTGCCGTCGAACGTGGACAAAGAATGGCCGCCGGGGGCTCCCTGCAGAAGGACCTTGCCTGCAAAGACGATGGGTTTCCACCCGCGCAAGGAGGTGTCGGGAACGAGGGAGGGGGTGTCGGTCCACGATTGCCCGTCGAACACTTTGGCTTTGGAATGGATGCCCCCCTGCAAATCCGCAGCTTGGATGTAGAGCTTGTCGTTGAAGGGGGCGATGAAAAAGTACGTGGCCTTGTCGTTGGCCTTTAGAGGAGGCTCCCGCAGGGCAATCGTCCAGGCCTTCCCTTCGTCCGAGCTTTTCCAGATGACCGCGTCTTTTCCCTGCATGCCTGCCAGGAACAGTGTGCCCTTCCACGCAGCGAGGTCGAATGTGTGCACACTCTCGAGACCGCCCTGTGGCCTCCAGGGAGGCCCTGCCGCGTAGTCGGTTCCCCCTCCGGCTCCGGCCACGAGGGCAAAGACGCGGCCGAGAGCCGTTCGATAGAGGAGGGCTGCTCCTTGGTCGAGTGTCAGATGCGATAGATAGCGCTGCTCGATGGGATCCCAGGACATGATGGTGTTCTTCGCGCCGCCACCGGCAGCGACACCATGAGCTGTGTAGACCTGCTCTTCGAACACGTGAAGAGACGACAGCGTCCGGCTGCTCTCGTGGGGATGCACGGACGCAGCCGGGTGAACCGGCAACGCAGAGAAGAGATGCGGCGACTTTTTCCGATAGCGATATGTGTAACGAACAGTACACGTATCTTGCTCGAGCAGCAGAGACACCGTCAGACGCTCTGCCTCGGCCGTGATGTGGGCCTCCAAGACGTCCGTGCCCCGGCATGTCGCCGGGGCCGGGAGTTCGGCCCTGTCCGCCGACACCGGCGAAAGCACCAAGTTGCAGAGATTCGGGAGACTTGGAACGGCGCCCAGCTCCGCGATGCCTTGCCACGGCACCTCGCGATCCTGGGGGGCAGCCGCTCCGCAAGACCCCTCGAGGCGCATCGATTGCCCCGACCAACGACCCACGTAGGCCGGTGCCCCTGGATCCATCGCATCGCCCTGGACAGCTGCATCGACTGGCCTTTCCTCCACAGGCCACATGTCCACGGACGGCATGACCTCTGACAAGGACGCATCCGGCAGAGGCTCCGTACCGAGCTCGACCGGCGGCGTCGCCCGAGGGTCTCCGCAGGCCACGGCCGCCGCGAAGAGTGCCCACAGGGAGGATGAACGAACGGTGATGATGCGCCCTCGTGTCTTCATGGCCACCAGTTCCCGGTCACGTCGAAAGGTGACGCGTGTCGGGAGCGTGTGCCGCAGGGTTCCCTACGGAAGCGACGATGCAGGTTCGGGAGCTAACCGCACGACACCGAGGTGGGAGGGCGTCAGGTCATCCGGGATCTCGACAGCCAGAGCCTTGGGAACGTACGACAGGGCCCAAAGGCCAACCTCGATGCGTGCCCCTGCCGGTGCCCCCGGGAGGAGGAGACGGCCGGCTTCGTCGGTTTCGAGGCGCTGTTTCATCCTCCCGACGCCCGGAATGTTCACGAAGAAGGGCACCACCAGCTTGGTGAAGGGCTGATCGTTTTCGGCGCGCAGCACCGTGAGCTCACGCTGGGGGGCGGGCGCCAGCGCCAGCGCGACAGACCGTTGTTCGCCTTCGGCCAGCGTCAGCCGTTCGTGCGCATAGACACCAGGACACTTTGATATCAGGTCGTATCGACCGGCACTCAGCTCCGAGAAAACAAACGTTTCGGCGCGGATAAGCGCAGCCTCTTGGAGGGGCATCAGGTCTATGCCCTCGCGCGTGACTCGGTGTAGCTGGACCTCACACGCCGCGGGCACCGGGCCTTCCACGCGCCCCGTGATCTTCGCGGGTCTCACGAGAACAACCCTCAGGCCCCGGGCGTCTTGTTCGACGTTCACGAGTTCGGCGCGCCCCTCCGTGCCGTGCTCGACCCACAGCGTGTGCGGGCCGCTTTCGAGCGACTCGCATCGAAAGGTCCCATCATCATCCGTCACGGTCCACGCATTGCCGTGCCGCCAGCGCTGGGGTTGTCGCAAGCGGGCCGGGCCCGCGGTGACCACGGCGCCCCCCACGGGCCGGCCACTCGGGTCGACGACCACACCTTCAAGCGTATGGTTGTGGCGCAAGATCGTGAGATCAAGGGACGTTCTCTTCCCTTTTTCCACATCCACGACCTTCCCCACGTCAGGCTCGGCAAACCAAAGCACATGGGGCTGACGGTGTTTGGGCGCATGAAGCCGAAGGTCATAGCGTCCCGGGGCAAAGGGCCCAAGACGGTATCGGCCTTCGTCATCCGTGACGTCTGAACGATTCCAATACTCGATGACCGCGACGTGCCCCGCGGGGCTGCCATCGTCATAACGCACGACCCCCTCGATGAATCCGGCTTGGGCCAACACGATCTTGGCCTCGCTTTTCTGGACCGGCTCGACGGGGACATCGACACGCCCCAGAAGGTTCGTCTCGAGCCGCGCCGTCAGGGTCACGTCTCCTTCGGCGAGGTTCGTGAGGACAAAGCGGCCGTTTGAGTCGGTCTCGGCATAACGTTCGGGTTCGTCCGACTTCGCGAAAGCGCTCCGCACGCCGGCTGACCGGTACCGGAGCTCGACAGCGGCGCCCTTCACGGCCTTGCCGGCTTCGTCGACGACGACGCCCCGGATCACGTGGGCCCTTTCCAGCCTGACAGGAGGCAAACGACCGTCGAGGCCGATCATCAGTGCGGCGGTTTGCGCAACGAACCCCTCGGCTTCGATGCGCACGTCGAGGGTGCGACCGGGCTCCACGTGCGGCAGTACGAAGGTGCCGAGCGCAGACGTCCTTGCCACACACTCCGGCCCCCCGAAAATGATGATGCAGGCGCCCGCAAGCGGGCGTGCATCGCTTCCTTCGACAGACCCGCGCGCCGGGATCCCTTGGTGCAAGCTGATGGCCAGTTGGGTGATCTCGGGGAAGGCGCGAACGAAGACTTCCTGCTCCGCGACCCCCGCGTGCCCCACGACCAGGGCCGTGTACCGTCCCGCCATCAGACCGTCGATGGAAAACCGACCGTCATCGTCGGTGCGCGCGCTGTGTCTGCCCTGCGCGGGGCCCTTGTCGCCCACGAGCTCGACCCTGAGGCCGCCGAGCTGCGTGTTTCCGCCCGCGCGGTCTTTGCGGGGCCCGTCAAGGCTCACGATTCCGTCCAAACGCGCCGCCGGCCACAACGCGATCTTTTGGTGCAGATCGTGTGTCAGTGACACTTGCGCAGAGAAGGAGATGTATCCGGTTGCGCTGACGGTCAAGAGATAGGTTCCCCGCCTCACGGACAGCCGACTTTGGCCCTGGGGATCCGATGGCTCCGTGGCGACGGGCAGCGGTACATCCGAGATGGCACCCCATACCGCCGCAAGTGTGACTCGGGCGTGCGGCACCGGGCCGCCATCCTTGTCAACGAGGGTCAGATGCAGCGAGAGGGTGGGCTCGTTGATGACGCTGCGAACGAGCTTCGGAAGGCGTTCGTCCGATTCAACGCTGTTTGGGGTCAATCCTGTCGCCGGGCGCGAGGCGATAGAACGGGGATCGCGGTCTTCGCAGGAAGGCAAGCGGGTCATTCCGAAGCCAGCCAGGCCGAGCAGGGCCATGCTGAGCGCGAAAGCCGCGCGTCTCGCTATGCCCTGCCAGGCTGGGAGAGCGCTCCCGCGCCCCGAGGACGCGAGAGCTGGCTTTGTCCCCGCAGCAGCTGTTTCGGCGTCCACGGCGCTGCAAATGGCCGCAACCAGCGCCGCCGTTGGCCGCAAGCGCGAAATTGCGGAGGCGATGGTGCGTTCCGCGTCGTTTCGTAGATGTTGTCGGGCGCGGGACAGGCGCTTTTTGGCAGCGTCCTCGGAAAGGCCCAGCTGCTCCGCCAGTCCCCGTACGCTTTTGCCCTCGAGATAGAAGAGAAAGAGAGGTTCGCGGTGGCGCGTGGGGAGCGAGGCAAGGGCCTCCTCGAGGCCCATGAGCTCCGCTTCCTTGCGAGCCGCCGCTTCGGTGGGATCGAGCCCACCTTCCTCGGCGGCCAAGGTGTCGAGGGGGTCATGGGCACGACGCGCCAACGCGTCTCTTCGTCGGGCATCCCGCAAGCGGCGCCGGGCCAGATTCCGGGCGATGCCGCACAGCCATTCTTTTTGGCGCGACTGGTCTCTCAATTGTTCCTGCTTCCGCCAGGCGACGACGAAAACCTCCTGAGCGACTTCGTCGCAGAGGTAAGGGTCTCCGGTGATGGCCAGCACGACCGCCCTCACAGCGCGTTCGTGGCGTTCGACCAGCCGCGCCAGATCGCTTCTCTCTCGACGTGATTCGTCAGTTTCCATGTCGGTGCCGTTCAGGGCCTCTCGAGCCCGCTGTCACGAGTTCCCCGCTGCCAGCAAAGGTGACCGGGTCTTCGTCATTTCCGGAAAGAACGGGGCTTTGGGGCCCGATCGTCGAAAAAGGGGTTCCGGACCGAGCCCCTCTCGCGCGCTGCCCGGAGGGCACGGTGCGAGGGCAAGTACCGGTTGTTGTTGTCCTCTTTGCGACCCGACCAAATTCGATATTTCGATTATAGTCGGCGCACGCAGGGGCGGGCCTCGCCCGCGTGAATACGCGTACCCGCATGGTGTAGGCTCCACCTGTGCACGAAGATCAACGCCGTCGTCGCGCGCGCGCCGTGCTGGCGCTAACGGCCTTCGTCTTTGCCTGTATCGGCGGGGCTTTCCTGCTCGATACCCGCGGTATTGCCCAGCAGGTCGACATCCGCCTCGACAGTTCCCGCGCGGTGGTCGAATTGGCCACGTTTTACGGCGGGCTTTCGCTCGGGATCGCGGGGGCACTCTTCGTATGTAGCCGCCATGTGGCTTGGCTCGAGCCGGGCCTCTTCGTGGGCGTCGCCATGTTGGCAGGTGCGGCTTTGGTGAGGGCGGGAGCCATGATTGCGACGGGCACGGCGGATGGGCTTTTGATGGCGCTCCTGCTCGCCGAGCTCTGCGGCGCTGCGATCAACGTCTGGGCCCTGAGAACCCTTCGCCGTTGAGGCCGTGCACGATATGCGCGGCTCGCGCCCGATCACCTGGCCGATGAGCTGGCGCGGCTCGTGCATCGTCCGGGGAGGAGGTCTGGACCATGCGCTACATCACCACTTTTTTGCTGCTTACCCACGGCACCATCTGCATGCTGGGGTTTGTCTCAGCCTTCAAGCTCGCGGCGGTGCCCGGGCTGAGTGGACAGACACTTTGGCCTTTGGGCGCGGGCTTGCAGCGGGCGCTCGGCCTCGCGTGGCTTCTCGTGGCTGTGGGCCTCGTCCTGGCCGCGTTCCTGCGCTGGAGGGGCTTGGGCTCGTGGTGGCTCGTGGCGGGCGCCGCGGTGGTGGTGTCGCAGGCGCTCATCGTGGTCCACTGGCCGGAAGCCAAGGCGGGTACGCTGGTGAACGTGCTGCTCGCGTTGGCCGTGCTCTTCGCGGCAGCCGGCGCGCGCTTCGACGCTGCGGGACGGCGGCAGGCGGAGCGGCTGCTCTCGGGGCCCCTCGGCGCGCCGACAATCCTGACGAACGATGAGCTCGCACCCCTGCCTTCCCCCGTGCGGCGCTGGCTGCTCTCGACGGGTGCCGTGGGCCGCCCACGTGCGGCAACGGTTCGGCTACGACAAAGCGGAGGCCTTCGGACCCGTCCGCAGGAGCCCTTGATGCCCGCAGTGGCCACCCAGTACTTCCGGGTAGACCCTCCGGGGTTCGTGTGGCTGGTCGATTTGAAAATGAAGCGCTTGCCCGTGCTCGGCCGCGACGACTTCGATGGACGAACGGGACGCATGCTGATTACAATTGGCGGTCTGATTCCGATCGTGAACGCCACCGGTGAAGGCATCGATCGGGGTGCTGCCCTGCGATTTTTGGGGGAGCTGGTCTGGTTTCCTTCAGCGGCCACCTCGCCCGCCATCACCTGGGAGCCTCTCGATGACGACAGCGCCCGGGCGACTCTGCAGGCCGACGGGTTCGCTGTCTCCGCCGTATTCACCTTCGATGCGAGCGGCCGCTTCACCTCGCTCCGCGCCCGTCGTTCGTACGCGGGCGGGCCCGAAGAGACGTGGTGCGTGGCAGCCCACGAGTGGCGCGCCCCTCATGGTGTGGTCGTCCCCGTTGCCGGCTCCGTGACATGGAAGCTCGCAGCGGGTGACTTCGAGTACTACCGCTTTCACATCGACGACGTCGAGGAAAACCCCGAGCGCCTGTTTCCGCGGTAGTCACTCGTGGGCCTCGGAAAGCCCTTTTGTCGCCCGGGTGCTGTTCGCGCTATGCGGCCAGCACGTCTTCGAGATTGTCCAAGGTTTGGGTGAAGCCTTCTTCCATACCCATTGCGAGCACCTGCGCCAAGGCCTCGGCGTCCTCGTACTCGGTCGTGCAGGTCAGCTTGGTTGTTCCACCCTCTTCGGTGAGAGTCAGTAGGGTACGGGAGGTCGGCATGTTTGGAAGGGGGGTGCCTTCTTCGTCGCAAAAAAGGTCTGTGTACGCGAAGGCGTCCTTCGGGGTGATCTTCCCGAAAATACCCTTCCCCCAACTGGTCTTGCCGAACCAGTCCCCTTGGGCCTCGTCCATGCACTTCATTCCGTAGTGCCAGTAGCCCCCTTCCTTGAACTCCATGTGTTTGATCTCGGTCGTCCAGCCTTTCGGTCCCCACCACCGACGCAGGATGGCGGGGTTCGTGTAGGCTTCCCAGACCCGATCCTTCGGAGCCTCGAAGGTGCGCTCGACGATGAGTGTTCTTTTGTCTTCGGCGATGGTGAATTTGGTCTTGCTCATGGTGATGTCGTCTCTTTCAGGATCGTTTCCAGGTTGTCGAACCTGTCCGCCCACAGATTGGCGTAGTGTTCGATGTGCTTGCGGGCGATGTTGATAGAGCGCGGCACGATCAAAACGACCTGCTCCTTGCCGCGTCGACGTTTGGTGATGAGCTTTGCCTTCTCCAACACTTTGACGTGCTTGGAAATGGCCCCGAATGTCAGGTCGAAATGCGTGGCGATCTCACCGATGCTCATTTCAGCCTGGGCGACGCGAGCCAAAATGCCCCGGCGCGTGCTGTCGGCGAGGGCTCCAAAAAGGAGGTCCAATCGCTGTGCTGATTCTACCATCTGGTAGAATGATGGCGTCCCGCGTTTCGGATGTCAAGGCGAAGGCCAAAGCCCCTGGTGAAGTGATTGCGGTCCCCGCAGCCCTTGGCTCATCGCAGAGAGCGATATCATCGTTCCGATGGACATCTCGAACATTCTGGACCCGGGAACGCGGCAGGCGTGGCGTGCGTGGTTGGAGGCGAACCACACACGCTGCGTTGAGATCTGGCTCCTGCTGCGCCGTGAACGGCCTTCGCGCCTCACTTACCTGGAAGCTGTCGAGGAAGCGCTGTGTTTCGGCTGGATCGATGGCCTTGCCAAGAAGCACGGGAACGCGACAGCCCAGCGTTTCACACCGCGCCGGCCCCGCAGCCACTGGACCGAGCTCAACAAGGAACGCGCGCGCCGGTTGATCGCGGCGGGCAAGATGACCGAGGTAGGCCTGCAAAAGCTACCCGACCTGAGCGAACGAGAGGTGCAGGTGCCTGATGACGTGCGCCAACGGCTGGAAGCCGAGCCGGGCGCCTGGCTGTTCTTTCAGGGCTGCCCCCCGTTGTACCAACGGGTGCGGCTCGGGTACATCGAAGACGTGCGAAAGCGCGACCCAAAGGAGTTCGAGAAGCGACTCTCGCACTTCGTCCTCAAGAGTGGGAAGCGCCAGCTGTTCGGCAACTGGGACGACAAGGGCCTGCCGCGCTCTGACGAGTGATGCCTGGCCGGGACGGAGGCTCGAGAACCCGCCTGCGAGTTCAAAGGGGCGCTACGACGGGCAGGGCTTCGCGTGAGAGCTGCAGGGGGTCGTCGGATTTCGTGTGGAACGGCCGTAGACGAAAGCTGTATTCGTAGCGGTCAAACGGCAACACGTGGGGGGGCAACGGCCGGGCTCCCCAACTGTTTTCCCCGCCGAGGCCCATCTGGCGGTGGTCGATGTTCAGCGTCGTGAAGTTGCGGCGCGGAAGCTCCCACCCATGCTTTACGCTTTGAAGGTCCGCCGTCGTGAAGGGCAGGGCGTTCACGTTCAGCAAGGAAGTCGTCGCTGCGGCCAAGAGACCTACGCCCTTGTCATGTATCAGGGCGGCCCACCGGACGTCCGTTTTGTTGCCCGTTTCGCCGGGCTCCGCATAGTTGAAGTACTGTGAGGCAACGCTGCCGCTGTACATCCCCACGGGGGCGTCTTTGCGATCGGAATACGTTTCGTGAGGCCCGCGGCCGAACCAGCGCAAGAGATCGAAGCCCGGCGCGAGCGCCATTTGCATGCCCACGCGCGGCATCATGGGGACGGCAACCGGAACGGCCTGTGGCAGTGGCTCCATCGTGAACTTCACGTGCACGTCGGCGGAAGGATAAACATCGTATCGGATGACCAGGCGCGCGGGCACCTCCTTCAAGGTGGCTTGGGTCACAACGCGCACGGCACCGTGATGGACCCGCTCTGCGGCCACGCTGTGCGCTTTCATGGTGTTTCCGCTCCATACGCCCAAGGCCGTCGCCATGTCGAATCCGCGGTCGTTGTCGGTAGGCGCTCGCCAGAAGTGCGGCAGCAATGGCGCCTTCATCAGTTCCAAGCCGGCGAACACAAACGAGTGCAGGGCGGCATCGTTTTTGCGGAAAGTCAAAGAGAAGTCTTTGCCATCGACATAAACGGCCGCATCATCGCTGCGGGTCGTGACGGTGCCTTTCATGGCGGTTTCACGTCGTGGCGCCTGCACGGGCAGCTTGAACTGCTCCCACGCCAAAGGGAATCCCGCTCGAGCCCACGGGGTGTCGTTCGCCAGTTTGAAACTGAAGTTCACGAAGTACTCGACGCCCGGCTCGGGCACGATCGCCTTCCAGGAAAGAGGGATCGTGCGAGAGTCTCGGTATCCCAAGTCCAGCGGCGGTAAAGCCCCCCGGGCAATCACTTTGGCATCAGCCGTGAGCGTGAAGCTTCCCTCGAACACCTGCTTGGGGTTCATGAAATCGAACCAATTTTTGAAGGTGAAGGAACCACCCGCCTCGTTCAGTGCTTGTGCCTGAACCTGAATGTACTGGTAGGCTTTTTTGAACTCAGGGACCTGCGGCGTGGGTGAGCGATCGGCTTGTACGATTCCGTTGTGGCAAAAGTTATCGTCGCTGGGTACGCCCGGGGGGCCAAAGTCGCCGCCGTAAGCCCAGAAAGACTCTTGGCCCGGCACGCCCCTCGTGGCGCGGTTTTCGCGTGGGATCGGGGTCCGAATGCCTTGATCCACCCAGTCCCACGTGAACCCGCCCTGTAGCTGTCTGTATTTGTAGAACAGGCCGACGTAGTCGCCAATGCTGCCACCGCCTATTGCCCATGGTGTGCGTGTGTTCGCACAGGATCAGCGGGCGCGGGTGCGGTTCTCGGCCGTAGCGTTCGACCTCTCGCGTCGACATGTACATCGGTACGACGATGTCCGTGTTCGGAGCTTCACCGGCGCCCTCATACTGCACGGGCCGCGTGGGATCGGTCCCCTTGATCCAGGCGTACGTGGTGCGGAAGTTGATGCTGTTGCCTGCCTCGTTACCGAGAGACCAGATGATGACCGAGGCGTTGTTTTTGTTGCGTTCCACCATCCTTTGCGTGCGATCCAGGTGTGCCGCGGTCCAGCGTGGATCCGAGGCCAGATACTGGGCTCCGTGTGATTCTATGTTGGCCTCGTCGACCACGTAGAGCCCGAGCTCGTCTGTCAGATCGTACCAGGCTGCGGCGTTGGGATAGTGTGAGTTGCGGACGGCGTTGATGTTCATCTGCTTCATCAGCGTGATGTCCCGGCGCATGCTCTCGGGCTGCACATAGTGCCCCTTGTCAGCGTCGTGTTCGTGGCGGTTGACACCCTTGATGAGGATGGGGCGACCGTTGACCTGCAAGAGCCCGTTCTTTATCTCGACCTCACGAAAACCGACCTTGCGGGGAATGGCTTCGAGCACTTTGCCTGCAGCGTCACGAAGCACGATCACCAGATCGTAAAGGTGCGGCGCCTCGGCCGACCAAGTCCGCGGTGCCCGAACGGGTTCGGACATGTCCAGTACAGCAGGCCGATTGGCCATGACCTTGAACTTTTTCGGGCCCAACCTCACAAGCGGTTTCCCACGGTCGAAAAGCTGTGCTTCCACCGTGCCCTCGCGCGTCTCCTCGACGGTTGACCATACATCCGTTCGCACGCGCAGGTCTGCGTCGGCATATCGTTCATCCAGATCCGTGACGATCGTGAAGTCGCGTACATGAACGGGAGCAGGGCTCCACAAATACACATCGCGAAAGATCCCTGACATGCGCCACATGTCCTGATCCTCGAGATACGAGCCATCCGACCAGCGAAACACCTGTACAGCCAAGCTGTTCTTGCCCTTGGGGTTGAGGTGAGGACCAATATCGAATTCGGCCGGCGTGCGGCTGCCTTTGCTGAATCCCACTTCATGCCCGTTGACCCACACGTAAAACGCCGATTCGACCCCCTCGAAGGTGAGGAGGATTTGTCGTCCCTCCCAGCCTGCCGGAACCTCGAAGCTCGTGCGGTACGAGCTGACCGGGTTGTAGCTGTCCGGTACGAAGGGCGGGTTTGCGGGGCCAAAAGGGTACTTGATGTTCGTGTAAATCGGATATCCGTATCCGTGCATCTCGACGTTTGCAGGGACAGGGATGGACTTCCAGTCACCGTCAGCGTAGTCGCTGCGAAAAAAATCGAGCGGACGCTCCGCGGGCGTGGCGACCCAGTGAAACTTCCAAAGGCCGTTGAGCGACCTGAAGAACGGTGACGCTGCGCGGTTGGTGCCGGCCCGTCGCGCCTGCGCTTCGTTCGCAAAAACCATCATCGCGGCGTGCGGTGCCAAACGGTTCCGCCCCGTGAGCGCAGGGTTCAGCCAATCAGCAAGGGGGGCCGCGAACGCGCCCTTCGTAAAGAGACAGCTGCACAGGGTGGCCAAGATCAGGCTACGCATGCCGGGCAAACTACCCGCAATCCCCGCGGGGAGCGACCGGAGCCGAGCAACTTTCGAGGGCGTACGCGCTTGCCTGGGGCACGACCGTGAGCAAGACCACGGAGCAGGGCGCTTGTCGGTTCAGTCGGGTATGTGCTCGGGCAGGGCGAAGAGGGGGGCGAAATCGGCGGACGAAAGGTCGATGCCCAGGTTTTGGGCCTGGCGCAAGGCTTCGGCGTTCTCGGGCACGTTGTGCAGAAACGAAACCCGGTGCGCGGGCTCAGTCAGCAGGTTCACGCGTGCGACCAACCGGCGGGCGTTCGCTTCGGCCACCGCCCGGGCTTCCTCATGCAGGCCGGCGTCTACCAGGCAATCGACGTGGGTGGTCCGCGCCAAAAACTCACCGTCCGTGATGTCCGCGTTGTGCGCTGCCGCGAAGCCTTGACGTGAGATCTCCAGGGCTTCGGCAAGAGCCCCTCGTCTGCGCAGCACCCTCGCCAGGGCGGCGTAGCCCGTGGGGAGGGCCTCCCTGCAGGAAGTCGTCATTCCCGCGAGCGCCTCGCGAGCGATCGCTTCAAGAGAGGCCAGCGGCTCATCAGAGCCCAACGCGAGTTCCGCCAGCACCCAATAAGCCCGAAGCGGGTGCAGAACCATCGATGCCTCCTTTTTGCTGACGTCGATGCCTCCTGCTGCGGCCGCCGCCGCGTCTCGATGACGCCCGGATCCCAAAAGGCGCTGGGCATCGCACAGGGCTACCATCGCTACGAAAGAGGTTGTCCCCAGGGTCTCGCCTAGTTGTGCGGCGTCTCGCAGCGCCTCCGAGGCCTTCGTGTAGAGACCCAAATCAACTAGAAGCGCACCCTCGTTGGAAACGGAAGAAGCCTGCTCTCTCAGGTCTCCTGCTTGCTCGAAGAGCGTGCGAGAGAAACGGTAAGCGCTCAATGCGTGGCTCAACCGCCCTTGCGCGTGCTGGTGCCAGGCTTCCCCCATGGCCAAGTGCGCCTCGAGCAGCACCTTCGATCCGTCTGCCAAAGAACGGATACGGATGGGGGGGCGCTGCGATACGAAACGGTCCAAGCAGAGCTGCGCCTTCGCCCAGGCAACGTAGGCCGCATCGTCTACCGGCTCCGCCTCTGGCTGAATGAGCTCAGCGAGTTCAGCGACTCTTCCCTGATTTCCCATTGCGTACACCAGCACGGCGAGGGCCTCGTAACGTCGCTTGCCCTGTGAAGTCTCGGCCACGTGCCGCAGGAGCTGCTCGGCGTGGGCGTACTCGCCGCGCCAGCAGCGGGCGTCCCCTTCGGCGAGCTCCAGCCGCATGAGCACGTCGGCCTCCGCTCCGAGTGCCTTGCCGCGTTCGGCGTAGGCGATCGTGGCAGGAAGGTCGCTCGCGCGGATGGCCGCCTCTGCCGCTTCTGCGCACCAGCGCGCCGCGAGCTCCCGCGCTCCGCCGCGCTCGAAGTGTTCCACCAGCAGCGCCGCGTTGGGCCGCTCCTGGCCTTGGAGCCAAAGCCCCGCTTCCCGATGTGCCGCCGTGCGATCCGTCTCGGTGAGCGCCTCGTAAGCCGCGTCTCGCAGCAGGGCGTGACGGAAGCTGTACGCGGGCCCGGTGGCGCCAAGGTCTCGTCGATACACCACCTCTTTGTCCGCCAGCATGTCGAGCCACCGCGTGACGTCCTCGTGGTCTGACTCCAACAAAGCGGCAACCCCTGCTTGGGCAAAGTGCTCACCGAACACACTGGCCGCGCGTAACACGCGTTTGGCCTCCTCACCCAATTCGTCGAGCCGTGCCTGCACCATGCCCAGCACCGTCGGGGGTGTTTCCGCCTCCGTCAACGTGCCTTCCTCGGTACGGGTCAGCGCCACGGCGCGCATCAGCTCCTCGAGAAAAAACGGATTGCCGTCGGCCCGTGCGGCCACCCGGCCCACGTCGTTGGCCCCAAGGCCGGGAAACACTTCCCGCACCAGGGCCTCACACACCTTCACGGGCAAGGGCCGCAGGCTCATACGTTCGACGTTACGCGCGGCCCAGAGCCCGGGGAATCGGTGCTCGAGCTCCGGACGCGCGAAGCCCACCACGAACACCGGCAGATCCGCTGCCTGGCGCATCGTCTCGTCGAGCGCTCTCACGCTCGCCCCGTCGCCCCAATGCACGTCCTCCAGCACGATCACCATCGGTGCCGCCTTGGCCTCACCACGCACGTACGAAAGCCACGCCGCGCGCGTCTGATCGGCCATCACGTGGCCATCGCGCCGGGCAAGCGCCAGCGCTGGGATCTCCTCCTCGGGGAAACGCACCCCGGCCAGCTCACCCAAAAACGCAAGCGTTCGCGATCGCTCCCCCCCGGCGTCTCCCTCGAGATGCCGCCCGAGCCGCTCTTCCAACCTGCGGCGCTGTGCCTCGGGCCCTGCGGTTCCTTCCACGCCGGCTTGTGTTCGCAGCATCTCCCCCAAAAGACCCAGGGGGGCGTTCATGCGCAGCGGATCTGCGCGGGCGATCAACGACGTCAGGGTTTGATGGCGCGCTCCCAGCCGTTCGAGCAGCTCGAAACGCAGGCGCGATTTTCCGGCGCCCGCTCCGGCCACCACCAGCGCGGCGCGCGCGGCCGATTCGGACACGCACTCGCCGAAGATGGCCTCGAGGTTCGCCAGCTCACGTTCGCGGCCCACGCAGGGCAACACTTTGCCCAGCACCGTGCGCGGAGGCTCGAGCGACCGTCTCTCGCGCAGCAGGCGGTAGCGCGTGGCATCCCCCTTCCCCTCCTCTGCAAGCTCGAACCGCGTTGCCAGCAAAGCCGCCGTGGCTGCATCCACACGGATCTCGCCGCCACCCGTCTCAGCCAGCAGGTCCGTGGTCACGTCGGCGAGGTCGCGCTCTTTGCCTGTTGCCCCCGTGACCAACTCGCACTGGCCAAGCCCTATGCAGATCGCCCTGGCGGGCATCGCCTCGCGCACCACCAGCGCGCAGCGTGCCGCCTGTACCGCCTGATCCAGAGGTGAGTCCCCGGGCACCGTGAGCAGCAAGGCCCCGTTGAGCAGCGGATGAACGCCTCGCGTGTAGGGCGCCAGCCGTGCCGCTGCGCCCAGCGCCTCGGGTTCGTTTTCCTCTGTGCCCGGTGCCACCAGGACCAAGGCCCGCACCCGCCGTTCGGCATCACCGATCGTCTTGATCCGCGCCCGCGGAGGGGGCGGGGCCCCGCTTTCGAGCTGCGGCAAGAGCGAGGCCAGGCGCAGCGCCACCGCTGCGGCATCTGCCAGGCGCAGCTCGCGCCGCTTCGCCAACAGCCCTTGCATGATCGCCTCGAGCTCGGGGTGGATCCCCCGGCACAGCGCCCCCACCGGCACCTCGTCTTCCACGCAGATCTTCGCGAGCGTGGCCAGCGCGTTGTCGCCCACGAAGTGGGGTTTGCCGGTGAGGCACTCGAGCATCACGCACCCCACGGAAAACAGATCCGCGCGCCCATCGACGTCTCGCTGCCCGCGTGCCTGTTCGGGGGCCATGTACATGGGTGTGCCCACCCAGTGACCGGTTCGCGTGGCGCCCAGCTCGCTCACCCGCCGGGCGATGCCGAAGTCCAGCACCGTCAGGCGCGAAAAGTCGTCGTCCACTACGATCAGGTTTTCGGGCTTGATGTCGCGATGAACGATGCCCGCCCGGTGCGCGGCCGCCAGCGCCTGCAGTATGCGCAACCCAACCTGGACCGTTGGCTTTTCCTGCAAGGGGCTTTGCCGCAGCACCTGCTTGAGCGTTCGTCCTCGCGCAAGCTCCGTGGCCACGTACCGCTCTCCCGCAGGTGTGACCCCGTGATCCACGTAGCCCACGATTGCGGGGTGCCGGAGGCCCGCCAAAACGGCACCCTCACGAATGAAGCGATCCCCCGTCCCGGATCCCCCGAACACCTTGAGCGCCACGGACGCGCCCGTGAGGGTGTCCAAGGCCTCGAAGACGTGGCCAGAGCCTCCGCGCCCGAGAAGGCCCTGCAGCCGGAACCGCTCCGCGAAGAGCGCCCCCACGGCGAGGGAGGGCTGTACCCCCGCGATCCTGCCCACCTGCGTCTCCGTCGCGTGATTCGTCTCGGAGTCGCAGGCCGATTCCGATTCGGCAGAAGACTCGCCCGGCTTTGCTAGTGTCACACCTGGTCCTCGCGGCCCCCGAGGGGGTCAGCCCCGAAAACTAGCTCGTATGGCGTCCGGCGCCAACACCGATCGCCACCGGGGGGGGTGAGGCGCCTCCTTCCGGCGCACCGGCGCACGGTCAGCGGGCAACGATCAGCGGTCCAGGACCAAGCAGAACTTGAGGTTTCCAGCCAAGGGCAGCTCGCAGCTGGGGCCCGTGCGTAGGTTGGTGAGGGTCAGGCCCGCCACCTCCGCAATGTCTTCGTCTGCGGCATCCACGTAATCCTTTCGGAACATGCGCGCGTCGGCACACAAGGGAGACGCGGCGCTCCCCAAGATGGTTTCGGTCGTTTGGTCGTTTACCCACAGGGTGGCTTGGCCTGTAGAGACGTCTCCTTCGCCGAAGGACACCGCGTCTTCAGGTCCCTTGTAGATGATTCTGTAGGTTCCCGCGTCGCCATCGGTCGCGCTCAGCGAGGCAAGCCCGAAGGACCCGTAATCAGGCGCCGAACGCTGAAGGGCCACGACCTCGCCCGCCAGCGTCCCCACGAGGCGGACCAAGTCTTCGCCCTCGACGTGACCTGAAAAGCAATCGTCTGCGAAAACGTGCTCGTCTTCGGTCATCGACTCAGCGGGAACTTCGCAGAAGAGTTGAGCCATGAGGTTGTTGGGGGCGCGCGAGGCGGGCTCGAACATGGAGAGCTGGAGCACGGAAGCAGATAGGTCAGATTCGTCGCAGCTCGCGATGATGCGGTACTTGCCCGCGAGCAACGCGCGCTCAGGGCTCCGAAGTGCGGTGATCTCCTCGGGGGTAAGTTCACCCGGCGCGGAAGCGGCAATCACCGCCTCTCCTTCCTTCACGTAGTAGACGAGGGCATTGGGGACAAGACCGAAGGCGCGATCGGGTGCGGCGAGCAGGAGATCGGGTGTCGGCCCTGGGATGAAGCGGCGGTCGTTGTCGACGTCATCGAACGCAAGGAGGAACCCAATGGCCACCCCCGGCGCATTGGCGAGACCCAAAAAGGATCCGAAAGCCGCAGCGGGCGGTTCGTCGACAAAGTCCAATGTGAACTTCGAGGGGAACGCACCCAAGGTGATTTCGGCGCTTTGCCCGGCGGCGGGCTGGCCGGAGGCCACCGTCATCCAGGCGACGCCCACCCGGGGATGAGCAAGGGGGCTCATCGGCAACGTGCCGGCCAATTCCCCGTTGATCCGGAACAGGGGTTCGCCCTTGTACGTCGCATCCGTGGTTGCGTCGCCGCATCCAGGCAGGATCAGGGCGACAAGGGCCATCACGACCCACGGTGCGGGGTGCAGAGGGCCGGTGAGGGGGGATGTTCGCGAGGCTTCGTCGGGCATGATTTTCGGGCTCCTTTGCCGAGAAAACCCGTAGCGCCCGGTTGCTCGGACACACGTTCCTCATTTTACGCGCAGGCCGAGCGACTCGCCGGAAAACAAAGGGGCGCCCTCCCTGAAGAAGGCGCCCCGAGAGCCGTGCAAGGTGCGGAGACTAGAGACCGGAGACGATCTGCGTCATCACCCCGGACAGGTCGGAGTTGCAGATGCTGTGGACTTGACCCTGGAAGGCCGAGGCGAAGGCGGAGAGCCGCAGGGCAGGGGCAGCGCTCCCGCTCCTGGTCGTGCACACGGGCGAAGCCTCGAGCAGGTTGAGCGTATTCGTCGCGAAAGCGTAGGAAGACGTCCCCTCGGCCCCCATCCCGGAGATCACGGCCACCCGCACCTGCCCTGGGGACTTGAGGGCGCGAATGGATTCCGCGACCTCGCTGACCTTCAGGAGGCCGGTGGGGTTGGGGTTCGCGCTGCAGTTGGCGAGCGGCGTCGAGAAGGATGCAGCCGAGGGCTTCATCCCGTTGCACAGGTGGCCTTCGATCGAGCAGCGCAATGACGGTGCTTGCCCCTCGTAGCTCGTCGAGGCGAAGAGCGGGGAATCAGCGGGCCCCGAGCAGTCATCCTCGTCGGTGAGCATCAGGATGAGCAGGGTTGCATTGGCGCGAAGGAACCCGGCGTTCGTCAGCGTCGTCCCGGCAAGGGCCACACGAACCGACTGGAGCTGGTGCTCGAAACCGCAGCCTTGCGTGCCGAGCTCGACGAGGCACCCCAACACAGTTGCGAGCTCACCGGTATAGTTGCGCAGAGAGCCTTGCTGCCCATGGACGAGGAACCGAGACGTCGTCGGGTCCAGACCACACCCCGTCCTCACCTGGAACTCGCCCCGATCCCCGCCCGGTCGGTTGCAGGCCGGACTGCCCGAAATGATCGTAAATCCGGCCCCCACGTCCGAGCTGATGACCCCCAGGTGCAGATCCAGCCCCGGCCCAAAGCGGGTTTGGAGCGCGGTCACGAAGCCGGGCATCGCGGCTCGTAAAGCTTGTTGCCTTTCCGCCATCGTGGCCGAGTTGTCGACCATCACGAGGATATCGATCGGGTTCGCGATGGCGGGAGTCCCCGGAAGGGGGGCTGACCCGTCAACGCTGACGAGCGGCCCCGCGTCGGGGATCGAGGAGGGTGTACCGGCGTCCGTCGAGACGCTCGTTGAACGACGCAAGCAGCGGCCGCTTTCGCACATGAAGCCGGTGCCAAGACCGGCGCATGCGGCGTCGCTCGTGCAGCCCACCTGACAGCTCGAGGCGACCACCGGTGCTTCGCCGCCGCAGCTTACGCTGGTGGGTGCCGCGCACGATGCAGATGCGGAGAGCGACTGGCAGGTGTTGGCGCCATCGCAGGGCAAGGTGCATACGCCACAGAGGCACGAAAGACCTCCCGGGCAGGAAGACGTGCACACCTCGAGGAAATGGGATTCGCCGTCGATGTCAGCTTCGTTTCTTTGACACCCGGTGAAGGTGCCCAGAAGGGCCAGGCCGGCGGCCAGGGCCCAAGCCCAACGGTCATTGCTCGTCTTCTTCATGTTCTTTCTCCTCAGACGTTTCGGTCACACACTGACCTGCGTAAATCACGACGCGTTGATAAGTTGCGGGCAGCGCCTGCCCCTCGTTGTGCGCGCGCACCTTGGTCCTCAGGGCCGAGTTGCGCGCCCGGAACTCTTCCAAAGTGGCCATCACCTCGGCTTCGTAGGGATGCCCTGGCCACACCTCGAAGGTGTACGTGCTGCCGCCCACGCGATCGCGCAGATGGCTGACGGCACCTTGTTCGAGCTTGGTGCAGATCGTCTTCACCACCGAGTGAAAGTGATCGTACACGGAGGCCTCCCAGCCTTGAGGCGCTCCCGCCGGTACCACGAAGCTGGCCGCTGCGAAGTGCGGGCTTGCCTCGTGCTCGGCCACGAGACGGGTCACACGGCCGGCTGACTCCAGGCGGGTCAAAACGGGCTCGAGGCGCTTGCCAACGCCCGGGAACGCCTCGGCAAGGGCGCTTTGGGAGATGGGTCCCTCGCGGAACACCAGCGCCCACACCAGCTCGTCGAGGCCGGTCTCGGGCGCCGCTTCGGGGGTGGCCGTGGTCTCTGCCTCGGCCAGGCGGTAGCGCGTCACGGGGCCCTGACCGGTCTTGAAGACGAGCCCACTTTCCGCGAGATCGTTCAGCACACCACGGACCAAGGTGGCGTCGTCGGCGCGAAACTTGTCGAGCAGCTCCGCCTGGCTGACCGCACGCTCGGCCGGCACGCTGGCGTAAACCGCTTCCCAGAGGCTCCGGCCCCGGAACGTGCAGCTTTCCTCGAGGCGCCGCAGCTTGCGCTGGTAACTCCGCAAGGCCAGGCCAAACATGTCGGCACTCACCTTGCGGCTGACCCCCTGGGCCTCGAGCTCCCGGGCGAGCTCGAGAAAGACCTGATTGGCAAGATGTGCCAGCGGCGCCCGCACGCCGCCACGGGTGGCGAGCTGGGCGATGAGCACGGTGGTTTGGCGCACGATTGCGTCGATGAGCAGTTGGACGTTCACGGATAAACCTCGACCGTGACTGAGCTTGCCTGCGCGCCTTCCGACCGGGAAGCGGCAAAAAGGTCACCCAGGCGGGCAAGGTGCGGCCGCGTCGCCCGCCGCCTGCAAATGCGTGGACTCGCGCGTGCAAAATGACCAGTACGTCTCGGCGTGCGGAGCCCGACGCGCCTTGCCAGCGGTGTGGCAGGCTGACGAACGCATGCGCCCGTTTTGCGGCCGAGCGGTGTCTCTTTAGAAAGGGGCTAGAGCACAGCGCCCCGAGTGACGAGTTCCCCTTGGCCCCCATGTCCGATGAAGAATTCAGACACCTGTATCGGCTCCGCTCCGTTGCGGTGGCGCGCCGCGCTGCGCGTCTGGTGGGTGATCCCGCCCTGGCCTAGGACCTCATGCACGAGGCCTTCATGGCCCTGCACAGGGTTTGCGAGGAAGGTCGTGTTCCCCATGCCCCTTATCCCTGGCTTTACCGGACCGTCACAAATTTGGCGCTGAACCACATCAGGGACACGCGGACTCACGCGAACAAGCTGAGAAGGGTGGACGGCATGACCGTCACCGAGATCAGTGAGCTGTTGGGCACCTCTCGACGTAGCGTGAATCGAACCCTCCAATAGTACTTCGACGCCGCAGAGCCTCTCGTGGCCCCCCATGGGGAGTCTTCGGGTCTTGACCTCAAGCAAGGAGCAGCCAGGTATGGCGAGGATACCAAGTTTCCCGGGCCGTCCCTGCCGGTTGCCTTTCGCACTTCGCGATCTCGCGGGCGGCAGCCGAGGGCATTCGCGGCGTCTCCGCATCTGCGCAACAACACCTCGAGGCTTTGAACGATGTCGTGGGCTCGTTGGCAACGAGGCTGCAGCGGTCCGGGCGAGACTCGGACAGGGCTTTCCGGCCCGATTGGAAACGGCCCTCGCGGCAGGTCCGCGCCTACGCCCGCGGCGCCCGGGGGTGTTTGGGTCGTGGCCGTGGCTTCAGGCGGCCCGCTTCATCCCCGCGCTCGGCCTTCCGGTCCTGCTCGTCGGCATCGCGGTTTCCGCGTACCGGACGCGCCTTCCCACGGGTGACGCCGTGGAGGTCACCCCGAAGGCCTCTGTCGAGGCCACGCGCACGAAGGGAGCGACCGGTCTGGCGCTCCTGGTGGAATCACCGGAAGACACGAACGGCTTTACCCGCGTGGCCATCGAGCACCTGGGTGAGGAGGCCATCGGGCGCCGGGTTCGTGTGCAGGTGCCCGCGCAGGGAGGTCGCGTCCGCCTCGAGGCGCAGGGCGCGGGCAGCACCTGGGACGTGCTCTATGACGGCGAACTCAAAAGTTAGAATTGAGGGGGCGTGAGGTAACTGGGGCTTCGGTGCTGGGGCACGATTCAGCGGCAAAGTTGCAACGATGCGCTGGATCTTGACGCTGAACGGATGCGCAATTAGTTTTGCGTTATGAATAACTCGGGGTGGCTCAAGTGTGAAAGTGTCGAACGAGGCATGTTCAGCGATGAGATGGCGGTGGTCGTATCAAGAAGCAACGGTACCCGAGAATCGTACTTCGTACCTGCCGAAGACGTAGAGCGTGTGAGAAGCCGCGTGCGTGTGGAATATCGCGCAGTCGGCAATTTGGTATGGGCAACACTGCCTACGTCTGAACCCATCAGCATCCCGGTGAATAAGTCACGGGTTGAATCCAGATGATCTCTCGAACAGTGCCATTTTCGCGGCGCTGGACGAGGGGAGACTCGTAATCGATCCTTGAGTTGGCCAAACTTGGAGTGGATACGGTCGGCAACCGCAGTGCGATGTCCAGCTCAGGCCACTAAAGTGGCTCGGACGTTTCTCGACTCTCGAAAGATGGGTGGACTCTTCTAACGAAACAGACCGCGGTGAGGCACGGCTCCGGAACCATGAAGACGATGGGGATCGACGTCGTGCCGGAAAGCCCATCTCTGCGGCGCCACGAGCAATGATCACGTCCGCAGGGAACGTGGGACCGTGAGAACTCACGCACAGAACAGGAATGAGCACGAGGAACGACCCGGATGCCCAAAGCTTTGCACGTAAGTCTTTTCGAGGCGATTTCGATGGGGCCGCCGCCTCCGGGGAACCTGGCCGTGCCAGTCTTCTCGCAAGGGTCGCTCGACGTGGAGATGTACACGCCTGTAGGATCGGATCCTCAAAGCCCGCATGATCGCGACGAGATCTATGTTGTCGCCCGCGGCACGGGCATCTTCTTCGATGGAATCAGGCGCCAGGAAGTTCAGCCTGGCTCCTTCATCTTTGTGGCCGCAGGACAGAGTCACCGCTTCGAGTCGTTTTCGTCGGACTTTTCCGTCTGGGTCTTCTTCTATGGGCCGTCGGGCGGCGAAGGTCCTGGCCAGGAAGACAAAAAAGGATGAGCACTTCCATCCGCGAAGCCGAATTCGGAGATGTTGTCAGCATCCTCGATTTGGTCAAGCAGTGCATTGAAGGCATGCGTGGAATCGGCATCGAGCAATGGGACGAACTTTATCCAGACCGCCAGACATTGATGGCCGACATCGCGGCTCGTACGGCATTCGTAGCGATTCATGCCGAAAGAGCCGTTGGCGTGATTGTAATTAACGAAATCCAGGAGCACGAATACGCCAGCGTGCTCTGGCAGCACTCAGGTCGCACCGCCGTGATCCATCGACTCGCGGTGGCGCCTCCGTGGGAAGGACATGGGATAGGGCGTGCGTTGATGCGCTTCGCCGAGCGCCGCGCGAGCGCTCTTGGATATGACTCCATCCGCCTCGACGCTTACTGCGGGAACCCACGGGCACTCCGGTTCTATGCGCGTAGCGGCTATTCTCGAGTAGGGCAAGTTAGGTTTCGGAAGGGGCACTTCGATTGCTTTGAGAAGCTCCTTCGCGCGGGGTAACAGAAACCTCTCGCAGGAGGTCCTGGCAACACCGCTCCCGCAACCGCGGTGTCATGAAGTGTCACGTCACATGACCATGGAGGCTCCCCCCTCGGGGTTCAGGCAGTACGCACGCATCTGCTCGTTGGCTCGAGGGTCGGCGCTATAGCCGCTCAGGATGCACAGGATACCCGCAGCGCAGTCTCTTCGCGTTCGGCAGGTCGCCAGATCTTGTCGTACGCAGTGGTCGAGCGCGCAAAGCTCACCCGGGGCACACTGTTCGTCTCGGGTGCAGGGCCCACAACGTTCATTCAAGCAGGCCCGTGCCAGCCCACAATCTCCTGATTCTTCGCAGGGAGGCTGAGCGTCGAGGTCGACAAGCATGCCTTGCCACTCGTCCGATGGTCTCGGATGGAACCTGGGCGGTGAAAGGCTAGTCGCCAACGTCGGCCTGTTTCTCGCGTCTCGAGCGGCCGTTGCGGCTGCCAGAATTGCGCCGTCAGAGAGCTCACAGTTGTAGGCTTCTCCGGGGAAGACGTTGGCAAAGCAATCGTTGCCTACCCGGTAGACGACTTGGCAAGACTGCTTCACGCAAGCGGCGGCTCGAATCCCGACGTCGAACGTTCGCGCGGCGTCCTGTCCGAGTAGCCGCTCTAGCCCGGCGCACGCTGCCTCGCAGGTTGTGGGGTCACCGGGCGAACAACCCGCGAAGGACGCGGGGTTCAACAGGCACGAGTAGCCATCACGACTCTGGACAGTGCAGGGCGCGCCTGCTGGTCCAATGTGCAACGAGCCGCCGCCTTCCAGGGCACAAACGCAAGCGAAACCGCTGGCACTCTCCGAGCCTGCCTGGTTTATGGGTTCGCAACTGGCAGCCTGCACCCGCCGATGCCCGTGTAAGGGTGTTTGCAGGTGGGCCAAGGTTTCCCGGTACGCGTTTTCGCAGGACGAATCCTCCAAGCATTCGGCTGCCCCAATCGATCCTGTCTGACCGTTTTCGGGGGCCGTGCTGCTGGTAAGGGACGAATGGCAGCCCTGGCTCAGCATCGTGACCAAGAGGAATGCGACCACTGCGTTCTTCATGCATTCGAGTATCTGCGACGACTCGACCGAAATCTAGATCGCAACACCACATACTCACTAGCCATTCGCAGCAAATAGGCTACTTTTTGATAGTGATCATCCGTTGGGACAAACTCGCGTCGGAGCTCCTGCGCGCGTTGCGTGGCAGGCGCTCTCGGGCGGCCCTGGCCCGGCGCTTGGATACCAGTCCCAACGTGATCTACATGTGGGAGAAAGGGGCCCGGGCCCCGAAGGCCAGTGTGCTGTTCAAACTGGCCGCAGCGGCGCGGGTCGATGTGAGAGGAATCGCAGCAGTCCTGGCTCCCGCGGATTCCGTGTGCCGCGACTTCGCTCACTGGCAGGCGGAAGACACATCTCGTCTGCTCGAAGTCCTTACCAAGCAAGCCACTACGGCACACATCGCCAAAGTGGTGGGAGTGGATCGCAGCACGGTCAAGCGATGGCGTGCTGGCCTCAGTGAACCTCGCCTGCCGGAGCTTCTACTCATCGTTCATGCATTCAGCCACCGCCTGATCGACTGGCTGGACGCGCTTGTGGATGCTGGAAAGCTCATGGAAGTCAAGGTGCTGCACCGGGCCGTCGAAGCGCAACGCGACCTCGCCTACGCGCATCCTTGGAGCTCTGCCGTGCTGCGTGCGCTCGAGCTCAAGCCATGCGGGACGAACCAAGTCGCGCAGATTGCGCAAGCCATAGGACAAGAGCCGACCAACGTACGCGACTGCCTTAGACACCTCGAGCGGGCGCAACAAGTCCGACGAATTCGAGGGCGCTGGGTGGCTCAAAACGTGATCACCGTCGACACCGGGACAGATCCGCACGGCAACCTCGCACAGAAACGTCACTGGGCCGAAGTGGCAGTGAAGAAACTCCAGGGATTCGATGGCAGGGGTGAGTCTCTGTTTTCGTACAACGTCGTCGCCGTGTCATCAGAGGATCTGCAACGGATCAGGCAAGCGCACGTTGCTTTCTTCGAGCAGGTCCGCAGCATCGTTGCGGAGTCGCGCGCTGCGGACCACGTGGCCCTACTGAACGTGCAATTGGTTCTCCTGGGCGAAAGAAGCTAGCCGTGAACGCTTCGTTTGGTGACGCGCGCCGACCATGTTCGTCCAGTCGACGCTGGCCCCCCCTTCGCCCACGGCCCGCACCCTCGCGAGAGGGCCGGGCCGCCCGCGAGGTGGGACCGAACGGCATCAACTCATCGATGGGCGGTGGCCGGCCTTTGCTCTCTGCGGATCACCGCGGACTCACCCCGGCTGGGTATCAGCGACGCAACCACCACGGCCAAGCCGACCAGGGCATGATTCCAAACCGTGCCGTCGGAGATGCTGGGCAATGCCCAGGCCGAGATGAAGAGCCAAGCCCCTAGCGCCGTGTTGAAGAAGCGTGCCGCCGGCGTCGACAGACTCACGGCCGCCACGATGACCGTGGCCAGACCTACGAGCCAGCTGTTGGTGTATTGCGCGTCGCTGTGAATCCACAAGAACGTTGACAAGAACAGCCAGGCCCCGAGCGCAATGTTCACGTAACGTGCAGCTTTGTTTTCCATGTTTTATCCCTCCTGCCCTCGATCCACCCTGCAAGCCCCTTACCGGAGTTGCTGAACCGCGGGCGCCAACGCCCGCAGGGGCGCCTTCGCCGGTGCCGGAGGGCGTTGTGATCCCATCCACGCGCTCAGAGGCTGCGACGTAACGTGCCTTTGCCCCGCAGAACGCCGGAGAGCTGACCCGAGGGATTTTGGCTTTAAAAGCCGCCCAGGCGATCCAGCTGCTTTTCGACCGCGGGGCGATCGGGCGCATCCGTGGGCGCCAGCGCCAGATACTTCGTCAAGGCGTCGCGCGCGCTCTTCTTCGAGCCCGCCTGCAGCTCGGCATAACCTAGCTGAAAATAGACGTCGGCCGCCCAGGGACGATCCTGCGGCGCCCCGGCCGCCGCGCGGCGCAGATAATCGAGCGCCGGCTTGATCTGGCCACGGTCCATCTCGAGCCGCCCCAGCTTGTAGAGCCCCTCGACGTTCTTGGGTTGAAGCCGGACCACCTGGCGCCACGCTTCGGCAGCCTTGTCGGTTTCACCGAGCACGTCGTGGGCGTTTCCCTTCATCAGGAACGCCTCCCACATCTCGGGATCGATCCGCACGGCGGCGTCGAAATCCACGATCGCCTGATCGGCCTTCGAGCGCTTGAGGAGCAGCCGCCCGTGTTCGAGATGTCCCTCAGCCAGCGCGAACGCCTCGCGGAACGCCACCAGGGCATCGTCTTCCTTGCCAGCCGCCCCGAGCACCCGCCCGTAAGCCAGCTGCACTTCGGGCGTGTTCTCGTAGCCGGTGGCGCGGCGGTACTCGGCGAGCGCTTTGCCGAGATCGCCCTGGCGCTCGCGCAGCCGCCCGAGCGAATAGAGCGCGCCCGGGGTGGAAGGGCTCTCTTCCGAGACCTTCACGAGGTGCGACGCGGCCAGGTCCAGCTTGCCCATGTCGAGCGCCAGCTGCCCCAGCGCCACGTGCACCTCGGGACCTGCCTTGCCGGTGGCCAGCGCCGCCTCGAAGTGGGCCAGCGCCTCGTCCTTTTCGCCCAGCCGTAACGCGAGGCCCGCGAGCCGTTCGTGGATGCCGTCTGTGTCGGGACTTTGCGTGAGCAGCTCGTCGAGCTCGAGCTTGGCTTCACCCACACGCCCTTGCGCCTCCAGGGCAGACGCCAGACCCAACCGGGCGGCCGCCAGCGTGGGCTCTGCCGCCAAAGCCTTGCGAAACACGTCCTCGGCCCGGTGGGCCTGCTTGGCGACGATGAGGGCTTGTCCCCACGCCAGCTGCAGCGACGTGGGCGGGGCGCCGGCGTCCTCGGCGGCCTTGAGCACCTTGAGGGCCTCGGGCGCACGCTGGCTCTTCTGCAAGAGCGACGCGAGCCTGAGCGTGGCGGGCACGAAGGACGGCGCGCGGGAGAGCGCTTCCTGGTATTGCGCCAGAGCCCCCTTGTGATCGGGGTTCACGGCCTCTTCGGCCGCCCAGGCCCTAAAGAAGGGGCCCCGCGGATCCTGAGGCGCTTTGAGCACCGCCTTGTCGACCTGCGCCAACCCTTCGGTGACCCTGTGGGTAGCAATGAGCGCGCCACCCCACGTGAAGAGCCCCTCGGCCGTTTTGACGGCTTCGCCCGCCACGCTCTGCACCCGCGTGAGAGCGTCGTTGTAGCGGCCTTCGGCAAGCAGGCTTTCGGCCAGCGCGATCGTGGCCTCGGCGTTGCCCGGGTCAGCCGCCAGAGCCCGCGTAAACGCCTTGGGCGCCGCGTGGTGACGCCCCAGCCCTGCGGCGGTTTTGCCGAGCAGCACCAGCACGCCGGCCACCTCGGCGCCCGACGCGGCGCCAGGGTTCGCCCCCGCCAGCTTTTCGAGCTTCTCGAGGAGCTCCGTGGGCGGCAAACCCGCGGTGCGTAGCGCGCCCAGCGCGGCGCCGAGATGTTGCGGGTTGCGTGCGAGCACTTTTTCGTAGAGCGCATGCGCCTTCGCGGCCTGCCCCGCCGCCTCGAGCGCCTTGGCGCCCAGGTACGGCGGCAGCAAACGCCGAGGCTCTTGTGAAGCCGCCACCTCGAAGGTGCCTGCCGCGGCCGCGGGGTTGCCGGTAGCGAGCTGCTTGAGCCCCACGATCAGGCGGGCGCCGGGGGAATCCTCGATCCCCGCCAAGAGCGCGTCGACGCCCCTTAACTTGCCCTGGGCCAGCTCGGCCAGTGCGCGCGCCCGACGCTCGCTTGCGGAAGGCTCGTCGGCTGGCAGGATTTGGCTCAAGTGCTGCGCCGCCTCCGTCACCAGCGCCTTCGGGGCCTCGCGGCCGAGGCGGGCCAGCAGCAAGAGCTCGGCGGCCCCGGCGCGCAGCCCGTCGGCGTGCGATTCCTGCGCGGCTTGCTGCACCAGTGCGGTGGCGGCGGCCTGGTAGGCGGGGAAGGTATCTGATTCGAGCTGCGGCAGGAAAGGCGCCAGCACGGCCTCGGGGGCGGGGCCCGCGGTGAGCTTCGGAACCAGCACCAGCAGCACCCCGGCCAGGAGCGCCGCCGCGCCCGCACCCGCGGCTACCAGCAGCGCGGGCTTGGGACGGGTCCGCGGCTTCGGCGCGGTGGAGGGCAGAGGTGCCTCCCGGTGCGGCGCCAGTTCGGGCAGGGCGTCTTCCAGAACGCCCATCGCGTTCACCTCGATCGCGGGCAGCGCGGAGGAAGGCACGATGGCCGCAACGGGCGACGTGGGTGACGGCGCCTCGGCCCCCTCGATGTCGAGCCTGAAGCCCAGGCCCCCGTCCACCGCCTCGAGCCCCAAGCTGGCAGGGATGCCGGGCGTGCGGAAGGCGGCGGCCAGCCCGGCGGCCGAAAGGGGCGCCGCCCTCGTGATGTCGTCCAGGAGGTCGAGATCGAGGCCCGGGTCCTCTGCGCTGCTGAACGCGCTTTGCTGCGGGCCGGGGCCGGCCGGGAGGGCTTCGTCGGGGCTGAGATCGAAGCTGAGCCCGGGGTCGTTGAGATCCAAAGGCGCAAGCGGGCTGTTGGCGGGCGCCAAGTCGGGCGCGGGGGTACGTTCGACGCTGAGGTTCAGGCGAGCCAGGGCCACCGGGGTGGCCGGGGGCACGGCCGAAGCCCGTGGCACCGCCGAGCGGGGCGCGGGCAGGTTCGGGTTGGCGACGGCCTCGCGGGGGGCCGGCAGGTTCGGGTAAGGGACCGCGGAGCGGGGCGCGGGCAGGTTGGCGAGGCCAGGCGCCTCGCGGGAGGCGGGCAGATTCGCCAGACCCACGGCCTCGCGGGGGGCGGGCAGGTTAGAAAGGCCCACGGCCTCGCGGGGGGCGGGCAGATCGGAGGGGGGCGCGGCGTCGCGGACCACGGCCAGCCACGGCGAGGACGCCGGTGGGCCCGGGGGAAGCGGCAGGCCGGGGGCCGCGGGCAGGGACACGGGCGCCGAAGGCATCACGGCCTGCCGGGAGACGGGCAGGTTGGGGGGCGGCACGGCGGCGCGGGAGGCCGGCAGATCCGGGGGCGGCACGGCGGCGCGGGGGGCCGGCAGGTTTGGCGGGGGCACCGCCTCGCGGGGAGCCGGCAGATTCATGGGCACGGGGCCGCGGGGGGCGGGCAGGTTCATCGGCAGGCCCATGGGCACCGGAATGCTCTCGCGGGCAGCGGGCAAGTTGGGGGGCGGGACGGCTTCGCGGGGCGCGGGCACGTCGGGATCTCCCCCCACCCCCGAGAGGGTGGGCCGATGGGGAGGAACCAGCGGGGGCGCCACCCCCAGGGAGGGCGAGGGGATGGCTTCGCGCGGCGCGGGCAGGTTGCTGGTGCTCCGCGGGCGTCCGGGCAGCTCCGGGTCCTGGCGGCTGCCTGCGACCAGCGCCGCGGCGCCGCCTGCCAAGACCCGCTCGGGCAGCGGCTGGGGGCGTCCCTTCGCGGAGAAGACGTGCTGGCACGCGACGCACTTGTGATGTTCGTCGGCGTTATTGGGCGCCGCCGGTTGAGCGCGGCCGCACTTTGGGCAGAAGACTTGAACTGACACCGCGAAACCGTCCCCCGAGAGGTGAGGGGCCTTGGGGAGGCCCGAGGCCCGAGCCAAAGTTCGGGGGTTTTCCGCCCCTTCTTTAGCCCCGGGCGCCCCTTCCGCCGCCCTGCGGCCGCACGGGCCCTGCCTGGCCAGGGCGGTTCGTGTCATGTGCGGCACCGCGCGGGAGGCGGCGCGCCCCCGGACCTGCAAGACGAGGCTTGGAACCGTGTGTTCCGCCTGTTAAAACGGGCGCGTGACTCGGCAAGACTACACGCTGCAAGAGGTTCAAGCGCTCTACGACCTGCCTTTGCCTCGCCTCATCCGGCAGGCGCAGGCCGTGCACGAGGCGCATCACAGCCCCGAGGAGGTGCAGCTTTGTACCCTCTTGTCGGTCAAGACGGGCGGATGCGCCGAGGACTGCGCCTACTGCCCCCAGTCCTCGAAGTACGAAACCGCGGTCGACCCGCAGCGCATGCTGAAGGTGGACGAGGTGCTCGATTCGGCGCGCCGGGCGCGGGAGGCCGGTGCCACCCGCTTCTGCATGGGCGCCGCCTGGCGCGAGGTGAAGGAAGGCCCAGCCTTCGATGCGGTGCTCAGCATGGTGCGCGGCGTGCGGGAGCTGGGCATGGAGGCGTGTGTGACCCTGGGCATGCTGACCGAGGCGCAGGCGCAGCGGCTGGCCGACGCGGGGCTCACCGCCTACAACCACAACCTGGACACCTCGCGCGAGTTTTACGGGAAGATCATCAGCACCCGGACCTACGAGGATCGCCTCACCACCATTCGCAACGTTCGCAAGGCCGGTGTCACCGTGTGTTGCGGGGGCATCATCGGCATGGGCGAGTCGGTCCGCGACCGGTGCGCCATGTTGATGACGCTGGCGAATCTGGACCCGCAGCCCGAGAGCGTGCCCGTCAACACGCTGGTGCCCGTGGAAGGCACGCCGCTGGCGGCGCTGCCGGCCACCGATCCGCTCGACCTGGTGCGCACGATCGCCGTGGCGCGCATTCTCATGCCCCAGGCGAAGGTGCGTCTATCGGCGGGGCGCACGGGGCTGTCACGCGAAGCGCAGCTTCTGTGCTTCCTGGCCGGTGCCAACTCGGTGTTCTACGGCGAGAAGCTGCTCACCACGGGCAACCCCGACGTGGAACAGGATCAGGCGCTGCTGCGGGACGCGGGCATGCGCCCGGCTGCGCTCTAAAGGCAGACTGCCCCCCCTCGGGGCTGCGTCACCTGAGGCGGCCTCAGGGGGCCTTGAGCTCTTCGCCGCGCGCCAGCCTGCGCAGGTTGTCCTTGTGGCGCAGCACGATCACCAGGGCGGCGAGGCTGCCGTAGGCCAGCGTGGCCGGGTGGGCCTCGCCGAAGGCGAAGAGGAAGCCCACGAAGGACACCGCACCGGCCAACGAGCCCACCGAGGAAATGCGAAACGCTGCATACAGCAGCACGAAGACGCCGAAGGCACAGAGCGCCGGCAGGGGGGTGAGGGCCAGCGACGCCCCGAGCGCCGTGGCCACGCCCTTGCCGCCGCGCCCCTTGAGGAAGATGCTGAACACGTGCCCGAGAACGGCCGCCAACGCCAGGGCGGCGAGCACCCAGTCGGAGAGCCAGAGGCCCCGCCCCAAGAGCACCGGCCAGGCGCCCTTGGCGGCGTCGACCAGCAGCACCAGAATGCCGAACTTTTTGCCGAGCGCGCGGCCCACGTTGCTGGCGCCCACGTTGCCGCTGCCCACCTGGCGCAGGTCCACGCCGCGGGCGCGGGCCAGGAGAACGCCCGTGGGAAAAGAGCCAGACACGAATGCAGCCACGAGAAACAGGGCCTGGGGAAGCACGGGGCCGCAGCATGGCCCTTGCCCTTTGGGGTGGCAAGGGCGGGGCGCTGCTTCAGAAATCGCCCGGGCGTCCGAACCCATAAGCAGGCACATGCGGGGGTTTTTCTTGGATTGGCGCCGGGCGGGCCTCGCCTTGAGCACGGTGACCCTGATCGCCGGCGCCCCGTTGGGGGGCTGCGCGACAGGGCCCCGGTGGGCCTACGAGGGCCCCGACGGTCCCTCGGCCTGGGGGCAGCTGGATCCTGCGTATGCCGCGTGTGCCTCGGGGCAAAGCCAATCGCCCATCGATATCGTCGAGGTGGTCCCGCGCGACTTGCCCGAGGTCCGGTTTCGCTACGGCACCACGCCCGTGCGGCTCACGAACACGGGGCGCACCGTGGAGCAAACGGTGGCGCCCGGCAGCAGCATCGCCTTCGGTGCCATGACGTTTGCGCTCGAGACGATTCAGTTTCACGCCCCCAGCGAGCACCGGGCCGCAGGCCAGAGCTTCCCGATGGAACTGCAGTGGGTCCACCGAAGCGCCCGTGGCCACCTGGCCGTGGTGGCGGTGATGGTGAAGGAAGGGCGACCGAACCCTGCGTTGGCGATGTTGCTGGGGCGGCTGCCGCGCACCCCGGGGGAAGAAACGGGCGCCGGCCCCCCTCTCTCCCTGGCCTCGCTCTTGCCGAAGGCGCACACGTACATACGCTACACCGGCTCGCTCACCACGCCGCCTTGCTGGGAGAACGTGCAGTGGCTGGTGCTCACGGAGCCGCTCGAGGCCTCGCGCGAGCAGATTGCCTCGTTCACTGCGCTCTACCCGAACAACGTGCGTCCCGTAAAGCCCGTAGGACGACGTACGGTGTTCTTCGACGCCACGCCCTGAGGTCGCAACGGCGCTTCGGCGCACGAGACTTCACCTGGCTGTTGCACGGACGCGCTTCGGGCACGAAGCCGTGATGTCGGAGTTGCCTTGTCGGCAAACTATCGGCCAAGCGTCACGCGGGCCGGGTTCCCGCCGCTCTACAACGGGTGCACCAAATCGTGTGCCCACAAGGAGAGCTCGTGATGAAAAAGACCCTGCCTCGGATTGCCGCCGCGTTGACGCTGACTGGACTGTTTGGCGGCGTGATGGGTTGCGCAGACAGCCCCCGCGATGAGGCCCTGGGCGATGAGCTCGGCGCCCTGGCCCTGACCCTCGAGACCGTGCCCGCCGATGCCCTTTGCCTGCGCATTTCGCTCGCCGGGGCCCGGCCGCTGGTACGGGACTTCAGCCTGGTGCCGGGCCAAGCGCCTTCGTTCCTGCTCGACCGGCTGCCTGCGGGTCTGGCAACGGTGGACGCCGCCGCGTTCGCCAAGGCGTGCCCCGTGGTGACCGCCGCGGACGCGCCTTCGTACGTGGGCGCGGCGCCCGTCACCGTGCGCATCGACATCAAGCAGGTCGCCACGATCGCGCTGCGCTTGTTGCAGAACGGGCGCCTCAACGTGGGCGTCGCCTTCGAGGGCGGCGCTCCGGAGACTTTGCAGCCGACGTACCTGGCGGTGCTGGGAGATACGCCGTACGGCGCTGCTCAGGTGGCCGACTTCCCCAACCTCGTGGCGCAGCTCAACGCGGACGCGCGCCTGTCCTCGCTCGTTCACGTGGGCGACATCAAAAACGGCAGCACCCGGTGTGACGATGCGTACTTCCAGACCATCGCCGCGGCGTTTGCCACCCTGCAAAAGCCCTTGCACTACACCCTCGGCGACAACGAATGGACCGACTGCCACCGCGCCAACAACGGCGCCTACGATCCGCTCGAGCGTCTGGCGGCGCTTCGCAATGCTTTCTTTGCCGATCCCGCGACGACGCTCGGCGCACCCTCGTTCGTGTTGAGCCAGGCCACCGTCCCCGCCCACGCCACCTTCGTTGAAAATCAGCTGTGGTCGGCCTCGGGTGTGACGTTCGCGACCGTTCATGCCGTGGGCAGCGCCAACGGGCTTGCGCCCTGGTTCGGCACGGATACGACCGGCACCAAGTTCGATGACCCTGCGCGCCGCATCGCCGAGGTCAACGCCCGCATCAACGCCGCGCTCGACTGGATCGATCGCACGTTCGACGTCGCGCAGGCGGACGGCTCGAAGGGCGTTGCCGTGTTCATGCAAGCCGACACCTTCCTGGGCGCGACGGCGGGCTTCGAGGCTCTCGTCACACGCCTTGCGGATCGGGCACGCGCGTTTGCACGGCCTGTGCTGTTGGTGCAGGGCGATTCGCATAGCTTCGTCGTGGACAAGCCGCTCGCCAGCGGCAGCAGCGCCTACGGCATCACCGCCCCCGTGCCCAACCTGACCCGCGTGGTGGTGCAGGGAGAAACGACCTTGGAGTGGCTGCTTCTGCAGGTGGATCCCCGAACGCCCGAGGTGTTCTCGTGGGAGCGGATCGTTCGTGTCCCCGACGGTGCAGGAGGTATAGGTGGCGCAGGCGGCACAGGTGGCATGGGCGGCGCAGGTGGCATGGGTGGTGCGGTGGGCCGGCTCGTCTTCAACGAGATCTCGTCGAACCCCAACCCCGACTGGGTGGAGTTCATCAACCCGGGCGCGGGCCCGGTTGATCTCTCCGGTTGGTACTTCACCGACAACGCCCCCGCATCGGCTGGGCACAAGTACTTTTTCACGGCTGGCACCGTGGTGCCCGCAGGGGGGCTTTTGGTGCTGGATCAGCTCGAGGGCGGCGTGGGTCAGTTCGACTTTGGTCTCGGCAACGGCGACGCGGCCGTCCTTCACGACGCCAGCGGGGCCATCGTCGACCAACACACGTGGACGGCCCACGTGACGTCGGTGGGCCGCTGCCCTGACGGCACGGGGCCCTTCGTTCCCATGACGCCCAGCAAAGGCGCTCCGAACACCTGCCCCTGAGAGGCCAGCGCAGAGCCGGGCGGTCCCACGGCCGCCCGGTTGGGTTCGGGGCGAGGGGGCTCTCGATGGTCCGGTCAAGACATGCTAAAGGCCAGCGTGGTCGGGACGGAGGCGGACCGCATCGAAGGCGCGCGGTTCACGGTGGCCGCGAGTTCTCTGCGTGGGTTTCTTGCCTACGCGGCCAGCCGACGGATAGCCACCCAGGATGTGCTGGCTGCCGCCGGGCTCGAACCTGCCGATCTCGAGGGTCCCGAGGCCCGTGTCACGCAGGCGGCAAACAACCTCATCGTCGCCGAGCTTGCCCGCCGATCGGGCGATGTGGATTTCGGCCTTCACTTTGCCGAGTGTCTCGACCTCGACGCCTTCGATGTGGTGGGCCATCTTGCCGCTCACAGTGCCACGTTGGGCGAGGCGTTTGCGCGGGTGTGCGCCTTCTCGCGCATCCTTCACGACGCCGGCCGTGTGGATCTCGAGCACCAGGCGGACGCCGTGGTGTTGTACCCGGGCTGTCGAGGGCTGCTTCACGAGTATCCCCGTCACGTGGCCGAGTTTTCGACCTTGGGCGCGCTCGTCCTGGCGCGACGGGTGACCAACGTTCACTTGGTGCCTCGAGGCGTGAAGTTCAAGCACGCGGCACCGCCCCATCTCAACGAACACCATCGGCTCTTCGGCGTCACGCCGACTTTCGCGCAGGAGGAAACCTCGATCAGCTTCGATCCCGCCGTGTTGGCCCTGCCCATCGCGGGGTTTAAGCCGGGTCTCGCCAGCCACCTCGACGCGTACGCTCGCGACGTGATGTCACGCCTGCCCGATGACGCCCGCATCGAGGCCCAGGTGGAACGCTTGGTCACCGCCCAGTTGGCGCGCGGGGTCCCCCCGATCGAGGACATCGCCCCGCAGCTTGCCTTGTCCTCGCGCACGCTGCAGCGCCGCTTGTCCGAACGAGGCACGACGTTTGCCGAGGTGGTGGAGCGGGCCCACCGTCGGCTGGCCGAACGCTACTTGGAAGACGAGCGGCTTTCGCTCGCAGAAATAGGATTCCTCGTGGGTTTTTCCGATCCCAGCAACTTTCACCGCGCCTTCCGGCGGTGGACGGGCGAGACGCCGAAGACGTTTCGCGCGCGCAACCGCAGCCTGCCCTCCGCGGGCTGACGAACGCCGCAGGCAGGGTGGTGGCGCGCGCAGACCATGGGTTGGCGGGCGGGGCCACTGTCAGCGGTGACGAGAAGGCTCAAGCTCGGCCTCATGAACTTCTCGCATCGTTTGTTCCTCTCATTTTCCGGGTTCGCCCTTTTGCTGGCAGCGCCCGCCGCCGCCCACGCTGATGACGCGCTCGCCGAGCGCGAGCTCACCGTGCACGGGTTTCGCTCGCCTTCGATGGGCGTGGAACTTCGTGATCACGCGCTGGGCTTTCACGTCGGTTTGTTTCCGCTGATCGCGGATGACGGGCTCGACGGCTCGCGAACCACCTGGTTTCTCAAAACGGGGCTCACCGTGTATCCCGTGCGCTTTGCGCTGGGGTCGCGCCGCCCGTCCGGGCCCTTCGCTTCGGTGTCGCTGCTGCAGGGCCTCAACAATGAATGGAACGTGGCGGAGTCGGTCAGCCAAGGCACGGCCATCCACGGCGAGTTGGGTTTCCGCTGGGCGCTGGGGCAGGGGCTCGATCTTCGCCTGGGCATCGGCATCGCAGCGGGCTCCGAAGGCCGTGTGATCGTGCACCCCACGCCGGGGATTTCCTGGAGCACGGTGCTGTGAAGGCGCAAGAGTTGCCTGGCGTTGCGTGGCGGGCGCGGCTTGTCCTGGGAGCGGGCTTGGCGCTCGTGCCTCTGCTGGTTCAGGTTCCTTTCAACGTGCTGGTGGCGACCTTCGACTACCCCGACATCCTGCGCCAGCCTGCGGGGGAGATCCTCGTGCGCTTTTCGGCCGGCGGCCACGGGCTCCTGTGGACCTGGTACGCGTACGCGCTGTGTCTCGTACCTTTTCTGCTCATCGTCATCGCGCTGCCCGATGTGCTCGAGATGCCTGTGGGTCGTCGGGCGCTGGTGCGCGCTCTCGGGACGATCTCGGCGGTCACGCAGCTCGTGGGGCTGCTGCGCTGGACCCTGGTGGTGCCAGCGCTGGCCGCGGCCTACACGGAGCCGCTGGCGTCAGAAGCCACGCGGAACGCCGTGGCGGTGGCCTTCGATCTGCAGCACCGTTTGTTTGGCAACCTGCTGGGCGAGCACCTGGGTCAAATGACCCTCGCACTGTGGACCTTTTTGGTGGCGGGGCATGAGACGAACCGCGCGCTCCGTACCTTGGGTCGGTTGGGTGCGGGGTTGTTCCTGCTTGGTCTTGCCGATGGGTTGCTGACCGTGGTGCCGCTACCCGCCTCCGCGCTCATCGCAGAGGTGCCGCTCGTGGCGTTTTTGATCTGGACGGTCTGGCTGGTCGCAACGGGCGTGCGTGTGATGAGGGCGGCGTGGCGGGCCCGGTGACGTTCGCCGGTGCACTCCTTGCCGCGCCTCAGCGGCACACGCCGATCCCCTCGACCGCGGTGGCCCCGTCGTTGCGGATGAAGTACGGGGCGCACGCTTGCCCCGTGGGGCAGTCTTGTTCCCCCAGGCGGCACAGGCGCAGGCAGGTGTTGTTCGTGTCGGCGTCGCACACGCCGCGGGCCACGCCTGCTTCCACGCCGCACGGGCGGTTGGCGTCTGCGGCGCAGCGGGCGCCGAGCGCGGCCGGATCCGCGCGCTCCGGGCGTTCGCAGGTGCCTCCGCGGTGGCAGCGATCGTCGTAGCAGTAGAGCTTGAAGTCCTTGTTACGGTAAAACCGGAGCTGGCAGATGCCGGACGAACAGGCTTTGCCGTCCCCAAAAAAGTCGCAAGTCTCGAAGCAATACTGCTCCTTGGGCCAAAACGTCGAGACCGTTTGGCATACGGCCCCGCTGACGCAGCCTGTGCTCGTGTTGCTCGCAGGACATTCCTTGCGGCCCACGGCGGCGGTTCCCGTGACCTTACACACCCCCTCTTTGCCTGCGTAGTCGCGGGTCACGCAGGAAAGACCCTGGGGGCAGCCATTCGCCTTCCAGGGTTCGCAGGCCGGAAAACAAGCCTGGGTGTCGTAGGCGGCGTTCTGGAGCACGCAGACCTCGTTGGTCCCGCAGGGCTCGTGGGACCCGCAGCGCGTGGGCACGCAGTGGCCCGCACGTGGATCACAGACCTGCGTTGCGTGGTTTCGGCAATCGCTCGACGTCGCGCAGGCTTCGCCCTCACCGGCGAAGGTGTCGAAGCGCGCCTCGGAGAGAAACAGGCAGTGGTCCGTGTCCTCTTTGAAGCCTGCCCACACGTGGTGCTGGTTTGTATACGTCAGCGGTTGGAAGATGACGTTCTCGACCCGGCCCCTCACGGCCCCGTGGGGCAGGTCGATGGCTTCGATGGTGATGGAACCGGACGAGGCGAAGTTCAAGGTGTTGACGTTGTCGCCCCAGACGTTTTCCATCACCATCACACACTCGTGGCACGTGGCGAACGCGCCGTTGGGTGAGGTGCCCAGGGGGAAGGTGCCCGTGCGGGGGCGGTAGTCCTTGCCTTGTCCGAAGCGAATCGTGAACTTGTGGTAGCCCCCCCCGCCGAGGTCCACATCGATGCCAGCGCCAAGGTGATTGCCCCAAAATGAAGCTTTGCCCTGGTACTGGGCCGGCGTAGCGAGTGCGATCGGCGTGCAACGGCTTGCGGGGACAGGAGGGGCTTCAGCGCTTCCGCCGCTTCCGCCTCCTGCGGGGCCGAGATCCTCCGGCGAGGGCTCCTCCGTGGCGCGGCAGGCCACCCCGAAGAACAAGGTCAGTCCGGCCAGCCACGAGACGGGCGCGAAACGCAGGGGGGGCTTGCTGACGACGGACGCGCGGGAGGTTGCCAAGGGGGTAAGTTCATTGTGGGCCCATTCTCCGCAGCCGCCAAGGCGCGCTCGTCGCGGCGCGAAGGGTCGTGGGTCCCACCCCTCAAGCGACCGGCTCCTGCGCGCCAGCCCGGGCCTCGAGGTGATGGAGGCGCAGGACCATGGCGACAAGAGCGATGCTTCCCGTGAGCAGCAGGCCGAGGCCCCACAACGAAAGCCGCATGCCTGCCCGCCGGGCCCGCGGGGCCAGGCTGCTGAACGCCACGCTCGCCGCGATCAGGAGGTCGAACCAGATCTGGGTCGACCAGGCGCCCCGCGTGTGCTCGCGCACAAAACCCAAAGGTCCCTCCCTGAGCACGGCCGACACGCTCGCGGCGAAAAAACCCACGAGGATCAGCAGGGGAAGCCATCGTCCAGCCTGCGCGCGCTGGGCTGCGGAGAGCTGTAACGATCCCAGGATGAAGGCCGTGGCGCCACACGCGCCGAGGACAAAGAGAGCCGTTTCGAGACTGGTGCTCATACCCCCTGTCGTGCAGCATGGCCCTCATGAAGTCCATGACCTCGGAGGTCATCTCGGCCGAGTCTGGAAGCACCCCCTCGTTTGGTGAGCGTCTTCGGGGGCATCGACGGGTTCTCGGGTGGAGCCAGGAACGTTTGGGTTTTGCTGCCAACGTCTCGTCGAGACACGTCAGTTGCCTCGAGTCCGGCAAAGCGCAGCCAAGCCGCGCGATGGTGCTGCGCTTGTCGGATGTGCTGAGCCTCGCGCTGCGCGAGCGCAACACGCTGCTGGTCAGCGCGGGCTTTGCGGGCGTTTACGCAGCCACCCCGCTTCACGCGCAGGCGATGGCCTCCGTGAACCGGGCGGTGGACCTTCTGCTCGCACAGCAGTCTCCTTATCCGGCCCTGGCGATCGACCGATGCTGGAACGTGCTGCGGGTCAACGACGGCGCCCGCAGGCTTCTCGATACCTTCCTCGACGCTTCACGGGTGCCGGCAGGGGTTACCGCGAATTTGGTCAAGGCCACGCTGCATCCCGAGGGGCTGAGGCCCCACATCGTGAACTGGTCCGAGGTTGCGTCTTTGCTTCTCGAGCGGGTCGAACGGGCTGCCCAGGCCCACCCCACAGACGACGAACGGCGGGCGTTGCGCGACGAGATCCGCACCTATCCCGGCGTCGTACGCCTCCCCGTGCCCGAGCCGGGCGGCGCCCCGGCGGCGGCCCTGCGCCTGCGCCACGGCGCCCACGAGCTGACGATGTTCGCGTGTCTCACGACCATCGGTACACCGCTCGATCTGACCACCGAGGAGCTGACCCTGGAAGCTTTGTTTCCGGCCGACGACGTGACCGAGCGCTGGTTTCGCACGCCGCCCCCGCGGAACGAGCCCAGCGGCCGTTAGGTTCGCCCGCGCGCCCCTCAGCTGGGTTGCAGCACCCTGCGGGCGGCGGCGCGGTGTTCGGCGGGGGTCGTGGAGAAGCGCTGTGAAAACAGCCGGTAGAAGTGGCTCATGTTCGAGAAACCGAACGCCTGGGCCACGCTCACCACGGACTCGTCCCCCGCGGCGAGCCGTGCGGCCGCCCGCTCGAGGCGCAGCTCGTTGACGAGCTCGGTGGGTGACTTTCCGAACCAGCGGCGGCATTCGCGCGAAAGATGGGCCGGCGTACGGCCACTCAGGCGGACAAGCGCAGAAGTGCCCTGGCAAAGCGCGTCTTCGTCCTCGGCGAGCGCGCGCACGCTGCGCCGCAACCATACCGGAGGCAGCTGCTGCGTGCCCTCCCGGGGCGCCAGCGAGGTGACGAGATGCAGGAGGTTCAGCAGGAACCGATCGAGCGCTGCGCGTGTGCGCTGCCCCTGGCGCAGCTCGTGCGAGAACAACTTGAGCTGGGCCAGTTCGCCGTCCTCCAGGCGAAAGGTGCGCGCCGCGCGGGGCGTCTCGGCCGCGCAGAGATCCAGCGCCCCCGGTGGAGCGTAGCGTTTCCAGAAGGCGCGCCAGTGCTGCCGCGAAAAGGCGAGATTGAAGAGGGCGTACCCCTCGGGGCCGGCCGTCTCGAACCCGTGCACGTCCTCGGGCGCCACGAACACGAGGGTTCCGCGGACCAGGGCCTCCTTGCCGCTGCCGAGCACGTGCGCCCCCCGGCCCGCCTCGATCCAGAAGATTTCTGGAAAGTCGTGGGTGTGCAGCGGGGGCGTGTGGCCGGGGGCGATGGTGCGGGCCGCGACGTGGCAGACGGCCGGCGCGTGCACGAGCGTGGACAGCTGCAAACGGTAGGGCACATCAATGGAGGACATAGCATGAGCTTCCAGGGACACGACGTTTCGAACTCTCCATGCGAGATTATAGGGCATGAGTCAGATCGAAACGAACGGCGCGTCCTTGCAAGATATCAACGGAACGCAACGCCTTCCAGCACGGCTCAGCCTCACCCAGGTCGAGACCTATAGGCGGGAGGGCTACCTCATCGTTCCAGAGCCCGTGCTGCCCGACGACGCGTTCGCGCGGCTTTGTCGCACCTTCGAGTCGATCCTGGCAGACCTGCCCGAAGATAAGCGCCCCGAAGATCTGGACGTTCCGCACCTCGTCCACCCCGAGCTGTTCGAGTTTCTGTTTCACCCCTCCGTGCTGTCGTTGGTTACCCCGTTTTTGGGAAACGACGTGGCCTTGTTCTCGAGTCACTTCATCTGCAAGCCTGCGGCAGATGGCAAGCGCGTGCCCTGGCATCAAGACTCGTTTTACTGGCGCCACCTGCTTTCGCCCATGGAGGTGGTGACCGTGTGGCTGGCCATCGACCCCAGTGACGACGGCAACGGGGCCATGCGGGTCGTCCCCCGGACCCACACGAACGGGGACGTGGGCTACGAAGATGCCGACCTCACCATCAATACCTTCCCGAAAGAGATCAGCCGCAGGTATCTCGACGAAGCCGAAGCGCGGGCGGTCACCTGTACGTTGTTGCCGAACCACGCCAGCCTGCACGATGCCGTGCTGTTCCACGGCAGCGAAGCCAACCGCAGCGCGCGCAGGCGATGCGGCTACACCATGCGCTTCATCAGCGCGGCCACGAAGTACAACGCGGAGGCCGGGAACTATCACCAGATCTATCTGGCACACGGGCAAGATCGGGCGGGCAATCGCTACGGAGATCCAAACGTGCCACGGCCGGATCTCATCGAGGCGCGCGCCCACCGCATCCGGCGCGGGCACTGAGCCGCGCCCGCTGCCGGCGCCTCCACAGCCCGAGCAGCATCAACAATCCCACTGTCGCCCCGCCGGTCGCATCACCCCGCGCGTAAGCACACCCAGGCCCGGCCTGCGGCGCGGGGAGGGCTTCTTTCATGAGCCGCGAAGAGGCAGGCAGCAAGGGCATCGACGGATCTCCCAGCAGGTTCCACGAAAGCCGCACCCCCCCGGGGCCGATGCGCTCCTTGCCGGCAAGCACCGCGTCCCCCAAACGAGGCGCCGTGCCGCCGAGCGCCGCGCCCACGAAGCCCCGCGCGAGCTCCGCTTGTGAAACGGGCTCGGTCAGAGTCGACGAGGACAACACCGCCACGGCTCCCCCTAGAGGTGCTTGCAGAAGAGACTCGGCCAAGCTCTCGCTGAAGACATCCTGAAACATGCCGTTGAGACAGGTCATGAGCGAAAAGACGGGGGGCTTTTCGTTGACCAGTTCCCTGGCCTGGGCGCTCGTCATGAACCCCGTGCCGCTCCAGGTTCCGGTCGAACCGTGGCCGAAGTAGTTGACCACCTTCGGGCTGCGCGACAGCGCCTCGCCGAAGCGCGCGCGCGCCGTATCGTAGAGCTCGGGGGTCACCACCAGACTCTCCTTTCGGGCGGCCGCGGGCGCGCTCGCCCCCACGGACGCGGACAGCCGGGGAAAATCGAGGGACGAGCCGTCCCAGCCTGCCACGAGCAGAAGGTCATTGAGCGGGGCCGCCGCCTCTGGCGAAAAGCCAAGCACCTTGCTCACCATCACCTCGGCCTGTTCGAGCGTGCGGGCAGGCAACCGTCCCACGGCCACATCGCCGCGGCCATCGCCGTCGAGGTCGCCGAACAGCTCATCGGTCGCGGTCTCCATGGTCGGGGCGTCGAAGAATAATGTGGGAACGAGATCGCCCTGGCCTTTGGCCAGGCGGTCACGCGGATCGAAGCTTGCGTCCCCAAAGAGCACGACGTAGCGGGGCGGCGTGGGCCACGTCTCGCCGGCCCAGCGCAGGAAGTTGCGAACCGCCCAGGGTGTTTTGTGGCCGTAGGCGAATTGCTCGTAGAGCGTGCGGACGTCCTCGACACGAACGAGCAAGCCTTCGCGTCGGCGTTGCTCGGCAAGCCGCTCCATGGCAGGTGCCAGGGCCGCCGGGCCGATCATCACCACGTGGGCGCCCTCGCCCGCCTCGAGCGCCGTGGACGCTGTCACGGACCGGGCGTCCCGAAGCTCGAAGGGCCGCGCGGTGGCGAGAACGTGGCGTGTCCCCGCCCCCGGGATCGTGACCTCGACCGCGTGGCCCCGGGAGGAAAGACGTGCGCTGCGCGTGTCCAGCCACACGGGCTCGTCGGGGCTCGTGATGTCGATGACCTCGACGTTGCGAGACGAAAACCCGTGCAGGGTTACCGTACGCCCACCGGGAACGCTGAACGTGAGATGGTCGTCATCAGCGACGAGGCGATGCCGGTAAACAAGCGTCAGACTCGACACAGCTGCCACGTCGGTCTCGTCACCTGCGCGTACGAGACGAATGAGGTTGTCGCCCTCGCGCAGGACGACCGGCTGCGTGAACGTATGGGCAACCCTGCCGCGGAAGCTGGCTTGCCCCACCCGGACGTCGTTGAGCTCGATGGCCACCGCGTGGTCTCCTTGCGAGATCCCTTGCAGCACCACCTCGAGCCGCTCCTCACCCGCGTGGCGATGGTGAACGGGCAGCGTCCTTTCGAGGGGCGGCTTGGTCAGCACGGCGCCGAAGAAGTTGTCGCCCTCACCATCCAGGATGGCCGCAAGGTATCGGGTGCGCTCCGTGAGCCGCGTGGCGTGAAGGTAGCTGGGTGAAGAGGGCTCGAGACGAAGCTGCCTCAACTCGTCGCGGAGGGCTTTTTTTTGCCCCGTGAGGCCCGACGCGGTGGGCACGTCCCCCTCGGCAACGCGACGAAGGCCCCCGCGCGGCCCGAGCCAGTACACGGATTCCCCCTCCCATCGCGTGTCGCGGGCCTGTGCCAGGAACGCGAGGTGGTCTTCGGGATCGAAGCGGCCGTCGCCTCCGTCCACGATCCGCAGCGGCACCTCGGCGCCGTCGTGCCAAAGGCCATAGCCCCCCGGCTCACGGCGAAGGTCCCAGCCTGCCGCGACGAGCGCTGCGTATCCCACGCGTTGCCAGCCGCTGCGGGACACAGGGAGCGCCAGGGCTCCCGGGGGCGCCACCCAGGGGCGGGTCGCCAGGGCGGAATTTCGCTTCGGGGCAGACCCTTCGGCGAGGGTGTCTTCGAGGGGGGCAACGTGACCCACCGCCAAGGCGTGGATTGTGGGGCTCCCGGAGGGCGGCAGGGATGCGCGGGGGTGCCAGCGTCTCGATGTCGAGGGGCGCATGCCGGGTCGCCACGCCATGGGCATCCACGTCTTCGACGACGTAGCGGTTCCCCGGCGGCCCGGGGCTGTGATCGAAGGCTTCGTAAAGCGGCCCGCTTCCCCCGAGCAGAGGCCCAGGAATCAAAGCGGGCGTCACCCGCACCCAAGACGCGTCGGGGGCGAGCCGATACATGCGGTACCCCAGGGTCTCGTGTTCCCAGCCCGTTCGCCAGGTCACGCGGACGGCCCCGTCTGGCATCCGCTGGGCGTGGCCCGTCTCGTAGTGCACGGCCGAGAGCACCCCGGGGCCGCTTTCGCTGCCCACGGCATAGAAGGAAGACGGTGCACTCTGGTTGTTGAATTCTGCGACGATGAAGCCCGCAGACCGGGTGCACGCGCAGATCCTGAGCTCATCGAGCTTGTTGGCCAAAAACTCGCTGGAGCCGGAGCCGTTCGTTCCAATCCTCAATTTTTTTTGCGAGTTCAAGATCGCGCCCGAGTTGCTCAGGCTGCCTCGCAAGACTCCGTTTTGGTACACGCGCAAGGTCGTGCCATCGTAGGTGCCCGCGACATGGGTCCAAGAGCCGGTGGACATCGTGGTCGACGTCGAGGTCGAGCGGGCGTTCCCTCCGAGCGTCAAATAAAAGCGCGGGCGAAACGAGGTCGAGCTGACGCGGAGAAAGTGAAGGGAGTAGTTGTGATACCGTGACACGTGTGAAGTGTCGCTTGGGGGTTTCGTCACGCCAATTTGAGGCTCGGACGTGGAACTTAAGTTGACCCACATCGACAGGGTGATGCTGCCCGTGATCTCGAGAGAGCTCGAGGTGGGGGCCTCGAGGTAGTCGTTGGCGCCATCGAGCTGGATCCCGGGCCCCAAAAACCCTGTGCCTCCCAGGGTGGGCCCGTTGACATCGGTCAAGTGGTTGGCATGGCTCGTCGAATCCCGTACCGCGCCCGTGCCGCCGGTGGTCTCGTTGAAGTGGTAAACGGCCCTGTACCCGTCAGCCCAGACCGAGCTGGCTTGCTCCGTGGACGACACGATGTCGGCGTTGCCGTAGTAGACGTAAATCACCGTGTCCGATGCGGCGCTGGGGCCGTTCAGAACCGGGATCGTCACCCAGGCTTCGAGGTCCCCCGTGCTGGCGTCGTAGCGCTCGATCTGATGCGGCAGTTCACAGGTGGAGGGGCCGCCACACGTTGCGCTGTCCAGGGCGCGAAAGATGATGTCGTAGCCGTTGGCACTTTGCACGTCGCCGCCGTTGGCCGTGGACCGTAGGTCGGCATCCGTGACCTTGAAGAACATCGGGAACGCCGAGAGCGTGGTGGTGCCTGCGTCTCCGGCCTTCGAGCGATCGATGGTGACGCTCTTCCGGTAAGAGAATGAGGCCCTCGCGCTGCCCATGAAGAGCATGAGCCCCACACACGAGATGAACCCTGCAAGGCGCGTCATGATGAACGAGAGCCGCTCGACGATGCGGTGTCGAGGCGGTATCAGGCTTGCTCGGAGCCATCGGCGCCCAGGTCGACGAACTTGAGGGGCGGTGTGCCTGCGCGGCTACTCGCGCCACATCCTCACCCGCAGGTCGACCAGATCCCGCGCCACGCCCAGGATGCGTCTCCAGCCAGTGCTCTTGCTCACCCCTGCGTGACGGGGGCGGCAGTGAATCGATACGACCTCGAAGGGCTGGCGACGGCGCAGGGCCCGGATGGGAAACTCGAAGTTGAGGAAGAATGAATCGGGAGGCAGCGCGTCCGGGTCGAAGAGCGAGCGCTTGAAGAGATAGGGACCATCGCTGGCGAGGCTCACTCCGAAGGCGGCCCGGATGAGGCCACGGATGCCCGCCGACAGGAGCGTGCGGCGCAGACCATCGTTGCGATCCAGGTAGACGGAGAAGACGAGTGAGGCCTGCGTGTGCGCGGCCCTGGTGAGGAGCGCGTCGAGCGCTTCGGGGGCGATCTGGCCATCGCAGGGCAAAAAGGTGACCCACGTGCCGGTGGCGGCGCGCACGCCTGTCTTCAGCGCGGCGCCGATGCCGCGGTTCTTCGGGTGCGTCAACACGGCGGCCCCCGGGGTGCCGGCGAGCACGGCCTGGGCGCGCGCGGCCGTGTCGTCCGTGCTGCCGTCGTCGATGAAGAGCAGCTGGCCCGTGGGGCTGCGGGCGGCCAGCCAGTCGCGGATGGGGGGCAGCACCGTGTCCACGTTGCTGCTCTCGTTGAACGCGAACACGATCAGCGTGAGGGGCTCGGACGCGGGCAGGCCTTCTGCGCTCACGGCCGCAGCCTCGTCACCCGCGCGGGCACACCCGCCGCCACGGCGTAGGCGGGCACATCGTGGGTCACCACGGCGCCTGCACCGATGATCGCACCGGCGCCGATGCGGACCCCCGGCAGCACGATCGCACCCACGCCAAGGTCCGCCCCGTCGTCGATGTGCACGGGGGCGAACGACAAAGGCGCTTGCAGCACGGGCACCGCGCGACCTGCCTCCTGGTGGGTGGAGGTGATGATCTTCACGCCGGGTCCGATGCCCACGGCGTTGCCGATGAAGAGGCCGCCGGCGCTGTGAAGAAAGCACTGCTGCCCGATCCAGGTCTCGTCACCGATGGTCATTTCGTTCTTGAAGTAGCCCTTGAGGATGCTCTGGTGCCCCACGTACACGTTGCGGCCGAGCGAAATGGTTTCGGGGTGAAACACCAGGGCGCCCGCCTCGAACACGCAGTCTGGCCCCAGACGGCGGAAATCGCCGGGTTGCCACTGACCTGTGCCGTGGGAGCGGTTGCGTGCAGACATGTGTGAGGGCCCGCCCGATTATCGCGCCCCTTGCGCCGCCGCGCGAATTTCGCCCCTCAGGGGGTCAGCAGGACCTTGATGGCGTTGTCGCGCCGTTCGCGAAAGATCTCGTAGCCGTACACCGCTTGTCGCAACGGCAAAACGTGGCTGATGATCGCGCGGGGTCTGAAGATGCCCGCTAGAACTTTTGGCAACAACGTCTCCATGTGCACCCGGGCGTTCGCCCTCCCCACCTTCAAGGTCAAGTTGAGGTCGTAGGCGGTCTGGATCGGCAACGAGAAGGTATCGGCGGTGTGGTACCCGGCGATGGACACGATGGCGCCTGGGCGCATCAGCGACAGCGCGCGGGTGAGGGCGCCTTCGGTGCCCACCGCCTCGATCACCGCATCGGCGCCGCGGCCGTGGGTGTGGTCGTCGCACAGGGCCCGCGCCTGTTCGGGCGGGCAGGGCAGGGCCCCCAGCGCGGCGGCTTTGTCGCGCCGGTAGGCGCAGGGGTCGACCGCCACCACGCACGCGGGCTGAAAGAGCTCGGCGGCCTGAATGGCCAAAAGCCCCACGGGGCCACAGCCCACCACGGCCACCACATCGCCCGGCACGATGCAGGCCGCGTCCGCCGCGCCGTAAGCGGTGGAGAGAATGTCGCCGAGAAAAAGCGCGTCTTGGTCCTCGAAGGGCGCCCCGGCATGATCGCGATCGGGCAGCGCCAGCAGCGACGTGTCGGCGAAGGGCACGCGCACGAACTCGGCCTGGGCGCCTTCGAGGCCTCGCCCCTCGGAGGTGACGAAACCAAAACCGGCCGAGCGCTCACAGCGGGCGGGCAGACGCCGCTGGCAAAAAAAGCACTGGCCGCAGTTCACCGTGAAGGGCGCCACCACGCGATCGCCCGGGCGAAACCGGGCGACCTGGGATCCCACCTCGGTCACCACCCCCACGAACTCGTGTCCCATGATGGTGCCCATGCGACAGCCCCGATCGCGGCCGGCCACGATGTGCAGGTCCGAACCGCAAATTCCGGCCAAGGTCACCTTCACCACGGCGTCGCTGGCCGCCACCGTGTGCGGTTCGGGGCACTGCCGCACCTCGACCTCGCCCTCGGCTGACATGACCACCGCGTCCATGTGGAAGGTTTCCCCCAAGACGCGCGACTGGGCAAGGCCGTTCCTGGGTCTCACGCGCGCCCGGCTGCTATACGTGGGCGCATGTCGAACGGTCACGGCGCCCCTGCCCCCGACGTCTTGCCGCGTATCGAGGCCTTGCTCGCGCGCTACGACGTGTTTTTTCTCGACGCCTACGGCGTGCTGGTGAACTCGAACGGCGCCCTGCCCGGGGCCGCCACGTTTCTCGAATCCCTCGCAGAGCGGGGCAAGCCTTACTGGCTGCTCTCGAACGATGCGTCTCGCTCGATCGACACCACCTGGAAACGCTACACCGGCTTCGGCCTTCCCGTGGCGCGGGAGCGGATCATCACGTCAGGCAGCTTGCTCGGCCGCACGTTCCAGCGCGAGGGGCTCGTGGGACAACGTTGCATCGTGCTCGGCACAGACGACTCACGCGCCTACGTGGAAGCTGCTGGGGGGATCGTGGCACCCCCCGACGATCGATCGGCCACCGTGTGCGTGCTGGCGGACGATTATGGCTATCCCTTTTTGGAGACGATGAACGAGGTGATCACCGTGTTGCTCCATCGCCTGGAGCACGGGCAGACCACCCGCCTCTTGCTGCCCAACCCGGATCTGGTGTTCCCCCGCACGGGCGGCTTTGGTCTTACCGCCGGCGCCATTGCCGCCGCCGTGGAGGCGGTGTTGCGTTTGCGCGATCCCAGCGGCTCTCAACGCTTCGTGCCGCTCGGCAAGCCTTATCTGCCGATCTTCGAGGCGGGCCTCGAAAAGGTGGGCGGCGCCGTGCCGAAGGCGCGCATCCTCATGCTGGGCGATCAGCTGGCCACCGACATTCTGGGAGCCACCCGGGCTGGGATCGCTTCGGCGCTGCTCTTGACGGGGGTCTCCCGGCTTGCCGAGCTGGCACACGCCGAAGCACAGCCCACGCATGTGGTGGAGCGGCTTTGAAGCTCGGGGCCCGCTCGCGTCTGCCCTCAACCTCGCCTCAGACTTTTTTGCGGCCGTAGGTCTTGAACTTTTCGAGCACCCGGTCCATCTCGTCGTCCGGCAGCAGCACCGGCTCTCCCATCTGCAGCACGCGTACGTACTGCTCGGCCAGGTCCTCCACGGTCACGGCCAGGTTGAACGCCGCCTGTAGATGCGCGCCCAGCGCCACGATGCCGTGGTTGCCGATGAGGCAGGCCGTGCGCCCTGCGAGCGCGCGGAGGATCGCGTCCGACAGCTCCTGGGTGCCAAAGGTGGCGTAGTCGGCGCAGCGCAGATCGTGGCCACCGGCGGCCGCCACCATGTAGTGAAACGCCGGGATCGCGCGCCGCCCGCAGGCCAGTGCCGTGGCAAACGGCGGGTGCGCGTGCACCACCGCCTGCGCATCGGGACGGGCCCGGTAGATGTCGCGGTGAAAGCGCCATTCGCTGCTCGGGCGGGGAAACGCGTCTTCGTCGGGCGTGTCCTCGAGCGCGAGCCACAGAAGGCTTTGGGGGGTGAGCGCCTCGTAGGGAACGCCCGAGGGCGTGATCCAGTAGCCGTCGCGCCCCTCGTGGGTGGCGCGGGCGCTGACGTTGCCGCTCGTGCCGCGGGAGAGGCCCGACGGGGTCAGCTTCAGGCAAACGGAGACGATTTCGTTTCGAAGTTCGGCGTGTTCCATGGGAGTTTTTTCGTCGTCAGGGAATGCGGCGTCCCTCGGCGGCTTGCCACACGGCGTACCAATCGCGCCGGTCGAGCTTGAGGGCGGCAGCGCCCGCCAGATCGCGGATGCGCTCGGCCTTGTTGGTGCCGATCACGGGCACGGCGCCCGCGGGGTGGCTCATGACCCACGCATGCACCAGTGCCGAGACGGAGGCGCCGGCATAGGTCTCTGACAAAGCGGCGCAGACCTCGCGCACGCGCAGAGCCGCAGATTCGTCGGTGAAGAGCCGCCCGCCGCCGAGCGGCGACCAGGCCATGGGCCTGATGCCCCGCTGCTGGCACTGGTCGAGGGTGCCGTCGTAAAGCGCATCCATGCGAAAGGGGTTGAACTCGATCTGGTGCGTAACCAGCGGCAAAGCGAGCCGGGACTGCAGGAGGTCGAATTGTGACGTCGTGTAGTTGGAGACCCCCACGTGTTTGACCTTGCCCGCCGCCACCACCTTTTCGAGCCCCCGCGCGGTGTCCTCCGCGGCCGTGAACCAATCGGGGCGATGCACGAGCACGAGCTCGAGGCTCTCGACGCCGAGCAGCCGCAGCGACTTGTCCACGCTCTTTTCGATGCGCTCGGCCGAGGCATTGTAAAATGCGGTTTTCCGCTCTGGGTGGCGCTCGTTCGGCACGTAGATGCCAAACTTGGTGACGATCTGGAATCTGCTTTTGAGCTGCGGCACCAGCTTGAGCGCCTCGCCGAGGCGTTCCTCCACCGTGTAGCCGCCGTAGACCTCGGCGGTGTCGAGGGTGGTCATGCCAACCTCGGCGCACAGGGCCAGGCGCGCGGCGATGGCCTGCGGTGTGGCCAGCGCGGGCTCGGCGAGCAAGCGCCAGGTGCCGTAGACGATGCGTGACACGGTGGGGCCGCCCGGGGCCAGGGTGACGTGAGGGATCATCTGTGCATGCTGCCCGATCGGGGAGGGGCCGCGCAACGCCCGTCGGCGCGCGCTTCTTCAGCGGGGAAAGGGTGTGCCGAAGAACGCGTAAACATCCTCGAGCTCCTCCGTCCGCGGGCACTCGGGCGGCAAACTGCCCAGCAGCGTGGCCCCGTAGCTCTTGCGGGTGATGCGGCCGTCGAGGATGGCCACCACGCCCCGATCGGCGCCCGTGCGAATGAGGCGTCCAAAGCCCTGGCGCAAGGAGAGCGCAGCGCGCGGCAGCTGGTACGACGCGAAGGGATCGCCGTGTTCCTCGCGGATCCGTTCGATGCGTGCGGCCGTGAGCGGGTCGTCGGGCACGGCGAAGGGCAGCCTATCGATCACCACGAGCGACAGCGCCTCGCCCGGCACGTCCACGCCTTCCCAGAACCCCTGGGTGGCCAGCAGCACGGAGCCCACGTTCGTTCTTAGCGCGTCGAGCAGGGCGTGCCGGGGGCGCTCCCCCTGCACCAGCAGGGGAAACCCTCCGTGCGCGCGAAAGAGAGCCTCGGTGGCGCGCAAGCTGCGAAAGCTGGTGAAGAGCAGCAAGGCCCGCCCGCGCGCGGCCTCGCAGAGCGCCAACATACGTTCGGCTGCGGCCTGCGTGTAGCTCGCGGCGATCGGGTCCGGCAGATCGGCAGGCAGGTAGACGAGCGCCTGTTCGTGGTAGCGGAACGGCGACGGGAACATGGCTTCATCGGCTGTGTCGGACAGGCCGAGCCGCCGCTGCACGTACGTGAAGTCCTGGCCGACGGAGAGGGTGGCGGACGTGAACACGAGAGGGCCCGGGTGGCTGTCGAAAAAGCGGCTCAACACGGGCGCCACGTCGATGGGCGAGGCCCGCAGCGCCACATTGCGGGACGAAGCGGTGACCCACCGGATGCGATCCTTGGCCTGCGTGTCCACCAGCGCGCTCAGCTCGTCGCGGGCGCTCACGGCCCGGCGCGAAAGCCCGCCGAGTGCGGCGGCCACGTCGGCGCTGGGCGGGCGGGAGATGCCGTCGGCTTCCGGCACACCGTATTCGGACACCCGGGTCAGGAGCGCGGCGGCTTCTTCGAGCACGGTGTCGAGAGCCAGGTACCGTCCATAGGGACCCGCCTCGTCACGGGCGGAAAAGAGATCGTCGGGCAAGGGCACCCGCACCTCGTCGCCGCCGGTCTTCGGCGCGGGCAGGCGGCGCCGCATCGCCGTGGCGAAATCGTCGGCGCCCATCGCCAGGTGATGCGCCAAGCGGGCCAGCCGGTCGGCAGCGGCCGCGGGGGCCTTGGCCCGCCCGAGATCGCGGGCCAGGGCTGCGAGGCGCGATGTGGACACGTGCAAGCCGAAGAACTCCGTGGCCACCTCCTCGATCTGGTGAGCTTCATCGAAGATCACGGCCTCGTAGGGCGGCAGCACTTGGGCATCCGGCCAGCGGCTGCGCAGCGCCAGGTCGGCGAAGAACAGGTGATGGTTGGTGAGCACGATCTGTGCCCCCGTGGCGCGATCGCGCATGCGGGTGACGAAGCAGGAATCGTAGTAGCGGCAGCGCGAGCCCAGCCGCGTTTCGGGGGTCGCGGTCACCTCCCGCCAGATCGGGGCGTCATCCGCCACGCCGTCGAGGTCGGCGCGATCGCCGGTCTCGGTCTCGGTGATGAAGGTGCCAAGCCTCGCCACCAGGGGGTCCACGGTGCCCGGCAGCAGGGCCTGCCGTTCATGGTCGTAAAAGCGCCGCAGGCACACGTAATTCGAAAGCCCCTTCATCACGGCAAACGAAAACCGATCGGGCAGCGTGCGCGCCAGGCGCGGCAGATCGATGCGGGCGATCTGGTCTTGCAGCGTCTTGGTTCCGGTGGCGATCACCACCTTGCGGCCCGAGAGGATCGCGGGCACCAGATAAGCCAGGGTCTTGCCCGTGCCCGTACCGGCTTCGCACAGCAAACGTTCGTCGAACTCGAGCGCGTGAGCCACCCTGCGGGCCATCGCCACCTGGCCAGGGCGGGGTTCGTAACCCGGCAACTCGTCGGCCAAGGGGCCGCTCGGACCCAGGGTGAAGGCCGCCACATCCGCTAGCATGCGCGCCGGCCACGTTAGCAGCAGGCCGCATCTGCCGCACGAACCGCTTGCGGCACCGAACGTTACGCCTTCGGGGGGCGGCTGGCTTTTTCCACGTGCCCGGAGGTGCCAAAGCGGCGTCGCAGCTCGCTAAACACATCGTCGATCGGCACGCCGGCCGCTTCCAGCCCCACCATCACGTGAAAGATGAGGTCAGCGGCTTCGTGGGCCGTATGCGCGCGGTCGTCCGTGGGCAAAGACTCGGCCAGCTCACCCGCTTCTTCGTAAATCTTCTCGATGATCTTCGGCAAGCCCTTCGTGAGCAGCGATGCCACGTAGGATTTTTCGGCGGTGGCCGCCCGGCGGGCGCGAATCACGTCGGCCACGCGCGCAAGCACCGCCGCGGGGGCTTCGACTGTCTCCGACGTGTCGACCAGACCCTCGTCTCGCGCCGTGCGGAAAAAGCACGAGGGCGCGCCCGTGTGGCACGAAGGGCCCTCGGGGGACACCACGTACAACACGGCGTCGCCGTCGCAGTCGAGGCGGATCTCGCGTACCGGCAGGCCGTTGCCCGAGGTCAGCCCCTTTTCCCAGAGCTCTTGCCGCGAGCGGCTGAAGAAGGTGGCGCGCCCCGTCCGCGCCGTGTGGCGCAGGGCTTCTGCGTTTGCGTAGGCCTGCATGCAGACAAGGCCCGTCGTGCCGTCCTGGGCGGTGACCACCACCAATCCCTGTGCGTCGAAGCGCACGGCGTTCACCAGGGCGTCAGCGCCCGGGGGCGAGAGCAGGGGAGGGGTCTTCGAGGGCAAGCGGGTCATGACGGCCCGTGGTTTCCCTGAAATGCACGCCGGGCGCAACCCTGGCGCCCGATTTTTCGACCTCGTCGCCGCGGCGGGGGCACGGCCCGCAGGCCCTTGATTTGACAACCGGGGGCATGGGTATACATTTGTCCTACATATCCGTACTTTTGCTTACTCATCTGCCTGCCGCCAGGAGGACCTCATGACCCAGCTCGACCGCCGCTTCGACCCGCGCATCCCGTTCGAGACGTACCTCACCGCGTACATGGAAGACCGGCCGGTGCGGGGCTTCACCGTGAACATCAGCGAGACGGGGCTTTACCTCAACACGCTGCCCGACAGCCTCGCCCGCCCCACGATGGTCATGGGCCTCGAGCTCAGTCTGCCAGGGGTTCCCGAGACGATCTGGGCCGCAGGAACCCTCTGCTACGGCACGGAAGACGCCTATTTCCTCGGGCAGGGCGTGAGGTTCACGGCGATGGCCCAGCGGCACGCCGAGCTCGTGCGCCGTTTCTGCTACCGCCTGCGCCGCGAGACGCTGAGAGACAGCCAGACCGACTTTTCGGCGTGAATCCCCTGGGGGCCCCTCGCAGCGGTTCACCCGCTTGGGTAACGTAGGGGCGAAAGCGGCAAGCCCCATGAAAATCCCCGAGATCCTCCTCATCCGCAGCCAACACAAACCCGGCAGCTTGTCGCGCATCCTGGGCGTCATCGGCGAGGCGGGTTTGGTGGTGGAAGGCCTCCGTCAGGTGCGGCGGGACTATATGTCCACCACCTGGGAGATCACGATCGAGCCCGACGACCCGCGCGAGACGGACGAGGTGCTCGCCGCGATCGATGCGCTGCCGAACGCCAAGGTCCTGGGGCGCTCCGACCGCGTTTTCGATCGCCACCGGGGCGGCAAAATCGAAATGAAGTCCCGCATGGCGATCAGCAGCCTCGAACGCCTGCGCGATCTCTACACGCCCGGTGTGGCGCGCGTGTGTCTGGCGATCCACGAGGATCCGGCGCTGGCGCGCGCGTACACGGGCCTTGCCAACAGCGTGGCGGTGGTCACGAACGGCACCGCCATCCTGGGCTTGGGTGACATCGGGCCCGTGGCCGGCATGCCCGTCATGGAGGGCAAAGCCGCTCTGTTTGCCGAGCTGGCGGGCATCTCGGCGGTGCCCATCCTGATCAACGAAAAAGATCCGAAGAAGCTCGTGGAGATCATTGCGGCCATAGCGCCCTCGTTCGGCGCCATCCAGCTCGAGGACATCCGGGCCCCTGAATGCTTCGAGGTCGAGGAGGCGCTCATCGAACGGTTGGATCGCCCGGTGATGCACGATGACCAGCACGGCACGGCGATCGTGGTGCTGGCGGCCTTGCTCGGCGCCACCCGGCGCGCGGGCATTGCGCTCAGCGAAAGCGTGGTGGGGCAGATCGGGCTCGGCGCGGCGGGGCTCGGCATTTGCGACTTGCTGATCAAGTACGGCGTGAAGGGCATGCTGGGTTCGGACCTCAACGAGGCCGCGAAGCAGCGCCTCGCGACCATGGGCGGGCGGCCCACGGATCTTGCGGGCGTCATGGCCGGTGCGGACGTCGTGGTGGCGACCACGGGGGTCAAGGGCCTCATCAAGCCCAGCATGGTGCGCCCCGGCCAGGTGATCTTGGCGCTCTCGAACCCCGAGCCCGAGATCGAACCGGAAAAAGCCTTGGCGGCCGGAGCCCGCTTTGCCACCGACGGCAAGGTGGTGAACAACGTGCTCGGCTTCCCGGGCGTCTTCCGCGGGGCGCTCGACGCCAACGCTCGTCGCATCACGGACGCCATGCTGATTGCAGCGGCCGAGACCTTGGCCAACTTGTCCCAGGGCGACGCCCTCGTGCCCGATCCGCTGGATCGGGAGGTGCACAAGCACGTGGCCTCAGCCGTCAAGGAATCCGCGTTGGGGCTCGTGCTGGGTGATGCGGGCATTTGACGGGGCGCCGGGCCCTGGCGTGCTTGACGCCCGCGCCGCCCCCGCCTAAACCGACCGGACATGTCTGTCGCTGGCCCCGCCCCCGCGCCGCTTTACCCCGTGTTTTTGAAACTGGGTGGGCGGCGGGTCCTGGTCGTGGGGGCCGGCCCTGTGGCCGCGCAAAAGTATGCGGCCATCAGGGAAGCGGGCGCCGTGGTGCGCGTGGTGGCGCCCGAGATCAGCGAGGCCTTTCGCGCGGTGGGTCTCGACGGTGCCGAGCTGCGTCTGCGGCCCTTCGAGCCTGCCGATCTCGACGGGGTGTACTACGTGGTCGCGGCCGCACCGCCCGAAGTCAACCGCAGCGTGACGGACGCGGCCGAGGCCCGGTGTCTGTTCGTGAACGCCGTGGACGATCTGGCCTCGGCCACCGCCTTTGCCGCGGCCCTGATGCGCCGGGGTGAGGCCACCATCGCGTTTTCCACGGGAGGCGCGGCTCCCGCGCTCGCGGGCCTGCTGCGCGAAGGGCTCGAGGCCCTGGTGCCGGACGATCTCGGCGCCTGGGTGCAAGAGGCCAAGCGGCAGCGGCCCGTGTGGCGGCAAGAGGGGCTGCCGCTCGATCAGCGCCGCCCCCGCTTGTTGCAAGCCCTGAACGCGCTTTACGAGGCGCGGGCGGCGGCCGCCGCCGATGAGGACACCCCGTGAGCGTGGGGCGGGTCACCCTGGTGGGGGCGGGCCCGGGCGATCCCGAATTGCTCACCGTGCGTGCCGTCAAGCGGCTCGCCGAAGCCGATTTGGTGCTTTACGATGCGCTGTCGTCGCCCGAGGCGCGGCAGCTGGCGCCGGAGGCACGCTGGTTCTTCGTGGGCAAACGGGCGGGGCGGCATTCCATGGGCCAGGACACCATCAACCGCCTGATCGTGCGTGAGGCCCAGCGGGGACGTCACGTGGTGCGCCTCAAAAGCGGCGATCCCTTCGTGCTCGGGCGTGGGGGTGAAGAGGTGCTGGCGCTCATCGCGGCGGGTATTCCCTTCGAGGTGGTGCCCGGTGTGACAAGCGCGATCGCGGCGCCGGAGCTTGCCGGCATCCCCGTGACGCACAGGGGCCTCGCCCCGGGCTTCGTCGTGGTTTCAGGCCACGCCGAAGCGGCCTACGCGGGCATCCTGGATAGCTTGGCTCCCGAGGCGGCCACCGTGATCGTGCTCATGGGCCTTGCCGCCCGGGCCGAGATCACGCGGCGACTGCTGGCCCGGGGGTGGCCGGCGCACACCCCGGCCGCGGTGCTCGTGGGGGCTACGACGCCCGCGGCTTGGCGGTGGACGGGCCCGCTCGTCTCGCTGCCCGCGGTGGAGCTGCCCGAGCCCCCTCCGGCGCCGCCTGGGTACGGCTTGCTGCCGCGGGCGCCAGGGATTCTCGTGATAGGCCCCGTCGTGGGGCTCGCCGAAACCTTTGCGCCGTCCTCACCTGTGACCGATTGACCTGGAGATCGCCATGCCGCTCTGCCCGACCTCGCTTGCCGAGCTGACCATCGAAGACGAACGCGCCTTTTCGACTTTGCCCGTGTACCAGCGCCTCAAGGCGGCGCTCCTTGCCAGCGGCTACCCCTTCCTCGTGCCCACCTACGACACCCACGTGTCGTGGGACCGGGCGGCGTTTTTGAACCTCACCTTCTGGGCTGGGCCTGCGGGCGCCGACGTGCTGGTGGAAAAACACATCTCGGCCGACGTCGTCGCCCACGTGGCCTGGCACCAGGTGGCGGCGCACCAGCTCGCGCGGCATGCGGCGGGAGAACCCGCTTCGGCCGAGGCCATGTTCTTCGGCGAAGCGATCGCGTCGGCGTTCGATCTCTACCTCGTGGGCAAGCTGCTGCGCACGGCGCCCGGCTGCGACTTCATCACCACGCAGGTGCCCATCATGACCGAAGCCGCGGCCGAGGCAGGTCTTCCCGAAGATGGCTTTACCCGTATGCTCGAAAGCGTCGTGGGTGATCCCGAAGCTGCATTCGAGGATCTGCGCACCTTGCTCTTCGACGTCACGCGGGCGCTGCACGCCACCACGGGAGCCGCGGCTGCGCAAGAGGTGTTGGAAGCCCACGAAGGACATCGCTTCGCGGCTTTGCTCCATCACTACCAGCTGTCGAACTGGGTGCTTTACGGGCGCGCCTATGGCCAGGCAGCGCCGAAGACGGGCGAGGCCATCGCCCACGTGGACGCGCAGCTACGAGCCGCCTCGTCGTCCCTCCTCTGGCTCGAGGACAACTGGCTACCGGTGGCTTAAGTCCGTAAGCTGCCTGAGGTTGTCCCCGTCGCCTCATCGTCTCCGCTCCTGGTCCCTCGGGCGCCCGCGCGTCGTCTTCGGCTTGGCGTGCGGCACGTTCTTGGGCAGCCTGCTGCCAAGCCCGCCCGCGCGGGCCGAAACGCCGGTGCTCGATCGGGACGCCGTGGAGCGGCTCGTGGCCACCTCGCCCGCGGCCTTCGTCATCGAGACGGCCGTGGGCGAAGCCCGGGCCGCGCGCATAGGCCAGGGGCTCTGGCTCACCCAGAACCCCGAACTCGAAGGCTACTTCGGCCCCCGCGACCTCGGGGGCGCGGGGCAGGGCACCGACGTGGGCCTTGCGCTCTCTGTGCCGGTCAGCGTCTCGTTTGCCCGCAGCCGGCGGGTGCGCCTCGCAGAGGCGGGCGTGCGCCTGGCCGAGGCCCAGGCCGCCGAGGCCCTGTGGCAGTACCGCTACGGCACGCTCGACGTGTGGTTGCAGGCCGAGGCGGCCGTGGCCCGGATCGCGCTCGCGCAGACCCGGCTTGCGCTCGACGCACGCCTGTTGGAGGTGGCCGAGGTGCGCCGCCGGGCCGGGGTGGTGGGCGAAGCCGAAGTGGCCCTGGCCCGGGCCGTGGTGGCCGAAGCCCGCGCCGCCCTGGGCCTGGCCGAAGCGGCCTTGGCGTCCCAGCGGGGCGCGCTGCTCGGCCGCCTGGGACGTCCCACGCTCGACGTGGCGTTTTCGGGCACGTTACCCCTGCCGGATGCACCCCCGCTGCCCGTGCTGCTCGCGCCCCTGTCCCGCCGCCCCGACGTGGTGCGCCTGCAGGTGGCGCAAGACGTGCTGCAGGCCGAGCAGGCGCTGCAGTCCCAGCTGGCCATTCCCGTGCCCCGCGTGTTCGCAGAGGCTGCCCAGGAAGCCAACGATCGTTTTACCCACGTGGGGCTCACGCTGCCCTTGCCCTTCCAGCGCAACCAAACCGCCCGCGCGCTCGTGGCCGCGCGGCTCGCCACGGGCGCGGCCGAGCAGGGGGCGCTGCACGCCGAAGCCGAAGCGAGCGTGCGGGGCGCCCACGCGCGCTGGCAAGCGTCCAAGGCCGCGTACGATGATCTTGCGGGCGCGCGCGAGGATCTCGAGCGAGGCCGTTGCCCTCACCACCCGTGCCTACGAACTCGGGCAAGCGCCCCTGGCGGAGGTGTTGCTCGCGCGGCGGGAGGGGAGCGCCGTCCGCGAGGCCACGCTTTTGGCCCTCACCGAAGCCGCCCGCGCCCGCCTCGCGCTCGAACAGGCCGCCTATCCCGCGGCCGCAGGAGCTCCATGATCGTTCACCGTCACCACGTCCTCGGGCTCGCCGTCCTGCTCATGCTGGCATGCCGCGAGCCGCCGCCCGCTCCGGCGCCCCCCCCGCCCGCCTCCGAGCCCACCGCCGTCACCCTCAGCGCAAAGGCCGCGCAGAACGCAGGCATCGAGGTCACCGCTTTGGCCCCGCAGGCGTTCTCCCCGCGGCTCGCGCTGGCGGCCACCGTGGTGGGAGACCCCCGTTTCATCGCGCAGGTGGGCGCGCGCGTGCCCGGGCGCGTGGTGGCGATTCGGGTGGCGCTCGGCGACGAGGTTCGCAAGGGCCAGCCCCTGCTCGACATCGAGAGCATCGACATCCACGAAGCCACCCTCAAGTACCTCACGGCCACGGCGCGGCTCGGGGCCGCCGAAGACGCGCTCGCGCGGCAGCGCTTGCTCGTCGACGAAGGCGTGGGGCCCGAAGCCGAGCTGCGCCGCGCCCAGGCCGATTTCGCCGCGGTCAAAGCGGCGGTCGACGAAGCCGAGGAGCACCTGCGTTTTTTGGGCTTGAGCCCAAAGTCCGTCCGTGACCTCGTGGACCACGAAGCCAGCGCCGCGCACGCCGGTACGGTTCGTGCCCCGATCAGCGGCCGTGTCACCCAGCTCGACGTCTCCGTGGGGCAAGTGCTCACCGGAAGCGAGGCGGTCCTCACCGTCGCGGACACGAAGCGGATCTGGGCGAGCCTGCGCGCCTACGAGCGGGACCTGCGCTTCATCGACAAAGGTCACAAGGTCGAGGTGCAGGTGGCCAGCCAGCCCGGCCGCACCTACGAGGGCCGCATCGACTTCGTCAGCGATCTGGTGGATCCGCTGACCCGCACCACCGAGGTCCGCGTGCCGCTCGACAACGCCGAGGGGCGTCTGCGCCCCGGCACCTCGGCCACCGCCTGGGTGGCCCTGCCCACGGATCCCGAGGCCCTGTGGGTGCCCGAAGCCGCCGTTCAAGTCGTCATGGGCCGTGCCTCCGTCTTCCTGCGCACGAAGAGCGGCACCTACGAGCCCCGGGCCGTCGAAGCCTCCCCCCCGCAAGGAGGGTTCCGACGCCTGCTGTCCGGTGTGAAGCCTGGTGACCTGGTGGTGACGGCCGGCGCGTTTGCGCTGCGGGGTGAGCTCGAACGTGCCCTGATCATGGACGAAGGATGAGCGACCCCCGTCTGTCCACGCGGGTGCTGAACGCCCTCGTGGCTTTCAGCATTCGCCGGCGCTTCGTCATCTTGGCCTTCACGGCGGTGTTCGTGGCCCTGGGCCTGCGGGCCTTCTCCCGCTTACCGATCGACGCCGTGCCCGATCTCACCAACGTGCAGGTCCAGGTGCTCACGAGCGCCCCGTCGCTCGCGCCGCTCGACGTCGAGCGCCTGGTCACCGTGCCCGTGGAGCAGGCGCTCACGGGCATGCCGCGGGTGCAGGAGATTCGCAGCCTTTCTCGCTTCGGCACCTCGGCCGTCACGGTGGTGTTCGACGACGACACCGATCCCTTCTTCGCCCGTCAGCTCGTGAGCGAGAGGCTGCCGCGCATGCGGGACAACGTGCCCTCGGCCTACGGCACGCCCGAGCTCGGCCCCATGACCACCGGGCTCGGCGAGATCTATCAGTTCGAGCTGCGCGGCACGGGCACCTCGGCGATGGAGCTGCGTGCCCTGCTCGACTGGACGATCGCGCCCCGTTTGCGCATGGTTCCTGGCGTGGTGGAGGTGAACACCTCCGGGGGCGAGCTCAAGACCTACGAGGTGTCCGTGGATCCCGATCGCCTGGTGGTCTTCGGCGTGTCTCTGCAGGATCTCCTCTCGGCGCTCACGCGCAACAACCGCAGCGTGGGGGGCGGGGCCATCCTGCGCGGGCCCGAAGGGCTGCTCGTCCGGGGCGATGCGCTCGTCCAATCCACCCAGGAGATGGGGCGCATCCTCGTGGCCCACCGCAAAGGTATCCCTGTCACCGTCGACCAGCTGGGCACCGTGCGCCTCGCGCCCATGTTGAGGCAGGGCGCCACCACACGGGATGCGCGGGGCGAGATCGTGGCGGGAACCGCCATGATGCTCCAGGGAGAAAACTCACGCGTGGTGGCGCGGGCCGTGGCGGCCGAGGTCGCGCGGATAAACCAGACCCTGCCCGCAGGCATTCGCCTCGAGGCCTTCTACGATCGCACGGCGCTCGTCAACCAGACCATCCGCACGGTGGCCCGCAACCTCATCGAAGGGGGCCTGCTCGTGGTGGCGCTGCTCTTCATCATGCTGCGGAACCTGCGCGCGGGCCTCATCGCGGCCGCCATGATCCCGCTGTCGATGTTGGCCGCGTTCATCGGCATGCGGCAGATGGGCCTCTCGGGCAATCTCATGTCCCTGGGCGCCATCGACTTTGGTCTGGTGGTGGATGGCGGGATCATCCTGCTCGAAAACGCCGTGCTGCACCTGTCCGAGGCCACCCAGCGCCTCGGCCGCAGCTTGACGCGCGCCGAACGTGACGAGATCGTGCAGCAAGCCGCCGTCGAGGTGCGCTCGGCCACGCTCTTCGGTGAGCTCATCATCGCGCTCGTGTACGTGCCCATCCTCGCGCTCGAGGGTGTGGAGGGCAAGCTCTTCGCGCCCATGGCGCTCACCGTGCTTTTCGCCCTGGCGGGGGCGTTCGTGCTCTCGCTCACCTTCGTGCCGGCGCTTGCCGCTTTGCTGCTGGGGCGACACGAACACGACAAGCCGAGCCCCGTCGTGGAGGCGGCACGCAAGCTCTACGCCCCCGCGCTCACGCGCACGCTCGACCACCCCGTACGGGTGGGGGGCGTGGCGGCGGCCGCTCTCGTCGTGGGGGTCTTCGTCGCGCGAGGTCTCGGCACCGAATTCGTGCCGACGCTCGACGAAGGCGCGCTCGTCATCGAGGTCAACCGCCTGCCGTCCACCTCGCTCGAGGAGTCGATCCGCCAGGGCCTGCTCATCGAGGCCGCCCTGGCCACGTTCCCCGAGGTGCAGACCGTGGTCACTAAGACCGGGCGGCCCGAGATCGCCAACGATCCGATGGGCGTCGAACAATCCGATGTGTTCGTGATGTTGAGGCCGCGCGACGAATGGCCCCGCGCCCGCTCCCGCGAAGATCTCGTGACGGAGGTCGAAGCGGCTCTCCGCGAGGCGGCCCCCGGCGCCGCCATGGGATTTTCGCAGCCCATCGAGATGCGCACGAACGAGCTCATCTCGGGGGTGCGCTCGGACTTCGCGGTCAAGCTCTACGGCGAAGACCTGAGTGTCCTCGGCCGCTTCGGTGCCCAGATCGGCCGCCTCCTCTCCGGGCTCGAAGGCGCGGCCGACGTGCGGGTGGATCGGGTGGCCGGTCTGCCCGCGCTCGAGGTCACGGTGGATCGCGAAGCCATCGCCCGCCGCGGGGTCGACGCCGATGACGTGATGGCCGCCGTGCAAATCGTCGGCGGCACAACGGTGGGCTTCGTGCTCGAAGGGCGCCGGCGCTTCGCCTTGCGGGTACGGCTCGCGCCCGAGGCCCGCAACGACCTCGACGCCCTTCGCCGCCTGCCCATCCGCACCCCCGGGGGAGGCTTTGCTCTGCTCGAGGAGCTGGCCAGCGTGGAAATCACCGACGAGCCCCTGCTGGTCAACCGAGAAGGCAACCAGCGCCGCCTCGTCGTCCAGGCCAACGTGCGGGGCCGCGACCTCGGGGGCTTCGCCGACGAAGCGCAGGCCCAGCTGGCCGCGTCCCTCTCGCTGCCGCCCGGTTATCACATCGAGCTCGGCGGCCAATTCGATAACTTGCGGCGTGCGAAGGCCCGACTGGCCATCGTGGTTCCCCTGGCGCTCGTGCTCATCTTTGGCCTGCTTTACGCCACCTTCGGCGCCGTGCGGCCCGCGGCGCTCATCTTCATCAACGTGCCCTTCGCGGCGGTGGGGGGGATCTTCGCGCTGGCCCTCGTGGGCCTGCCGTTCTCGATTTCGGCCGGGGTGGGTTTCATCGCGCTCTTCGGCGTGGCGGTGCTCAACGGCCTGGTGCTCGTGTCGCAGATACGCCACCAAAGCGACACGGGGCACGACCCTCACACCGCAGCCCGCGAGGGTGCCCTGCGCCGCCTGCGGCCCGTGCTCACCACGGCCCTCGTGGCTTCGCTTGGCTTTTTGCCCATGGCGGTTGCCTCGGGCGCCGGCGCCGAAGTGCAACGCCCCCTGGCCACCGTGGTCATCGGAGGCCTGGTCACGTCCACGCTGCTTACGCTCTTGGTGCTGCCCACCCTGCACGTGCGCTTCGGAGCCGCCCGCCGCCGACCGGAGGGCGCCGCGGGCGGTGCCTAGACAGGGCCGAGCGCCTCGTCCCAGACCGCCACCTGCGGGGCCTGCCCAGCGCCCAGCACCCCGCGGAACATGCCCGGCGTGGTGAGGTGCATGCCCCAGCGCCCATCGGCGGCCAGCACCAGGGCGCCCCCGCGGCCGCCCAGCGTCTGCACGTCGGCCAGCCCCGCACGGAGCGCCTCGCCCACGTCCCGTCCCGCCGCCACGTCCCTCGCCACCCGGAACGCAAACACGCTGCGCAGGAAGAACTCGCCTTGCCCCGTGGCCGATACGGCGCAGGTCTCGTCGGCGTAGGTGCCCGCCCCGAGGATCGGAGAGTCGCCCACGCGCCCCGGCCGTTTGCCCAGGATGCCTCCTGTCGACGTGGCGGCCGCCAGATGGCCCTGGGCATCGAGGGCCACGGCGCCCACCGTCCCGTGGCGTGGGGCCGCGGCGGCGTAAGCTGGCTGAAAGTAGCTCCGCGGCGCGAACGGCACCTGGTGCTCCCGCAAAAACGACTCGGCACCTGCCCCCACGAGCAACACGTGAGGCGTGTGCTCGAGGACCCTGCGCGCCCCCACGATGGCGTTCCGCACGCCCGCCACGCTGGCCACGGCGCCGCCCGCGCGGCTCACGCCGTCCATGATCGCCGCGTCCAGCGTCACGTCGCCCGCCGCGTCCTCGCAGGCGCCCTTGCCCGCGCTGAAGAGGCCGCTGTCTTCCAGCACCACCACGGCGGTCTGCACCGCATCGAGCGCGCGGCCGCCTCGCTCCAGCACCGCGAACCCCGCCCGCAGGGCCGCCGCCAACGCGGGCCGCGCCTCGTCGGCACGGGCGGTGGCGGGGTCGAGGTTGCCGGCACCACCGTGGATCAAAAGGCGAGGGGCCATCGCTGTCGTCACGCGCAGAGCTTACGGCAGCCCGGTGTGCGGCGCCTCGGTTGCCTGTGCCCGCGTCGCCGTCGTCAACCCGGGCCGATGCGTCCCAGAATCTCCACGGCCACATCGGGCAAGAGCTCGTCGTAGGACAGCACGGTGACCGAAGGAAACTCGGTGTAAAGCAGACTGAACGTTTGCCGTCGCACGCGTCCCGAGGTCAGCACCAAAGGGCGCTCCACGGCGCCGAACGCGCGCCGCGCGCCTGCGATCACGTCGCGCGCCAGGGCGGGCGCCAGACCCGAACGGCCCTCGGCTTCCCGCAGCGTCTCTTCGACCACGGGGTCGAGCGCGAAGGCCGCCATATGGCCGTCACCGTTCGTGTGGGCCCGGCTGATCGCCCGCCTGAGCGCCACGCGGCTCGTCTCGGCAAGCGCGTCGGGGCGCCGCTCGTCGGGCGTTTGGGCGCGGGCCACCACCTCCAAAACCGCGCGCAAGTGCCGCAGCGATAGCTTCTCCTCCGCGAGCCGCCGTAGCACCTCCGCCAACGTGGCCAGCGAGATCGCCTTCGGCACCGTTTCGGCCACGAGTGCGCCGTGATCCTTTTCCAGTGTCGCCAGCAACGCCTGCGCTTCGTCGAGCCCTACCAGCTCGTGTCCGTGCTCCTCCAGCACCGCGCGCACGTGCTCCGCAACCACGGTCTCTGCCGGCCAGCACACGGTGCCCTGGGCGGCGAGGTCGGCTTCGAGCGCCGCCGGGATCCAGCACGCCGAACGCCCGTCCGGAAGGCGAGCCGGCACGGCAGGCACCCCCCGGGGCGTGAGCCGGTTGGCCTCGGTGAGCGCCAGCAGGCTGTCCACGGGGCAGGTGCCCTGGGCCACCGCCACGTCGTGCAGCGCCACCACGAAATCCCGCGGCGCCAAGCTGTCGTCCGTGTGCAGCGCCACCGAAGAGACGCGGATACCCCGCGTGTGCGCGAACGCCTCGGTGCACGCGGACAGCTCGTCGCCCAGCCCCACGAGCTCGTCCGCAAGCTCCGCGCCCATCTTCACCGAGACCGCCGCGGGCAGCGTCAGGTCCGGACGTTGCCGCGCCCGGGGCGTGGGCGGCACGACGGGCGGCTCGGCCCGCATCAGCCGCTGGGCCACAAAGCCCAATCCCCCCGCCAGCACCAGGAACGGCACTGCGGGCAGGCCCGGGATGAGCGCCATCACCGCCAAAAGCCCTGCTGCGAACCCGAGCGCCTTCGGCTGCGCGCGGATCTGCCGCCCGATCTCGCTGCCGAGCGCCGTGGCCTGGTCCTCCGACGAAACCCGCGTCACCAACACGCCCGCAGCGGTGGACAGGATCAGGGCGGGGATCTGCGCCACCAGTCCTTCCCCGATCGTCAAGATCGTATAGGCGCGCGCCGCCGCCCCGAACGACATCTGCCGCTGGAACACGCCGATCACCATCCCGCCCACCAGGTTCACGGCCAGGATCAGCACCCCCGCCAGAGCATCGCCCTTCACGAACTTCATGGCGCCGTCCATCGCCCCGAAGAACTGCGACTCGCGGTGCAGGCGTGTGCGCCGCCGCTCGGCCTCGTCTCGATCGATGTGCCCCGCCCGCAAAGCCGCGTCGATCGCGAGTTGTTTGCCCGGCATCGCGTCCAGCGTGAACCGGGCGCCCACTTCCGCCACACGTTCAGCGCCCTTGGCCACCACCACGAACTGCACCAGCGTGAGGATGAGGAACACCACCACCCCCACGACCAGATTGCCCGCGACCACGAAGCGCCCAAACGCCTCGATGACCTCGCCCGCGTCCGCGTGCACCAGGATGAGGCGCGTGGCCGACACCTCGATCGCCACACGGAACAGGGTCGTGAGCAACAGCAAGGTGGGGAAGGTGGCGATCTTGAGCGCCTCGCCCACGTAGAGGGACACCAGCAGCAACGTCACCGCCGCGGCGATGTTGGCCGTGATCAGCACGTCCAGGAGCGCCGTGGGCAGCGGCACGATCATCATGCCCACCGTGGCCACCACCACCACGGCCAGGGCCACGTCGGCGCCGCGCCCCCACCGCGCACCCGCCCCGTCGCGCCCCGGGGCGCCGAATCCAACGCCCCACGAGGTGGCCTTCGACATCGCCGCGGATGATCCTGCCCAAACGAACGTAAGGTCAAGAGCGGGAGCAGGAAATGCCGGGGTCTGCGGGGGGGGGACCGGCTCGTCGCGCCCGCCCCCCACGGAGCTGCCCCGGCGTGCGCACGGCGGGTCCGCTATAGTTTTTTCCCCATGTTGAGCCTCATCTCTCCGCGCGACCCCGATTACCGCGCCCGCCTGGCGGCGCTCGGTCGGCGCACCTCCGCCATGCCCCCGGCGGTGGAAGCCGCCGCCCGGGACATCGTGGCCCAGGTCCGGGCCGGAGGCGACGCCGCCTTGCGGGCCCTCACGGCGAAGTTCGAGGCGCGCACCCTCGACGTCCTCGAGCTGCCGCGCCAGGCCTGGCATGCCGCCGCCGCCGAGGTCGCTGCCCCCGTCCGGGCCGCCCTCGAGGAGGCCGCCGCGCGCATTCGCGCCTACCACGCCCACGAGCGCTACACCTCGTTCTCCTTCGAGGAGGGCGGCGTGCGCCTTGGCTGCCGCTACATCCCGATGGAGCGCGCGGGCATCTACGTCCCGGGCGGCACCGCGCTTTACCCCTCGACCGTGCTCATGACGGCCATCCCCGCCCGCGTGGCCGGCGTACGCGAGGTCATCATGGTGACCCCCGGACCGTCGAACGAGGCCCTGGCTGCTGCGCAGGTGGCCGGCGTGGATCGCATCTTTCACATCGGCGGCGCCCAGGCGATCGCCGCGCTGGCCTACGGCACGGAATCCGTGCCCCGCGTCGACAAGATCGTGGGCCCCGGCAACGCCTACGTCACGGCGGCCAAGCGTCTGGTATTTGGTGACGTGGGCATCGACGCGATCGCCGGCCCGACCGAGATCGTCGTCGCCGCCGACGCCTCGGTGCCCGCCTCCTGGGTGGCCGCCGACCTGCTCGCCCAGGCCGAGCACGACGTGCTGGCCGCCCCCATCCTCGTAGCCGTGGGCCGGGAGGTGGCCGAAGCCGTGTGCGCCGAGCTGGCCCGCCAGCTTCCTGCGCTGCCCCGGAGAGCCATCGCGGCGCAGGCCATCAAGGACTGGGGGCTCGCCATCGTGGTCGATTCGGCGGCCGAAGCCATCGCCGTCGTGAACCTGCTCGCTCCCGAGCACGCCGAGCTCGCCCTCGCCGACGCCCGGGCCCTGGCGCCCGAGGTCACGCGGGCGGGCGCCGTGTTCGTGGGCAGCCACACCCCCGAGTCCGTGGGGGACTACATCGCCGGGCCGAGCCACGTGTTGCCCACCGGGGGCAGCGCCCGGTTCTCCTCACCCCTCGGGGTGGGCGACTTCATCAAGCGCAGCTCCTTCATCGAGTACAGCGCCGCCGCCCTCGCGGCCCAGTCCGCCCACATCGAGCGCCTCACCGAGGTGGAAGGCCTCGAGGCGCACGGCCGCGCCGTGACGATTCGCCACGAAACCCGCCGGGGGGACTAACAGGGGACAAGCCCGCGGGATCCTTCGGCTCGCAGCCCGGAGGCCCGCCACGGTCCGGTCCCCCACCGCCTCACCCTCGCGCCTTTCGCTTGACAGGTCGAGACTTCCAGTTAAATTCCGCAATCCTCTTCGGAGCAACGTCATGTACGCCGTCATCGAAACTGGTGGTAAGCAATACCGGGTAGCCCAGGGTGAGACCCTGCGGGTTGAAAAACTCGCCGCGTCCCCGGGTGATAAATTCACCTTCCAGCCTCTGCTGCTGGCCGACGACGCCGGCGCCGTCCAGGTGGGCCAGCCCCTCGTGGCCGGTGCCGCCGTGGAAGCGGAAGTGGTGGAGCAAGGCCTCGGACAGAAGATCATCATCTTCAAGTACCGCCGCCGCAAAAACTACCGCCGCAAGCAGGGCCATCGTCAGCCCTTTACGGCTCTCAAGATCACGTCCATCTCGGCCGCCTGATAAAGGAAGAAAGCGCTATGGCTCATAAAAAAGGTCAAGGTAGCTCGAAGAACGGTCGCGACTCGAACGCTCAACGCCGCGGCGTGAAGCGCTTCGGGGGCGAGTCGGTCATCTCCGGAAACATTTTGGTGCGCCAGCTCGGCACCCAGTTCCACCCCGGTAAAAACGTGGGCATCGGGCGTGACTTCACGCTCTTCGCGCTCGTCGATGGCACGGTGAACTTCGGCACCTCGCGCGACCGGCGCGTGGTGAACGTCGAGCCCGTCGCGGCCGCGAGCTGAACACGGCACGTACGCCCACGCGGCGTTCGTGACCCACGGGGCTGTCGGGCCGCCCATGCGGGCGGTGGCAGCCCTGTTTTGCGTTTACGGGTGCGCCTTGCCCCCGCCTGCGCAGGGCAACGCAGGGGCAAGCAAACGACATCATGGGCAACTTCATCGACGAGGTCCGCATTCAGGTCAAAGCCGGCGACGGCGGAGACGGCGCGGTGGCGTTTCGCCGCGAAAAGTTCGTTCCCAAGGGGGGACCCTCGGGCGGCGACGGAGGTCACGGCGGCGACGTGATCCTGGAAGTCGACGAAGGCATGTCCACGCTGCTCGACTACCGCTTCAAGCACAACTACCGGGCCGAAGACGGCAAACCCGGCGCCACCAAGGACATGTACGGCCGCCGCGGCCAGGATCTCATCCTGCGGGTGCCCGGCGGTACGCAGGTACGGGCCGAGGAAGACGGGGCCCTCATCGCCGACATGCGCACACACGGGCAGCGCTTCGTGCTGGCCAAAGGGGGCCGAGGAGGGTGGGGCAATATCCACTTCGCCACCTCCACGAACCGCGCCCCCCGCCGGGCGGCGCCCGGGACCCCCGGTCAAGAACGCGCCGCCAAACTCGAGCTCAAGCTCTTGGCCGACGTGGGTCTCGTGGGCTTTCCCAACGCGGGAAAGTCGTCCTTCATCTCGCGGGTCTCCGCCGCGCGCCCCAAGATCGCCGATTATCCCTTCACCACCCTCACCCCGAACCTGGGCATGGTGGGTCTTTCCGGTGAACGCAGCTTCGTGCTGGCGGACGTGCCTGGCCTCATCGAGGGCGCCCACGAGGGCGCGGGCCTCGGTCACCGCTTTTTGCGCCACCTCGAGCGCACCCGCGTTTTGCTCTTTCTGCTCGACGTCTCCCCCGATCCCGCCCGTCATCCCCTCGAGGATTACGCCACCCTCTCCCGCGAGCTCGAGCTTTACGACCCCGGCTTGGCGGCGCGTCCGCGTTTGGTGGCGCTCAACAAGATGGACCTGCCCGACACGCAGGCGGTGAACGACGACCTCGCCGCGCACTTCGAGGCCCTCGGCGTTGCGTTCCATGCCATCAGCGCCGTCACGGGGCACGGCGTGAACCCTCTGCTCGAGGCCCTGTGGCACGCGCTCAAGGCGGCGCCGCCCCTGGTCTTCGAGACCGTCGCAGACAGCGTCGAGGAATCCGTCGAGGCGGAACCCGATACGACCCCGGAACACGAGCCCGCGTCTGAAGAGAGGGACGAGCTCGACGACGCCGCGGACACGTTCGACGAAACACCCTGAGCCGAAGGGCGTTGTCCCTTCGTACGGCTTGTGGGTCGAGAACGGGTGCCGTGGGTGCGGCTGCCACTTCGTGGGTTGCCCCACGTAAGCTCGCGGCCCGCTCACGGCTTACGATTCGCCACACAGCCGCTCCCGCGCGCCCGAAACAATCAGGTGGTCACGCTGCCGCTGCCTTGGACCCCGGAGGCAGGGGTCCAAACATCGGATTGAACAGAGACATTTTCACCGGCGCGGGGCGAAACGTCATCTGGTATCATCGGCCGGCCCGGGGTCGAGGATATGACGGAGCAGTGGACAGGGCGGGGGTGCCGTGTGTGTAGGGAGACAACTTTGACGCCATCTCGCGACTCCTGGTACATAAGGGGAACCTTGATGTCCGGAACCTTGATGTCCGATCGTGGGCCGTACGGGTGCCCACTGCCAAACAAGAGGGCCAGTTAGAATGAAGATCGTTCCTTCACGTGGGGTTGTTTTTGGGGTGTTCCTGGCCGGGGCCCTCGCTTGGGGTTCGCCGGGCGCCAGGGCGCAGGCGCCGGCCGCGGCTGCGCCTGCAGAGGGTGCGCCGGCCGAGGGAGCACCGGCCGAAACCGCAGCCGCTGGGGCCCAGGCGGCCATGCCCGCGTCGGCGGTGCCTGCCGATGGGGGCGCCTACACCGTTCGCCTCCGCTCTCTCGAACGCAACGTCAACGAGCTCAAAGAGCAGGTCTTCATGACGAAGCGCCGGCTCAACCTGCTCAAAGAGACCGTGCTCGGCGGCACCATTGGCGCCTCACGCGCGGTCATCAAGCACAAAAACGAGATGGGCTCGTCCTTTCGCCTCATCAAAGCGGTGTACGCGCTCGACGGTGTTCAGATCCTGAACAAAGCCGACGACTCCGGGCGCATGTCCGACATGGGCGAGTTCGACGTGTACAACGGCGCCATCCAGCCCGGCTCGCACACCCTCAGCGTGCAGCTCGTCTACCAGGGCTCGGGCTTCGGGGTGTTCAGCTACCTCAAGAGCTACAAGTTCAACGTCAAGTCCAGCCACACCTTCGTGGCGGGCGAGGGCAAGGCCACGGTCGTCAGCGTGGTGGGCTACGAAAAGGGTGGTCTCACCACCAACATGGAAGACAAGCCCGCCGTCGAGTTCCGCGTGAACCTCATCGCGCCCGAAGGCGCCCCGAAATCGGCCACGGCGTCGGGGACCACCGAAACCAAGAAATGACCTGTCTGCCCAGAGGTGGGCCCGAGGCTCTCCGGGTCCACCGAACGCCGAAAAGGGACGCTGAATGAAACGCTTCGCCCGCAAACGCTCCCTCGTGGGACTTCTGGTTCTCAACGCCGTTCCCTTTTGGGGCCTGCTGTCCCTTGCATCGGCGCCCCACCTCGGTGTCCGGCAGGCCCGTGCCGACGAACTCGACAAGGCCAACTCGAGCCTGATTGACCTCGAGACCCGTGTCCGCACGCTCTCGAACAACTTTCACGAAACCTCCCCGCCCGAGTCCCACCTCGCCGAACGGCGCCTGGTGGATGCGCAGACCCAGTTCGAGCTGCGTAACTACAGCGAAGCGGCCACGCTGCTCTTCGACGTCATCGAGCGCTTCCCGAACACGCGGGTCTACGATGAAGCCCTCGTGCTGATGGGCGAGTCCCTCTTCGCCTCGCGTGACCTCCTCGGGGCGCAGCGCTATTTCGAGAAGGCCCTCGAGAAAAAGACCGCCTCGCGTTCCGAGCAGCAGGCCCTGCAGCGCCTGGTCGAGATCGCCCTCAAAACGGGCAACCTCCAGGGCATCGACACGTACCTCGAGCGCCTCGCGAACATCCCCGCCAGCGTGCTCGAGCCGTCCGTGCCCTACGTGCGCGGCAAGTATCTCTTCCTGCGCGACAAGCCCGACGAGGCCATCGCGGTGTTCAACGCGCTTGCGCCGGCGAACCCCTACTACCTGCAGTCGCGCTACCTGCTGGCCACCGCCTACGTGAAAAAGGGCGATCTGGCCGCCGCCGCCACGGGCTTCGACAACGTGCTCAAGCTCGAACCCAAGGGCGCCAACGACCAAGAGGTGCAAGAGCTGGCACGCATCGCGCTTGGCCGCATCTACTTCGACCGCGGGCAGCTCGACCAGGCCAAGGCCATGTACGTCTCGGTGGATCGCACGTCGAAGCACTTCGGCGACGCGATGTACGAATCAGCGTGGACGGCGATCAAGTCGGGCGACTACAAAACCGCCTACCGCGCGCTCGACCTGCTTCTTCTTGCAGGACCCCGACAGCCCCCGCGCTCCGGAGCTGCGGCTTGTTGATGGGCAACCTGAACCTGCGCCTGTCGAACTTCTACGTGGCCAGCGACACCTTCGGCAAAACGCGCGAAGAGTTCGAGCCGATCTACCGCGAGCTGGTCACCCAGCTCGATCGCTCCGCCAACGACCCCGCCTTTTTCCAGAACCTGGTGGGTCAAGACCTCGGCAAGTTCGACATCTCGATCTTCGTGCCCGAAGGCGCGGTCAAGTGGGTCCGGGGTGAACCCGAGGTCGAGCGGGTGCTGGTGCTTGCCTCCGACGTGGGCGAGATCAAGCGTGGCATCGACGAATCGGAAGAACTCATGCGCCGGCTCGACGCCGCCATCACCGGGCAGGGCAAGGTGGGCATCTTCCCCGACCTCGCCGAAGTGCGCACGGAATCCTCCGAGGTCCTGAACACGACCTTGGACCTGCGCCGCCGCTTCGTCGCCAAGCTGCGCACGATGGCTGGGCCTTACCTCGGCGCTGAAGACAAAGCAGCCCTGGCCCGCAACGATGACGAGCGCGGCACGCTCGAAACCCAGCTCAAAGACCTTCCGCTCACCGCCGAAGCGCTGAAGAAGCGGGATCGCGGCACAAAGGGGCAGCTCAACACCCTCGATGGCCGGGTCTCCGAGATCAACGTCCTCATCCAGGGGCTCGAGGCCGAGCTCGTGGCGATCGAGCAGTACTACCGGCACTCGAAGACCGAGCAAAAGGTCACGCCAGCGGACGTCAAGCGCCAGGCGGACGAGGTGCGCCGGACGATCTCCGAGCTGCGGGCCAAAAGCGACGTGCTGCGCGGCCAGGTGGAAGACGCGGCCCGCCAGAACACCGCCGCGGGCGCCGCCGGCGAAGGCGAGCGCTACGCGGTGATTCGCCTCTCCGACCTCATAAAGGAAGAGGCGGAGATCATGCGCAACGCCCGCGACAAGATGCCCCCCGGCGACCAGCAGAACTTCGATCGCATGATCACGATCCTGGCCCGCGCCGACGAAGTGCAGCGCAACGTCGCCACCTTCGACGATCGGGTCGACAAGGCCGCCGAGGTGCGCCTTGCCACCCTGAGGGAGGGGCTCGAAGCCGAGCGTGGCAACCTCAAGTCCGCCGAGGAAAAGCTCACGGCGCTCACCACCGAATCGCAAGACGTCGGGGGGGGGCTGGCTCAGACCATCGTGGGCCGCGTGAAAGAACGCTTCTACGACGTGGTGGTTCAATCCGACGTGGGGCTCATCGACGTCGCCTGGGGTCTCAAAGACGACAAGACGGACAAACTTTCGAAGCTCATCACCCAGCAAAAGAACGAGCTCAAGGCGCTGGATGAGGACTTCCGAGACATCCTCGAGCAGGAACAATGAGCAACACGAGCATCAGTGGGCAACCCGCAGGGCAGGGGGCCGTGGCAAAGGGGCGTCGCATGGGAAGCAGCCGCAAACGCCTGGGCGCGGTCGTCCTCGCCTGGGCCACCCTGGCCTCGGCCACTTTGGCGGTACCTGGGGGCACCTCGCTCGCGGGCCCTCCCGCACGTCCCATCGATCCCAAGCAGCTCGAAGAGTTCGCCCAGGACGCAGCTCGCTACGCCGAAGCGGTGAAGGGCTACCGGGAAGCCGCAAGCGCCGTCATCCAGCAAACGCATCAGCGCCGCATGGCCCAGATCCGCGGCAAGTACGAGCCTCAGATCGCGCTCAACGAGCAGGAAGAAAAACAACGCCGCATGGACGCCATCGCCATGTTCGAGGCGTTTTTGCGCAAATACCCCAGCGACAAACGCTGGACGCCGGATGCCATGTTCCGGCTGGCCGAGCTTTACTACGAAAAGTCGTCGGAGGAATTCCTGACGGCCACCGAGGCCTACCAAAAGGCCCTCGATTCCAGCACGCCGCCCACCGACGCGCCGCCGCTCGCGAACTACAGCCGCACCATCGACCTCTACCGGCGCATGCTGGTGGATTTCCCCAACTACCGTCTACTCGATGCGGCCTATTACCTCCTGGGCTTTTGCCACAGTGAAATGGGCCAAGAGCCCGAAGCCAAGCAGGTGCTGCTGGCGCTCACCTGCGCCAACAAGTTCCGCCCGCTGGATCCCCCCACGCCCGTGGCCGACAGCGAGAGCTCCGCAGGGCGCCCCCTCGAAGACATCTACGCCGATTGCAAGCCCGTGCGGGCTGACTCCAAGTTCCTGCCCGAAGGCTGGACCCGCGTGGGCGAAATCCACTTCGACAACGGCGAGCTCGAAGGGGCCGTGTCCGCCTACAGCCGCGTGCTGGCGTTCAAAGACTCGAACTACTACGACAAGGCCCTCTACAAGCTGGCCTGGTCGTACTACCGCGACAACCGCTTCCAAAAGGCCATCGAGTCCTTCGACGAGCTCGTAAAGTTCGCCGACGTGAAAAAGGCCAAGGGCGAGACCTTCGGCTCCGATCTGCGTCCCGAGGCGGTGCAATACCTCGCCATCAGCTTCTCCGAGCCCGACTGGGACGGTGACACCCTGCCCGATCCCGAAACGGGATTGCAGAGGGCCCGCAAATACTACAAGGGCCGCGAGACCGAGCCCCACGTGCGCGAGGTCTACCAGCGTCTGGGCGACATGTACTTCGACACCACGAAGTACGTTGAGGCCATCGAGGTGTTCAAGACCGTGCTCGAACTTTGGCCCTACAGTCCCGAAGCGCCCCAGGTTCAGGACAAGATCGTGCGCGCCTACGAGCGCGACCGCAACTTGGTGGCCGCCGCCAAAGAGCGGGAAGCTCTCGGCCGCAACTACAGCAAGGGCTCTGCCTGGTACGAGCAAAACAAGGACAACCCCGACGCACTCGCCGCCGCCCAGCAGCTCTCGGAAGATGCGTTGCTCTCTGCCGCCACGGGCGTTCACGCCGCCGCCCAGGCCTGCAAAGGCCAGATTCAGGGCACACCCACCCAGGCCGATCTCGACAATTGCCGGCAGATGTATGCCGCCGCGGCTGATCTTTACGAAAAGTACCTGCAGGTCTACCCAGACTCGAAGCGGGCGTACGAGTTCTCGGCCTACTACGCCGACGCACTCTATTACTCGGGCCAGCTCGAACGGGCCGTCAACGCGTACACCCTGGTTCGCGACAGCGAGCAGGACAACAAGTACCAGGAAGACGCCGCCTTCCGCATCATCAAGTCCTATGAAGAGCTCATGGACCGGATGACCAAGGCCGGGCAGTACGAAACGCCCCCCATCCCGGACGAGACCAACACCAAGGCGCCGGTCAGCCCCCTGCCCATGTCCGAGGCGGTGCAGAAGTATGTGTCCGCAATCGACTGGTACACCAACAACCTGCAAACCGAGAAAGTCGACGAGCTCAAGTACGCAGCCGCCGTCGAGCTTCTGCGCTACCGCAACTGGCCGGAAGCGCGCGGGCGCCTGACCCAGATCGCCAAACAGTTCTGTGGCACGAAGAGCGAACTCGGTTTCAAGGCCTACGACGCCATCCTCAAGACCTACTTCATCGACTACGGGGTCGAGGACGAAAAGCAAAAAGACTGCGCCCTCGGGCGTCTGCTTCAGGTGGCCGACGATTTCGTCGAATCGCCTTGCGGCCGAGACCCGAGCGCCAAGGAATACCTGACCCGCATCGACCAGATCCGGCGCTCCGTCAAATCGAAGGTCATCGCTGACCGTGTGAAGCTCGCCATCGACAACGAAGAGCAGGGCACGGACCGCAAGCTCACCATGTGCGAAGAAGGGGCCGGCGGTATCGCTTTGGTCACGGGCGGCCCCGGAGCGGCCGATCCTGGAAAACCTGCTGCGGCAGGCGGCGCCGGCCGCGGCGGTGTGAGCACCGAGATCGATGTGGGCCTGGCCCTCGACCTCATCGAGCTGGTCAACGGCGATCCCAAGGATCAGGACGCGCCCACGAACCTCAACAACGCCTGCGTCATCTACGAGCGGCTCTACCAGTTCAACGAGGCCACGAAATGTTACGAGCGCCTGGCGCGGGACTACCCCGATTCCGCCCTGGCGCGTGACGCCGTCTGGAACGCAGCCCGTAACCACCGCCGCTTCTTCAACTTCGACCAGGCTGTCGGCTACTACGTGAAGATCGCCCAGGACCCGAAGTTCGCCGACTTCGAGCACCGCAAGGACGCGCTGGGCATCGCCGCGCAGCTGCTCGACAACGACCAGCAGTACGATCGCGCCGCCACCATGTACCTGAAGTTTGCCGACACCGCGGCCGAAAAGCCGGGCGACGCCGCGCAGGCCTACTCGTTTGCCTGCAACGCCTACCGCAAACTCAAGGACACGAGCCGTCACCAAAAGTGCCTGAGCAACCTGCTCAAGCGCTTCAAGGGCGAGGCCGAGGCTGGCGACTATGTCGTCAATGCCTACATGGATCTGGCCGTCATCGCCGAGCAAGGCAAAGACCGTCGGGCCACGCTCGACGCCTACAAGAAGGTGCGCGACGAATTCCAGGCGCGCGGCCTGGCCCCCGCCACCCCGGCCGCTGCCGCCGCCGCCAAGGCCGAGTTCCTCTTGCTCGAGGAGAAGTTCAAGGCCTTCCAGGCCAAGAAGCTGGTGTTCTCGTCGAAGCCCGAGCAGGTGAAAAAGGCCTTCGATACCTTCACGCAAGAAGCCAAGGAGCTGCGCGACGAATACGAAAAGGTCTGGGCCTACAAAGACGCCAACTGGACCCTCGCCTCGTTCCTGCGCCGCGGTGATGTGTTCTACGAATTCGCTCAGAAGCTCATCTTCCAGGCCGAAAACCCCCCGGCCGACGTCAAGAGCCTGGAAAAGAAGGTCTGCAAGTCGAACCCCGACGACTGCGGCATGGTCGAGACCCAATACAAAGACGCCGTCTTTCAGTTCGTCACCCCCATCGAGGACGAAGCCAAGACCCAATGGCGCAGCACCCTCGACCGGGCCTCGCAGCTGGGCGTGACGAATCAATACGTCAAGAAGGCCCGCGAGAACCTGTCGAAGTATCTACCCGACGAATTCCCGTTCGTGAAAGACGAGCGGATCGGCCTGGAGTACCCGTAATCATGCGTCCATCTCTCAAACGCAGCGTCTCGTCGCCCCTGGCCTTGGGCCTAGCCTTGGGCCTGGCCTTGGCCGGCTCCCGAGGCCGCGGCGCAGGAAACCCCCGGGGGCACCGCCCCCGCCGCAGGGTGCCAAGAAGAAGCGCCGCGAGCCGCCCCCCGCGGTGATCCCCACGGAAGAGACCTTGGCCGCACAAAAGCAGTACCAGGCCGGCCACTACAACGACGCGGTCCAGCTGGCCAAGGCCGCGCTCAACCGCAACGAGCGCTACACGCCCGCCATGCTCGTGATGGCGAAGGCGTTTTACAAACTCGGCAAGTACGAGTGGGTGCGCACGCTCTGGGAGACCATGCAGAAAAACAACGCCTCGCCCGCCGAACAGGCCGAGGTGTACCAGCTCTTGGCCTTCATGGAGGTGGAAAAGGAGAACATCCCCGGCGCCATCGAGCTCCTGAAGCAAGCGGTATCGGCCCGGCCCGAAAACGCCCTGACCTGGAACAACCTGGGTGGCCTTTACCTCACCGCCAAGAATTTCCGCGAAGCCGTGCCTGCGCTCGAGCGGGCCACGCAGCTACAGCCCACCTTCGCCAAAGCCTTCATGAACCTGGGCAGCGCTTACCGGGGCAACAAAGACTACGCCAAGGCCAAGTCTGCGTACGACCGGGCGCTGCAGCTCTTCTCGAACTACGCCGACGTGGTCTTCAACCTGGGCATTCTCTACCTGGACGCCGACAAGATGCCTGGCCAGGACGTGATCGCCCAGATGAACACGGCCATCTCGTACCTTCAGCGCTACAAGCAGATGCTGGGCGCCCGCCTGCCCAAAGACGATCTCTCCGACCCCTACATCGCCGAGGCCCAGGAGAAGATCTCGAAGGAAGAAAAGCGGATCGAACGAGAAAAGAAGCGCCTCGAACGCGAAGCCGCCCGTGCCGCGAAGAAGGTCCCCGAGGACGCCGCAAAAGCGGAGCAACCGGCCGTGGGCGCGGGAGCCGCACAATGACCTCGTCCCTCGCCCAAGACACCCGGAAGCCCAGGCCCAGCACCATGCGACAGCTCGTGAAAGGTGTGATCATCCCAAGTGCCTTCGTGGGCGCCCTTGCCCTTTTCATGGGCCTCGTTCCCGGCGTGCGCAGCGCCCACGCGCAGGACAAACCCCTGCCCGCCGCTGCCGCTGCGGGGGACGAAGCCCCCAAAGTACGGGTCGAGCGCGGAAAGGGCGGAAAGAAGGTCTACAGGATTGAAGAGGAGATCCGAATAGAGGGGAAGATTCAAAAGCCCGAGGCCTTCTACGTGCTCCAAAAATCGAGCATCAACTACGATTGGCAAGACCTGAAACAGGACTTCCTGCCGAAGATTCTTGACAGTGTCTCGCGGGCACCGTTTTGAGACCGGAGAGGATGAACATGGCGACGCAGGCAGCTGAGGGGGCGGCAAAGCCGCGCATTCTCCGGATCGGCATCATTCAGGGGGGGCGCATCGTCGAAGAGCGGCTGGTGCGCAAGCGCGAGAACATCAGCGTGGGCCAGTCCGCGAAGAACATGTTCGTGGTGCCCTCGGACGCTCTGCCCCGCACCTGGATGCTCTTCGAGGCTGGCCCCAAGGGCTACATGGCCCACTTCGCCGATGGCATGGACGCCCGCATCGCCGTGGGGCAGGAGATCATCTCGCTCGCCCAGCTCAAACAAAACGGCAAGATCCAAAAAAGCGGGCAGGGCTGGGATCTGCCGCTCGACGAGCGGGCCCGCGGCAAGATCACCGTGGGCGACCTCACCATCCTCTTTCAGTTCGTCACCCCGCCCCCGCCTCAGCCCCGGCCCCAGCTGCCCGCCTCGGTGCGCGGAAGCCTCTCGGGCGATCTCGACTGGTTCTTCACCTCGATCGCGTCGGCTTCGTTCGTGGTTCACCTGTGCATGATCATCTATCTGCGCAGCGTCGACTGGCCGAAAAAGCCCGACATCGAAGAGATACCCGACCGCTTCGTGCAGATGGTGGTGAAGAAAAAGCCCGAGCCTCCCCCCGAAGAGGTCAAGAAGGTCGACGACACCAAGCCTGAAGAGAAAAAGGAAGAGATCGTCAAAAAAGAGGCTCCCAAGAAGCCCACCGAATCGGCCGAGCCGAAAAAGGCGCTCACCGAGGCCGAAAAGCAGAAGATCGCCGAAGAGCGCGCCCGGGCCGAGGCCGAGCGCCGTGCCAAGATCGCCGAACAAGTGCAAAACACGGGCATCCTGAAGCTGCTCGGCGCCCGCGCCGACGGTGAAGGCGCCATCGCCGACGTGCTGGGCAAGGGCGACGTGGATCGCGACCAAGAAAAGGCCTTCGAGGGCGTGGGCGGCCTGTCCGTGGCCACGGGCGACGACAGCCTGCGGGGCGTGAAGGCCGGCGCGGGAGGCAGCGGCAAGGTGGCCAGCATCAGCGGCCTGCGCGGCGGCGGCAGCATCGAAGGCGCCAGCACCGGCAGCGTGGGCGGCGAAAAATCCGTCAAGGCGGTGGTGAGCAGCGCGGCCCCCTCCGTGGACGGCGAGCTCGACCCGAGCGTGGTGGCCAAGGAGGTCAAGCTGCGCCTGGGCGCCGTAAAGGTCTGCTACGAAAAGTCCCTCAAGCGCAACCCCAGCCTGAGCGGCAAGATCGTGGTGTTCTGGACCATCACTCCCGAAGGCACCGTGACAGGCATCACCATCGAACAAGACACCATGGGCGATTCCGAAGTCGCACAGTGCATCAAGAAGAACATTCAGAACTGGCGTTTCACCCGTCCCTCGGGCGGCAGCGTCGAGGTGTCGTTCCCCTTCGTGTTCCAGGCGTCGTCCTAAATCGCATCACCTGACATTCGACCGGCGGCTGGTTTCGATCGGCCCGCCGGTCGCTTTCGTTGAAGGCCCCCTCGAGATCATTGCCCAAACGTCCGATTCGGAAAGAGGGCCTCGTAACATCCGGCAACATGACAAGTTACCGACGTTACAAACTCACCACGAACCACATAAAATCAACCAGATGTAGGCTAGATGCCTACTCTGACAAGAGTTGACACAACGCTAAACCTGCTCGTATATTGCGTCAGATCGGATTCGCCTTCCCAGGCGGGTTCGTTTTCTTAAGAAAGAGGTCGAATGATGTCTCGGGTGCTCAAAATCCTGGTTGGGGCGACCTTCTTCAGCCAAATCGCCATGGCCCAAACGCCTGCAGAACCGCAGGGCTCGGCCGAGGGCGCGCCCGCCGTCGATGTCACCGTGCCTCAGCGGGCCGACATCTCCCCGCAGGAGATGCTCACCCAGTCACAGATGTACCGCACCAACATGATGCAGACCTCGCAGAGGCTGAATCAGATGGTCGACGACGCCCGGAAACAAAAAGACGTCATCCGACTCAACTGCCTCACCGACAAGGTGGTGCAGTCGAACGCAAACATGAACATTCTCGAAAAGGCGCTGCAGAACCTGCAAGACGCCGCGGCCCGCAACGATCAAGGGGCGGCCACACACGAGTACACGCGAATCACGATCGTCAATCAGAAGGTCCAGATTCTGGGCGCGGAGGCGGAGGGCTGTGTTGGAGAAGAACTTCAGTTCGTGGGGGCAACGAAAGTGGATGTGGAAGTTTCGCCCGATGTCCGCAAGGACGACGGCACCCAGCCGGGCACTCTCGATCCGGTGTACGAGCGACCTCCTGCCGCGAGCCCCTTCATCTAAGGCCCGCCTGGCGGTTCCTGCAACCCACAACCTCCTCCGCCTCCAATGACGATTCGCTTCTCGAGACTAGCGATAGCTCTAGCCTTCACCCTGTGTGCCTCTGTCGCTCACGCGCAGGGTGTAATGCAAAGCACCCAGGGCCTTCAGCAGCTCGGCCATGACACGAGCCTGGGCATCGCCTTCCTGCCGCAAAAGGCCAACTTGGGCCAAATGGGCGGCGTCAAACTGAGCGAAAGCTCGGTGCTGCACGCAGGCGTGGGCCTGGAAGCTGGCTACGACACCAACGTCTTTTTCCAGAACAACAACCGCGTGGCAGCACCCGTGCTGCGTGTGGTGCCTTTCCTCGAGCTGACGAACGGCGAGCGGGGTGGGGCCATGCCCACGGGTCTTTACTACGACCTCACGGCCACCCTGCTTTACCGCGAGTTCCTGACGGACGACGACAACGCCAAGCAACAGCGGGCCTTCAACCCCGTGCTTTCGGCCCTGGTTGATTTCAACCCGAACGCTCCTCTGAATGTATCGCTCACCGACCAGTTCGCCCGTTTTGAGGAACCGCCCTACGGCGCCGGCACGGGCAACATCACCCGTATCTACAACATGGCGGGCTTGCAGCTGAGCTACGCACCGGGCGGCGGCCGCCTGCAGATGATGCTGCGCTACTCGAACATGGTGAACGTGTTCGAGACCGAGGCCCTCAAGTACGCCAACCACATGGGGCACGACCTCACGCTCGACCTTTCGTGGCGCTGGCTGCCCAAGACCTCGCTGTTCGTACAGGCGTCGCAAGGCTACATCGATTACTTCAATCCCGATGACGCTCCGGCGAACCTGGCACGCCAGGATTCCTATCCCTTGCGTACTTTGCTGGGCTTGCGTGGCCTCATCACCAACAAGCTGAACCTCCACGTGGGCGTGGGCTACCTGAATGGCTTTTACACGGGCTCCGTGCAGAACACCTCGGGCCTCAGCAACCTGGGCGCCGTGGCCGAGCTAAGCTACGCCCCCACTCCTTTGACTAAATTGATGGTGGGATACCGGCGTGAGTTCCGTAACTCGCCGGTGATCGCGAACTTCTTCGACGTGGATTCTCCCTACGTCTCGTTCAGTGCCAACGTGGCCACCCGCATGATGCTCACGGCATTTGCCCGCTACGAAGCGCGCCGCTACCGGGGATCGATCGTACCCGGTGCCGAAGAGCGGAAAGACAACGTGGTTCAGGCCGGCGCACAGGCCGACCTCTTCGTGGCCAACTGGTTTTTCCTGGGCGCTTCGTACATCGCCACGGTCAACGACAGCAACTATCAAGAGCTCTTCCCCAACTCGGCGGGCTTCGACTACACGAAGCACCTCGTTCTTGCGCGCCTGGGTGTGACCTACTGAGGATGAGGGGCGGGTGCCGAAGCTCGTGCGGCCCGCCTCCGTGTTCTCTCCCCGGGGCAGGCAAACTCTTGATTCGTTTTCGTTCCGGCGTCATCATGCCGGACTGACCATGGCGCAGATGAGGCTTTTTCTCTTGCTGGGGGCGACCTTGCTAGCCGGCGCATGCCAATCGGGACGGCCTCTGGCTCAAAACCCTGATCTGGCCCAGTTGCTACCGCCGGACGAGACCATGGGCATCGACGATGTCTTCGTGGTCAGGGTCTACGGAGAAGAAGATCTGTCCGGGGAGTTCCGCATCTCGGATGATGGCACGGTGGACTATCCCTTCGCCGGACGCATTCAAGTGGTGGGGCTGCGCAGCGGCGAGGTGCAGAGGCTCATCGCCGACAAATTGAAAGACGGCTACCTGAAAAACCCGCAGGTCTCCGTCATGGTCAAGGAGTGGAACAGCCGCAAGATTGCGGTGTTGGGTCAGGTGCAAAAACCCGGCTCGGTGGTCTACTTCCCCCGCATGACGATCGTAGACGCGATAGCTGCCGCAGGTGGCTTCACCCCGATCGCAGCGAAGAACAAAGTGACCCTGAGGCGTGAGGCCAAGGGCGCCGTAAAGAGCCAAACGCTTCCCGTGGCCGATATCAGCGAAGGCCGCTCCCCCAACGTGCCGCTCTTGCCCGGAGACGTGCTCGTGGTGGAAGAGCGGCTGTTCTAGGGCCGCGGCTCAGACCCTTTCCTCCTCCGACTCCTCCGACTCCTCCCTCCGACTCCTGCTCTCCGGCCCTCCTCGGCGCCACTCCTCTCCCTCCTCGACCCCCCCTTAAGGATGGCGGCTCCCCCCCGCGCACCGGAATCCCGGCTGGCCGCCCTTGCGGGTCCGGCACACCTTGCCAGTTTGGTGGCGATGGGCCTGCTCCTGCTTTGGGCCCCCCTGGCTGTGGGTACGGTTCACAAGCCCGCCATGCTCGCGGCAGTTGCCCTGGGGGCCCTCGCACTCGCGAGCCTCCTCATCGCGAACCAGGGCATGGGAAAGCCCTGGCGCGGGGCCCGCTACGCCTGGCCCCTGGCGGTGCTGGTGGTGATGCCGCTACTTCAAACCCTGCCCCTACCGTGGGGCTTGCGGGGCAGATTGGATCCGGCGGGCAACGCCCTGCTCACAAACGGCCCCCCGCCCCCCTTTACCTCGTTTCCCCTGTCCCTGGATCCCGTCACCACCCGTATCGAGCTTCTGCGGAGCGGGTTGGCTTTGCTCGTTTTCCTTGTCAGCTTGAACCTGTCAGCCGGGCGCCGTGGCCAGGGGCCTCTCCTCGTCAAGGCCGTGGCCGTGGCGGCCGTGGCGGGGGTGTTCATCGGCATCGGCCATCCCTTGCTCAACTACGACCGTGTCTACGGCACCTTCGGGCTGGGCGGCGCGCCCACGTTGGTGGGCCCCTTCATCAACCCCAACCACACGGCCCAATTCTTCGAGCTGGGGGCGTTTTCCGCCCTTGCCTGCGCCTTCCTCACGAGTGACCGGCTCTTTCGCCTGGGCTGGATGGCGGCTGCCGGGCTCTGTGGGGCGGCGGCGTTGGTCACGCTCTCGCGTGGCTCTCTGGTGGGCCTGTCCGCGGGCGCCTGCATGTTGGTGCTCTGCTTGCCCCGGGGGAGCGACGACCCAGAGGCCCGCCGCCGCCCGGTTGGCGTTCCTGTAGCCCTGGGGCTGGTGGCCCTCACACTGGGCCTCGCAGTGGCCCTCGGCGCCTTGCCCATTCTCGACGAGCTGGCCCGCACCCGCATCGCCCAGCCCGGGGAGAAAACGGACGTCTGGATCGATGCCTTGAAGGTGCTGTGGGCTCATCCCGCCGGCATCGGCCGTGGGGCCTTCGATCGCGTATACCCCGCGTACCGGTCCCTCTCGAGCCCCGTGCAACAGAACTTCGTGGAGAATCAGCCGCTACAGTACCTCATCGAGCTTGGCTGGCTCGGGTTCGCCTTGCTCCTGGGGGCTGGTGGCTACGTCATCGCCATCGTGCGCCGGCGCTTGCTGCGCGACCGGGTCGAGGCGGCGCTGCTGGCGGCCCTGGTGGCGTTGCTGGCCCACAACGTCTTCGATTTTGGCCTCGAGACCTTGGGCCTGCGCCTGCCTTTTGCCGCCTTGGGGGGCGTTCTACTGGGACGCCTGCTTGGAGGCCGCCGCCCAAGCCAGGCAGGCCCCACCCGCACCTGGCTGCCACTCGCCGCCGCCGTAGCAGGCCTGGTGACGGGCGGTGTGACGCTCGTGACCGCGCAACCCTTCGACGCGCACCTGCATGAGGTCGAGCCCGCGGCCCGGGGTGCGCTGGCCGTGGCGGCCGCCCGCGTGCACCCCACCGACTATTTCTTCCCGCTGGCCCAATCCACGGCGGAGCCACTGCGGGAGGGCACGCGCTCGCCCCGTCTCGCCGCCCTCAACCGGGCCACCCGCCTCTGTCCCAACTGCGCGAACGTGCACCGGGCCACCGCCACCACCCTGTGGCAACTTGGCCGGCCCAACCAGGCGTTGGTGGAATATCGGATCGCCATGGATCTGGACCCCGGAAGCCAGTGGTCGATCCTGGACGAGCTCTTCGTCCGCAAAGCCACGCACGAACAGGTGGCCAGTCTGGCCCCGCAAACGGCCGCCGTGGCCCTGGGTGTCAGCCGGGCCCTCGTGCACCGCCAAGCTACAGGCGCCCCGCCCCGGCAGGCCCTGGATCACGCGAACGCGCTGAAGGCCGATGCCTTCGAACTGGCCCTGCTGCGCATCCAGCTGGCTCTCAACGAAAAGGACCTCGACGCCGCCGAAAAACAGGTCACCGCGCTGGTGGCGCGGGAGCCGCGGCAGCCGAGCGCGCTTCACCTGCATTCGGTCGTGGAAGAGCGCCGGGGCAACCTGCAACAGGCCCTCACGATCGCCACCCGCGCGGCCGGCTTCAACCCCAACGACCTCGCGCTGGCCCGCCAACGCGTGTACCTGGCCATGCGCCTCGAGTCTTGGGGCGAGCTCGAGCGGGGCCTCGAGGGGCTCAAACGCGCCCTCCAGGGTGGCGGGGGCAACGTGGCGGAGGCCTACATGCTCTCCGCGCAGGCCAACAGCCAGCGCGGCAACACCCCGCGCGCCCTGCGCGACTACCAAACCGCCACCAGCATCGACCCCAACAACATTGGCGCCTGGTACAACCTGGCCACTACGGCCGAGGCCGGAGGCTTCTACACCCAGGCCGTGGATGGCTACCGGGCCGTTTTGCGCTTGGATCCGAAGCACGAGCCCTCACACCAAGCCCTGGCTCGCATCGAATCCCTTCGCCAGCGCGCACGGTTAGACGCTCTCACCGGCGGGGGCTGAACGGGCTTGCCGGCGTGGCCTCAGGATACGATGCTGAGGTTGCCCCGCGTGGTGGGGCGCGGCCGCTGGTCGCTAAGGGTTTCGTGAACCCGCTTCCAGGCGCTGCTGAGGTGATCGCACAGAACCTCGGCAGCGATTTCGTCGTCGCGGTCGATCTCCAAGCGGCCGTCCGTCCAGGCCAGCTCAAGGGCGCCCTTGAACTCGCCCTGAAACTCGATCGAGCGGCTCAACGCTGCGGTCCCCTCGGTCAGCTCGCGGGTGGTGTAGCGGCGCACGTGAACGTCCGTTTTTTTGCCCGGCGAAAGCAAACATAGGCCCAGGCTGGCGGCCTCGAAATCATCTTCCAGCACCCGCACGCTCTCCCACAAGTCGTCGGGGCTTTCGGCGTGGGAGAGACGCTCACCAGCGGCGCGCACCGCCGCCCGCAGGCGTCGGTTACGCTGGCGCTTTTTCCCCATTTGGCTGGCGTGTTCGATGCGGAACAGGCCGATGGACCTCATGCCCACCACGAAGGAAGCGCCCAGGAAGGTGAGAATCACCACGGTTTGCAGGCTGCTGGCGTACACCAAAGACAGCGCTGCGGCAGCCAGCACCACACAGGCCGAATAGAGCACCAGCACGGCCTTGCGGTGGGAAAGCCCCAGGGCCAACAAGCGGTGGTGAATGTGCTCCTTGTCGGCGCTGAAGATGGGCCGGCCGCGAAAGGCCCGGCGCCCCATGGCCATGAGCGTATCGGCGATGGGCAAACCGAGCACGATGATGGGGATCAAGATCGCCACCGCCGTGGAGGATTTCTGGCTGGTTTGGATCGAGCCCACAGCCAGCACCAAGCCCAGAAACATCGAGCCCGTATCCCCCATGAAGATGGACGCGGGGTTGAAGTTATAAAACAAAAAGCCCAACACGGCGCCGCCCAGGCAGGCCATGAAAAGCATCATCAGCGCGTCACCTCGCATGAACGCGATGACGAAGGTGGTGCCCACCGCGAAGAAGGCCACGCCGCCCGCCAGGCCATCGAGTCCGTCGATGAGGTTGAGGGCGTTGATCACGCCCACGATCCAGAAGACGGTGAAGGGCAAGGCGAACTGCCCGAGATCGATGGTGAACCCGAAGGGGGTCGCCAGTTGTTGAATTTTGAAGCCGCAAAGATAGAGGGCCACGGCCAGGGTGCCCTGCACGCTGAGCTTCTTTTTGGCGTTGGCGCCCTTGATGTCGTCGTACAGGCCCAGAAGGCCGATGACCACACCGGCTGCCATCAGCCCGAAGGCACGGAGCTCGTTTTGATAGAAGAGTTTGCCCGTTCCGGTTTGGTAAATCGCCAGAGCGATTAGGGGGGCCAAGAACCCCAGGATGATGGCCACGCCCCCGATTCTGGGAATGGGCTTCCCGTGAATCTTCCGGGATCCGCGCGCGTGGTCCAGCCAGCCGAAACGAAGAGCAAACCCACGGGCCACCGGAGTCAGAAACGCCGCCACCACCAACGAAAGCAAGAATGCGACACCTGCTGATCTCACACCGACTCCTCACATATCTCGCATTAGGGACCGCAATTGTAGCGACTACTCAGAAAAACGCCAATCCACGAACGCACGCATACACCAGGACACACGCTGGTTACGCACGCATCCTGCAGGTGTGGCGTTGTGCGCTTGCGAAATGGGGCGATTCTCCCCTACGCACCGGCGACACGCTGCAGAACTTCCAGATACCTTGCGGCCAGTGCGGGCCGGCTGTAGTGCGCCTCCACGTAGGCCCGGCCACTTCGCCCCATGGCCTCGAGCCGCTGGCCCGCGTCCGGTCCCAGCAGCGCTTCCAGCGTCGCTACGAGCGCGTTCGCGTCACCAGGAGAAGAAAACACGCCCGCGCCCGCGGTCTCGATGATCGTTCGAGACTCGCCATCGACAGTGGTCAGGATGGGGCGCCCCGCCCCCATGAACTCGAAGATCTTCGACGGGATCACGGTGCGAAACAGCCCCTTGTCTCGCAGGAGCACCAGGCATAGGTCCGAGGCGTTCAGGATCTTGGCGACCTCTGTTCGGGGGCGCTGGTCCCAAAAAGTTACGTTGTTGATCCCTTGGCTTTGGGCGCGTTGCTTGAGCGCAGCCTTTTCCGCTCCCTCGCCTACGAGCAGGAAATGAATGGGCTTGGCCCTCAGGGCTTGGGCGGCGTCAAGCAAGAGGTCGAGCCCGTGAGCCATGCCATGCGTGCCAACGTAGGTGGCGATGAACTTATCCGAAGGCAGCCCTAACGCCGCTCGGGCGCTGGCGCGTTCCCCGGGCTGGAAAAGCTCGAGGTCCACGCCGTTGGTAACGACGGAGATCTTGTCCTTCGACACACCGGTGGCCGCAATCTCGTCGACGAAAGACTCCGTGACGGCGACGATGTGGTCAGCGGTTTTGTAAAGAGCCCACTCGAGGAGCTCCAGCACCTTCACGGCGGGCGAGTTCGCTTTCATGGCACCCACCTCGACGATGCTGCGGGGCCAAAGATCGCGGACCTCGAACACGAAAGGCACCCGCTTTCCCCAGGCCACGAGCCGGCCCGCGACGCCGCACAAAAACTGGGGAGACGTGGCGATGAGCACGTCGGGGCGGCTTGTGACGGCGGGCCCCACCAAAGTGGCGCTGGCGCTGAACGAAGCGTAGTTCAGGCTCCGCTTGAGCAAACCCTTGTTGGCTGCAGCGTAAATCGGAACCCGCACCACCTTGATGCCATCCACGATTTCCCGGCGGAGGTATTCGCCCCGGTATTCGGCGGGAATGACGCCCGTGGGGTGATTGGGAAATCCAGTCAGGACGGTCACGTCGTGTCCCAGGGCGGCCCAGGCACGAGACAGTTCGTACACGCGGGCTGCGGGAGCGCCCATTTCGGGGGGAAAGTACTGGCTTACGTAGAGAATTTTCACGGGAGCGGGGCAGGTCTTATCACAAATCGCTCGCTCCTTGACGTGGCGAAGCCCTCGAGTGGATACCGCCGGTTGCCCCCTGGAAGGGCTCTTTGCGTCTTCCAAATTGATTGATTCATGCCCGTCATGTGCGAGACAATAACCGCTTCGCGCCATGGAAAAGCTCCTGAAGAACCTAATACGGGAAGAAGCCTGGGCAACCCTTGACCTGAATCTCGAAAGTGGGAACGTCCTGGTTCGACAGGAGTGGCGATACGCCTGGGCTGCCAAGCCAGGCCTGAGTCGCTGGACGGCTGCCGAGAAGGCCAAATTCCATGGCGCGGTCGATCGGCTGGTTTGGTCCGTGTGGAGTCGAAAGGCTCGGTTTTTGGTGCAGGAACAAAAGGGGGCTCGCCCGTCTGATGCGGCCCAAAGAGTTTTGCAGCGTTACGGGGACAAAGGCTTGAGCTTGACTTTCGACATCCAGAAGGTCGAGACGGATCCGCACTGGGAAGTCCTCGTCACAAAGGCACTGGACGCACCGCCCCGGCCTCGGGCAGAGGTGCAGTTCCACACACGCCAGATTTTTCTATTTAGCTTCGACGTTTTGCCCCATGAGGCCACGTTCAAGCTGGGGAGCCCGACTGTGAAGAACTTCTACGTGGCCCCACACGAGTTCGGCCATACCCTTGGGAACAACGACGAATATCGTGACGCTGACGGCGAATTCGGCGACAAAGAAAGCGTGATGAACCTTGGGCGCAAGCTCCGAGAGCGCCACCTCGAGTTCGTTCGCGAGTCTGTACAGACGATGCTTCCCGGTTGTCGGGTCACCACCGTACTCTCATGAAGGCGAGCGCAGTTGCCGTCGCGGGCCTCCTCCTTTTTGCCCCGTCCTCGGCCTTGGCGGTGGCGCCTCTCCTCGTCGATGGGGCTCGTGTGTCATGGTCTCAGAATCGTCGTTACATCGGCGTGCTCGATTGGGAGCGTGGAGCAACGGATGTTTATGCGGCCGGCCCCGTCGAGGGCCAGGAGCTTGTATGGCAGGCGAATTCCTGGTTTCAGATCACCCCCCGTTTGCTCTGGAGAGCCGAGACGCCGGAAAGAATTGTTTACGTCTCGAATGATGGGCGCTTTCTGCTGTCCGTGTTCGGAAGTGACATGCTGGAGCCGGAAGATGGGGATCCGGTACTCGTCCGAATCGTGCCTCGGGCTGGCAAGGCTCGCGAGTGGAGGCTTTCGACGTTGTTGAAGTCCCCCGATGCCTTGCCCTCCTACAGCGGGGTTCGTCGCTGGGGATGGTATGTCGGTCTGCGGGAGGATGCGTTCGTTCTGGAAACCTGTGAGGGGCGGCGGCTCGCGCTACCCCTCGAGGGAGGCATGCTGCTTGACGAGGGCGCCGCCGAGGTTCCCACCTGCTCGAGGCCGAAGTCCGCTGGTCGGCCAGAAGGGCGCTAGGCGCAGATTTCGTAGCTGGCGCGCCCCGCGACCAGGGGCACGTGGATGACTTGGCGGGGGACCTTGTGCTCGAAGCCTGCGCTCTGCCATCCGGCGGCAACGCGAGCGGGCCCTCCTGCCAGCACACGAAACCTCAGGGTTTGGCTGCCCTTGACGAGGCTTAGCGCCCCCCCCTCGTCCGTCAGCTGCCACCCGGGGGCCAATGGCACATGGCTCGCGGCCTGGGCGAATGAGCCTTCGAGATGGTCTTCCACGACCAGGCGTTTGCCGGCGGTGAACTCGAGCCGCCGTTCGTGCCGCCATCCACGGAAGCTTTTGCACACGGCTTGCACGGCCAGGGCGCCGGGCGCATCGAGGGAGACGCGGGCCAGGTAGGGTGCGGCTCGGCCGCCCACGCGGAAAGAGGCCCACACCTCGTCACTGCCTTCCCCGTCGACGGAAACGGTGGCGTGTGCGGCGGCGCTGCGTTCGTATGCGCGCGTTTCGTTCGCGGCGTAGGTGGTGATGCCCGTATCGGTGACCAGGGGCTCGCCTTCCCAGATGAGTTCGAAGCCCAGGGCGTCGGCGTGCCCGTGGCCCGGCTGTTCGGGCGGCCCGACCAAGCCAAAGTCGAACAGCAGATCGCTCTTCCCTGGACGCCAGATCAACCAGCCCGTTTCGTGGAGCACCAGCGGTCCTTCGGGCGCAGGCCGCGGCACGGGTGTCTCCAAGGTCTCCTCGGGGTTCAGTCCCACCTGGTGGGCCAATCGCAGCAGGGCAGGCCAGGCGGGGGTGGTGTCCGGGGCGGCATCGTTGATCCAGGGGAAACTGCCATCGGAGCGCACCACAGCCCCGAGCCACTGCATCATGTGTGTGGCGTGAGCTTCGAGCGCCAGGGGCCGGCCTCGTGCATTGGTGAGCGCTATCGTCCACAGCAGGTCGCGAAGCACCACGGCGTGGTACTGGGCGGTGCGCTCGGCGTACCCGCCGTCACGAAGCGTTTGGGCGCGAAGCTGGCGGCAGAGCTCCTCGCGGGCCACGGCGGCCAGGGCGTCGAGGCCCGGGGCTTCGAGTACGGCGCAGCCTGCGACGACGGCGAACAGGTCACAAAGCAGGTGATTGCCGAGCAGGTGCGTCTCGAGGTGGCGGTGCAGGTGACGAACCTGTGGCGCGAGGCGTCCGGCCAGGGTGGGGCCCAGCTGGGGGCAGGCGGCCAGCGCAAGGGACCAGTGCAGCACGCGGCGGGCGATGGGGTAGGGCTCCCAGCTGGCCCCGGCCAGCGGCGGGCAGGCCTTTTGCCAGCCGGCCACGAGGGTGACCAGATCGTCGCGAGCGCGAGCGGCTTCGGGGGTGTTTCCCAAACCCGCGGCGCCGAGCGCGAGCGCTTCGACGTGATAGTGCTTTTCGTACTGCCACAGGCGCGTGTGGCCGCTGGCCTTCCAGTCGTCCCTGGGACCCTTGATGCCGTGGTAGCTCACCTGGCCCTGGCGCCACAGGTCAATGATCTCGGCGACAGGCAAAGTGGTCTCGAGCTCCAGCGGCTCCCGGAGCGCTCCGCGGGCGTGGGCATCGAAGGATAGCCAGGAGATGGGGAAGCGCGCGAGCCGGCGGTAGGCTTGCGTGCGGGCCACGTGAACGATGCGGGAGGTGACCTGCCCCGGGGTGAGGTGAGCGACGGTCCGAAGCAGGCGGGGGAGGTTGGGAGACATGGTCGCTGCTACCTTAGACTGCCTACAACAACACATACTATCTCGACGAAACTGTCACTCGGGTTCCGCGAGACGGGGGGCTCGTAGCGACGTCGTGGCGCGAGCCCCCTACCAAACCGGGCGGGCCAGGGGAGGCGTATTTCCGGTTCGTGCCGCGCGTTTGTATTCTGATTTCGGCCCTTTGCGCTTCGCCGGCCCTGGCGGTACTCTACCGCTCCCTGAACGAGGGCGCGCTGCGCATACCCCGGCTGACCTATGGAACTTTTTAACTCGCACGTTTCCGACGAGGCCATTCGCCTAGCAGTTGATGTACTTCGTTCTGGACGCCTGAGCGAAGGGCCGGTCGCTCGTAGCTTCGAGCAGGCGCTCGAGCGGTCGTTAGGCCTCGTCAGGCCTCGCTTGGTGAACAGCGGCACGTCTGCTCTCCATCTATCCCTCGTCGCGGCGGGGGTAGGACCTGGCGACGAAGTCATTCTTCCGCCCCAAACATTTGTCGCAAGCGGGCTCTCCGTGCTCATGGCGGGGGCACGGCCCGTATTTGCCGATATCGATGCCACGACCGGCAACTTAGATGTCAGTTCTGCTGCGTCTAGGATCACGGAGAGAACGAAGGCAGTCATGCCGGTGCACTGGGCGGGTATACCCTGCGAGATGGACGAGATCGGATCGCTCGCCCAGCAGCACGGCCTCGCAGTGGTGGAGGATGCGGCGCATGCGCTCGGGGCCTTGTACAAAGGTACGCCAGTCGGTGCGATATCGAGGTTCACGTGCTTCTCGTTTCAAGCGATCAAACACCTCACTACTGGCGACGGAGGAGCGATTTGCTCGCTCAGCGAACAAGACGAGAGAACAGTAAGCCGGCTTAGATGGTTCGGCATTGACCGGGCAACGGCAGTCCCCGATGAACTAGGAGAGCGACAGTACAACCTCTCAGATCTGGGGTTCAAATACCACATGAACGACCTAGCTGCGGCGGTTGGGATGGGGAACCTGGCATCCTTTCCCGAACGACTGCGCCGCCGGCGAGACATCGCCCTCGCGTACTTTCATCACCTTGCTGAGGTGCCAGGGTTAACACTTCCGGCGGTCCACCAGGGCAGTTCTCCGTCGTGGTGGCTATTTACCGTCCTCGTTGAACAGCGGCTCAACTTGGTACGCAAGCTTAAGGAGCACGGGATCCCGTGCTCCGTAGTGCACCGCCGAATCGACCGGAATCGTGTGTTGGGAGGGGTCACACCCGAGCTCCCCGGACAGGAACGTTTCGACGCCCAACAGTTGTCCCTTCCTTGCCACGAAGAAATCACCGAAGAAGACGTCCACAGAATCGTGGAATGCGTCAAGAGTGGTTGGTGATGTCGCGAGAGTCTGAGGATCAGACGGCACCTTACGATTACTCTCAGCTGAGGGCTCAAGGGCAGGACGTCTTCATTAGCCCGCGAGTCGAGATTAAGCGCCCAGCCCTCGTGGAGCTTGGGTCGCATATCGCCATAGACTCCGGGTTCTATTGCACCACGGCTGTGACGATGGGTGACTACGTGCACATCGGCCCGTACGTCACCGTCATTGGTGGTGCCAAATCCACACTCAGGATGGAGGGCTTCAACACCGTTGGAGCGGGAAGCCGCATCCTCTGTGCGTCAGACGAGTTCCTGGGGCACGGTCTTGTGGGTATGTCGCCACCGGAGTTCCGCGACCGTGTGAACTATGCACCAGTCATCTTCCGTCGGTTCGCCAGCATCGGGACTAACGTCGTGGTGCACCCAGGCGTGACTCTGGGCGAAGGCAGCGTGGTGGGCTCTTGTTCACTTGTCCTCCGTAGTACGGAGCCTTGGTCTATATATTTCGGGGTTCCTGCCCGGAAGGTCCGGGAGCGGCCGCGAGATAGGATGCTGCAAGCAGCCCGAGCAATGGGGTACGAAGAATGACCGCAGAGAAGAACTTTATGGTGTTGGGCGCCTCAGGTTTCGTGGGACGCCACGTGGTGGACGCACTTAAGAAAAGTGGTTTCGAGGTTTCGGCCATTTCGAGAAAGGATTGCGACCTGCGGGATGTCGGCCAGGTCAAGCGCCTCCTGGCTTCTACCCCTTGTCGAGTGATCGTCAACTGTGCTGCCCACGTAGGGAGTCTCGTATATGTAACGGAGCAAGCCGCAACAGTCGTCGAAGACAACATGCGCCTTCTCCTCGCGCTGTATAGGGCGACTGCGGAGGTGAGCCCAGAGACTCTTATCGTCAACCCTGTCGCAAACTGCGCCTTCCCTGCGCACCTCGAAAAGTTTACCGAAGGAGACCTTTGGAGTGGTCCGCTGCACCGATCGGTGATGTCTTACGGCAGCACTCGCCGCATGATGATGATCCTTTCCGAATGCTTTGAGATGCAGCACGGGGTTAAATCCCTCAGCTTGTTTGTCCCCAACATGTACGGGCCGTATGAGTCCACCGACCCGACGAAGGCTCATGCGCTGTCAGCCCTGGTTAGTAAGGTCGTGAAGGCAAAGCGATTGGGCGAAAGAAAACTTGAGGTTTGGGGGACCGGCATTGCGATACGGGAGTGGTTGTATGCCCCAGATTTCGCTAGGATTGTGGCCGAAGTACTTGGCGAGGACTTAGCTTTGCCGGCCGCGTTCAACGTCGCGCAAGCGTCTGGCCTGTCCGTGAGAGAGCTTGTCGACATTCTCGTTGAGGAGACCGGATTTTCCGGCGAAATCATATGGGACCGCTCAAAGCCGGACGGAGCACCGATAAAGGTCATGGACGACGAGCTGTTTCGCAGGGTTTTTCCCGCGTTCAAGTTCACTCCGATCCGAGAAGGAATCGCGTCGACTGCTTCGTACTACGAGTCTGTGTTCCCTTATTGATTGGGTGGACTGCGAATGCCTGCACCTCGTCTGACGTATCTGGTCAATACCTACAACAAGCTTCCCTTTCTGAGACATGCTCTTCCCCGTCTCCTAGACGAAGTGGAGGATGACGAAGAGGTTGTCGTAGTCGACGGATCTAGCTCGGACGGAACACAAGATTTCATTGCATCGCTTCAGAAAGACCATCGAATCGATCAGTTCACTTCCGAAAAAGATGCGGGAGAAGCGCATGGATGGAACCGCGGAATGCTCCGCGCCCGGGGAGACCTGATCAAACTCATCTCGGACGATGATGTTTTTCATTATCCTGCGATCCGGGTCTGCCGGACATTCATGGAGGACCATCCCGAAATCGATGTTCTCTGGTCCCAAGGGGCGGGACTGCAGCTAGGCTCGCGAAGCTTACCGTCTGCTGGAAACGATGGTGTCTCGTTTCGGCGCTGGAAAGAGGGGAAGGGGCCGCTTTTCCTGTGCGGCCTGGGTCTAATGTTTCGCCGGTCTTCGCTGGCTATGACTGGTCTCTTCAATACCAGTAGCAAGCGCATCGATGCCGAACTGTCGTTACGGTTATCTACAAGTCGCTGCAAGCAGGTGTGGTACGCATCCCCACTGTTCGTACGTCTTGAAAACCCACAAAGCAATGCTGTGAAGTTTGGCAGAAGGATGTTGCGCGAAGAAGTGGCATTCAAAGCGTCTCATCATCTCCTTAGCGGGACACTTCCCCGTCTGGACGAAACCGTCGGCCTTGCCCGACTTTCGTTGCGGTCGGCACTTTCCACCGTTGCTGACGGAGTCACGGGGGGCTCCCGCAAACTCCATAATCCCTGCACGGATGGGGATATCGAAACTGCTTACGATACTTCTGCGAAATGGCTTGCGGAAGAGTTCAGCCGCTCGTCACTCGAAGCTTGCTTCGAGTGACGAGCGAGGAATCGGAGCCTTGCGGTGACAGTAAGGGCGCTTGCGCTCCTGGGAATCGGACGAGTGTCTCAGGTCGTGGCAATCGTCGTTACGTTGCGATGCTTGACCACGTTCTTGTCTCCTGCCGAGGCGGGACGCTTCTACTGGCTGGCGGCGATCCTGGCTGTTGCCGTATCGCCAATAGCTTCAGCTGTCGGAAATCACTACTTCCGAAACCTTCTTTCGTGGGAGGAGAGTGGGGAGGCTTGGTACCGACTTCGTCAGTTTCTGGTTGGGCTGACCATCGCTGCTGTGACTGTAGGGACTGTTGTCGCATACGTGGCCAAGTGGCACTACGGGGTGGAGATGGGCCCTCTGGTCTTTGCTTTGGTACCGTTCGTTTTCGCCACCGAAGCCAGCAACGTTGCGTTCGCTCCCCTCAACATATTGTCAAAGCGCTCCGTCTATGTTGCGCTCTCGACTTTAGCCGCGTTTCTGAAACCGGGTTTGGCGGTTCTTGCGGTAATTCTTCTGGGGCCGTCCGCTCGCAACTGGATGTTGGGTCTAGCAGTCGGTGCGATGCTTCCTGCCGCGGCGGCGGTGTTGTACCTCCGCAGATGTTTTCGTTCACGAACGGGGCAGTCTGTCGTCATCGCACCGCTAGATCTCGCAGAGTTTCTCCGATTTACATGGCCAATGGCGACAGGCTCCCTCCTGTACTGGGGGCAGACACAAGCGAATCGTCTTGTAGTTGAGAATGTCCTTTCGCCAGAGACCCTAGGCAGCTTCGCGGCGAACTATTCTGCAGGAGTGGGTATCCTCGTGGCATTTGAAGCGCTGTTTCAGCAGTACTACCAGCCTATCTTCTATCGCGGAGTGACTTCCAGTGAGGAAGATCAGAAGCGCGAAACCGTACAGTCGCTGGCTGATGTCCTGCTTCCGATACTAGTTCTCATTGGACTCCTGGTCATTTGCGGTGCCAGGCCACTTTCTTGGATCCTGCTTGGGCGGGACTTCCAGAGCGACTACCGCCTCATCGCTTGGGCCGCTGCTGCTGAGAGCGTCCGTATTGCAAGTGGCTGCTATCATCTGGCCGCGGTCGGCAGGAAGCGAACCGACCTTCTGTTGCCAGCGGGCGTTTCTGGCGCCGTTACCTCGGTGGTTGGAGTGTTTGTTCTTGGGCGCTTATGGGGTATCGATGGCCTTGGTCCGGCGCTTCTCCTCGCATCCCTCAGTATGTTCTTCACGCTTGGCATATGCATGAGACGACACTTCGTCTTGAATCTTCCCCTGAGGCGTATGGGGCTCGTGATGGTCGCAAGTTCTCCGGCGTGTGTAGCACTCCTGCTCTTGAGGTCCCGAGACCTTTCGATTCTTCACTGGGCAATGCACTTGGTCGTAGTACTTGCCTCAGGGGCTGGTGGTCTGTTTTTCTCTGTCCGTGGAGTAATCCACTTGCGCGGTGGTAATCAATGATTATCGCACGTGTATTCGGTGGCCTTGGGAACCAACTGTTCATATACGCTGCAGCGCGAAGCCTAGCTCGCCTCCACCGAGTCGGGTTAGTTCTCGACTGCCGAAGTGGCTTTCGTCGCGACCAGTACGGCAGAGCGCCCGAACTCAACCAATTCGCTCTGAATGCAAGATTCGCGGGTAGGTTGGAGGCACTTGACTTCCCTTCGGGTAGATTGGCTCGACATCTTCTCAAGAGGGCGACAGGGGCATGGAAAAATAATGCAATCGTGGACTACATCACGGAACCGACCATCCTCCGTTATGCTCCGATACTTGAAAAGGAGCAGCTGGCTCCCCTGACCTTCCTCGAAGGATATTGGCAGTCTGAAAAGTACTTTCAGAGCAGCGCTTCTCAAATCAGAGACGAACTAGCAATGATCGAGCCTCCCGGAGGCTACGATCGGACGCTTCGCCGAAAGATAGAGAGTACTGCTACGCCAGTCGCGGTTCATGCAAGAAGGCTTTACTCACTCACGCAGGGGCAAGGAGCGGACCCGCTATCGCATGAGGATTCTCGATCCCTCAAGAGGGAATACTATGAGAACGCAATCACGCGTATTCTTGAGTCGAGTCCGAACTGCCACTTCTTTTGCTTTGGAGATGCGCCGGAGTGGTTCGCGGCGAATATGCCAAAGCGGGTGCCATTTACGATAGTCGACCAGCGTCATCATGTGGCCGCCAGTGGGCTTCATGACTTTTGGATGATGCGCCAATGCCGTCACTTTGTAATCTCGAACAGTACGTTCAGCTGGTGGGCAGCATGGCTAGGTAGACATCCAGACAAGATGGTAATCTGTCCAGAAGCTAAACGGTGGGACAATCAAGATACCGTCCCTTCGTCGTGGACATCGCTGACTGGGTAACGGATTTCAGTTTATAGGATCGCTCGAAATGATTACAAGGGCTAAGGAAGCGCTCAAGAAGACGAGTAGGCTCAGTGAAACTGTTTTGGGTTTTTCTCCGATTGGACTCAAGCGGTTCGCGAATTTACCTCGATTCTTGAGGGATGTCCGTGAGTACCGAAACCAGGACAAGTCGGGACAGTTCCCACTGCGTTTTGACCAGCTATACCCGATCCTTTCGGACTTCTATGAAGCGGCCGGCGCGACGCGAGGGCACTACTTCATGCAGGATTTGTGGGTGGCAAGGCAGATCTACAAAGCGCGGCCCGCCGAGCACGTCGATATCGGATCTCGCATTGATGGTTTCATTGCGCATGTTCTCTCGTTTATGCCGCTTACGATGATCGATATACGTCCACTTCCTGTTCGTATCGAGGGCTTGAACTTCGTTCAAGCTGAGAGTGCGACCATCGCAGAGCACTTCCCCAATGGAGCGCTTTCGGTGTCTAGTCTTCATGCGGTAGAGCATTTCGGTTTGGGCAGGTATGGAGACCCAGTAGATCCCGAGGGCTGGAGGAAAGGGGTGGAGACCCTAAAGGGTCTAGTGGCACCGGGCGGAACCCTGTACTTTTCCGCGCCCGTCGGGAGAGAGCGAGTGGAGTTCAATGCCCATCGTGTCTTTTCGCCGGATACGATCCTGGCCGCCTTCGCGCCGCTTCAACTCGCAGCGTTCGCAGCAATCGGGGATGATGGTGAGTTCTCGGAAGGTGGAGACCCAAGGGCGCTTAGGGAAGCTGCTTACGCGTGCGGCATCTTTGTTTTTAAGAGGGCGCACTGAGGCAGGGCGATCCCAGCGGTCTGCCCCAGCAGGCGTTCCGAATCGCCAGTCGGAGTCCCTGGTTCGATGGGTCCGTACGCCGGTCCGCCCCCGGTTGAGGTCTCGCGCAGGCGGGGGAATCACGGGAGGCTCCCGGCACTTTGCAAAATCGTTTTCTGCTTGGGCATGATCGCGGGACGGACTCCGATTGATCGAGTACGCGCTGCCAGCCACTAGTGGACTCCTGAAGGCGGCCATTCCCGAACCTGTCAACGTTAGCGAGGCGGCCTTGATTCATGTTTAGGGAACGGAACGGCATCAAGCTTTACTTGCTAGTCAGGAGACCTCGGCAAGCCGACCAGAATCGCCATACACAGACCTGGTCACGAGGTAACTGCGACTGAGTTCCGGCTCCTGCCGCCACTCTCGACCCAAGCAAACGGAGGTCGCCCCCCCGTAGCGGCGACCTCCAAACGCCGCGCCGCTCCGCCTTTGGTGGGGGCAAGCCGTCTATGAAAACGGCTGACGAGTGATGGATGCAGTGCGCTGTCGCTCTACGTTCGCTTTGCACAGCCAGCCCGGCCGGGATACTCTCCCACCCGTGATAGAGGCAAACAGGTCTGGTGTGACACCTGGAGGCGATCCCTCGATGGTGGCGGAACTCAATCACTATCTACGCCTGGTGCTGCTCGGATGGCGCTGGATAGTAGGCACGCTTGTGGTTTCCGTTGTGGTCGGGGCACTTTGGACGTTCCGCCAACCTAAGGTCTTCGAGGCATCTTGTGCCGTTGTGATTGACCCGTCTGCTCCACAAGTCCTAAGCGGTATAAAGGACGTGGTCGAACTCGGCACCGGCACCTACTGGGCGAACAAGGAATTCTACGAGACTCAATACAGAGTTATCCGGTCGAACGACGTGGTTGGCAGAGCCGTTGACCGCTTGGCGGGGACGCTCAACGGTCCAGACCAGAGAGCCAAGCTACTTCAGAGAATTAGTAGGAGTTTGACCGTCACGCCGATCAAGGATTCTCGGATTGCGACGATTACTGTTCGAGACAAGGACCCAAAGTCGGCCGCTGACTTTGCGAACGCCATCGCCGACTCTTATATGGACTTCAATTTAGAGCTAAAGCTGGACGGCTCAAAGTCGGCGTCTATTTGGCTGGGCGACCAAGTCGTGAAGCTTAGGCAATCCCTGGAGTCCTCCGAAAAAGAGCTTTACGAGTATCGGGCCAAAAACAACCTGCTCGATATCGACTTAGACGCTCGGCAGGGCATGACGAATCAGAACCTGTCAGCGTTAAACGATCGACTTGCAGACGCACGAACCCGCCGGATCGAACTTGAGTCTGAGAGAAAAATAATCAACCAGTCAATGGCGACTATCGACGCGCAGGAAGCGCTGCCGGACATTCGCCAGAATGCAGTGGTTCAGGACATAAAGAGGGCATTCATAGAATTGAGGAAGACGCTGGCCGAATTACAATCAAAGTACGGCGAGCAGCATCCGCGCGTGACATCAGTCAACGAGCAATTGCAGACGCTTGAGACTGAGTACCGCGGAGAAATGAAGCAGGTCCTCGAGTCCAAAGAAAAGGCGTATCTTTCTGTGGTTGAGACGGAGCACGCACTCAATCGCTACATGGAAGCGGAAAAGAAGTCGGCAATTGAGCTTGCGAAGATGGAACTCCCCTACCGTCAGCTCCTTCGAGACACCGAAACGAACCGGAAGCTGTTCGACCTCGTGACTCAGAGGGAAAAGGAGACTGGCCTCACGGGGATGATACGAACCAACAACGTCCGCATTCTTGAGCGCGCCGTTTCTAACCCTATCCCGGTGCGGCCTAGAGTTGTTTGGAATCTGTTGGTATTCGCGGCATCTGGGGCGCTCGTAGGGTTCGTGATTGCCTTCGTCGTTGATAGCCTCGACCGGAGTCTCAAGGACCAAGAGCAGACCGAAGAAACGTTGGGCGTACCCGTACTCGGGATAGTGCCTTTGGTTGGTGAAGGTCGAGGACAGTTGACCAGAGAGGTTGACCTTGGTGTTCATCTGAACCCTAGGTCGTCGGCAGCTGAGTCGTGTCGTTCGATCCGAACAAACCTCCTCTTTCTTTCTCCCGAAACCAAGCTTAGGTGTTTAGTAGTGACTAGCCCGGGTCCTCAAGAGGGCAAAACGACAACTGCGATTAGCCTTGCGATAACAATGGCCCAGTCGGGAAGCTCAGTTGTCCTTGTCGATACCGACATGAGACGACCTCGGGTACATAAGTCATTCCAACTTCCGAATAACAAAGGCATTTCGTCTGTGATCGTCGGCGAAGCCAGACTAGAGGAAGCTCTTCAGTCGACCGAGGTTCCAAACCTAACGATCCTTAGTTGTGGGCCGATTCCACCGAACCCCGCTGAGCTTCTCCATTCTAGTGTGTTCAAGGGACTTCTTTCCGCACTTAAGCAGCAGTTCGAGTTTGTGATATTCGATTCGCCACCAACTTCTGCCGTCACGGATCCCGCCATAATTGGAAACCTTACCGACGGGGTCTTGTTGGTAGTGAGGGCAAATCATACCCGAAAAGATGCGGCACTTTTTGCGCGGCGGCAGCTCGTCGACGCCAAAGCAAAGATCCTCGGGGCAATCGTCAACCGAGTCGACCTCCAACGAGGGAGTTACTCCAAGTATTCGTACTACTACCGAACCTATTCCAGTTACCAAGCTTGAGGCGCGAAGGCTTGCGGTGCGTTCTGCGGTGCTTGGGTACCGAGTAGGGTAGGGTCTAGAACCAAGCACTTGCTTGACCTAGCTCGTATTCCATTCCCGTTGTGTAGTTCTTCTCATGATCGTACCGATTTGGTTCACTTCGGCGGTAGCGCTCCTCCTGCTCGGACTGCTGACCCAATCGGGCGGCCTAACGTGGTGGGCTCCTCTAGCGGCGCTCCTAAACGCTTCTCCGCTTGCCTACGCTGTGCTTCGTGGGCAGTGGCCGCGTGGCGGCTACCCTACGCCTGTGTTTCTAGTGATATCGATGTGGCTACTGTTTCAGTGTCCATCCATGCTTGTCATCGATCCCCTCTCGCGGATGGTATTCATTTTCTCGGACGAAAGCATATTCGTCGGACACCTCTTGTTTTCTGGCTTCACGATCCTAGTTGTGCACATAGCTTCGACAAGGGTTGCAGCCGAGGCGGCATGGACATTGGAGCCCGAGGGACCCCTCGGATTTGTGATTCTCGTCGCAGTGTTTATTGTCGCATGCGCTTTTTCTGCGACGATCGGAGTCTTGAATCCTTACGCTGGTGCGGTCGCGCCTGCGGCAGGTTCCTTGGCAAGTGTTTTCTCCGGACTGACCCGGCACGCGCTCCAAGTGGGGCTCGCCCTTTGTCTGTTCGCTGCTCTCCGATGGCCGAGCCTCCGTATGTTGTCGTACGGTGCGGGGTTCTCCCTTGCAGCCTTCGTGCTCCTTAGTGCAAGCCGGCGAGCGCAGTTGAGTAATCTTGCCCTATGCCTCGTTGCACTTCGTGTATTTCACATTCGACTGTCGATTAGGCGGACCATTGCTATCGGAGGCCTAGTCTGCATTTCGCTTCTAACTGTGGTTGTCTATCGGAACCAAGTTTCGGCACGAGGTGCGTTTGGATTTGGTATTGTGGCCGACTCTGTCATCAAGGGAGATCAGGGGCTTGTGGACGCCACCCTCACCAACCTGGAGACGCGGTACTGGTACGCACAGCAGTACTTTGCTGCCGTAAGCAACTTTCTAGAATCTGGTCCGGCAATGGCGGGTACCTACCTCGAAGGAATCGTGCGTGCGGTACCGAGCTTAATTTGGCCACAAAAGAACGACATCGCGAACCGGTACACGATTGAGGAGGCCCTCTGGAATACCCATCGGTTTCCACGCATAGACCTCGGTCCAACGCCTTGGCTCCAGGCTGTATTCGAGTTCGGCTGGCTCGGTTTGGCCGTTGCGGCTATCGTCTACGGGGTTGTTCTTCGGCAAGTTCAACGAACTCTCACCAGAGTCTCGAGTTTTCGTTCGTTCTTTCTCTCCGGTGCCCTGTTCTCGATTATCGCGCTTGCGGAATCGCGCATCGATACCCTCATACTCGACGCCCGAGACCCTATCCTCCTGTTCCTGGCAATTTCGTTTGTAGCGAAGACGCCGTCAAACAAGGGCGCCTCTTGTGGAGCGCGCATAGGAGGGCACGTTGGTCCGGTTTTGTCCCATGCGCAGCTCGGTCCTATGGGAGAGCTGCTTGTCTCACCTGCGCGCCACGATGTCACAATCCCTTCCCAAGTCGTCGGGGACGAGAGTCCTTAAGGAGAAGGTAACTGATGTCTGGTCTAAAACGAATAGCTTGAAACCCCGCATTCGCAGGTAGTTCGTCACTTCTTCAGGACCTCGTTGTCTTTCTAGAAGCCGGTACATTTGGTGCTCAAAAACTAGCTCTATACCCTCGCGTCCTAGTAAGGCTTCGCCGAACCCCCGGAGAACCTCCATTTCAAAGCCCTCAACATCAATCTTCACGACGTCGGGAGGCTCGATATCGGCCCGCTCGACTAGAGAGTCTGCGCGAAAGACCCGTACGGTTGTTCCATGCTTCTCCCGGTTAGGCGCGGTACCTAGCCCGCCTACCCCGCTATTGAACTCCTCGTTACTGACGAAGAAGCAAGTCTCACCATCCAAGTCGGACAATGCCCAATCTCGTGCAGCTATGCGTTCCGATAGGGTCGGGTTTAAGGAGAGGTTCTCTTTCAAGCGGCCATAAACACCCGGAGAAGGCTCAAAACAGAACACCCTCGCCTTGGGGGCACGCGCGGCGACCGGGAGCGAGATTGCCCCTACATTTGCGCCAACGTCCCAGAAAACACGATTCGGGCCCTGTAGTCTCGAAGACAGGTAAGAAATCAGCTGCGATTGATGCCCCTTCGTATAGAGGACACTGAAGTCGATGAGGTCGCGGGTCTGAAGCGCGAACTTGACCCCATCGACGGACTCAACCAATACCCCTGGTTCAAATCGCATCAAAAGAGAATCAAGTCCCCGTAAGAGCCGGATCTTGCCCCTAAATGCAGGCGTGCTTCGCGAAGCTCGAGCTAAGAGACGCCTCACTGATCCCCCTGAAGTCATCGTGGTTACTCTACGCTCGGCGATCTCGGCTGGTCCACCATTTATTGGCTCACGGTCGCATCGCCATCTCGAAGAGTCCTCTACTCGGACTGAGACTCAGCCTGTCTTTATGCATCAGATAGCCACACTCACACTCAGTCCTGTGGCCAAAGACCGCATAGCCGCGAAAGTGGCTCGTGTGGTGGCCGAGAGCGACTCAATGGGAATCGGCGCCGGGCCCCCCTGACGAACAGCCTCCACGAACGCTGCGAGCTCAGCCTTGTGCCCTTTGTCCTGAGATAGCTTTCGAACGTACTTTGACTTACCGTTTCTGTGCAGGTCCAGAAAGCGGAAGTCCTCGAGGTAGGCACAGGCCCCCTCGCCGATCACCTCCAGGCGCTCCTTGCCGGTTGCGGTATCACCCGTGGCCACGTAGTGAATGCTGCCGATGGACCCGTCAGCATACGTGATGGTGAGGATCACGTTCTCGTCGGCGCGAACCCCAGCCTTCGGGGCCACGGCTTTGGCATAAACCTCGACAACGGAGGCCCCTGCGATAAACGACATCAGATCAATGAAGTGGCAGGCTTCTCCAACGATACGGCCACCTCCCACGGCAGGATCGTAGATCCACGAATCAGCAGGCAATGTGCCCGCGTTCACTCGATAGTGCATCACAAGGGGCCCGCGGTGTCCCAAGAAGGACTGCTGCATCTGCACCGCTAGCGGCGAGAAGCGACGGTTGAACCCCACCATGAGAAGCTTCCCTGTTTCCTTTTGCGCAGCGAGCACGTCCCCGAGCTCGTCTTCGTCAAGGGCAAGTGGCTTCTCGACAAAAACGTGTTTACCAGCCTTCAGAGCCGCAGTGGCCTGTGCGGCGTGCAAATTGTGCCGCGTAGAAATCACCACAGCATCCGTGTTTTCGCCCAAGAGAGCCTCGAGGTCCGTTGTGGCGAATGAAAATCCATAGTGTTCCGCAAGGTGCGTGGCCGTAAACCCGCGCGCGGAAGCGATCGCCGAAAGGCTTACGTGGGGCGTTTCGGCAAGGGCTGGAATCAGTACGCCGGAAGCAAAGTTTCCAGCCCCGGCGAAGCCGATGCGGACATTCCCTCGTCTCCGAACGTTTGCGGCGGGCATCTCGATCGTGCGCCCGAACTCCTGTTCCTCAATGGGATAGGTGAGTAGGATGCCGAGCGGTTCGGGAACATCGGCGGGGCGTCCGGGGCCGATGAGTTCGTAGGCCGACTCAGCATCGCCAATGAGAAACCTGTGGCTGATTAGCGGCTCAACGTCGATTCGGCCCTCGGCTGCAAGCTGGAGGAAGGCCTCCATGTTGCGCTTCTCGGTCCAGCGGACGTACCCGATAGGATAGTCCATTCCAAGCTCTTCGTAGACCGGATCGTATCTCCCAGGCCCGTAGGATCGGCTTTGGTAAAGCGCAATCTCCTTGTCGTAGTAAGGGCGACGGGGCACGTCCATGCCTACGGCGCCCACTGCCACGACTCGGCCGCGGTCGCGACAAAGATCGCCAGCGAGCTGGATGGGGTCGTTGGACGAAGTGGCTGCCGTAATGACGACTCCGTCGACGCCCCGTCCGCCTGTCATGGCCGCAGCGGCGCCCAAGACATCCTGGTTGCGCGTCATCGCCCGCTCGGCCCCGAGGCGCTCGGCAAGCGCCACTTTCCGCGGATCGAGGTCGACGCCCAATACGCGACATCCATTTGCCCGCAGCAGCTGCACCGCAAGTTGGCCGATGAGGCCCAAGCCAATTACGGCAAAGGTCTCTCCCAGGGTTGGTTGGGCCTGCCGAACCCCCTGCAGAGCAATCGCACCCACGGTAACGAACGCGCCCGCCTCATCCGTGGCTTCTGCGGGAATTAGTGCACAAAGGTTCTGAGGGACTAAATTCATCTCGGCATGGTTGGCCACTTTCGCTCCGGCACAAGCCACGCGAGCCCCGACAGGAATGGCTTCCACGCCTTCTCCTACGGCCAGCACGATGCCTGAACAGGAGTATCCCAGCGGGATCGGCGAATCGAGCTTTCGGCGAGCTGCCTCCACCGTGGCTATCAGGCCGTCGCGCGAGGCCTTCGCCATAAGCTTACGAACCAGGTCGGGGCGGGCCTTGGCTTTCCCCCAAAGGGACTTCTTGGCGAGGTCCATGACCATCCTCTCTGTTCCAGTGGAAACGAGGGAAGCGCGGGTACGTATCAGAACGGCACCAGGCTCTATCCCGGGAGCGGGAACGTTCGTAAGCCGAAGGGCGCCGGTTTTGTAGGATTGGAGAACCTGTTTCATATTCAGCGAATCAAGTAGCTGGGTTTTGGGTGAGCCTACAGTCCCGGGTGGCAGCGATGGCCGGCAGGTCGCCTGTCGTTGTGCTCCCTGAACGACTAAGAGTCCAAAATAAACTTTGCGCGTTCAAGGTACGTCTCTCTCGCCACCATACTCAATCCCCTCTCCGCAAGGCTATCGATCTCGGAGGGGCACTTGAGCAGATCCATTGCGACCGCTCTGAGCTCAGCAGGAGTTCCGAAGAACGCTGCGGTATCGCTTCCAATCACCTCTTGGACGCCTACGCTGTCCTCGGACAGAGAGCATACTCCGCAGGCGGGAGTCTCGAATGTGCGCATGTTGTGGGCTGTCTTCTGGCTCCTTCGCAGGATGTTGATGCTCATCCTAGCGCTACGCATGACACGGACCATGTCAGACCCAAGCTGAACTCCTCCTTGCACGCACCTCATCAGAGGATCGTCAGGGGCCAGCCCCGCCCATTGCCAATTCCCGTACAGGCCCAATCCAAGATCCTGAACCGCCCTGAGAAATCGGATCCGCTCTGAGTCTGGGTTACCGATGAACACGATTGGATTAGCCGGTGAAGACGGAGGTGCTGAATCTATGCAGTGAATCTCTGGGTCCCTCGCGAAGGCGATGAACTCTGCCGGAATTCCCAGCTGCCGAAGTTGTCCGGCTGCAAAGCGATCGTGAACGAAAACTGTATCAACCTCTCGGAACTGACCAAGCAGCGTCCTTCCGACAAGGTTGGTTCCAGCCGCATCGAACGGATTGTCAGGAAAGACATTTACGACACGAATACCTTGGGCCCTCCACGTCGCAACGGTCCTTCCCAGGATGCCTACCCCCTTGATCACGACCACCAAGTCTGGGCTGGCCGCGAGGACTTCCCTGCGTAACGCGTCCTGCTCCCTCAGGCACGTCGAAAGTTCCACGACCTGCTGCAGGCCCTTTATTCTCGTTTTGGAAGAGGGGGTAGCATGGCGCGTGGTTGAGTGACCGAGCCGCTGAAACGCCCTGGCATACGACTGCTCCAATCCTACAGAGTATCCGGCCCGAAATTCCGAAACGACGCTAATCTTCATGTCGGCCACCGCCCGAACGCGTTCCGAAGGTCAGAGATCAAGATCTTCGAGAAATCGTCATGGGCAGGTTTGCCGCTAGTCAACTTCCAACACAGATCCTGCAAGTTCTCTGCTGCCTTGTGTACGTCAAATCGCCGCACCCTTTCCAAGGCATTCGCTCCCAGTGGCCGATGTTCCATCCAGGTGTGCATCCTGCGTAGCGCAGCTGCCAAGCTAGACGAAGACCCGGCATACGACAGATCGCCAGTGATTCCAGGGATCACTAGGTCAGCGGCAGCTCCTACCGTTGTATTTGCAATCACAGGAACTGAAGAGGCCATCGCTTCAAGAACGCTGATTCCCCAAGGTTCGCATTCTGGTGCGTGTACGAATACGTCAGCGCAGCCGTAGTACAAGGGTAGCTCATCGTAAGGCACATACCCTGGCAGTGTGACGAATGGTTCGAGCTTGCGGGCCTTGATCCGCCTTCTCACTCTGTCTCGTAAGGGACCGTCACCAACATAGACAAGACGCGATTCGGGACACGTCAGAAGAAGTTCGGCGAAAGCATCTACAACTTGCAGCGGGTTTTCGCGTTCGCTCCACTTGGAAACAGCCAACACGATGAACTTTCCTCCCAGGGTCTGCCTGTAGGAAAGGCTGCGGCTCCGAAAAGCAGCTCTTTGCGTCTGCCAATGGTTGACATCGATCGGATAAAGCCCTGGCACGATATGCTCCGCAGATGCACCGATGCTTCTCAGGGCGTTTGTGCCAAGGAGCCCCGTTGTGAAAAAGCCTTGGACACTGCGAATGCGACTAGCGTGAAAGACAGTAAGGGCCGTTCTTGCCAATCCAGTGGGAGACCGTTCATTAAGCGTTTTGTCACTCGGCTGGATGACAGGAATGCCCGCACGGCGCGACCCCAACATGGCCTGGACAGTCGATGGCCGCGTCCATCCGGCTGTAAGCACAGCCAGTGGTCTCGGGGTCAACGAGACGATTGAATCAGCTATGTCGCTCAGCGCTACGGATTGGGTCAGGTAACTGTTTGTATCTCCTTGCCAACCGACAGCTTGCTCGATTTCGGGATCGTCCGGCGCCGTCGAACGCAGGTAAAGAACATGGGGCTTCACCTCACACGAGCGCTCCATTGCCCGCCAGAGGGGAGGATCGTACTGAGTTGGGTGGTCGAGAACGCAGAGCAGGCGGTCTGTCACAGTCGGATGGCCTCCGCCGTGACAACGTCTCCGTTGTCTTTGAACGTCGACCAAACAAAATAGGCAGACCTTGCGAGCTTTGCTGGAGCGCTCGACCGCGACGTGATTGCCTTGGCCGCCACTTCCCATATAGGGAGAGTCTTCAGTGTGCCGACGGAGAGCCCAGCGCGCTCGAGGATCGTTCTAAGAGATTTCGGCGTAAATTGGTTCTCGTGGTAAGGCAGCGTTAGGTAATCCCAACCTGGACCGGTGACTTGGGCTGACCACGAACCATAGTTGGGGACAGCCAAGACCAAGCGTCCGCCGGGCTTCAGCTTCTGACTGAGTGTTTTTAATAGACCGAGCGGCTCGGGGACATGCTCGAGAACGTGTTCGAGGCGGATACAATCAAAGTGGCTGTCCGGCAGGCGTTCGGCCTCTTCGCGCCAAACCTTGATGCCGCGTGAAGCAAGGCGGTCAAGTGAAGGATTGTCCAAATCCCATCCCGCGAGTTCGGTGTAGCCTTCTCCTCGCATGGCTTCGAGCCACCAACCCGATCCGCAACCAAAGTCGAGAATTCTTGAAGATTGGGGGAAGGAGAGAGGAATCTCTGTAGTGAGAGGTACCTGCCTGGCAACGGCCCATTCACTCAGGGCAACCACGGCAGCTGGCAGGGCACGAGCCTTTGAACGGGAGCCCCGAAGCGCGGCCTTCGACCTTGCCAGTAGCATCTTGAGCTTGCGTCCCCGACCTGCTTTGCCGTCCAATGGGTTGTGGTAGGCGTGAAACTCTGAGGAATACAGCTTTTCAAGGACCCAAGTGGGTGTGTCGGGTTCAAGCCGACCGTGACCGCATCGGCTGCAGGACACGAGCTGATATGCCCAAGTTTCTCCGGGCGATGTGCTGGGTTTTCCGTCATCGGGAAATCTGGCTTCCTGGACGACGCGAGGCACCTCCATCGTTCCGCAGGCAGGACAGGAGGAAGACTCGCGTGGAGGCGAGGGCGGGTTCATCGTTTGCTCGGCCGGCTTAGGATTGTGCAAAGGGTTGAGATCATGGCCTTATACGGCTCATTTCCCAAAAGGTTTTCCGCCCGAGTTTTACACATTGCGGACTTTTCTCGCCAGAGCTCGTCATTCGTGGACAACAGAGACAAGGCAGTGGCCAATTCGGCTGGTGAGTAAGGATCGAAGTATGAAGCTGCAGGCCCGCAGACTTCTCGTGCGTAGGGGAGGTCCGCTGCAACGGCAGGGACCCCGTGGCGCATTGCCTCAATCAGGGGAAGTCCCACAGTCTCACAAAGCGAGGGCATTATTAGGCCTCTGGCCACTTGGTAGGCAGCTGAAAGGTCCTCTTTGCGAAGCTCCCCAACGCATGTGAGTGCGGGGAATCGCTTTTCAACTGCCCGAGGCAAAGTAGCGAACACGCGCAGGCGGCTATCTCTGGCCGCAGATAGTTCCAATGCTTTCTGCAGGACCCCCAGGTTCTTGTAGGGATAGTCGTAGCCGACGTAAAGGAACCGGCGCTCCGGCTCTGTGTCGCGCATGCCTTGGAGGCAGGTAGCGTCCGTCGCGCTTGGAACGACCGGGTTCGAGGGCGCTGGGAAAAAGACATGAATCCGCTCTTCAGGAAGGCCAACCTGAGCGCGGACCATTTCGGCCATGGTCTGTGTCTGTACGAATACGGCCAGAGCACTCCTGGCCGATTCGAATACGAGTGGCCTTAGGAACCCTAAACGAGCCTGTTGGACTGCGTTGAATAGATGCTTGGGAGTATCGTCGAATAGAAGGGCTTGCTGAAGAAAGACGAAAGCTGGGACAGAGCTGTTGGCGGCCCCTCCGCCGGCGAGGCAGAGGGACGCATCTGCGCCGGTTTGTTTTCCTAGCTCAGCGAATCCGGCAGAAAGCCAGTGTGTTCTAAATACGAGGTTTGGCCGCCAAAGCTTGATGAGGATTGGTCGGACACGTTGCGACCGAAGTCTCTCCGCGATTTCGGGGACCGAAACCGCAACGAGAACCTCTTCGATGTCGGCATGGGAGCTGGCCGCAGAAACCACCGACTCGAGCACGGTCAAGCCCCCTCCTACGGCAGAAACACCATCGACGAGTAACCGCATGCCCTAGGTGTCCAGTCCGGGGCCGAAGATTAGCTCCCGCATGCGGCTCTCGAGGCAAGTCCGGGAGTATCGCTGTGCATATTCTCGTATTGTGGCTCGGCTTGGAATATTCAGCCCGCCCTGGAGCCAGTGGTTCAGCTTCTCGGCCAGCTGGTCCGCATTGTCGGGCTCGAACAAAAGGTTCTGAGAGAGAGGGGCCAGAATTTCTGGAGTGGCGCCTGCCGTTGTCCCCAGAACGGGGCATCCCCTGGCCAAGGCATCGACCGTGATGATTCCAAAGCCTTCGAGGGCACGCGTAGGTAGGACGAACAGGTCGGCTGCGTCGTAAGCCGCTTCGAGCGCTTCGTCAGTGACCCGGCCGAGAAAGATCGTACGCGAACGACTATTTTCGTGGCTCGCGGCGAGTTCGCGCAGGGCAGTCTCTTCCGGGCCCTGGCCGACGATGACCAGCCTGAATCCCGCTGGCGAATCGGTTCGTTGGACCGCCCGAATCAAAGTGTCCAAGCCCATCCTCTTCACGAGTCGTCGCACACTGAGGATCACCGGACCCTCTGCGGGAACCCCGAGTCGAGCCCGCGCCGCGGCAGGTGCGAGCCGTGGTCCGAAGGCGGCAGGATCGACCCACCAGGGGATTACGGAGATTCTCTCACTCGTATCCAGTGGGTGGACTGTCTCGAGCCGCTCTCTCATGAACTGAGAGAGTACGTGAATGCCGTCCTGCCTCTTCAAGAGGTTGTGTTCCACTGCCCTGAGGCCCTGGATGGCAGCTTGGCTGAAAGGACCCTTGTTTCGTAGGTCCTCCTCCCAGTTGATTTCCTGCTCGTGAACGACGGAGGAGTGCAACGTGTAGACCCGCCTCCGCGGGTGCCTTATCTCTGCGCCCGCTGCTACTGAAGGGATGAGGCTATGTCCGTGAATGACCACACCCCTGAGGCTTGCCGGAAGCCACTTGCGGAGGGCCCGGCGCGCACTCGCTACGCCGATGTGGAACCGAAGAGACCTGGGCGCAGATTGGTCGTAGCGGTAGCGAATGATGTCAACCCCGTCCACATGCGACACGCCCTCTGGGGGATCTTTCGGAAGGGAACCGGCGAGCAAAATAGACTGTTCGCCTCCCCTCGCAACCGAACGGGCTAGCTCCCAGGCGATTCTGTACGCCCCTCCGGGGTGGTCTCCGAAAAAGCGGTCTGCGGTGGCTACATAGGCCCCATTTTGCGGCTCCGGTACTTGCGTCGTTTTTGGGCCAACTAACCCCACCATCTCTTGGGTCCAGACTTTAGCGCGGCCGCTATGCTGCCGTACGAAAATCGTGACCGGCGGGGGCAGCGGCCATGAAAATTCCTATGTCTCCTCCTGTTACTCTCTTAGTCCAACGCGTGGCCGAAGGTGGCCCTTGCCGCCTGGTCGAAAGAAAACGCGGAGAAACGCTCTCGTGCACAGACCATGTCCTTAATCCTGAGCATGAGTAATGAGGAGCGGAAAACCTCCTGAGGATCTCTCCGGGTTTCCTGGAAGGGCTGGTTGATGGCGCTCCGATGACCTACGTCTTTCGGCCAAAAGCGAAGACGCGAAAAATTTTCCGCGGTGCGCAGCGTCATGGACCTGAAGTCGTCGATATGGGCCATGTGGGGACCCATCTGAAAAGAAAGCTGCTCGTTGATGCCCTCGAAAGGCTCGTGACGCTCCGTCATGGTGATGTTCACGAGAGAGCCCCGTTCACTCGTAAGCGATAGTGTCATGTTCTCGTCGATCTGGTGCACGTTGCTGTAAGCGATCGTGATTTGCCAGCTGTCCTCCAAATCCCCCCAAGAACGGATGTGAGTCATGAGATCGAGCCAATGGCCGACATTGCCACAGATCCGGGTACCTTCGGTGGGCTCACGATACCAGTGATCCGACGGAAGTTTGTGGCAGGCAACGAAGCACGAGAGCGTCATTGGCTCGTGGGCCGCCCCCGCACAAACCTTCCGTAATTCTCGTATCGCGCCTGAGAATGGTCGGTTGTATCCGAAGAATAGCCGCTCTTGCCCGCGTTGCTGGGCTGCATACAGCTTGGCGAGTTGGTCATGAGTCACAGCTATCGGCTTCTCAACGTACACAGTCTTGCCGGCATCGAGCGCCGAAACCGCGTAGTCGGAATGCGAAGCGTGATTGGACGCGATGTATATGTACTTCACCGAAGGGTCGTGGATGACTTCCTCGGGGCTTCCCTTGACCTCGCAGCCGTAGAAGTGGCCAAACTTGGAAGCGCGATCCTTACGGGGATCGAAGCAGGCTGAAAAACGGTTGCCCTGCACCTTCGTAAGCTCGTGACCTATCGTAGCGAATGCGAACTGACCGCACCCGATGACGCCGACGTCCCTTCGCGTAGGTGACGCGAAGGAAGGCAATCTGACGAAGGAAGGAAGCGGCTCTTGCCTGGAAAGCGCTTTAAAGGCCGTTTTCCGTAGGCCGTAAATTTGCGCAAATCGGCCCAACTTTCGGGCGTCGGACAGCATGTGCGGACTATATCAGGCATTGGCCCTCGCCTGCGGACCGCAGGATTTCAGACCGTGGGCCGAATTGCAAGTCTCGGTCGTAAATTTCGTTGGCTGAGGGTAGGACCAGGCTCCGGCTGCCCCCGGCCTTCTTTGCGAGAGTTTCTCCTCGCGTGTACCCTGTCGCAGTCATGTGGCGCATTCTTGTTTCAGGCGGAGCCGGGTTCCTGGGGTCTCACCTTTGCGAACGACTCGTGTCGCAGGGACACGAGGTCATTTGTCTCGACAACTTCTTCACGGGCACCCGTGAGAACGTGGCATCACTACTGAGCCATCCCAGTTTCGAGCTCCACCGGCACGACGTCCAGCAGCCGCTAACGATGGAGGTTGATCAGATCTTCCACCTCGCCTGCCCCGCTTCGCCTGTGCACTATCAGCGTAACCCCGTCCGGACTATCCGGACCTCGGTTGAGGGGACTCTGAACATGCTGGACGTGGCGCGAGAGTGTGGCGCTCGCATGATGATTTCGTCAACTTCCGAGGTCTACGGAGACCCGGCCGTTCATCCCCAAAAGGAAGACTATTGGGGCAATGTGAACCCCATCGGTCCGCGCGCCTGCTACGACGAAGGTAAGCGCTGCGCAGAGGCTCTCGCGGTCTCCTACGCCAGTCAGTATGGGACCCAGGTGAGAATCGCCCGGATTTTCAATACTTACGGACCCCGTCTTCACCAGGCCGATGGACGTGTCGTCTCGAACTTCATTGTTCAGGCTCTCAAGGGCGAGCCGATCACGGTTTACGGTGACGGACTCCAAACCCGTTCCTTCTGTTTTGTCTCGGACTTGGTGGAAGGCTTCGTGCGCCTGATGGCCAGTGAGCATGGAGTGGCGCCCGTAAACCTGGGCAATCCGCGCGAGTCGACAATGCTAGAGCTTGCTGAGAGTGTAATTAGGCTCACTGGTTCTATGTCGAAAATTGAGCATCGTCCCCTCCCCAAGGACGACCCGGTACGACGGCGACCCGATATCACGCGCGCGAGAGAATTGCTTGGCTGGGAGCCAGCGGTTTCGCTGGAGGACGGATTGGCAGCGACGATCGAGTACTTCAGGCGCCGCGTGGGTGCTTGAGTCGGTTTCTCACGGGGCCACGGCGTGGACCGGATCTTCGCATCGGATTACGCCGATCGTGTCATCCGTCCCTGTCACAGAGAGTGACTCCCTGCCTTCCGCCGGGAAGCGCCTTGCAAGCTGGCTCAACCCAACCGTGACCGCCTGGCTCCTTGCGGGTGCCTGGCTGCTTAGCACCATTGGCCGCTCCGTCCGGCTTGGAGGCGTCTTCCTGGGCGTCGGGTTCGGAGGCGCTGTCATTCTTGGTTGCCTGGCCTCGATGGCGATGTTGCTGAGCCGGGGAGGAGCAACCTCCTTCTCCTTTCGCGCGATGGGAATCCCAATTGGTGTTGCGCTTCTGTTGTGGCTGGGGCCTGTGATCGCGTGGCTTTGGTCCTCGACAAACCCTGACGGGTTCGTTTTCATCGCGCGCTTTACTCTCATCCTGCTCCTGTTCCTGGCCACGTTCGCCCACCCAGACAAGCCGCAGCTCGAAACGGCGTTCGCGTACGCAGGAATGAGTTTCCTCACGATCAACCTGGCCATTCTCGCCGTGTCGTTGGCGGTACCTGCATTGATTCGCTACCCGTGGTTTCTGCTTGGGGCTCACGAGAGTGTTGGGCGCTTGCCTCGATATCTCGGCATGGTTGGAAACCCTGCTTCACTTGGGGCGTGGTCCTTCCTGGCGATCGGGTTTGTCATGAGGGGCGCGTCCCGTTTGGTGCGCGGTCTGGCGATGGCGGCAGGTTTGCTGCTGGTCATCAGCACGTTCTCGGTCAGCTCCCTCGCCGCTCCCGTATTCGTCGCGGCAGCTGTACTCCACCGCAAAGCGGCGCGTATCCCTGTGGTGATCACGCTTGCGGGCATGGGACTAACTCTCCTCTATGTGAAGCCTCTATCAATCGAGTGGGCAGGGCACAAATTCCAGATCTCCCAGATTCATCCTGGCTATAGCGACGGGGGACGGGGAGCGTTGCACTCACCCGTTCGGCGCTTCGACGCTGGCCCAATTTGTATTCGGTACCATCTGACCCTCTATGCGTACTTAGCTGGCGCGGGTGTGGCGTGTGCAACTGAACAGCCGCTTGGTGGGGTGGGCCCTGAGAACTTCGAGCGGGTCTGTTCCGTCCCCACCATGAATACCTATGGCAACTGGGCCAGGGCGCGTCCCGCGCATAATCAGTACGTGGCCTGGGTTGCTGAGACTGGCCTCATGGGGCTCCTGCTGAGCCTAGCCGCGGTCGTATTGGGGGCTCGCTCTTGGCAGTGGGCCTCGCCTTCGCCCTGGAACTCCGCGACCGCCCTCGCCCTCGTCTTCATCGGTGTGGGCGGGGAGATGCTGACGACTATACCCACTGCTCTTTGGTTTGCTGTCAAGGTGGTGCGCTCGCAGCCCGGGCACGCAAGTCGCGACTGCGATACGGCGCTCTCGAACACTGCTGCCGGCGCCAGAGCCGCATGCCTCTCCTCGCTTCGTTCAGGCGCACAAGAGCCCTGTCTACAGGGTCTACGAGCGCCAGGCAACGACAAGTGGCCAGGGAGGGAGTGGGTTTCATGCGGCGGGGCGAATGCGCGGTTAGGGCATCTGGATTTGCGGAGGGGCGGCGTGACGGGCTGTTCCCTCAAGACCACCGGGAGGCCCGGTCGTTGCGCGACGCTTCAGCTAGCGATGGCGGTTCTGCGCGGGCACCACGCTGATCCGGTTCGCAGGCTCCGTGCTGCGGGACTTTTCGACGGCGCTCGTCGAACGGGTCATGGGCCAGGCGCACGGCAGCGCTGCGCGAACCCTCGCAACTTCGGCGCTGGCGAGGCCGAAGAGTCAGCGATGCCATCGCCCTTGCACGAAGCGCTGGTGCAGCTGCTGCGAAGCCACCCGCTGCTTGCGGTAGAGCTGTTGCGAACCGTCGCGCCCTCGGCGCTTCCGGCGTTCGACACCGCGGTGTCCGACAGCGCGGACCTGGGCTCGGAGCTGGCGCCGGAGGCGGCAGCAGATTGTTTGCTGCGCTTCGAGGCAGAAGGCCGGACGGTGTTCGTGGTGGTCGTGGAGGTACAGCTGTCGATCGATGCGGACAAACGCTTTACGTGGCCCGCATACCTTGCGGGGGCACACCGGCGGCACCGCTGCGACGCCGCTTTGGTGGTGCTGACGCCGTTTGAGCACGTGGCGGTCTGGGCGCGCGTGCCGATGCGGACCGGGCCGCTTTCGGGAGAGGTGCGGGCCTTCGTGTTTGGGCCGCACGAGGTGCCGGAAATCGAGGACGTCGAGGAGGCCACGCGCTCCCCCGAGCTGGCGGTGGTGTCGGCCCTGGCACACGCGTACGACCGCGACTGGAAACGCAGCGTGGCAATCGCCACGGCGGCGGTGGCAGCCAGCTACGCGTCCAGAGATCCGGCAGCCCACGTGTACTATGATCTGCTTTTGGCGGTGTTCAGTGAGCCTGCGAAGGAGGCGTTGAGAATGAACCTACGCAACTACGAATATCAGGACGAAGGCCTGCGCCGCGCCAAGGCCGAGGGCGAGGCGCGTGGAGAGGCCCGTGGAGAGGCGCGTGGAGAGGCGCGTGGAGAAGCGCGTGGAGAGGCCCGGGGCTTGGCCCTGGGACAGCGGGAAGCGAGTGCATCGGCGTTGCTGACGGTTCTGGAGGCGCGCGGCTTTGGCGTGAGCCCCGAACAGAGGCGGCGCATTTTCGGATGCAACGACCTGGCGCAGCTGGGCAGGTGGCTACGTGCCGCTGCCACGGCGGAATCGGCCGAGGCGGCCCTGTCTGTCCCCTGACAGAACGGAGGCTGCCTCGGAGCGCATCATCGCCCCACCCGAGCCACCGAGCGCTGAGCGAAACCTCGCAACTTCGGTGCTGGCGAGGCCGAAGAGTCAGCGATGCCATCGCCCTTCCACGAAGCGCTGGTGCAGCTGCTGCGAAGCCACCCGCTGCTTGCGGTGGAGCTGTTGCGAACCGTCGCGCCCTCGGCGCTGCCGGCATTCGACACCGGGGTGTCCGACAGCGCGGACCTGGGCTCGGAGCTGGCGCCGGAGGCATCGGCAGATTGTTTGCTGCGCTTCGAGGCGGAAGGCCGGACGGTGTTCGTGGTGGTGGTGGAGGTACAGCTGTCGATCGATGCGGACAAACGCTTTGCGTGGCCCGCATACCTTGCGGGGGCACACCGGCGCCACCGCTGCGACGCCGCGTTGGTGGTGCTGACGCCGTTTGAGCACGTGGCGGCGTGGGCGCGGCGGCCCATGCGCACGGGGCCTCTATCGGGGGAGGTGAGGGCGTTCGTGTTCGGGCCAAACGAGGTGCCGGAAATCGAGGACGTCGAGGAGGCCACGCGCTCTCCCGAGCTAGCGGTGGTGTCGGCCCTGGCACACGCGTACGACCGCGACTGGAAACGCAGCGTGGCAATCGCGACGGCAGCGGTGGCAGCCAGCTACGCGTCGAAGGATCCGGCAGCCCACGTGTACTATGATCTACTTCTGGCGGTGTTCAGCGAGCCTGCCAGGGAGGCGTTGAGAATGAACCTACGCAACTACGAATATCAGGACGAAGGCCTGCGCCGCGCCAAGGCCGAGGGCGAGGCGCGTGGAGAGGCCCGGGGCTTGGCCCTGGGACAGCGGGAAGCGAGTGCATCGGCGTTGCTGACGGTTCTGGAGGCGCGCGGCTTTGGCGTGAGCCCCGAACAGAGGCGGCGCATTTTCGGATGCAACGACCTGGCGCAGCTGGGCAGGTGGCTACGTGCCGCTGCCACGGCGGAATCGGCCGAGGCGGCCCTGTCTGTCCCCTGACAGAGCGGAGGCTTCCTCGGAGCGCATCATCGCCCCACCCGAGCCACCGAGCGCTGAGCGAAACCTCGCAACTTCGGCGCGGGCGAGGCCGAAGAGTCAGCGATGCCATCGCCCTTCCACGAAGCGCTGGTGCAGCGGTGGTGTCGGCCCTGGCGCACGCGTACGACCGCGACTGGAAACGCAGCGTGGCAATCGCCACGGCGGCGGTGGCAGCCAGCTACGCGTCGAAGGATCCGGCAGCCCACGTGTACTATGATCTACTTCTGGCGGTGTTCAGCGAGCCTGCCAGGGAGGCGTTGAGAATGAACCTACGCAACTACGAGTATCAGGACGAAGGCCTGCGCCGCGCCAAGGCCGAGGGCGAGGCCCGTGGCGAGGCCCGTGGCGAGGCCCGTGGCGAGGCCCGTGGCGAGGCCCGGGGCTTGGCCCTGGGACAGCGGGAAGCGAGTGCGTCGGCGTTGCTGACGGTTCTGGAGGCGCGCGGCTTTGGCGTGAGCCCCGAACAGAGGCGGCGCATTTTCGGATGCAACGACCTCGCGCAGCTGGGCAGGTGGCTACGCGCCGCTGCCACGGCGGAATCGGCCAAGGCGGCCCTGTCTGTCCCCTAACAGAACGGAGGCTGCCTCGGAGCGCATCATCGCCCCACCCGAGCCCCCGAGCGCTGAGCGAAACCTCGCAACTTCGGCGGCTGCGAGCCGAAGAGACAGCATGCCTCCTTCGTTCTTGCACGAGGCACTGGTGCAGCTGCTGCGAAGCCACCCCTTGCTGGCGGTGGAGCTTCTGCGGGGCGCCATGCCTTCGGCGCTGCCGGCCTTCGACTCCGTGGTCTCCGACAGCGCGGACCTGGGATCTGAGCTGGCGCCCGAGGCCGCGGCGGATTGCGTACTGCGGTTCGAGGCAGGAGGGCGCACGGTGTTCGTGGTGGTGGTGGAAGTGCAGCTATCGGTGGATGCGAACAAACGCTTTGCGTGGCCCGCATACCTTGCGGGGGCACACCGGCGGCACCGCTGCGACGTCGCGTTGGTGGTAATCACGCCCTTCGAGCACGTGGCGGCCTGGGCGCGGCGGCCCATGCGCACGGGGCCTCTGTCGGGCGAGGTGAGGGCGTTCGTGTTCGGGCCGAAGGAAGTGCCGAAGATCGAGGAGGTCGAGGAGGCCACCCGGTTTCCCGAGCTGGCGGTGGTCTCGGCGCTGGCGCACGCGTACGACGGGGACTGGAAACGCAGCGTGGCGATCGCGACGGCGGCGGTGACGGCCAGCTACGCGTCCAACGATCCCGCGGCGCACATGTACTATGATTTGATACTGGCGGTGTTTAGCGAGCAGGCCAAGGAGGCGTTGAAGATGAACCTAATCAACTACGAATACCAGGACGAAGGCCTGCGTCGCGCCAAGGCCGAGGGCGAGGCCCGCGGAAAGGCCGAAGGCGAGGCCCGTGGCAAGGCCGAGGGGAAGGCCGAAGGCGAGGCCGAAGGCGAGGCGCGCGGACAACGGGAAGCCAGCGCATCGGCGCTGCTGACCGTGCTCGAGGCCCGCGGGTTCAGTGTCAGCCCCGACCTGCGGCGACGCATTTTCGGATGCACCGACCTCGAGCAGCTGGGCCGTTGGCTACGCGCCGCCGTGACGGCGGAATCGGCCGAAGCGGCCCTGGCGGACCCCAGCGGCAGCCCCCGCTGAGAATCTTGTCTCCGCGCCAGCCTTCCGCGGTTGACCTCGTGTGTGCGGCGGCTGTCCTCCGGCGAGAAAAGCTCGCAACTTCGGCACCGGGTGGACCGAAGAGACAGCATGCCTCCTTCGTTCTTGCACGAGGCGCTGGTGCAGTTGCTGCGAAGCCACCCGCTGCTTGCGGTTGAGCTTCTGCGCGCCGCCACGCCTTCGGCGCTGCCGGCCTTCGACACCGTGGTCTCCGACAGCGCGGACCTGGGATCTGAGCTGGCGCCCGAGGCGGCGGCGGATTGTGTGCTGCGGTTCGAGGCGGGAGGGCGCACGGTGTTCGTGGTGGTGGTGGAAGTGCAGCTATCGGTGGATGCGGATCGAGGAGGTCGAGGAGGCCGCCCGGTTTCCCGAGCTGGCGGTGGTGTCGGCGCTGGCGCACGCCTACGACGGGGACTGGAAGCGCAGCGTGGCAATCGCGACGGCGGCGGTGACGGCGAGCTACGCGTCCAACGATCCCGCGGCGCACATGTACTATGATTTGATACTGGCGGTGTTCAGCGAGCCGGCCAAGGAGGCGTTGAAGATGAACCTAATCAACTACGAATACCAAGACGAAGGCCTGCGTCGCGCCAAGGCCGAAGGCGAGGCCCGCGGCAAGGCCGAAGGCGAGGCCCGTGGCAAGGCCGAAGGCGAGGCCCGTGGCAAGGCCGAGGGGAAGGCCGAAGGCGAGGCCGAAGGCGAGGCGCGCGGACAACGGGAAGCCAGCGCATCGGCGCTGCTGACCGTGCTCGAGGCCCGCGGGTTCAGTGTCAGCCCCGATCTGCGGCGACGCATTTTCGGATGCACCGACCTCGAGCAGCTGGGCCGGTGGCTACGCGCCGCCGTGACGGCGGCATCGGCCGAAGCGGCCCTGTCGGACCCCAGCGGCAGCGTCCGCTGACGCTCGAAACAGAGAATTGTTCCTGAGCGGCGCACTCACTGAGTCAAAACCCCGCCTCAACTGTCAACCGCACCCTCCGGGCTGGCTGTTCCTGCATGGGTGCAATGCCCGTGGCGGCCTGGGCGCGGCGGCCCATGCGCACGGGGCCTCTATCGGGGGAGGTGAGGGCGTTCGTGTTCGGGCCGAAGGAAGTGCCGAAGATCGACGAGGTCGAGGAGGCCGCCCGGTTTCCCGAGTTGGCGGTGGTGTCGGCGCTGGCGCACGCCTACGACGGGGACTGGAAACGCAGCGTGGCGATCGCGACGGCGGCGGTGGCGGCCAGCTACGCGTCCAGGGACCCCGCAGCCCACGTGTACTATGATTTGATTCTGGCCGTGTTCAGCGAGCCGGCCAGGGAGGCGTTGAAGATGAATTTAATCAACTACGAATACCAGGACGAGGGCCTGCGTCGCGCCAAGGCCGAAGGCACGCGGCAAGGCCGATGGTAATGCCGAAGGCGAGGCCCGGGGACAGCGGGACGCCAGCGCGTCGGCGCTGCTAACGGTTCTCGAGGCCCGCGGGTTCAGCGTCAGCCCCGACGTGCGGCGACGCATTTTCGGATGCACCGACCTCGAGCAGCTGGGCCGGTGGCTGCGCGCCGCTGTGACGGCGGAATCGGCCGAAGCGGCCCTGGCGGACCCCAGCGGCAGCCCCCGCTGACGCTCGAAACAGAGATCCGTTCGTGTCGGCGCGAGCCTGCGAGCCTCGTCGCGCGGAACGCTACATCGCAGGACCCGTGGGAAACGCGGCGGCAGAATCAGCGGCCGAGGCGGCGCCCAAGCCGGTCGCGGCCGCGGGCGAGGGCATAACGAAGGAGGCCCTTGGCCCAGGTGCTCTGGCGATCGTGCCACTTGCGTTGGCTCCACAGGTAAGCGAGGCCCGGGGTGCAGGCGCCCGCCGGGGGGCGCCCCGCCAGGATGGCCTCGAGCGCGCGGGTGAGCTCCCAGGCGCGTGCTCGCTCCCGCACCACGGCCATGTCGGGTTTGGCGCGTGCGAGCAACCGGGCGATGTCGCGTGAGGTGCGCGCGTGCGAAGGCTTGAGGGACACGGCCTCGTGAAGCACCAGGAGGAGCAGCAGATCTTCGGGTGAAGGATAGTGGAATCCTTCTCGGCCGCTGGGTTGGGCGCGCAGGTGGATGCCCGCGTAGTCCACGGGGCGAAGGATGCCCTTGTCCAGGAACCTGTGGACCTCGACGAGCGGCGGCAACGCGGCTGTCTTGGTGACGAAGGGTCTTTCTCCCAGCAGTTGGCTCGAGACCCTGCGCTGCGGGTCGGTCCTCTCGTGATACCCCGCTTGGATCAGGGCTTGGCACACCGCAGACTCGTCGTCGCTGACGAGCAGATCGACGTCGCTGGCCAGCCGGGGTTCGAGCTCGCCATAGGCAAGATCGGAGACGGACTGCCCTTTGACGATGAGTGGCGACAGCCCGCACGCGGCAAAGCACCTCCCGAGATTGCCGAGCCGGTGCTCGTAAAGCGCGGCGGCGGCGAAGTGCGCGGCTGGGGTGGGGCGGCCGAGGGACACGAAGAGAGGCTAGCGCATGCCCCGCGACGGGAGGAGATGTTTGCAGCGCTCTGCCACGCAGTCAGCGCAGAGGGCGTGTTGCCCGCACACGGCTCAGTTCGGGGTTTTGGCGAGACAGCAGCGTTTGTACTTCTGGCCGCTGCCGCAGGGGCATGGGGCGTTGCGCGGGGGCTCGGCCCGGGCCTTGGCGGGTGGGGGCGAAGGCATCTGGTCGGGGCTATGGCCACCGAGGTCCGGGCGGGGCGTGGAGTTCCAGGCTTCCATGAGAAGGGGCAAAAAGGTCTCGAGCGCGCTTCGTGAGGGGGGGCGCCCCCCTTTGAGCAGGTGCTGGATCACGGCTGTCGGGTGATGGCTGGTGGCGATGAGGGCCCGCAGCTCGGCCACGGAGAGCGACGACCCCAGGGCCCCGAGCGCCACATGCAGTTCACCGTCGAGCTCTGCGCTTGCCCAGGCCGCGTCGTCATCGCTTGATGCGGGGGCTTCGTCGACGTCGTCTGGGTGATGGGGATCCACGGGCGAAAGGTCGACGCCGTCGAAAGGTCCATCGGCCCACAGCGTGTCTTTCCAGCTGTGAATCAGAAACTCTTCCTGCCGGCATTCGTTGCAGAGCGCGAGCAGGGAATCATCGGGCTGTTTGATCACGAGCAAGAACCCGGGGCAAGCGACCCGCTTGGGTCGAAACACACAAGGGATGAGGGTGAGGCGGCCTTGATTGCGCTCCAAAAGCCCGCCGGACTCGATGCACTGGGCGACGCGGATGGCCTTGGCGCGCACCGGACCGGACGGCGGAATGTCGCCATCGGCATCCAGCCAATGGTGAGGGTTGACGACGGTGATCTTGGACATGGCTCGCGGGGTCTACCACCTGGATTGAGGGGCGCCAGCTGGGGGTGTGCGGATGGCCCGTTGCATGATTTGCGGGCTTGCCGCGCACTGATCTAGGGGGGCTCGGCACCCGGCCAGGTGGTCAGCACGACCACCGCGCTACAAGCCGAGCGGGAGAAGGCACGATCGCGGGGGGGATTCAAGATGACCCCGCCGTGGTTGCCGGGGGTGCGGCGCTGCCGAACGCCCAGCGCCGTTTCGCCCTGGGCGGCCGTGAGATCGATGAGGTGCGAGAACGTGAAGGTCTCGGGCAGGGCATATTCGCTCACGGGCCGGAACAACACCTCGGGGCCTTCGGGGCCAAGCAGCAGATCGAACACGCTGCGCAGCTCTCCGCGCAAGGCGATCTGGGCGATGACGTGGCTCAAGATCTCGCCCGTGGCCATGACCTCCGTGTCGTCGTCTTCGAAGAGGTCGGCGTTCGTGGGATCGCGGAGCTCGACGAGCACGTGGGGGCGCCGGGGGGCTTTTTCCAGCATTTCCCGCACGAGGTAATGGCCGAGCAGGGTGCGGGCGTCAGCGTCTTCGGCCGTGCTGAAACGATCGCTGCCCAGGATGAGAATGTTGCGGTAGCTGGACACGTCGAGCCCGGCCAGATCGCCCGGCACGGCGTAGTCGCCCTCGAGGTGCTCGAGCTGCAAACGCGCGAGCTGAAGGCCGCTTTGTCGCAAGCGCTTTTCGCGACCTTTGATGCCCACGGTGGACATGAGATCCACGTGCACGCGCTCCTGGGTGTGTCGATCCAGCTCGCGGAGCACCGTGGGTACCGTGTAGTTCCATCCCAAAATGAGCAAGCGCCGCTCGGGCGCCGTGCTGGTTTCAGGAGGGCGGGGCGCTGGCGTGGGCGGGGTGACGCTGGGGCGCTTGGAGGGGGTCAGCTCGTAATCGGCGGCCAGCACCACCAGGCGATCACCCGGCGCGATGAGCATGCGGGGATCCGGGTTCAGCACAGGCTCGGGATCTTGGCTGCCGCGGAGCAGTCCCAGCACGATCGCATCGCGGTACGCGTGGGCCAGGCTGCCAACGGCACGTCCCACGAGCCCCGTGGTTTCCTTGATGTAGATCTCGGAGCCGTGATCGTGGCTCAAGATCTCGTCGAGCACGTAGCTAAAGCCTGGATGGCGCAGGTTCTGGGCCACCAGGCGGCCCACCATGTCGTCAGAAGCCACGACGTGCGCCACGCCTCCGCCGTAGGCCGCTTCGGCCACCGAGACCACGCGTGTGCTGTTCACGGCGGCCACCATCATCGGCAGGGGGCCTTTGCTGTCGACGCCCGCGTATTGGCTGACGGTGAGCATGGTCTTGATCGTGCGCGCATCGTGATCGACCTGTTGTTCCGAGCTATGTTGATCGTCACCCGGCAAGATCAGCACCGCCGCGCGGGCGTAGTCGACGCGGCGGAGGTGATCGATCTGCAGGGGCGAGCCCGAACGCAAGATCACCTGGGTGCGTCGGTAACGGGGGCCTAGCCGCTCGCGCAGCTGTGCCGCCAGGTCGAGATCGACGTTGGGCACGAGGATGGCGATCTGCAGCTTGCGTGCACCGAGTAAACGCAAAAAGCGGCGCACACGACTCGTGGAGGCCAGGATCTCCCGCAAGATCTCCGGGGCGCGAGATGTCCAGCCGAGGATCACCACGTGGTTGGTTTTGGCGATGGGGGTGAGCCCTTGCTCCAGGTGGCGAATGCTGGTGTTGAGCCACTGGGTCATCACGGCGATGAGCGCGCCCAGGAACAGCACGTACCCCAAAACCGTGATCACCGTCGAGACCACCCGGCGCAAGGCGCCCTGATCGTCGCCGAGGTAGCCGGGATCGGTGAGCCTCAAGAAGGCCCACCAGACCTCGTTGGCGAGCGCCTCGGAGTGGCGCGGGTCGTAGCGGTACACGATGAGGCCACCCACCAGGCTGATGGCGGCGATGAGCCCCGCCACGAAGAGCAGGCGGTAGTAAGTGCCCCCGAGCAAAAAGCGCTCGAGGGAAAAAACGAGCCGTCTTCGGATGCGACCCAGCACGGAGCCGCACTATGGCACGGAGTGCCGTCTCGCGTCCTCCGAGAGCGGACGATCCGTTCGTTATGCGTCGGGCCAACGACCCTGTGGTCGCCTTGCCGGGGACCTGGAGAGGGCCGCTGGCTCTTTGATTACTTGGGCACCCAGACGTTGCCCTTGCGGACCAGAGTCTGGTCGTAGCGCTCGTCGTCGGTGGGCGCGATCTGCTTTTCGATGCGACCGTCGGACTTGAAGGTCCACTTTTCGTCCCACTTTTCGTCGCGATCCAGGTCCACCTTGGCGCGGGTCCAGCGTGTGCCGCCATCGCTGTAGAGGTTGATTTTGTAGGGCTGGCCGCGCGCGGCGTCCTTGAGCGTGGGCTTCACGGGCTGCTTCAAGAGCCCCAGCACAGCGAGATCCGCGGCGGCGCCAGGGGCTTTTCCCGCCGCCTGTACGGAGGGGGCGCCGGCCTGGCCCGTCCAGGCGCCGTCGTGCCAGAACGCCTCCTGGTCGTAGGTTTGGTCGTCATCCGCGCTGGACACACGGCGCTTCAGTCCGGCCGCCTCCACGTTCCACTTTTCGTCCCATTTGTCGTCGCGATCCAGATCCACCTTTGCGCGGGCCCAGATGCCGCCTTCGTTGTACACGTTGACCTTGGGGCCCGAACGGCCGAGGGCGTCTTTCAGCTTGTCGCTGCGGGCGGGCTGGCCGAGCGTGGACAGAAGGAAGCGCACCGCGGGCGGCTCATGAGTCTCGGCCACGGGCTCTGCGGGCTCTTCGACCCGAGGGGCTGCCCCTTGGGCGGTTTGCTCGTCCAGCAGCTGGGGGGGCGAGGGGGGGACGTTGGGGCGCGCGGCCCACGAGTACACGAGGCCACCGCCAAAGAGCACGACACCACTCAGCACCAGGTTGCGAAAGGTTTTGTATTTCACGACGTATCCTCGAAAGCGGGGCGTGGAGCGGGTCAGGGCAACTCGTGCGCCGAAGGCGTGTGCGCGGTTTCGTGTGCTGCTTCGTGCGGCATCATGCCGCGCGCGATGGGCACGGTGCAATTGCAGTAGCGGTAAAGGCAGGGGCTGGGCGCATCGGCCAGGCGAAAGCTTTCGTCGAGCAGGTTGCCCATGGATTCGGTGCGGTAGCGCCGGGCGGGGTAGCAGCGGAAGGCGTTGCCCCGATCGTCGACGATGAAGTAGCGCGCGCCGGCCCAACAGGGTTGGCCGCCGAAATCGGGGGCGATGTGACCCGTGAGGTTGTGGCCGCCCAGCTGGGTGAGCACGCTGCGTTCGGAAGGCGTGTAAGCTACCACCTCGCGGCCCTGTTTTTCAGGCTGTACCTTGAACACGAGCCCCGCCTGCGCGAAGCGCGTGCGCAGGGTGGGCAAAAGCGGGAGGTTGTTGCGCGTGGCCACGCAGGTCACGCAGAGCGAAGCCCGACCGGGCAGGCGGGCGTTCACGAAGCGCGCCCGCGCGATGAAGTCCTCGACCGAGCTGCGGGCCTTCGGGTGATCGCCCACGTACTCGAGATGGAGCGAGGCGGAGAGCAGGGACAGCTGCGGCCCCGCGGCGTCGAGGAAGGCGCCCAAGGTGGCTTCGTCGGCGGAGAAGTTGGTGACCACGCCCACGCGGAATCCGCGGGCGGCCAGCGCCGCCACGGCGTCGAGGAAACCGGGGTGTATGAAGGGCTCTCCGCCCGACAGCTTGATCTCCCAGGCCCCGGGCAAGCGGCAGAAGGCCTCGATGAAGCGGGGCAGATCGCGTGCCCAACGGCCTCGGTCGTCGAGAAACCGCTGGGTGCAATAAGTACAGCGGTAGTTGCACGTGGTGTTCATGTTCCATGACACCACACCCTCGGCCGGGGGCGGTGGGGCGGGCCACACGGGCCGGCCTGCGGGCAGGGGCGGAAGAGCCGGTGGCTTCACGGATCCGTGTCTCCTGCGGGGGCGTCCATGAGCCGCGCGGGCACGCCCTCGATCATGCCGCGGTTGGCGGGCACCGCGCACGGGCACAAAAAGTAGGCGCAGCGTACGGGGCCTTCCCGCAAACGAAGGGAGCCATCGGCCACGCTGCCAAGATAGCCTTGGCCATGGCGCCGGGCCGAGCGGCAGGACCAGCCCTCCCCGTTTTGCAACAGCACGAAGTAGCGCGCGCCCGTGTAACAGGTGCGGCCTTCGTAGGAGGGCGCCAGGTTCGCGCTGCGCAGGCGCGCGGCGGTGTCCAGGTCGCCCACGATGGCACTGACCTCGTGCATCTCGGCCGCGCTGTAGGCGTAAACGCCGTGTTTGACCTTCATGAGCTGCGGGAAGAAGCGAAAGCCCTCTGCCTCCACGTGCCGTTTGGCCTCGGCCACTTCGGCGAGGCGATCGGGCACGAGCACGCTGTTCACCACCACCCGCGCCTCGGGTGCCAGGGCGGACCGCAGCGCCCGCAGGCGCGCGACGAAGGTGGCCACGGTCGTGAATTCGAGGTGCAAGCTGGCCGAGACGATCTCCACCCGGCCATAGGTGCGGGCGGCGAAGGCTTCGAGGTGCCGCACGGGCGCCGAGAGGTTCGTGAGCAGCGAGATCCTGTGGGGCACCTCGGCGAGCGCGGGCACGATCGTGCTCAGAAACAAGGGGGACGCAAAGGGCTCCCCCCCGGTCATCTTGATCTCCCAGGTGCCGGGCAACGTGCGCAAAAACGCCAGCGCCCGGCCGAGCTCGTCGGCGCTTGGGTAACCCACGCGGTGTTTGCGCGATTGAATGCAGTAGCTGCAATCGTAGTTGCACTGCCCGCACACCTGCCATTCCACGGTGGGCACGTGAGGCCAGGGCGGCGTAGGGGCAAAACCCGAGAGGGACGGCTCGGGCGCGCTCGGCAGCACGGGCAGGCTCTTCACGGCAGCACCTTCAGCCGAAGCGGAACGGGGGCCGCTGCCGGGCCGTGCCCGGCCGCCTGGCGCCAACGGTCTTCGCCATACACCGCGCGGAAGCGCGCGGAGAGCTTCACGTTCTGGTTCCACTTGCCACATTGTTCGCAGCCGGGAAAGTACTGGCCGCTGCGCAGCTGGGCGCGCAGCGCCTGCCACGCGTCCCCTTTCCACAACGCCGAAAACGGGGCCTGCGCGAGGGTGCCCACCTGCACCCGCGTGTTGCAGCAATAGAGCACGGACCCGTCCACGGTGATGCGGCTGTAGTGATAGCCGATGAAACAGCCGGTCTCTTCGAAGGGAGCGGTGGCGAGATCTCCCAGCGCCAGCTGGCGACGGAGCACTTCCAGGTTGGTGGGCACGCCCAGCACCTCCGCGCGCGCTTGCGCGGCGTCCACGTCGTGGGCGAGCAAACGCGCCCGCTGCGCCTCGGTGAGCGCCACGGCCTCGGTGCCGTTGCGCAGGGACGCCAGCTTGAAGTTCACGCGTTCGGCTCCGTAGCGAGCGGCCTGTTCGATCATGGCAACCAGCTCGTGGGCGTTGGGCGCGCAGATCACGTGCACGTGCTTGTCGCGCCGACCCGCGGCCGCAAGGCGTGCCAAACTGTCGTGTAGGCGCTGCCAGTGCTGCGGGTTCCAGGACGGATGAAAGGCCAGATACGAGGCTTCCGAAGCGCCATGCACCCCTATGAGCAAAGCATCGATGCCAAGCGCGATGAGGCGCTCGGGATCCGCGGCGAGCAGATTGGTGATGATCGTGACGTGCAGCCCTCGGGTCTTGAGATCGGCCAGGATGTCGTAGATCTCGGGATGCGTGAAGGGCTCGCCCATGCCCGACACGATCACCGCCTCGAGTCCGCCCAGGCTTTGGATGTCGTCGAGCAGCGCGCGCACGGCCATTGGCTCGACCCGCGTGCGCTTCCACGCGGTGGGCTTTGGCGTGTGCAAGTGAGGGCTGTGGTCCCAGCAGGTGACGCAATCCACGTTGCAGCTGTTGGTCACGTCGATGTGCACCGTCTGCGGCCCGAGCCGCACGATGCCATCATCCAGGCTGGCCAGCCTCTGCGTGCCGGGGGCGCTCACGCCTGCCACCTTTGCTGCGGGGTGAAGCTGGCTTCGAGCTTCACGAGCAGCCCCTGTGAGTCTTCGGCGCGGCCGGCGTCGAGCGCCTCTTGGGCGCGGCGGGCCAGCAGAAACACATCCACCCCCTGCGTGGCGGCCCGCTTGATGAGCCCGCGCAGCGCCTGGGCGAGGCCCACGCTGTCACTGCCCCGATCGGTGGGCCACACGCGCAGAAGAAGGCTCAGCGCCGAGCCCTGGTGGCGTACGTCGTCTTCCTCGAGCAGCTCCGTCAACGCCAGCCCCAGCGCCCCCGGATCGGCCACGGGCCCCTTGCGTCCCTTGCTGGCCAAAAGCCTCACCAAGTTCTGTGTGGCCGCCAGTGTGGCACCCGCCGCCTGGGCCGCTTTCCACAGATCCAGCGCCACCTCGAGCGGCAGATCCGGCTCGCCCCCCGGCAAAGCGCGGGCAAGCTCACACAGATCTTCTGCGCCAAGGCCCTGGCGGGCCGCCTGGGTCAAAAGCTCGTCCGCAAGATCCTCGCGGGCGCGTTCGATGAGGTCTTCGGGCAACACGAGCCCCAGCACCTCGGCAGCCGCGTCCCGCGCGTGGTTGCGGGACACGACTCTGTGCGCGGCTGCGGTGAGCGCGGCCGTTTGCTGCGGATCGCGCAAGGCTTCGAGCGCCTGGGCCAGGCTGTCGCCTTCCAGCGAGGCCACCCGCGCGGCGCCCGCTTCGCCGAAGGCGTGCGCACGGGCCAGCTGATCATCGGCGATCTTGTCTTGCGGCACGAACACCGTGGGAATGCCCGCAAAGAGCAGCTCGTGCACCGTATTGAAGCCGCCCGCCGCCACGGCGCCATCGAACGCCGGAAGGTGCGCCACGAGATCCGGTGTGGTCCACCAGACCCGCCGTGCCCCCCCCCGGGGCCGCCCGCGGTAAAGGGGCCCCGCGGCGAACACCAGCCACGTATCGGGTGCCGAGGCCGTGAGCGCATCCATCCGCGCGTAGAGCGCATCGGCCGTTTCGTCGCCGCCTCCCCCTGCGGAGACCAGCCAGCAACGCGCCGCCTCGGGCACGCCCAACCGGGCCCGGGCCTCTTGTTGGTCGTAGACCTCGAAGCGCTCGCCCCGCATCACCGGACCCACGAAGCGCAAACGCTGGGGATCGAGCCCCAGCTGCCGCATGCCGCCGGCTTCGTGGGGATGGCCGGGCACCACGATGCGATCGTAAAGGTTCGCCACCGCACGAAACGCAGGGCCTGCGAACGCGGGACGCACGGGCCTCAACACCAGCGCCTTGTGGCGGCAAAGATCCAGCACGGGCATGAGTTCGTGAAACGAGCCATTGGGAAAGGTATCCACCAGGAGCACGTCGGGGCGGAGCAGCGCCACCGAATGCCAGACCCACTGCTTGGCGAGCGCCAGATAATCGAGCTTGTCGATGCCCGCCTCACCCACCACAGACTTGCTCGGCAGCTTGAAGCCCGCGAAGCCCTCCCGGTGCAGCAGCGAATCGGCTTCCGACGTCGTGAGGAACCAGTGTTGCGTCTTGACCCCCGCGTACGCAGCGTAGCGGCGCAGCCAGCGGTTGATCGCCACCATCCGCACGAGGTGCCCCAAACCATGCCCGTTGACGGCGTAGCTCACGAACGAAAGTGACTTTGGCAGCCCGCTCATCAGGAGTAATCCCCGGTGGTGTCGAAATGCCCGTCTTCACCTGCCGCCACCGCCACCACCGCGTCATCGTGCGTGCCGTGCCGGCGTTCGTAATGGCGGGCCACCTCGGGAATGAAGCGCGGCTTGCAATGATCGTGGGTCATCAGCGACCACCAGAGCATGTCCCCGTAGGGATCGTAAAGGTGGTAGTCATGAAAGACGAGGATCGAGCGTCGGCTTTCGTCGTAGTTATTCCAGCGCTTGTTCCAGGAGGTTGAACGGTCCGCAAAGCGCCGCTCGAGGTCGGCCACGTCGAAGCGCAGATGATGGTTCTTGGGCCGGCTGAGCTTGATGAGATCGCGGCGGTTCTTTTCGAACGCTCGTTCGACCTGGCGCAGGGGCTTGGCCACCCATTCGTCGTGCAGCTGCTTCAAATACGCGAGCTTCGCCTCGACGCCCAGCACGCGCTTGTACGCCAGCGCGCAGGTTTCATCCGTGGCCAAACGTGTCGTGATCTCCTCGCCCGCCAGTGGACGCAGATGCTCGATGAGCTGCCCCTGCGCGCGCGCCAAGAGCCGCGGCGTCAGGTGGGCCAGACGATCCAAAGCGTCCTGGCGCCGGGCCACGAGCGCGTTCACCTCGTCACGTCGCACCACGAAGCCCGCGTGCGCCCGCGCGAGTTCGTCGTAGGCCTGCTGTTCGGCTTCGTAGACGCTCATCAGCTCGGCGAAGGTCGTGGCACCCGTGACAGGCCCCAGGGCCTCCACAGCCAGATCGGCGTGCTTCCAGTCTTGGTAGTAGGACAGCGACCACCACTTGCCGAGGTATCCCTCTTTGCCGTAGCCGCGCGCCAGGAGGACGTCCCACCGCGGCTGGCCCGCGAAGCGATCCAGACTGTGCCTGAGCGGTGCCAGGGCATCAGCCAGCTCTGCCAGGTGAATGTCGCATTCGTTGAGGATCGCCTCACGCCTCTGGTACACCGGCGCCGCGTCCACCGCGGCCAGCTCGTCGTTGAGGCGGCGCTGCTCGGCGACGCGCCCGGCGTCGAGGGACGCCCAGCTGATGTTCGGGAAGGCCAGCCTGCGCGCGGCGGCATCGCAAACGGCCGGCGTGAGCTCAGGAATGAGCACGCTGGCCAGGTAGCGCCAGGCCGCCTCGACCTCGCCTTCCAACGTGGTCACGTCGGCCTGGTGTTCTGCGTGGGCCTTCCGCAAAGCCGCCCGCTCGGCTTCGAGCACGGGCATCTGCGCGCGGGCCCGCAAGATCACCTGCGTGGGCCCGACCACGCCGCTCACGAAGGCCTCCCCACGCGCGCCTCGACCGCATCCAGGAAACGCTGAGCCGCCCACTCCAGATCTGCGGGTGCCCCCACGTCGAGTTCGTCGACCACGAACACGAACACCTTCCCCGCCTCGAGCAACGCCTCGAGCCCTTCGCGCTCCTTCGCGCTCAGGTCGACGTGGTCTCGAGACGCGTGCGTGAGGTACTCGAAGCCCACGCGCCGGCGGGCGTCCCAGCCGTCGGCGGAAAACGACACGCCCTCTAACGACACGGGAACGTTGCGTGCGATCTCGTAGCCGCGCGCCGTGAACACGCGGTAGAGCAGGTCACATCCCTCAGCCTCGGTCATGCGACGCATAGTAACGCAAAACCACCGCGCGGAAGCGAAGCGGCGCGCCGGCCGGGCGCCCCCGACCCCCACGAGCGCAAAGTGGCCTCGAGGTTGCAGTCTCCCCCGGCAGACACCCCCAACGGGCAGGAGGACGAGATGGCGGAAGCAGACAAGGAACATCGTTCACGGAGCGCGCGGCATCCGGCGGGAAAAACCTCATGGCCCGGCGGCGCCGTGGGCCGCGAGCCGCGAGGCCAAGCCGAGCAAGCCGCCGACGCCGCCGAAGGCAACAAACGCATCCCCGCGCGCCGCGCGGCCGTGGCCAACGCCCCCGGAACGCCGGCCGAAGAGGGCGACGACACCCCCGAAGCCGTCGAGCTTTCCCCCGACGAAGCCCGCCGCATCCAGGAGCTCAAGCAAGAGGCCGCGGCCGAAGAGCACCGCGCCCGTCAGGCCGAACGCGGCCACGGGCTCCACGGCAAGCTGTAAGTGGGCGAACGTCTCGAGCGCCTCGATGCCCGCGGGCACGAGGCGCTCGTTCGTCGTTGGCCGAGTCCCGCCCTGATCGAAAAAGCTAGCAACAACCGGCGCCCCAAGCCGATAACCCTCCCCGAGCACGTTCGATCCTGACCCAGATCCCTCGCCTGAGCTGGGTTGCATGTCCCGACGCAGCGATGCAGAGTGCTAGCCGAACCTAACAGGAGCTGACGGAGCCCCATGGTTGATTTCAAGAGTGCATTCACAGACTTGAGCAAGGGCGTCAACCTGAGGGCGGCCTCGGGGGTCATCGCGGGCGCGGCCGAGAGCTTGGTGCGGGCGGGCATGGTGAGGGAGGGCATCGAGCTTTTAATCAGCGCCGCTGAACTGATTCCCTTCGGCGCCATCGCCGACGAGATCAAGGAGAAGACACTCGACAAGGCCAAAGATTGGGTCGAGGACAAGCTGCTCGACACCGAGGTCGGCAAAGCCCTGACCAAGAAGATCGAGGACATCGGCGAAGGGATCAAAGATACGTTCTTTCCCTCGGATCCCGACGAAGAGGCAAAAGACGCCAAGAAGAAGGCGGCCGAGGCTCAGAAGAAAGCTGACGAGGCAGCCGAAAAAGCGGTCGAAGCGCAGAAAAAGGCAGACGCTCTCAAGGCGAAGTCATCCCCGCCTCCCGCGCCCCCCAAAACACCTGCGGCCCCGCCGACACCCCCTCTACCCGCGGCATCATCACCAGCCGCCCCGCCTCCTGTGGCGCCCAAGCCTGCACCCGTTGCTGCCGTGGTGGCGCCCGCGCCCGCACCTGCTCCGAGCCGCCCCGCCTCTCCCACTCTCTTTCGGGGATCGAGCACGCCGAGCCTGGAAGAGCGCATCCAGGCCATGCAGGTCGACGAGCGAGAGGTCCAACTTTCGTGTACGGGCCTCAAGGGCACACCTCACGAGCTGCTGTTTCGCAGCATGGAGGGCACCGAGGGCATGAACACCCTGTTCGAGTACAAGCTGGAGCTGCTCAGCCGCAGCCCGAACGTCCCCATGGACAAAGTGTTGGGCTCGTACATGACGGTGAGCCTCGAAAAGCCGTTGCCGGCCAAAGTCCCTGCGGAGCGACGCTACTTCAACGGCTATGTGGCTGCGTTTCACTTCGTGGGCATCGAGGGGGAGCTCTGCCTGTATAGAGCGGTGCTGAGGCCGCGTCTTTGGTTGCTCACGCGCAACCAGGACTGTCGGGTTTGGCAGGGCGTGAGCGTTCCCGACGTCGTTCAGGAGATCCTGAAGGACTATCACATCTCGCTCGACGAGGAGAACAAGCAGCTTTCGGGAGAGCAATTCGGGGGCATGTACAAGGCACGCGAATACTGTGTGCAGTACAACGAGACGGACTTCGAGTTCATCTCCCGGCTGCTCGAAGAGGAGGGCATCCACTACTACTTTCACCATCTGGATGGCGAGCACAAGCTCGTGCTTGCGGATGGCATCATCGGGCACAAGCCCGTACCTGGCTATGAAGAGATACCGTTTCACCTGCCCGACAGACGAACGGACCGCGACGTCGAGGCGGTGACGGCATGGTCGGTTCACCAGAACGTAGAGACAGGCGATGCTGCGGTGGCCGATTTCACCTACGCGCCGTGGCCGGAGCCCCTCATCGCCGTGCGCCCGAGCGAAATCAAGCTCGCGTACGATCCCCCGGGCCACTTCTCCCGGTATCACTATCCCGATCTCGTTGCGAAGTGGCAGGAGCACGATGTTTCCGCCGCTGACGCTCTCGCGAAGCTGCGCGCCGAAGAGATTCATGCGCAGTGGGAAGTGGCGCTGGCCAAGGGCAACGCACGAGGGGTCCAGGTTGGGTGTACCTTCGCGCTGACAGGGCATCCCGCCGACAAGTTCGGCGACCACGACCATCTCGTCATTTCCACGGCGGTCGAGGTCCACTCGGGTGAATACGCCTCTGTGGGGGCCGCCACGCACGAAACGACCTATATCTGTCGCTTTACCGCACTTGACGCACGGAACGCGTACCGACCCCAGCGCGCCACGACCAAGCCGAAGATTACGGGACCACAGAACGCCATCATCACGGGCCCTCCGGGGGTAGAGATCTATACCGACCCCGACGGTCTCGGACGCGTGCTGGTCCAGTTCCCCTGGGACCGGTACGGCAATCCCGACAAGGCCAACACCTCCTGTTGGGTCCGGGTGTCCACGCCGTGGGCGGGAAGTGGCTTCGGCGGCGTTCAGATCCCGCGCGTGGGGGAGGAGGTTCTGGTTGACTTCATGGATGGAGATCCCGATCGGCCTGTGATCGTGGGCCGCCTCTACAACGGGAAAAACAAGCCGCCCTACAAGCTGCCGGACAACGCCACGCAGTCGGGCATGAAGACCCACAGCTCTCCCAATGGAGGGCCGAACAACTTCAACGAAATCCGCTTCGAGGACCGCAAGGGAAAAGAAGAACTGCACGTCCAGGCCGAGCGCAACCACACCGTGTTCGTGAAGCACGATCAGGCGATCACGGTGGGCCATGACCGCAGCGTGACCGTTCACAAGAACGAGGACATCGCGATCAAGGAAGAGCGAAAGACCACCGTCACGAAGAAGGATGAACAGTACTATCTCGACACCCGCAGCATCGAGGTGAAGAAGACGGACACGCTGGACGTGGTCGAGCTGCGCACGGAGAATCTGCACGGGGGACGGCAGGCGACCGTCGAGGTGGACGATAACCTCTACGTGAAGGACGCCACGCGAACGGTCAGCATCGACAAACAGCTGAACGTGTCAGCTCAAGAGCACATCGGTTTGACCCAAAAGGGCAACATGATGATGATCAAGGACGCTGTGACCATCAAGTCCGTGGGGGACATCGTGGTGACGAATGACGCGTGCACGATCACCATGGGTAAAGACGGCTCGATGAAGCTCGAGGGCAAGCAGCAGGTGCGCATCAAGAGCGGCGCGGCCTCAATTACGTTGACGCCCGACGGGACGGTGACCATTACGGGGCCCCTGGGAACGAAGATGGAGTCCGGCACGAACGCGGTGGCTTTGTCTCCCGCGGGCGTTGACGTGAAGGGAGCGGTGGTGAATGTTTCCGGGCTCGGCAGCGTGACGCTGATGGGGCCCGTGATCAAGGTGGGTTGAGGTCACCATGGCCGCCGTCGCTTCCCCTTTAGGCAAGCTGCATGACGAGCTCTTGGCATTCGCCAATCAGCCCGAACAGAAGCTTCTGGTCATCGAGACCGAGGAAGACCTACGCAAGGATGTGCTCGAGCAGGTCGAGGCCCTGGATTTGCTCGTGCAAGCGCCCGTCGTGGTCTCGATCTTCGAATCGCCTTGGATGGCCAACGACGCCTTCTGGGACGCACGCCATGATGAACTCGAGGATGAATGGGAGGCGCTTCAGGGTGCCTTCGCCCGCGAAAAGCTCCCCGCCCTGCCACCTTTGCCTCAGGCGCCGCGCAAAGACATCGTGGGTTTTGCGTCCCGCTTACAAGCGGCGCTTGCGGCCCTCGCGCCCCACTTCGAGGGCATGGTGGTCGTGCTTGCACCCCTTGAAGTCGAGACGCCCACCCAGCTGACTCAGGAGCTGATGGCTTTGATGGGGCAAGCGTCGCTCAAAGCCATCCGCTGGATGGTGGTGAGCTTGGGCCCTTCGGGCCTAAAGCCGCTCGTGGAGGCACAGCCCAAACAAGCCGCCCTCGCCCAGATTACCAACGATGCGGCCGCTGAAAACGCGCAGATGAAAGCGGCTGTGGCGGCCATGGCCGCGGCTCCCGTGGGGGCACATCCCGCGCAACTTGCGGGAGGCGTGGGCCCGTCCGTGCCGCCTCCGCGCCGAAAGAACGCTGTGGCCGCTGTGAATCCGCCCGCGCCCGACCTGGCCGCGAGCCTACCCGCAGGAGCCGGCGACGCGGCGGCCATGCACAAGCTCCGCTTGGCGGTGATGGGCGCGGCGCTTGCGGCCGGCGATGGCGATTACCCCCAGGCGCTGCAGAAGCAGCGGGAAGCGCGCGAGACCACGGCCGCGCTCGACATGGGGCCCGAGACCGCCGCCCTCGATCTCATTCTCGGAAGCTACGGACTCATGGCCAAACAGCCCAAGCTGGCTTTGGACGTGTTCGTAGACGTTGAAACGCGCGCCAAAGCGGCAGGGTGGGGCGCGGTGGCGGTACAATCGGCCATGGCCCGTGCAGGGGCCCTCATGCAGCTCGAGCGGCGGCCCGAGGCGGCCGCCGCTTACGTGGAGGGGGGGCGGTCGGGGGCGAAGCTCGGTGCGCCAGCTTTGGGTATCGAATCGTTTGGTTTGGGTGGGCAGCTGCTTGCCGATCTAGGCGACCACCGGCGCGCGCTTGCCAGCTGGAGCGAGGCGTTGCTCACGGCCGAACAGGCCAAACCGGAGGATGTCACGGGATCCTCTGTGCTGGAGATAGGAGATAAAGGCGTGGCGCTCGCGCGCAGGATTGGGTCTGCGGGGGAAGCCGGCTCGTTTGCCCAGCGTACACAAGCATTGCGCCAAGCGTTCGAAGCGGCGGCGGCCGAGGCACAACCGGCAGAAGGGCAGACGGCATAATGCTTGTCTCCACGCATTTCGATCCCGTGATCGGGCTCGACATCCACATCGTGTTGGTGCCGACCCCCGCGGGCCCCGTGCCCACGCCCTTGCCGTTCCCCTTCGTGGGGGTCGTGTGGAAGCCACCGGGAAACCCCGTGGCCATCCTCAAGAAGATGATCAAGGAGGCGCCCAAACGGCTGGGAAAAGCGGCCGTGAAGCAGCTCTTTCAGGGGGGCAACGCCCTCGAGGAAGAGATCTCCGCGATGGAGGACGAGATCGTCTCCGAGAGCCTGGGCGAGTTCGCGAACATCGGCAAAGGCAAGGTCCAGGTGAACCAGCTGCCGGTGACCCACACGGGCGACGGCGTGAAGTTGCTGGTGCCACACCCTCCCGTGCCAGGTCCGTTCCAGAAGCCGCCCTCAAACGACGCGGAGCTGCTCTTCGGGGGGCTGATGGTGGCGTTCGAGGACGCCATGGTGGTGCGCCTGGGCGACATCGCGATGAGCTGCTTCGACCCCACGGGGCGGGCTCCCGTATCGACGGTGCTGGCCATCCCGAAGGGCCCCTTGGTGCTGGTGCCGCGGCCTCCGGTGCCCGACCTGAAGCTCATCGCCCAGAAGATCAAAGATTGGGCAAAGGGCAAGCTGCAGAAGGTCGCCGCGAAGCTCAAGCGCAAGCTCTTCAAGCAGTTTCGCAAGCACCAAAAGCGAAGCTTGCGCTGGAAGCATCTGAGCGCCGTCGTTCAGGTCCGCTGTCGCAAGGACGACAAGGGCCTGCGGTCGATGTGGAACCGCAAGGTGTGTCGTGTCACGGGACACCCCGTAGACGTGGCCACGGGCCGCATGTTCACAGACAACGTGGACTTCGAGTTGCCGGGGCCTTTGCCCCTACGTTTCGAGCGCGTCTACGATACGTCGCTTTCGTACCGGCGGGGGCCGCTCGGACATGGCTGGTTCCACAGCTTGGACGTGGCGCTTTACCCCAAGCGGGGCGCCATGGTTTTGCGCGCAGAGGATGGGCGCGAGATCGAGTTTTCAACCTGGGAACTACCGGATCACGTGTTCCAAGTCGGGACCAGCGTGCGGCACCCGATCGAGCGCAGCACCCTGCGCTGCGTGGGCCGCCAGAAGTTCGAGCTGGAAACGGCGGACGGGCTCATCTGGAGTTTTGGTCCGGTCGCGGGAACGCCGGAGCTGAAAGCGATCGAGAAACGTCGTCGCGACGGCGCGGCGATTCGCTTTGCCTACGATGCGGGAGGGCTTCTCGAGCACGTGGTCGACAGCACGGGGCGCAAGGTCTTGTTGACCCACGATCGAGGGGGACGGTTGCAGAAAGTTTCGGTGCAGCCCACCGCCGAGGCGGCACCCCAAACGGTGGTGACGTATGCCTACGACGCCAACGATGACCTGACCTCTGCCACCGACGCCCTGGGCGGCACCTGGCGCTACGCCTACCAGTGTCACCTGATGGTGCAGGAGTCGAACCGCAACGGCCTGTCGTTCTACTTCGTGTACGACGGCGTCGACGAAGGCGCCCGCTGCGTGCGGACCTGGGGTGACGACGGCATCTACGACCACGAGATCACGTATGCCGAAGGCACCACGGTGGTGGAGAACTCCCTCGGCCACGTGACGGTCTACAAGCAAGACGAAACGGGTCAGGTCGTCTCGATCATCGATGCCACGGGCGCGGAAACGAAGTACGCGTACGATGAAACCTCGGGCCAACAAACGGCGGAGATCTTGCCGGATGGCAGCCAAACGCGCTGGGTCTTCGACGAGCAAGGCCACTGCATTTCGATCGTAGGCCCCGACGGCGCCGAACTGAAGCTCGAGCATGGGCCCTTGGGTCTGCCAACGAAGGTGGTGGATGCACAGGGCGCCGCGTGGCATTGGTCATACGACGGCCTGGGGCACCTGGTGGGGCGCCGGGATCCGCTGGGCCGCGCGCAACAGTTCGAGTGGCAAGGGCCCCAGCTGGTGGGTGTGACGGATGCCTTGGGCCAGCAGAGCCGCCTCGAGTACGACGCACAGGGGAATTTGGCGTCTTTGCGTGCGCCGGACGGCACCACGACCCGTTGGGCGCACGACCCGTGGGGCCGCGTGGTCGCCGCGACAGACGCCAAGGGCAACGTGCAACACCGGGAGTGGGATGCGCTGGGACGGCTGGTGCGGGTGCACGAACCCGACGGCAACGAGCGGAGGCTGGCCTACGACGCCGAAGGCAACGTGGTGCATGCGAAGGACGTGCACCACGACGTACGGTTCACGTACCAGGGCATGAACCGGCTGCGGAAGCGAGAAGAGGCGGGCACGGCGGTGCGCTTCGCGTACGACACGGAAGAGCAGCTTCTGGGGGTGCAGAACGAACACGGGATGGTGTACCAGTTCGTGCTGGGACCAACGGGCTTGGTGCAAGAAGAGTGGGGTTTCGACCGGCGGAAGCGCACGTACCTGCGGGATCCGGTAGGGCGGGTGCAGCAGGTGATCCGGCCGCAGGGCGAGACGATCGGGTACACGTACGACGTGGCGGGACGGGTGGTGGAGGTCGAGCACAGCGACGGAACGAAAGAAAGCTTCGCGTACCGCGTGGATGGCGCCATGTTGGTGGCTGGCAATGCCGACGTGGTGGTGAAGTTCGAGCGGGACGTGCTGGGGCGGGTGACGAAGGAAGTGCAGGGGGAAGAATGGGTGGCGTCGTCATTCGACGGGGCCGGCTTCCGCACGGGCATTCGCTCGTCGAAGGGGCTGCGTCACACGATCCGGCGCAATGGGATGGGGGACGTGCTGGGGTTATCGGCGTATGTGGAAGCGGGAGGGCACGACCTGCCCTTCGAGTTCGCGCACGTGGATGGGGCGGGGGCGCGCGCGTACGAAGCGCAGTTCGAGCGCGACAGCGTGGGTTTGGAGATCGCGAGGCATTTGCCCGGCGGGGTGAGCGCCCGGTGGGAGCGCGACGCCCTGGGGCGACCGGTGCGGCAGAGCCTGGAGGTGCGCGGGCAGGAGGTGCGGGCGCGGGTTTACAAGTGGGAGCCGAATGACCGGTTGAAGCAGATGTTGGACTCGGTGTCGGGTCCGATCACGTTCGAGCACGATGCGCTGGGAAGCCTGGTGAGCGCCACGTTCCAGGACAGCGCGGAGCGGACGCTGCGGGAGCTGCGCATGCCGGACGCGGTGGGTAACCTGTTCCGCACGCGGGAGTGCGACGACCGGAAGTACGGACCCAGCGGCGAGCTGCTGGAGGCGCGCGGGCCCGAGGGTGTGACCACGTTCGCGTACGACGTCGAGGGCAACCTGGTGAAGAAGGTGGGGCCGGACGGCGAGTGGAGGTACGAGTGGAACGGGGCGGGGCGTCTGGTAAAGGTGCGGCGGCCGGATGGGACAGAGGTGACGTTTGGGTACGATGCGCTGGGGCGGCGGGTGTGGAAGCAGTGGAAGGGCAAGCGCACGTGCTGGATCTGGGACGGCAACGTGCCGCTACACGAATGGGTCGAGCGGGTGGAGGTGGAGGGGGATGGGGCGATGGCGGAGGGAGGCGACGCCGCGGCACAGGCGCAGCAGGCAGCGTTGCTGGTATCGCAGCCCGCGCAGGGGCCTCCAGCGGGCGTAAAGGCGTTTCAGCAAGCGGCGGCTGCAGGAGGAACCGCTGAGCGACCGATCACGTGGTTGTTCGAGCCCGAGAGCTTCACGCCCATGGCGAAGCTCGTGGGCGACGACAAGTTCAGCATCGTCGCCGACCACCTGGGCGTGCCCACCAGCATGGTGGACGAGCTGGGACGCGTGGTGTGGCAAGCGCAGATCGGGACGTGGGGAGACCTAAAAGACGTTCAGGGCGTGAAGGGGGCCTGCCCCTTCCGGTGGCCAGGGCAGTACGAGGACGAAGAGACGGGGCTCTACTACAACCGGTTTCGGTACTACGCACCGGAGGCGGGCCAGTATGTGTCGAGGGATCCGATTGGGTTGTTGGGGGGACTTGAGAGGCATGGGTACGTTAAGGACCCACTGTCGGACATCGATCCTCTCGGACTCTCGTGCGAAGATCATCGATTTGCGACCAAACCGAACCAAGCCTATTTCTGGTCAGGGCGAACCAGAGGGAAAGGCGGCGAAGCAAATGCGCGCGCCATTGCTGAGTCACGCGGCGGCGTTACACTTGAGAAGATTATCGAGGACCGCGGGATCACGATGCCAAAGTATGATCCAGCTGACCCTGCGTCAGAGAAGGCATGGAACGACGCCTCGGCATCTTATGCCCGAGGGGCCTCGGGCGAGGTTCACGCAGTCATAGGCGAAGATCTTCGACAAGGAAACGTTTGGCAGAAATCCGAGCTCAACGTGTTGATTGACAACAAGAAAGTGACGAGGCTTGTTCAAATAGATCCCGCTACTGGCTCAGAGAAAGTGCTTTTCGAGAGATGACCAAATACCTAGTTACGAACGTGACACCTGGGCATTTAACCGTCGAAGCAAGTGACGGCCGTCGAACAATACTCGACGGTGAGGGGCTTGCTCATGTGGAAGGCGAGCCTGATTACGTTGTATATACGTCGTCTATCCATTCTTGGAGCGATCCGACGCCGGCGGCAATGACGGCCGACGAAAAGGAGAAGGTATTGAGTGCAGTTGAGGAATGGGCAGGTAGCGTGAGATTCAAGGTAGAGCTCGAGTGACAGGAATGAACCCCGGGTTTCGACTTCAGAGGAGCGAGCTGTCCGCTCTGAGAAAAGAAGATGTCGCGGCGATAACCTATGGTCTTGTATGCCCTGGCAATGCGATATGCCGGCGGGGACCTTGATGCCCTCGATCAAACGTGGACCGTCACCGCCGTCGACGTCGTAAATGAAGCTCTAGATTTAGGCGACGGAGTTGTCGATCGTCGCGTTGTCGAGCGCCCGCCGCAGTGATGCCCATCGGCGTTGAGCACAATGCTTCTGTAAATGGGGTGAGCAACTGCGTAGCGTGCCCGCCCCAGTGATGCCCATCGGCGTTGAGCACGTCACTTGTTCCCCAAGACTTCTGGCTCGTGTTCGTGCCCGCCCCAGTGATGCCCATCGGCGTTGAGCACAGCCTCACCACCGGCAAGCCATATCAGGGGATCAACTGTGCCCGCCCCAGTGATGCCCATCGGCGTTCGCCCTGTGACAGGGTAGTTGCCGCCTGCAGTTGGCTCGATTATCCAACATTTCAAGCACAGAACCAGGGGGGCGAGAAGGCGATGACAGAACGCAATGCAGTATTCAGATACATTCCGGGCGCGGATGGTGCGCCGGATGCTGGGCCCCAAGGCCATCAGCGCTATGGCTCTGGCCGAGGAAACCGGGGTTTCACAACCGACGCTGTCGCGCTGGCTGCGGGAGACAGCTAGCGTGCAGGCCATGGGTAAGGAGACGAAGCCAACGCCTCGAGCCCGGTCAGGCACTGGCACGCCTGCCGCCGCCGAGGGGCCGGAAGAAGGCAAACGAGCTCAGGACTGGACCCCCGCGAAGAAGCTGCGCGCGGTGGTCGAGACGATGGATCTCAAAGGGGAAGCGTTGGGCGCATATCTGCGGCGCCGTGGTCTGTACCAGGACCAACTCGCGCAGTGGCAGCAGAGCGCAGAGTCGGCACTTGAGTCGCGCGGCTCTGGGCGGAAGTCCAAGGGGGAGCGTAAGAGGATCAAGGAACTTGAGAAGGAGCTGCGGCATAAGGAGAAGGCGTTGGCCGAAACGGCAGCGCTGCTGGTGCTGCGAAAAAAAGCCAATGCTCTCTGGGGGGACGCGGCCGACGGCACGGACGAGAGGAACGAGCCGTGATCAGCGCGTTGGTGGAGGAAGCCGTGGCGTCGGGGGCCCGCCTGGAGAGCGCTTGTAAGGAACTGGGTATTGATGCACGAACGATTCAGCGTTGGGCCGTCAATCCTGATGCAGAAGATGCAAGACGTGGTCCCAAGACCAAACCCGAAAACGCGCTGAGCCCCGCCGATGAGGCAGACATTCTCACGTTGCTCACCTCTGCGGAATTCGTGGACCTGACGCCTCACCAGGTCGTCGCGAATCTCGCTGACATGAGTATCTATAAGGCCTCCGAGCGCACGATGTACCGACTTCTCAAGCGCAGAAAGCTTCTGGCACACAGGGGAAAGAGCCGACCTCGAAAGGTCCGGCGGCCCACCGAACATCGTGCCACTGGGCCCCGGCAAGTCTGGTCGTGGGACATAACTAATCTTCGCTCACCGATTCAAGGAAAGTTTTGGCTTCTGTACATGGTCGTCGATGTGTGGAGTCGCAAGGTCGTGGCCGCCACGGTGCACGAGAACGAGAGCGATGTCCTTGCTGCCGCGCTCATCGACGATGCCTGCCGTCGTGAGGGAATCGAACGAGGCGGCCTGGTCGTCCACGCCGACAACGGCAACGCCATGAAGGGCAAGACGCTGCTCGCGACCATACAGACGTTGAGCATTGTACCGGCGTTCAGTCGACCGCACGTCAGCGACGATAACCCCTTCTTGGAATCTCTCTTTCGCACGCTCAAGTACCGTCCAAATTACCCTGACGGTCCCTTCGTGGGCCTGGAGGCTGCGCAAGCATGGGTGGATGAATTTGTGGCTTGGTACAACGAGGAACATCGGCACAGCGGCATCCGGTTCGTGACGCCCTCCCAGCGCCACGAAGGACTCGACATCGCCATCCTCGAGGCATGGGCCCTTGGGTCTGCCAACGAAGGTGGTGGATGCGCAGGGCGCGGCGTGGCATTGGTCATACGACGGTCTGGGGCACCTGGTGGGGCGCCGGGATCCGCTGGGCAGCGCGCAACAGTTCGAGTGGCAAGGGCCCCAGCTGGTGGGTGTGACGGATGCCTTGGGCCAGCAGAGCCGCCTCGAGTACGACGCACAGGGGAATCTGTCGTCTTTGCGTGCGCCGGACGGCACCACGACCCGTTGGGCGCACGACCCGTGGGGCCGCGTGGTCGCCGCGACAGACGCCAAGGGCAACGTGCAACACCGGGAGTGGGATGCGCTGGGACGGCTGGTGCGGGTGCGCGAACCCGACGGCAACGAGCGGAGGCTGGCCTACGACGCCGAAGGCAACGTGGTGCATGCGAAGGACGTGCACCACGACGTACGGTTCACGTACCAGGGCATGAACCGGCTGCGGAAGCGAGAAGAGGCGGGCACGGCGGTGCGCTTCGCGTACGACACGGAAGAGCAGCTTCTGGGGGTGCAGAACGAACACGGGATGGTGTACCAGTTCGTGCTGGGACCAACGGGCTTGGTGCAAGAAGAGTGGGGTTTCGACCGGCGGAAGCGCACGTACCTGCGGGATCCGGTAGGGCGGGTGCAGCAGGTGATCCGGCCGCAGGGCGAGACGATCGGGTACACGTACGACGTGGCGGGACGGGTGGTGGAGGTCGAGCACAGCGACGGAACGAAAGAAAGCTTCGCGTACCGCGTGGATGGCGCCATGTTGGTGGCTGGCAATGCCGACGTGGTGGTGAAGTTCGAGCGGGACGTGCTGGGGCGGGTGACGAAGGAGGTGCAGGGGGAAGAATGGGTGGCGTCGTCATTCGACGGGGCCGGCTTCCGCACCGGCATTCGCTCGTCGAAGGGGCTCCGTCACACGATCCGGCGCAATGGGATGGGGGACGTGCTGGGGTTATCGGCGTATGTGGAAGCGGGAGGGCACGACCTGCCCTTCGAGTTTGCCCATGTGGATGGGGCCGGGGGGCGGGCCTATGAGGCTGAGTTCCAGCGCGACAGCGTGGGGTTGGAGATCGCGCGGCATCTGCCGGGCGGGGTCAGTGCGCGCTGGGAGCGCGACAACCTGGGGCGGCCGGTGCGGCAGAGCCTGGAGGTGCGCGGGCAGGAGGTGCGGGCGCGGGTTTACAAGTGGGAGCCGAATGACCGGTTGAAGCAGATCTTGGACTCGGTGTCGGGTCCGATCACGTTCGAGCACGATGCGCTGGGAAGCCTGGTGAGCGCCACGTTCCAGGACAGCGCGGAGCGGACGCTGCGGGAGCTGCGCATGCCGGACGCGGTGGGCAACCTGTTCCGCACGCGGGAGCGTAACGATCGCAAGTACGGACCGAGCGGCGAGCTGCTCGAGGCGCGGGGGGCTGAGGGGGTGACCACGTATGCGTACGACGTCGAGGGCAACCTGGTGAAGAAGGTGGGGCCGGACGGCGAGTGGAGGTACGAGTGGAACGGGGCGGGGCGTCTGGTGCGCGTGGTGCGGCCGGATGGGACGGCGGTGACGTTTGGATACGATGCGCTGGGGCGGCGTGTGTGGAAGCAGTGGAAGGGAAAACGCACGCGCTGGATCTGGGACGGCAACGTGCCGCTACACGAGTGGGCGGAGCGGGTCGAGGTGGAGGGGGAGGTGTCGCGCGTCGAGGGTGGGGGTGCCGCGGCTGAGGCGCAGCAGGCGGCGTTGTTGGTGTCGCAGCCCGCGCAAGGACCACCGGCCGGTGCGAAGCCGTTTCAGGTTGCAGCGGCGGCCGAGGGCACTTCGCAGCAGCCCATCACATGGCTATTCGAGCCCGAGAGCTTCACGCCGATGGCGAAGCTCGTGGGCGACGATAAGTTCAGCATCGTCGCGGACCACCTGGGCGTGCCCACCAGCATGGTGGACGAGCTCGGCCGCGTGGTGTGGCAGGCGCAGATCGGCGGGTGGGGGGATCAACGAGACGTTCAAGGCGTGAAGGCGGCGTGCCCCTTCAGGTGGCCGGGGCAGTACGAGGACGAAGAGACGGGGCTGTACTACAACCGGTTTCGGTACTACGCGCCCGAAGCGGGGCAGTATGTGTCGCGGGATCCGATTGGGTTGGATGGCGGAATAGCGTTGACGAGCTACGTGCCTGATCCGCTGGCGTGGTCGGATCCGTTCGGTCTTGCAGGTTGCAAGAAGACTTTCGTGTTTTGGTCCGGTAACGGAAATCCCAATGTCAAAAAGGCCGCCGAAGATTGGGCCCGAACCAACAATGGAAAGACATTGGAGATGACGGGTAAGGGCAATCAGCTTGAGCGGCACTCGAAGAATTCGGATTGGCTAGAGGTCCAACCTGCTTGGGACAAGAGGTCACGGATATTCGCAAAGAGAGCATCCGAACAGGAAGGAGACGTCCATGTATTCGTCGACGCGAAAAAGGGGCCTTCTCCTACGAGCGTGTGGAAGCGGACGGAGGAGCCTATACTGAACAGCAACCCAAGCGTGCGCATCATTGTGCATGCTATCAACTGAAGGAATCGTTATGGCCACCTACGTCTTCCTGCCTCCTGAAGAGCTGACTCCCGCACAAAAAAGTGCGATGAACCGGAAACGTTGGCAGGCAAATCGAGTAGCTGAGCTGCGCGATGGATTCACGTGGCGGAAGTCCGGGCGAGACGGATGCCTTTACCTCAAGAGAAGCGATCATGTGCTCGAAATCTACTACGAAATCTCTGGCGATACCGAATTCGACATCTTGCTCTACTGGTCGTCGGCTACGTGGATTCTCCAAAAGGAAGAGCCGATGACGACTCAGCAAAGAGATGAAATCGCACCCAAACTGGAGAAATGGCTTAAGGAGAACAACACGAGAGCTCATTGGGAGTAGGTGTTAGGGCCAATGCTGTTCAAGAACATCGGTGCACAATCCCCAAGGCTTGATGGTGATGGCCGCGGATGTGTTTCGTCGAGGAGACCGGACTGTATTACAACCGGTTTCGGTATTATTCGCCGGAGGCGGGGCAGTACGTTTCACGGGATCCGATCGGGTTGTTGGGGGGGATGCGTTCGGCCGCCTACATTGAGGACCCGACTACAAGTTTCGATCCCTTAGCTCTGTCGTGCCGCAAGGCAACCGTACCGCGGCCAATCGTTCTTGGTGAATCCATGAAAGCGAGGGTTGAACCGGCAGCAGCGCTGGCGAGATTGCGGTAAGCACACCGACTGGCGTTGAGAAACTGCCGGTCTTCGAGTGGGTCAGACCAGGAGAATCAAGTGACAGGCTACGATAATGTTGTGCAAGCAGCTTTGGCCTCCCGCGACCGCTCACCCACAAACATTGACCGGGAAACCATGCTTCACTTTTTCGTTGCATCGGCCCGATTGTCCGGAGGTAAAAACAACATTCCTCTAGCCACGTTGGTCGAGTATTTTGACAATCAGTAGCACCTGACGTCATCGGCCAAAGAATTGGCGGCCGCAATCGCCCTTTTTGAGTCGAGTGGTCTATGGCAAGTGGTAGGAAGCGAACTCAAACCTAGGCTCGAAAATTGGATGGGGGTTCCGCGGAGCCGAAACGGCCACATCGCAAGCGGTAAGCGCGATTTGCGTAGGTGGGAGAAGATCGTCTACCAAACTCCCTGAAAATCCCTGGGCGGGTGACTTGCCATTCCTTGTCATCGAAGTAATGGCGCCATGTCACGGCAGTATCTGAGATCGACAATGACGCCTCTAGAGTCGTTCGAGGACGTTGAACAGAGATCACACCGGGTACTTGCATGAAATTGAACGAGCGCTTCTTCGAGAGCATCTTGAAGGGGAAAAATGATGTTGTCTCTCGGGTCAATGGCCCGTTTGATATAGCTCAACGCGTTGCGAATCCGTCACCGAAGGGTCAGAGGAACGTAGTCTCTGCGCTGTGCTGAGTTGTGCCATCCTTGTCCGGGCTGTGGAACAAGACCGTAATGTCCCCATCCGCCGAAATCTTGAACGGTTTCCCTCCCCACAGAAATGCAGAATGGGCGGCCGTGGTGCGTGCCCCATCGTGAGACCCCGCGGACGGATGCGACTGGACTATGCATCCAAATCCCAATACCGATCGTTCGTCGAAGAGAATGGCCCCATCGACGCTTGCAAGTTCTAGCAGAAGCCGCTTTTTCCTTGCCTTGAGGGAGGCAGAACTGAGCGATATTCCGTTGACTGCGTGCCTCAGTATTTCCCTGGGCGCGTCAACTTCGACACCAGAGCTGAAGAGAGATCCTCGGTTGGCGATATTCTTCGCTACTGCGCCCTCGGGGTCGAAAATTAGAAGTGCTCCGTGTCGCCGATAGCTGAGGTCAAACACCATGTCGAACAAGTTGCAACCGACACGATAGGAGTCAATGACATCGGCGATGAAGTTCTTGAATGTAAGTACATCATACAAGTGCCACGAAGTTCTGCGCTTCGAGGCCACTAGACCGCAGTCATTCATGACGACGATATCCTTGCGCGTCGTAAGGTGCGCGGAGAACTCACCGTGTCGCAGTTGCGACGAAAATGGATGGAGAAAGTCTGGGTGGAGCTTGTAATCCTCGGGCTCTTTGACCTCGCTCCAAAGCACTTCCCGATAGTCGACCAGCCTCAACGAGTTGTCGATTTGGAAATAGGTGTAGCCGCTGCCAGCCAGTCCTGAGAACGCCTTTACGACGGACGAAGCCGTGATGCGGTGCTCGCCCTTCTTAGTCGGCGAGACGATATAGTTCCGGGTGATGGGGTTGTTCTCATGTGTCTTTGTTCCAAGCTCTTCAAGGTGAGCAATCAGTGGTGGCCACTCGACATCCGCTGACTTGATCTTCATCCACTGAAGAGCCGTTTCTCCCGATACATGAGAGAGGGAGGAAGGAGTGATCGGATCGGGGAACTGCTTCATCCAGGTCTCGAGCCGGCTGTTGACCCACTCAAGCAAATGTACGAGGTCTGGCGTGAGGGGGCGTCGACTAAAAAACCAAGCTGACTGGTCAGCGCTTCGCAGCTGGTATCTGTGTGGGCCATCCTCCGCTCTGTACCATTGAGGAACCATGCCAACGATAAGGTCGACGAGGGTGCGGAACGCGTGGGTCATGTCTTGGCCGAAAGCTGAAAGGCTGAGGCGTTGCGCGAGATGAACGACGACTATCGTTCGACGCTAATCTTTCCGTACTGGAACGTGTACTGAGAGTCCTCGCAACAGCTTGAATACGAGATCCACATACCACCGTCTTCATCGATCCATTTCGCGTTGAAGCTTGGGTTGTAGATCTCATGCAAGATGCCAGGAACTTCCTTGAAAAGGGCGTCCTTTCTCGAGATGACCCCGCACTCAAAGAAGGGCCCCCAGGGATCGGGAGCGTCGAAGACAGTCATGTGTGCCGGCCCGCCCACATTGCCAGGATTACTGAACGTGATCAGAAAATAGCGGTTGAAGTGCGGGTTGAACACTATGGACTGCATTCCGCCCAGTTCAGCCGAAGGACCCAAGACGTTGAGTGCCTTGTCGAGAGATGCCGACCACCCGCTTCCATCGTAGTACTGGTACTGCGTGACGTCACGAAAGTCGGCTGTCTTTGGTATCCGCGCGACGCGGAGTGCGTTGGTCTCACCCCACCTACCGTCCGTTCCGTAGACGTACATGTAGCCGTCCGTGTTGCCCTCGTAACCGCGCCCGTTTTGTAGAAACGACGGGTAGACGAAGCGCGTGACTGCGGAGCCAGGCCACATCGGACGACTTCGATCGTATTGGAGTGTGCGACCTCCATCGTCAGACCGCGCGATGCCTCCGTTATAGCTGAAATCAACCATCCCAACGTACAGGGTGTCACCTACGAAGATGGTGCTGATGTTGTAGTGGCTCCACGTGTTCCGCATACCCACGCCCATTGCGTCTTCGGAAACGGTACGAAAGGAGGCCGCGGTTAGATTGGGCAGGTCGTCGTCAATCGTAAGGATCGCGTTCGTGACCTTTGGGGCTTCTACACTGACCTTTCCATCACTGAAGCTCGTGTAGGTCTTTCCATCGGCGGCCCAGGACATCATCCAACTGTCGGCCCAGTTGTAGCCAGTGCGACTTACGAAATCCTTCTTGGCGAAGGCGAAGGTCCTGCAAATGGTCCCGTCTCTTCCACCGTCGTTAGTGAGACCACCGAAGGCGTCTTCGGAGGAAGACGCGGCTGCATCAGAGTTGGGGTCGCCCTTCGTAGCGGCGTTTTGCTCGCAGGCCGGGATCGCCCCCGCGATGACCAAACATAGATACAACCGCATCTCTACCGTAATCTGCCTAGGCGCCGATTTTGCAGCATACGGCATAGACACTCTCCAGACCTTCGTTGGCGTCGCATGCCCAGCTCGTGGCAGAAGCCGGGTAGCTGAACTTGACCGCGTAGCTCGCGAACTTGTCCTTCACCTTGCAGCCGCCTCCCGTCACGAGATAACCGCTGCGGCAGGTTGCCGTCCAGGGCGTCGCCGTGTCCGTGCCCTGCACGTAGCAGTTCAGAAACGTATTTTGTGCTGGAGTGCCCGGGTCGCCCTTGGGACCTGCAGGACCTGTCAAGCCGGCCGGGCCTGGGTCGCCTTTGGGCCCGGCAGCTCCTGGGTCGCCCTTTGGCCCTGGGGGGCCTTGAAGTGTCGTGGGATCGCCTACCCATTTCCCGGTCGCATCGATTACGGTTTTTCCTGCAATGCTTACGCTCGCCGGAGTAATGCTCCCAGACACGTTACCGCAGACCAAAGCGTAGGGACTGGAGGCCGTTTCCTCGCGCGGTTCCATTTCCGCGTCGTCGTTGACCCGTAGGCCGATGTAGCGGACAGAGCCATTCCATACGTTGTCGCCGAATGGAATTGTGGAGCCAAGCTGAACGGAAAAGTATCCCTTGTCGAGCGTGACCTGAAAGGTTTCTTCCCAGAGCGCCATTCCCCCGGTTGGCTCTGCGTAGACGGCGAAACGCAGTCTGGCCGTACCCTCAATCGGTACCCCCGCACTGTCCAGAAGTCGACCCTGCTGTGTCAGGCGCTGCGGCACCGCCGCTACAACCTCACAAGGAATTGCCGTCACCGTGAGTCCAAACAAGACGAACGCATAGAGCGAAAGCCGAGAATTCATGAAAGTCACTCCTTTTCGAGGTCGCCAATGGACCCCACCAAACCGCCGATGAATTGATAGTTCGCACTCCTCGAGGTGCGATTGCCCCCTGGTGCCTGTCCGACCGTGACCACTGCGCGATAGTTGGTCGATTTCATCCGAACGCCACCTGGGACGACGGCCCTGCCGGAAGGAGAAGGAATGAAGGTGTGTGGCACGAATGCGTCAGGTGGGATGGCATCGGCCACTCCCAAAACGGGTGCGGCGTCCTCGGGCAGGCTCCCGTCTACGGTAGAGGTCTCGTTGGGCCCGGTGCCCTCACGCCAGCAAAAACCATCCATCGCGCAATAGAAGCCATCTGCACAGCGCTTGGTTGCAGTTTCCGAGCATGCCTGTCGACCGTTTTCCGGAGCTACGTCGACGCTGCACGCAGAAACAATGAAGATCCCCGCCGCCAAAATTGATTGCTTAGTCAAAAACGACCTCCCCAGTGAAGCAACCCGCCTCCGGCTCGAGGCGAAACGGATACGTCTGTTGATTCGTCAAACTTGGATCGAAGTAGTAGCGCCACCCCGGCCGCCGTAGTCGCTGCACCTGCTCCAAGCAAGACCCACTGGAGGGTCCGAGCGCTATTGGCTGAAGAAACCAAGTCGTCGTCGTAGACTGGTGATTCTCTGGCGTCTCTCGCGTCACCTGAGGCCTTGGCTCCAAATGCCACTCCAGTTCCGATCAGGGTGATGCCTGCGGCCACAGCTGTCCAGCCAGGCCAAGCCGGAGGTTGAACGGACCTGTGCGTCTCCGTGGACTGGGTCGTCTGGGAGAGCGGCTCATCTTTAGCCATTTCCACGTCGTTCGGGGGAAGAGATGGCCTCTTCCCCATCGGAGGAAGGCTGACGCTGAAGTCGAGCGTTTGCCCAACGGTTCCCATCTTGGTCTCTCGATACGGCTCGTGACCTTCGGCCGAGACGGTGATCGAAACCGCGCCCGGAGATACAAACATGGGCAATACGCTTGGCAGTGGGCCGGCAACCTCTCCATTGACAACCACCATCGCTCCGTCTGGCGTGCCATCTACCCGGACGCGTACCAAATGCGCCTCGGTTTCGGCGCGGGCCGACTCGAGAACATTTCGGTTCTGAGCGATCCAGGGGTCGGACTCCGCCGTGAGCGCTTCTGCGAGGTGTTGCTGGGCTGCGAGCCAGTCCTCAAGCGATTGTTCGCACAGTCCAAGTTGGGCGGCGGCTCTCGGTGTCCGGCCGATATCGTAAGCGCGGCGGAACTGAATCAGGGCGTCTTGGTCTTTGCCCTTTCGCCTCAGCTCGACGCCCTTTCGTATGAAGAGCTCCTCTCGGCCAGCGGCATGTACCCGAGGTGGGAAGCCGGCGCCGAGAACGGCGAGCACCGTGGCGGAAACGAGCAGGAACCTCATGACGAATCTCAGAGCATCGCGTCTATCACAAATGAGCAGTAAATGCTAGGAGATGCAAGTCCGTGAAAAAGCGAATGGGGGGAGGGAAGCACCTTTGAGGCGCGAAGGGAAGCGCGCAGGGGGTCACAGGTCGGCCGGTAGACCCGGCTAGGGTCGCTCCCGAGTTTTCATCTGTTCCGCGATTCGAGCTGTTGTTCGGGGCACCGTCGTCATCAACTTGCTGACCCTTCGAGTTACTGTCAGCGACGGGGCCGATAGCCGTATGGTCATCGACCTCGCCTTAGTTTCCAGGCGCCGACCGTCTCTTTCCGCTCACGGCGACTTCTTTGCCTTTCCCGCACTTGTCCCACGTGTTCTTTGAACTGCTGCAGGCGCTCTCAAGAGATCCTTTCCTTTGCCCCAGCACACGGTTCGCGAATCCCGCTGCCCGCAGTGCAGGTTGGCGCCCAGCCACACGGTCGAATAGGGGCCCTTGGGCGTGTCGGGCACGATCTCCCCGAACGTCATCGGGACACCATCTACGCCGTACCCGTTGTCGTCCAATTCCTCCAGGGCGCCCTCCACCTCGTATCCCGAGGCAGAGATCTGACGGAAACGAGAGCCGGCTGCGCCCTTCTTCGGTTCCCCGGTTCGTTCGGTACACAGGGCATGCCGATCATGTTGCACGCCGCAGACGAACGCGTTCCCACATGCGATATCCTCGAACCGGCCGAGGATCGGCCGAGGAGCGTCGCCCCAGCAATGGACTTCCCCGTCTTTCGACAAACCACAGGCGAATAGGCCTCTTCGATTGATCGGTTGTGGATTCGTTGTAGACGTCGTCCACTGACCTCCTCCGCAGAGTTTCTTGTAGCTGCCCGGGGGGACGCCCATCTTCGCCCAATCGTGCCCCCTGGCATCAATGAATCCGTCCTTCGTTAGGGAAAGCGTGGCTAGCGACGCAGGATACACGTCGACTGCATCGGGGTTCCACGGGGGTAGCGCCCAGCCTGCAACCGTGAAGCAAATCGGCTTTCCCTCATGCGTTCGCCCGCAAGCAAGCTTGTCGTCCGCGTGAATCGTCGAGAAGCGAAGGTCTGGCACTCTCATGCGCGGCAACGGTTCTCCGTTATCGGCCGGACCTCGCATACAGGCAACGCGACCGTCTTCCAACAGCGCGCAGAAGTTGCTCTCGCCCCCCTCCATATGGACCACCTTCGGCTCGAACGGCGCCTCGGCGGCACTCTCCGTGCTGTTCCAACAGAGCAGTGGGGCAACGCCGTCGGGATCGTCGGAGCCAAGTCCGCAGCGAAGAGGGCTTTCGTCGACCTCGGGAGCCTGCGGCGCGCGGGCCTGTCCCCGATCATTGCGTCCCCAGCAGACGATGTGGCCGTCATCTCGCAGAGCACAAGTATGGAACGCCCCTGCTCCCACCCGAGACCACTTGCCCTTCGGAACAACGCTCTGGCCGCAACTCCATGAAGGCTCGCGACAGTCGTTGGCACCGTGACCCGCGCCCCAGCACGACAGTTCCCCTGTGTCGGAAATGGCGCATGAGTGAAACCGTCCGGCGCTCACTTGCATGAACTCGCCTTTGGGTGGTGTCGCCTGCCCGTGAGTGTTCGAGCCATGGCAGGTCACGGCGCCCTTTGTGTCGATTGCACACAAGTGTCTCCAGCCAACTGCAAGGTCGACAAACTTTCCCGCAAGAGGCTCGGAGACTTCGCAGAACATCGAGTCGTCCGTCCGAATGCCACAGACACCCCAGTCACCTCCGGCAATCTTCTTGAACTTGAACGGGAGGATCGTTTTGTTCGACATGTCAGAGTAGGTCGTCCCATCAAGATCCATATCCCAAACATCCATCTCGCCGAATGCGTCGGCCGTGATTGCTGAACCAGAGAACTCTCGCAACGGGATCTGGCCATTCACCAAGCTCGTCACAACTTCAGGATTGCCGTGATAACTCGTTCCGTCCTCGGCCACAGCGGTAAAGCCTTCGTCGCGGCAAAGGATCCATTTCACAGTGAAGTTGGGTATCTCAACATAGTCGCCTACACCCCAGGCTAGCACTCGCCCGTCTAGCGTTACGCCGCAGTTCAGATGCTGCCCCACTGACAAATCCATGAGCCGAATGCCCGCATTCGGTTGAAGCGATGGTAGGGTAGGCGCTACACCTTGCTGTTCATAGGTCTCTTGCGTAGTGCCGGGAAGCTTCCTTCGACAGGACACCCCAAAGGAAACTCCTACGATCACCAGGCTCAACACTCCAATCCGGAACATCAGCGAAACATTCCTTGCGTTACTGAGGCTCGCCCATCGAGTTTCCGACAGATGACGATGCGTCCATCACCATAGACATCCAGAGCCACTTCCGAACTAACCCCAAAGGGACGTTGCTGGAGCCGGACTGAGAGTTAGAAACACTGGAAGTGCCCACGCTTTGTGGTCATTTCGGATTGTCGAAGTCTGGAAAGGCCGCGCGACGAAAGGTAACTTCCAGTGAGGATAGGAAAACTCGGTTTTGCGGCCCGGATCAAGGGCAATCTTCGCATCGAGTTTGGCGATGAGGATGGCGTCTTTCGCCGGCCTCGAGCTTGTTTGTCGGTACGTCCACCACGATGGCAGGCTGTGCGAGCGACTCGCCGACTGGGCACGACGCCGGGTTTGGTGCGGCGACCTTCCGCTCAAGGGCTTGGTTCTGCTTGTGGTCGCGCTACTGCTCGTCGGCGGCCGCCGACTCCGCCATGTGCGTCGACTTGAGGGTGCTCCGGTCGCGCGTCGGCTCACTGGGCTCGACCGCTTGCCACACGTCGGTCTCTCGCACGAAGGCTCTCGGAGTTCCGAGCGTCGGAGCTCGCCGAGCTCGATCACGTCATTCTGGAAACCTCTGCAGATGCGATTGTGCCGCTGAACCCGCCATTCGACAGGTCCCAGAGCGTTGACAGTCTACAATAAACTCGCGCAAGAAGCTTTGGCCTCCCTTGACCGATCATCCTCGAACATCGACCGGGAAACCATGCTCCGCTTTTTTGTTGCATCGGCCCGATTGTCTCAGGGGAAAAACAACGTCCCTCTAGCCACCATGGTCGAGTATTTTGATAGTCAACAGCACGTACTGTTATCGGCCAAGGAATTGGCGGCCGCAATTGCCCTTTTCGAGGCGAGTGGCCTATGGCAAGTGGTAGAAAGTGACCTCAAGCCTAGGGTCGAGAACTGGACGGAGATTCCGCGGAGTCGAAACGGCCACATCGCAAGCGGCAAACGCGATTTGCGTAAGTGGGAGAAGGTTGTCTACCAAAATTCCTGAGCGGGTGACTCGCCATTCCTTGCCATTGAAGCAATGGTGACATCTCACGGAAAGATCAGAGTTCGACAACGAAGTCTAGGGAAATTCATGGCGAGGGCAGGTAGCGCTTGGACGGGGCGCCGCAATCAGTCCTTTCCTTCCCACACGGTGAGGTCTATCCGTCGAAATGGGTAGGCTTGTCCCTTTCTCAATGCCTCCCCCAGGTCATCGATAGGCGATGCAGAATGATAGACGACAAGCTCTTCATTTCGAGCGCGCTCAGAGAACTGCACGAATATTCGGCCTCTGTTCGAGCGGTTGTTCAGGCTCATCGGAATGTCTTTTGTTTGATCCCTCCGCAGCACAGCGAAGTGGAGATATGAAGGGACATTGCAGTTTGCGTCGAACTCTCGCTTTTGTCCGAGGGGAAGGACCCAGCTGTCTTCGCTGATCAGCGTCTCCATTCCGAATTGACCGCGGAATATGAAGTCACACTTGAGTCCATTCAGGCTATCGGGAGGCGACAACTGCTGCGAATACGTTCGAATGAGGTCCCTGCGTTGAAAGGATCGTGATTGAGATGCAGCTTCAGCCGCGCCCTTGAACCGAGTGCTCTTCGCCCCGTGCTTCTCAAGCAGTGCAATCAACTCCACGTTCTGGACATCACGCTCGTAGGCATGATCAAGGGCAGTCAACCCCTCGTTATCCGGTATGTTTGGGTCGGCCCCGTTCTCTAGAAGAACTCGGGCATACTCAACATCGCTCATTTCACATCCGCTATCGATATTTTCGCGTTCTGCTCTCTCTACTTCTGCAAGCGGAGTATTCCCGTAGGGCCCTCGCCAGTTCACATCGACTCCGCTTTCGAGGATCAGCCTCCATTCACACCGAAGGGCTCGGACATCCAGCAACGAGATGACGTCGTCGGACTGAACGGGAGGAACCCCTCTCGCGAGGAAGTACCGCAAGACTTCCGGCGACGTAACTCGCAACAAAGACCGAACGGAGTCCTGAGTGCGGTTGTCCTTGGCCCTAGGCAGGTTCAAGTCTGCGCCCCGAGAGACGAGATAGTCGAGCATTCTAATTGCAGTCTCGGGACAATCGGCAGACTTGTGCGCCACTAAGCTGACCGGGTTGTACCAGGTCCTCCTCAACTCGGAGCCACTGTCGGCGAGTAGCTTAAGCATGTCGAAATTGCAAGCCTCGATGGCGATGTTGATTGCCGGGGGTCGAGTCATTCTCGGATCCAGTCCCCATCGAAGCAGGGTCCCTACTCGTCGGAGATCACCTGCATACGCAGCGTCCGCAATCATCTGGTGGCGGTTGCGGTAAAGACCGCGGAGGTAGGCACAAAGAACGACGACGAGCAGCGCCAACACGCCAACGCTCGCCACCCTACGGCGAGTTAGCCACCAGAATTTTGGCCGAAAGGCTCGGACTGCATCTTCATCTTCGCGCTCTTCTTTCGTCGGCATATGTCTACCTCGTGAGCAAAGCGCGCTCGATGCTTAATGACTTTCTGGCTACCTCGCCGGAGATCAGGGCCGCATGCCCGGCGAAGGCAGTGCCCCTCCAGACATCCCTCGGGATCGGCTTCATGGCTATCGCCATGTCGTCTTTCGTATCGAACGAGACAGGATCCGGGCTTACCAATCGGAGTCGGTATGTCTCGGCCGTCATAGTGGGGTAGTCGCTGGAAAATGGACGCAGCCCTGGAATGACGGAAAAGCGGCCATCTTGGTTCTCCAGCTGGTACACAAAAGTCACATGTGCAACGAACAGATAGGCAGGGAACGGTAGCCGGAAGAGACCGTCCTTATCCCGAGCCAGGTTCGGTGCTTTGGGGCCGAGTAGTCTCGGATCTCGCAGCGTCTGGGAAAGCCTCATGGCTGTAACCTCCCGTACAGGCCTCTCCAGGTCTACTGACAACAACGTGACGCCATACGCGGGGCCTGCAGGCATCGCGTCGGCCAATTCCCGCAGCCCCTTCAGGATGCCGCCCTTTTCTTGGCTCAACTGGAGCCATGCAGGGAAACGAATGTGGTCGACAGGCCATCCTGACTTTTGGTTGAGGTAGCGCGCGTACGCCACAACAACGAGCTCAAGGGGTTCGCCCCAGTCACAAGGGACGGCCCGATCGTACGCGTCGACCCGGTTCGCGAAGAATGGGGTATCAGAAGCGGATCGCATTGCCGTATGCCATGACGCCGTCGGTCCACCTGCTCGCACAAACGCCCCGACTATGCCCGCCTTGTCCTTGTTGTCGTTGGACAGGACCAGGTTCCCGTATTTCGCCGCTGAGGTTCTATTCTCCTGAAAGTCATTGTCCAGGATCATGTCCACGAACATGGGAACCTGAATGGGGATCTCCAGCTTGACGAGTTTACCTTCGCCCCCGATATTGATTGTCTTTTCATCATCGCCCACCTTCAGACGAAACGTGTAGTTGAGCTCTGCGCAGCTTGAAACCGACAACGCTCCGAAGGGCTTCAAGCCCTGAATGGTGTGACCGTGAAAGTTGTAGAAGGGAAAGAAGATGCAAGCATAAGCGCTGTCGTCCGACGCGTACCGTGCCTCGGGAGTGCCAGGAAGGTAGAACTTTCCAGCGACAGCGCCATTGTCCCCCAAGCTCGTTCTTTCCAGTGCGCTCTTGTAAACAGGACCTTCGGATTCGAAGAATACGAGCTCTTGGCGAAGAAGCTGCAACGACACGGGCGTACCCGTGAGATCCGACTTGCTCTTGAAGATGGCACACACCCGAATAGGGGTGACCGGTGTGATCGCAAAATCAGCCTGTTTCAGAGCAATCCACGGGTCTTCGGGCTTTCTGCGAACGTACACCTCCGTATAACAGAGAGCGTGGTCGAGAACGCCCGCGAAGTTCAGCGAGAATGCCTTCGCCAACTCGAATGCATTCTTCGACTCCACGCCATGCACGGGAAAGAACCTCTGGAACGCCAGATGTCTCTGAATTTCCGGAAGCATCGTGGGCCACCGAGGCGGGCCATGGCGAAAATTCTCCTGGTAAATCTCGTCGGTCCATCTTTGATTTTTGTTCCCGGCGACATATAGCCATAACTCGTCGAGAGGAACGCCACTGAGAACTGGCACCGACACCTTCTTACCTGATGTGATGAAGTTCTCTATGTACTCGGAGATTCTGTACTGCTCTACCTTCCTCTTGAACCTGCCCTCATCCGGCAACCGAGTTCCACAGCGCTCTATCAGACGCACCAATCCGATGAGGACCATTGTCCTCAAGCGAAGCTGAACCGCCGGGTCGGCATCTGGGTTCGATGACCTGATCTCGGCAATCGCCTCACACTGGGCGGCATGGAGCTGAGCCGTTTCCCTGTTCCGAGCGTTCACAGACCGATGCCTCCACAGATGCGAGTCGATGAGCTTGTCGATCTCGGTGGCAACCGTGGAGATGGCGTCCCACGTATCCACCGCGAACAACGCCACTTGGGCGAATTCGCTTGCGATCGGAACGTGCACGGCCGCCTTTAGCGCAAGAGTTATCGAACGCTTGAGCGCTTCTTTCTGTTTCTCGTCGTAAGCCAAACGCTCTGCGTCTGCCAGCTTCCGTAGCGCCACGACACGCTCGATGGCGGGCAGGCAAGGAGCGCTCCCGAACCTTCTCGAGTAGGTTCGTGTCCCTTGAGACAAGCGTTCATTCGCGACTCGAACATCACCCGCCTTTTCCCAGAGCTCATTCCACAGAGCTATGGTCTGCTCGAGGGTTACAGCCGTATCGAGTGCGGAGAGTGCTCTTGACGACCGCTGTCCTCCGCCCACCATCTGGTCGAGTACGGACTGTCTGGACGACGCTGTTGACTTGACCAGGGTTTTAAGCGTGACCGGATTGATTTTGTCCTTGAAGCGGACGACGTAGTTACCAAGTCTATTGTCGTGCGCCCGATCCGCCGTCCTCCCAATCGCATCTATGACGGCATCTCGCCACTTCGTTCTTAGAAACAGGCGCTGAAGTAGGTTGCCGTCGACCATGGATTCCACGAGTCCAAGCACCTTGGCGTTCTCGCTGGCGATCCTCAGTTTCTTCCACTTCTCGGCGGTCTCCTTCGCCGACTCGTAAACAGTGTGCAAGGACAGGATGGCTGAGGCGACCTTCTGATCGCCCTCGGCCAAGGCCGCCTTTGAAACGGATTCCAAAGCGGCCTTTACAACTGTCTTGGCATTCTCGGAGAGCTCTGCATTGATGGCACCGACAGCCATCTTCTGCTTTTCATAGGCTACGGCGAAGGAGGCTTTGAACCTTAGCGTTGCCGGCGCGGCAGCCGCATATTCTGGCTCGGTGGGAACAGATGAGCTCACCGCTTCGGGAGTAAGAATGTGGGGGTATCTCTCCGGGAAGTCTATGAGCAGAGCGGACTCGACTGACGGAAGGTCGAATACGTGGAAGTCAAACTCGCTGAAAAGGTTCGTTGTGGCGAACGCAACCTCGAAAGAACGCTTGAGCTTAGCCCCAGAATCGAACCTCCGATGCAAATCTGGACGAAAGGCCGATGCCGGGCAGTCAACGACGTACGTCCCCGGCTTGAGGTGACTCCCAGATGACGAATAGGAGATGAAGGATGCCGGCCTTTTGTGACCAATCGCCAGGTGAACGGGATTTGGTGCCCGAGAGAAGGCCACCTTTTCATCTGGATCCGCGACGTTGTAGACGCTCAAGGTCGACGGCGCATCCTGAAGAACATCTTCTGGGATTAGAAAAGAGAGCAAGCGAGTGCACGGGACGATCTGCGCCTGGTAGGTTTCACCATCTTTGAAATGTGCCTTGATTTCCTGCAACTCCAGCTCTTCTGGGTGGAGATCTTTACGCACGAACTTGGCCGGCAGTGTTTTGAGCGCGTGATCGAAATTGTCCTGCTGGAGCAGTTTTACAAGCTCGGCTTGCCAACCTTCACCCAGGGCGATGTATGCCTGTCGCAAGAGCCCAGGCGGTGCGAGATTCACTTCCCACGGTTTCGCCGCAGGAAGATTTATCTCCTTGAGCTGTTTGAATGTTTTGTCGACGCTGCTCGTCAGCCCGCGGTCATCTGTTCCGACCATAGAAACGCCGTGAGGCGTTTTGAAGGTGAAGTAGCGATACTTTAGGGGACGAAGCGTCCCTGAGATCGGCAGGCCGGTCTCGCCATGCAGGAAGGCCGAGATGAGGTAATGCCGAGCGAACTGTGCTTTTTCAGCCATGAGCTTCGCCCTGAGTGAGTTCCTTTTGTTCGTTCTCCAACTCGTCGGGCGACATGTCCCAAAAGAGAACGTCAGGACCGCAGCCCTCGTCGGGACCATGATCCCGAATGAGCGTGTAGCGGCGCAGTCGGCGCGTATTCTTGAACTTCACTAGCACCCAATCCCGTCCCTGCTTCGTCATCTCGGCAGGCCCCACACGCTCAACTTCGTTCCCCTCTCCGTCAAGGAGAATGAGCTCGTCGTCTTTAGCCCCGGGCGCATCAGGATCGAACTGCAGTAGAATCTCCCAGATCGAAGGCACGATCTTGAGGCACCCCCCCTCGGTCCGTTGACCCGCGGCCTCGGCTGAAATGATGAACTCGTGTGTGTCCGGCACCACTCGGCCGGCTTCGACGTGTTCAGGCACCCGCCAACTGGCGTGAGCCATATCTGGTGTGTCTCCGTCACCGACGGAGCCCGAAAGGACCTCGACCACATCCTGGGTGGCTGCGTCCGTAATGACGAACGTCACGCCCGTACCCTTCGAGAAGCCCGAAGTGGTCACACGCACGTAGACTTCATCGTCTATGGATGCGGTCGCCGCGGACCGTTCGTGGCTTCCGACAGGCTCCTCAGCGAGCCACCGGGGCTCCTTCAGCCGTTCCTCAGCAAGCTTCTTGAGCTTTGCGGGGGTGACTACCTCCTCGACGGAAATGGGCCTCGCGGCCTGGACGGAAGGAGCACGCAATAGGACGAAACCAAGCTGACCTGCGGGGGCTCGAAGGTCGACGATGCTCTTCGTCAGCAACTCGAGCTTGGGCGCGGCCATGGGCTTTCGGCTGGTCTTGACGGTGTTCGTGACAATCGCCTGCGCCTCAGCCGCTGGAACGACGTCGTAGTCCGCCTCGCGACGAATCTCGATGGCGGACTCGCGACCGACGAGCCGGTGGGCACGCATCCCGACCAGGAACTCGCGGCCGAAGAGGGCGACGAAGGTGTCGTAGGCGGCCCAGCTACGATCGGCGGGATCGTCTGATTCCGAGTTGCCCTCACGTGCAAGGACCAACCTGCCCCAGCGGAGCGCTTTCACGAGGACCCCTACCATCAACTCTGAGTCGGCCACGATCCGTGGACTGAACTCTCCGAGCTGGTCGATAAGGTCCCATGCCGCACCGGGATGCCAGTCCACAGCCTGTCGCAGTGCTTGCTCGAGCGCCCTGTCGGGAAGGTTGAATGACACGGCACTGTCCTCGCCCGGCCTCACCGGGCGCCGCAGCTCGAACGAGCCGAAGATGTTTTCGATGCGTATGGCCATACGGAAGCTCCCATCAATCAGGCGTGTGGACCTGTCGAAGCATCTGCAGTTCTCTGTGCAAGGTACGTGATGACCGCATCAAGGCTGCCTTCAACAGATCTGCCGCAAGCAGAACAAAAACACAGAAGGCACTTGCAGCTGGGCTTCCTCCTTGTGGCATCGTCGGGCGCCAAATCTCGATTATCGGCTCATTCTGGAAAGAAGTTGCTGGGATTATTCCTGAAGGACGCGCTACCAGGCGGACGACTCAGGTTTATACCTGCGAAGTTGGCTGGCGGCATCTCCGCGGTTCCATTCGGCGGCGAACTTCTTCACCCGAAGAGCCCTGCCCGGTAGCTAATTTTGCGCCAGAACGAAACGTGGCTTACGTTGTTTTGCAGAGGATCGGCCGCCCCCAGTTCCCCACTCAGGGCGCTATCGTGAACTCGAACTGGTTTTGGTCGTTGGTCAGGTAGGTGTTGAGATGGGGCGAGTAGGAGCGGGCTCGTACCGCGTATGCGTATGACGTGGAAGGCAACCTGGTGAAGACGCTGGGGGCCGAGTGGCAGTGGGCGTGCGAGTGGAACGGGGCGGGGCAGTAGGTGCTGGTGCAGGAGATCATAGGCATGCCAGCCTGGGACTACAGGTGAGCGCCTGCTCGTGCAAAGCCTCCGCTCAACGACGCCACCTCTCCGCATCGTTATTTGACTCGATCAGCAACTGGCAGTCACCAGGAAGGATACCGTCGAGCTTAAATATGCTGTCTTCGATGCACCCGGTCCTGACCTCTCCACCTGGCAACCGCATTTCGAAATCCATCGGATAGGGCAGTCCATCCTCATCGACAATCTCTACTTCTATCCACTGCTTGGCGGCGAGCTTCTTTAGCTTCTCCGGAGTTATTGCCTCCTCCGACGAAAGCCGTCTACTTGCCTGGACGGAAGGAGCACGCAATAGGACGAAACCAAGTTGACCTGCGGGGGCTCGAAGGTCGACGATGCTCTTCGTCAGCAACTCGAGCTTGGGAGCGGCCATGGGCTTTCGGCTGGTCTTGACGGAGTTCGTGACAATCGCCTGCGCCTCGGCCGCTGGAACGACGTCGTAGTCCGCCCCGCGACGAATCTCGATGGCGGACTCGCGACTGACGAGCCGGTGGGCGCGCATCCCGACCAGGAACTCGCGGCCGAAGAGGGCGACGAAGGTGTCGTAGGCGGCCCAGCTACGATCGGCGGGATCGTCTGATTCCGAGTTGCCCTCACCTGCAAGGACCAACCTGCCCCAGCGGAGCGCTTCCACGAGGACACCTACCATCAACTCCGGGGCGGCCACGATCCGTGGACTGAACTCTCCGAGCTGGTCGATAAGGTCCCATGCCGCACCGGGATGCCAGTCCACGGCCTGTCGCAATGCTTGCTCGAGCGCCCTGTCGGGAAGGTTGAATGACACGGCACTGTCCTCGCCCGGCCTCACCGGGCGCCGCAGCTCGAACGAGCCGAAGATGTTTTCGATGCGTATGGCCATACGGAAGCTCCCATCAATCAGGCGTGTGGACCTGTCGAAGCATCTGCAGTTCTCTGTGCAAGGTACGTGATGGCCGCATCAAGGTCGACCTTCAAGGGCATCGTCGGGCGCCAATCCCTATTGTCGGCTCATTCTGGAAAGAAGTTGCTGGGGTCATTCCGACAGGTGGCTTACGTTGTTTCGCAGAGGACCCGCCCCCCGAGTCCCCCACTCAGGGCGCTATCGTGAACTCGAACTGGTTTTGGTCGTCGGTCAGGTAGGTGTTGAGATGGGGAGAGTAGGAGCGGGCTCGTACGGTGGCTCTGTTGGCGAGGAACTCGAAGATGCGGAGGAACCCACCGCCGCCGAGGGGGCGCTCTTGGTAGTTGACGGCCAGCTGGTGCACCTCGATGCCCGCGTCGTTTTTGCTGACCATGCGGCCAAGCCCATCCTTGGCAACATGTCCGCTCAGCACGATGCGCACGTTCGGTGAGACGCGGATGAGCTCGTCCCAGATCTCTTGGCCGTCGTTGATGGCGGCGCCCTCGGCCGTGGGGCCAAAGTACCAGTGAGGATTCCAGGCTTGGGAGGCGCTTCGGCGTTGGAAGTCGTAGCGAGTCTCGTCGAAGTACATATAGGCGTGCGTGGTGACGATGGCCCGGCGGTTGGCGTGCGCGGCAAGCACGCCTTTGGCCCACGCCAACGTCGTATCGCGGGGCGCCCACTCCAAGCCCAGCACCACCCAAGGCTCGCCATTGATGTCGACGAGATGGTAGCTGTTCTCTGCCGTATCGAGGGCGCCACCAAACGTGGGCATGCCAGCAAAGCGGCTGAGTGGGAAGTATTGATCGAACTTCGTTCCGCGGGGGACCCCCGCGCCGTTGAGTCCATGGTCGTGATTGCCCGTGGAAAGAAGCAAGGGCTGGGTTGGGGGAAGCAGACCAAACGCGCCGGCGGCGACGGCCCACTCGGCATCGTCATTCCGTTCGACGATGTCGCCCACGTTGACGAGAATGATTGTCGAGAGGGCCCCCAGGTTTTCGGCCGCCCAGGATGTTTGGCGACGGAAGATGCTGGGGCCGTCAAAGGGGCCGCTGATGTACGAATAATTCTGCGTGTCAGGGAACACGATGAGGGACGTACTGCCGGGCTCGAACACACTCGGCGCGGGAGGAACGTAAGGGGCGGTGACTTGCGGTGGCCCGAGAAGGCCCCGCTCGAGAAGATGAACGTACGTACCGAGGTTCCTGAAGAACGTCTGGGCTCGGAAAGACACCTCGGGCTCCACGACCACACGGCCCTTGTTGTCGGTCAGCTTGTCCAAAGGCAGTGCCGTCATCAGCACTCTGCCGGCACCACTGGCCGAAGCGCCTTCCAGGAGTGCGGGGAACTCGCCGTTGCGACGTCCAGCGATGAGAACGGAAAAGCCGGTTTGGTCGTATAAACAGTCCCAACACGCGGGTCGCAAGGGAATGCCCGAGGGCGGGGTGGGGCTGGGCATCAGGATGAGGCGATCGGTGCGGTCTGCCTCGGCCAGGTTTGCCACCAGCGGGTGACCCGGCGCCACGACGAACACTTCGGCGATGTCCTCGGGGGTGCGCTTGAAAGAAAGGTTCGCAGGTAAGAGCGCAGGCTGCCCTTCGCGCTCGGAAGCCTGCGTCAGCTGGAGCAAGGTTCCCCCAGCGTCGACAAAGCGCTGCATGCCTGCGGCACGGGCGGATGCATAGGTGGCATAGCGAGGATCGTCAGAGACGAAGCTGCCAAGGGCGATCAGGTCGACCCCCAGCGTATCGGGGTCCCTGTCGAGCGGTAGCCTCACCACCTGGAAGCCGGCGTCCTGCAGAGCTCGTGAAAGACCGGCCAACCCGGTGCGGGCGTCCCTCAATTCCCAAACGGCGGCGCGCAAGCCGGCGCCGGAGGCCGGAATGCAGTCCGCGGCCCCTTCGTCGGCAAGGGAGCCATCATGAAGGGAGAAGCCCACGCCTGCATCGCCAACGCAGGGCACGCCACCATCCCGAACGAATGCGCCATCCTCAGCGCACGCCAGTACCAAGGTTGACGCCAGGAAGAGAGTCGCCAAGTGCTTCATGGTCGAGGGACGTCAAGCATCTCACGGCATGGGCCGACGTGTCGCTTGAAATGGTACGTGTGATACCCTGCCTTCGAGGCATCAAAGGCGACGCAGAGCCGTGAACGGCTTTGCGTCTGCTGGTCTCGTCGCGTAGGGGGCGTGTCAGGGCTCGAGGCCGACGTACAGCGCTTCGTTGCCCTCGCCTTTGCCGCCGTTCTTGGTGTTCACCCAGTTGCGCGTCTCGGTGCCTTGGCGTTCGCGCACGAGGTACTTGTACACGGGCGCACCGTCGTGGGTCGCCCAGGTGACATACGAAAGGCTCGCGCTGGCGTTGTCGATCACGAACAAGGGGTTGCCCTCGATGAGGGCATTGACGCCGTCGGCGGCGTCCCAGTTTTGACGGTAAGTGCCGCCCAGAAGCTCGGTGCGGCCGCCGTCACGCGTGGCGAGCTTGGTGGCGTAGTCCTCTGTCTTCTGGCCCAAGATCCAGACCTTGCTTGCCGTGTTCACGATGTTGGCGCGGTCGTTGCCGCCCATCTCGGTGTTGATGTCGCGCACCCAGGCGTCCACCCCGTCGAAGAGGAAGGGGTGGCCCACGATGCTCTCGATGAACACGCGTCCGCCCTTGCCGCCGGCAGCCGTGCGGTACGAGCCACTGCCGTGCCGGAAAACCACGGTGCGGGGAGCGGCCTGTTCCACCGTTACGCCTGAGGTCGAGCCATAGTTCTCGTAGAGCAGCTCGAGGATCACCGCCTCCGACTCTCCCGCGCCCAAACGAAACACGGGGGTGGTTCCCGTTTTGTAGTTGAGTGTACGAACGCCCAGGCCCATGAGCTTCTGCACCTTGTTGCGCAACTCGACCGTTTTTTCGATGTTGCCTCCCGTGATGTAGATGGTTTCTTTGCCGCCATCGATCGCCGCCTGCAGGGCTTGCGAGATGTCTCCGCTGCCGCCCACCACGGCGTAGCGGGTGGGATCGGTTGGATATTGCCGCTCGGGGCTCTCCTGCACCGGAAGGTTCAAGGGGCCTCTGCCGGTGTTGGGCCAGCTGCCCGTGGGAGGCGACGACGTCCAGGTGCCGATCTTCGGTCCGGTGACCTTGCCCGACTTGGCATCGATGGCCGTTTCGTAGCCGCTGGTGTTCACGTCCGAGAGCAGCGCCCGGCCCTCACCGAGCTCCACGGCGGTGCCGCCGGGGCCCTCTGCGAACGTCGAGTCCACCAGCACGGTGAGTCCGCCCGAAGCCTTGAGTGCGCGCTTGCACCCGAAGGTTTGCAGATTGCGGATGCTCACGCCGTAGCCCGTGTTCTCGAGGCCGGTTTCGCAGTGGCGCACGCTGATGTGCTCGAGCGTGGTGTGGTTCTGCGCGCTGCCGATCCGGATGCCTGTGCGGAACCCGTCGATGTCCAGGTAGCGGGCGTTGCCGGGGCCAAACCAGATGTCATCGAAGGCCACGCCCACGTGGCCCGGATGGTTGACCGGGTCAGCCGCCCGCACGGCGACGTCTTTGATCGCGCCCGTGTTGTTGGTGTGAAAGTTCAAGGCGATCGCGCCGGGGTTGTCTTTGCCGATCTCGATCGTCAGGTGATAGATGTACATGTGCATGTTCTGCTCGGCCTGCTGGGCCGAGGCGCGGGTGTGGATGAACACGCGCGGCTCGTTGACGTTGCCGAAGCCTGCGGCCTTGTCCGCCAGACGAATGATGGTGCGGCTGCGCTGCTCGCCGATCAGCAACACCCGTTTTTTCTTCATGGCCGCCTCGCCGTAGCGCAGCGGCGACTTGATGAGGTAAGTGCCCGCAGGAATGAAGATCGTGCGGGGGTCGTCGCCTTCGATCGCCTTTTTGAAGGCTTGCGTATCGTCGGCTTTGCCGTCGCCCACGGCGTTGAAGTCGCGTTTGATGTTGGCCATCCCGCTTCCCGGTGGCTCGACGAACTTGGGCTCGAAGCCGTGATGATGCGCGAAGAGGGACTTTCCCTGTGGGGGAGGGCCGGGCAGCGGAGGCGCCCCGCCTTGGCTCGAGCCGCCGCCCGTCATGCCTCCGCTGGACGTCAGGCCCCCGCCGCTGCCGCCCGCGGGCTCATCCGGTGCATCGCTGCCCGCACTGCCGCCTTTCGCACTGCCGCCTCCCGCGCCGCCTGCGCGGCCCGCGGTGCCCCCGCGTCCGCCGCTGCCCGGATTCGTCCCTCCCGCGTTCTCCTCCCCGCCGCTGCCGCTGCCCCCGGGGCCGTCCTCCTCACCGGGCGAGACGCCGGCGCTGCAGGCCGCGAAAAAACACAAGACGCACGCGAGCTTCCGAACATCGTACTTCATGATGTGACCCCCCCGGCAGAACATGGCCTATGAGCAAGTCGTATGCGCAGGGGCCAAGAGGTCAACGGTGGGACAAAAGCGCCGGCGTGGCAAGCCCGATGCGGAGGTGGGGCCTGTTTGACGTGAGGCAAAAATCGGGCCGAGGCTGTTGTTGGACGCCAACAGGGGTGTTGCCTGCAGCCAACCCGTGGGCCGGGGCCAAGTCCCACGAGACGGAGGGTTTGCGGGGGCCGAGGCCGTTGGTCCGAAGTCTGCATAAAGCCGAAAAGGGCCCGGAGACGACGTGGCTCGGAGAGGTTCACCGCAGCATGCATCTCATCGGACGACGCAGGTTCCTATCTTCCCTCGGTCTTGGCGCAGGTGCTTACCTGCTTTCGCCCTTGCACCGACAGATGCTGTCCGAAGCGATGGGGCAGCCCCAGACGCGGCGGCGGCTTTTCCTTTACATGACGGGGGGCGGCTTCCCTCCCGCGTACGAGGACGACGGCGTGGACCACGAGGGCTACTGGCCCAAGCCGGGCGCCAACCCCGCCGCGTTCGACCTCGGTCCTTCCATGCCCGCGCTCGAGCCCTACAAGAGCGAGGTTTTGTTCCTGGAGTCGTTTTACAACCCCTACAACAAGCACCTTCACGGCAACGGCTTTTCCACCACCACCTGTGTTCCCGACCAGGGCGATGGTGAGGTGAGCGTGCCTTCGGCCATCAGCTTCGACCGCTGGGTGGCCAAGGGCATCGGGGCGCAGGCGCCCATCCTTTCGCTGAACCTCTGCACCCACGAAGTGGACGATAGCGATCCCCAGCGCACGTTGACCGCGGATGGGCCCAAGGCGATCGTCCCGCCCATGCTGAACCCGGTCAAGACGTTCGCGCAGATCTTTGGCAACGTCAAGCCGGGCGACAACTCGGGCCAAGAGGCAACGACGCTGCGGCTTGCGCAAGACAAGAGCGTGTTCGACGCCGTGGTTGGCGACATCGACAAGATGAACAAGTCGCTGGCGGGTGCCGAAAAAGCCAAGCTGGACCAGTACCTCACGTCCATCCGGGATCTCGAGAAGCAGATGAAGGACCTGGCCACTGCCCAGACCGGGTGCAGCGCCCCGGCCGCACCGCCCGCCAACATCTACAGCGAGGGCAGGGAAAGCCCGAAAAAACCTGTGGTGGAGGCGATGCTCAGCATCGGCATCAACGCCATGGCCTGTGGCCTCACACAGGTGGTCACTTTCTACAGTTCCGAGGGCGATCTCGATTTCATGCCGCTCGATGCGCAAGGCGGCGACGCGAAGTTCTGCGGCACGCACCAGATGTGGCACGGCAAAGGCAGCCGCGCCGATCACATCCGCTACTACCAGTACCAATTCGCGAACATGGCCGAAGTGCGAAAGCGGCTCGGCACCTTCTCGGAAGGAAGCGGCAGCGTGGCCGATCACACGCTGCTCATGAACTTCTGCGTGACGGGGGGCCCCCACCACAACGGACAGGACGAGTATTACGCCGTGCTGCTTGGCAAGCTGGCGGGGAAGCTGGGGACTGGCCGCTATCTCAAGTTCGCCAAGGAGCAGCGCTCGATGGCGGATGTGTTCTTGACGGCCGCGCAGGCGCTGGGCATGCAGGCCAACTCGTTCGGCAGCGCCGAGCTCAAGAGCGCCACGCTGCCAGGCGTGCTGACGTAGTCATTCGCTTTTGCCGAGGCAATCGTGAATGGGCAGGTCTCGGCCGTTGTCGAGACACGCCACCGACACGCGTACGTCGACTGCCGAGACCCCGCCGCGGCCCTTGCCGCAAGCGCGCCCCCAAGAACTGAAGCGCGCGGGCTCGAGCCATGCGGGGTCGCACGCGCAGTCCCCGGTGCTGGTCGCTCCGTGGTCTGCCTGGAGCACCGCCATGGTGATGCAGTAGGCCTTCGAGGGGTCGACGTTGGTGGCGCGTAAACCGTCCACCATGCCCTCGAGTGTCGCCAGGTCGACCGTCTTCGGTGGGGTGCAGCGGCAGCGCACGTCTGCCACCGTGCAGCCCCCGGCGGGGCAGCTCGCGCAGCTGGGCCCCGGGGCCTCCTCGAGGCGTAGGACGACCGTGTCCATGGGCAGGGCCTCTCCGTCGGCTTCGGCGGCACACGCCGTCCCGTTGTTGTCCAGGATCATGCGGGTCTCGAGCACGTTGGTGCGATCGCAGGCCGTCAGCAGGGCGGCGGCGCTCCAGGCGACCTGCCACAGCTTGCGGAGCCGGCGCGCCCGCGCGGGTGGACAGGGTAGAGCGGTGCTCACGATCCCGATCATACACCGCCACGCGTGCTGCCGTCCTGTTGGCACGGTCCATCCGGGTGTTGGCCTGGGCCAACGGCGCGGCGACCGAGGGGCCCCAGATCCAAGGCGCGGAGCGTGTGACGCCGATGGTACGGAAGCTGCATCGTAGGACTCCGGAGCAAAGGAGTTCCATGGCTCTTCACCCAGCGGCTCGACACCCAAGAACGTTCTGGCTTGCCCCGGCGATGGCGGGGGCGCTTTTCGCCTGCAGCGGCAACATCAGCAGCCAGCCCAACGGCGATACGGGCACGGACGAACCGGGAACGGGGCCGGGGGCCGGCGGGCAAGGGGGCCGTGCGGGCACGGGCGGGGCTGGTATGACCGGCGCTGGGAACCGTCCCGTGGATGCCCAGGGCTGCGCATTGCCATCCCGCCGCTTGCGCCAGCTCACGGCGCAACAGGTTGAAAACGCGCTGGCGGTTCTGTTTCCGAAGGTGAAGGCAGCGCTCGACCTGCCCCGTCCCGGGCGGGGCGAAAACGGGTTCTCGAACGACAGCGACCGGCTCATGCTGACCGTGAGCGACGTGCAGAAGCAGGTCACCAGCATGGCCGTGGTGGCCGATGCGGCGGCGGCCGACCCGGCGGCGCTCGCGCCCTGCCTGAAGGACGGGCTTGCCACGGCGTGCGTGCGCAGCTTCGTCGAGCGCTTTACCAAGCTCGCCTACCGGGGTCCCGTGGAAGCGTCCGAGGTCGACGATCTGGTTGCGTTCGCCTCGGCGCAGAAGACCGCGCACGGCGACGAAAAAGCTTTGGCCTTGCTGCTTCGCCGCGTGTTGCTCTCACCGCGCTTCATGTTCCGCAGCGAGGTGGGCACGGTGAAGGAGGGCGTGGCCGAGCTCGACGGGTACGAAAAGGCCTCTGTCCTGTCCTTCACCCTCACCGATGGTCCGCCCGACGCCGAGCTGATGGAAGCGGCGTCGTCCGGCAAGCTCGACAGCGCCGCGGGCATGCGGCAACAGGCCGAGCGCCTGCTGGGGGGCGCCCAGAATGCCGCGGGCGCGCGCCGCCTGTTCCGCGAGCTGTTCCGCACGGAGTCCATGGGTTCCGTGGTCAAGGACGACGTGTTCGAAGGGTGGAGCTCGCAGATCGCGGCCGACACACGCACCGAGGCCGAAGCGTTCATCGACCACGTGCTGTGGCAAGACGATGGGCGGCTCGACACCCTGCTCACGGCCCCCTACACGATGGCCAACAAACGGCTGGCGACGTTCTACGGACTTTCCGGAGCCAACAGCCTTGGCGACAGCTTCGCGAAGATCGACTATGGCAGCGAACCTCGTTCAGGCATCCTGGGTAAGGGCGGCTGGCTGTCGCTCCTGGCCCACGCTGGACAGAACGACCTCGTCAAGCGGGGCCGTTTCGTGCGGGAGATGTTGTTGTGCGAGAGCGTGCCCGATCCGCCCCCCACGATCAAAGCCGTGCCCCCGCCCCCGGGCGGAGACCTGACCTTGCGGGAAAAGCTCGTTCAGCACGCCCAAGATCCCAACTGCTCCGGTTGCCACGACCAGATGGACAAGATCGGCTTCGCCTTCGAACGCTTCGACGGCGTGGGCAAGTTCCGCGAGACCGATAACGGCAAGCCGATCGACGCCCGGGGCGAGATCGTGAACTCGGAAGCCAGCAACGGGAGCTTCGACGGCGCGGTCGCGCTGGCCAAGCACCTGGCGGCTTCCCCGCAGGTTCACGCGTGCATCGTCAAGCACGGCTTCCGGTTTGCGTTCGGGCGGGTCGAAAAGAGCATCGACGCCTGCCAGCTCGACAAGTTCGCCAAGGGCTTCGCGGACGCCCAGGGCAACCTGCGCACCCTCCTTCTGGACCTGGTCACCAGCCCCGCGTTTTCGCAACGGGCGGCGGTGTTCGAGTAAACGACCCCGTGGCTTCGCATCAAGTTGAGGCGCATCGCGTCCTCCGGCAGGACGTGGGGGCCGCAACGTGGGCCCTGGACCCCGAACTTCCTACACGGCGCAGGCGCTCGAGGGCCCGTGGCCCTGCGGCACCCTTAGCGGTTCAGGGTCTTCCGGTCTAACATGGATCGGGTGAAATCCGACGCGACCCGGAGGATCGGGCTCAATGAAGTTCTGCTGGTGGATCGCCTGCGGGTCTCGGTCGTCGAGGGGGAAGGCAAGGGGCGCACGTTCGAGGTGGACGCCGATCGGCCCGTGTCGGTGGGTAGCGCTCCGGATAACCACGTGGTGCTCGCCGACCAAACGGTGAGCCGCTATCACGTCGAGCTCACCCGTGCGATCGGCGGCCTGCGGATTCGCGATCTCGGCAGCCTGAACGGCACGCAGCTGGGATCGCTGGGGGTCAACGACGTGATCGCGCCGCTGGGAAGCACCGTGCGGCTCGGCAACACGATGCTGCGGCTCGAGGACGCCGAGAGCCGCGAGGCACCGCAAGACGACGACGTGGTGGAGATCCCTTCGATCGTGGGCGATAGCCCCGCGATCCGGCAGGTGCGCCGCACGGTCTACAAGCTGGCAGGCGCTTCGTCTTCGGTCTTGATCCAGGGCGAGACCGGCACGGGCAAGGAGCTCGTGGCGCGGGCGATTCACGATTTGTCGGATCGCGCGGGGCATCCCTTCGTGGTGGTGGATTGCGGTTCGATGCCCGCCACGTTGATCGCGTCGGAGCTGTTTGGCCACGAGCGGGGGGCTTTCACCGGGGCCGATCGCCGGCACCAAGGGGCGTTCGAGCGGGCGGGCACGGGCACCATTTTTCTCGACGAGCTCGGGGAGCTGCCGCTCCAGGTGCAAAGCATGCTGCTGGGCGTGCTCGAGCGTCGTGAGTTCCGCCGCATCGGCGGTGAGCGGGAACTCGACGTCAAGGCGCGGGTGATCGCCGCAACGAACCGGGATCTGCGCGCCGAGGTGAACAAGGGTGCCTTCCGGGCCGATCTGTACTTTCGCCTGGCCATCACCAAGGTGCTCTTGCCCCCCCTGCGCGAGCGCACGCAGGACATCGACGCGTTGGTGTCCCACTTCGCCGAGCATCTTTCGGGGCAGCCTCACACGGCGTTGTTCTCTGCGGAGGCTCTGGCGCTCCTGCGTACGCAGAGCTGGAGCGGCAACATCCGCGAGCTGCGCAACGTGGTGGAGGCCGCGCTCACGATGGGGCAGCTGAAGCTCGAGGGCGGCGCCGAAGGCAACCTGGAGCCGGGCGCCGAGCAGCTGCAATCTTACCGAGACGCACGCGCCCTTGCGCTCACGCGCTTCGAGCAGGTCTATCTGCGCGACTTGATGGCTCGCTTCGACAACAACGCGTCCGAAGCGGCCCGGCAGGCCCGGATGGATCGTCCCTACTTGCTCTCGCTTTTGCGCCGCCACGGCCTGCGCTGACTAGCGCATCACCTGGAGCGGCTGCTGGCGGGAGTGGGAGGGGGCGATCTCGATCGCTGTGTCCACCAGGGGCCGCCCGGACGAGGGCTCGGTGACGAGCAGCCGGTGTTTGCCGGCGGGCACCACCTGCTCGAGCGGCGCCAGGCCAACGGGTTTGCCATCGAGGCTCACGCGGGCCCCCAGCAGCTGGGCGCCCCCCACGCGGAGCCAGCCCACACCCGCGGCCGGGGCGGCCGGGGGGCGGTTGCGGGCGACAGGACGGGCGCGGGGTCTTCCGCCGGATCGTCCCGCTGCAGAGGGCGCCACCGCGGCCGGTTCGGCCGCCGCAGAAGGAGGCGGCTGCGGGGCTGACTCTTCCGGGGGGGGCTCGGCGGCTCCCCGCGCTTCGTTGACGGCCGTGGCTTGTGCAGGGGCACCGGGCGGGGGCGAGGCGGCGGTGCGCTCGCGGTAGGCCCACGTTCCGCCGGCCAACAGCAGCGCGGCGGACGCCGCCACCCCCGCCAGGGCGCGGCGGCGCGGCCGCGGCGGCGCAGGCACCGGCGTCGGGGGCAAGGGCGCCGACGCATCGAGCATCTGCACCCTCAGCGTGCGGGGGTTCGCGGGCGATACGGGAACGAGGGCGAGCCGCATCAAATCGTCGAGCACGTGATGGGGCTGGGTGGTCTCGCGGGCCAGGGGGGCGAGCCAGTCGCGCAGGGCGCTGCGCCCATCCCCGGCAAGGCCGCTGGCGGCGATGGCCGAGGCCTTCTCGCTGACATGTCGGGCCGTGGGGCGGTTCGCAGGCTCGAGGGCCATGCATGCGTGAACGAGCGACGCCACGGGGCCGGGAAGCTCGGTATCCACGCGCAGGTCAGCGCCCCGCCCCGGCAGAGCGTCGGACCAGGGAGATTGACCGGTGAGCAGCGCATGGAGCGTGGCACCCAGGGCGAAGACGTCCGCCGCCCCGGTGACGTCGTCGCCGGCAAGCTGCTCGGGCGCGATGAAGCCCACCTTGCCCTTCACGATGCCTGTGGCTGTGCGCTCGTCCCGCCCCTCGGCGAGCGCGATGCCGAAGTCGGACAGCTTCACGTCGCCCGTCCACGACAAGAGCACGTTTTGAGGGGTCACGTCGCGATGGACGATGCCAAGCTGCACGCCCCGATCGTCGCGCAGCTCGTGCGCGTAGTCGAGCGCGTGCGCCACCTGAGCCACGACGTAAGCCGCAACGCCGACGGGCATGGGCGTGCCGAGGGAACTTGCCACGCGCACGGCCTTGCGCGCGTCCATGCCGTCCACGTACTCCATCGCCAGGAATTCGGTACCGTCGATGGTGCCGTAGTCGATGACCTGAACGATGTTGCCGTGATGAAGCCGGCTCACGATGCGGGCTTCGTCCAAGAACATGCGCCGAACTGCGGTATCATCGAGCAGCTCGGGCAACACCCGCTTGATCGCCACCCGCCGCTCGAACCCCTTTTCGCCCACAAGCCATGCGTCGTACACCTGCGCCATACCTCCGGACGCAATGGTCCGGACCAGTCGGTAGCGGGCAGCGGGAAGAGCGGACACGTGTCGAGCCTAGTCGAAGCCGAGGTGTTGCGAAATGGTTGACTGCGCTGCTCCTCGGCACCTGGGCTGGGGTAGGGGCCCCTTGGCGGGACGTGGGTGTGGCCGAGGCGCAGCCCGGGGAGGCGCGCGGGGTGTTGGTGGCTCCGGACGCCCCGACGCGGGCGGCGGCTCTGTCGGTGCTGCGTACGCGCCCGCTGCCCTTCGAGGCCTACGAACCCGCGGTGCCGGCAGGCCTTGCATCTGTCGCTGCGCCCGTGGATGAGCTTCGTGCAGCCTACCTCGAGGCCGACTTCCTCCGATGTCTGGCGATCGCGCAAGACTCGGCCCTGCGCCGAGACCGCCTGCTGGCCGCGGGGGCCCGCGACCAGGCTGCGCGCGCGGGGCTCTTGTCGGCGGCGTGCCTCCATGCCATCGGCGACGAGGCGCGTGCCCGGCAGCTCTTGAGGGACCTCTTCGCGACGGGCCTGCCCGCGCCCCAGGAGGCCGTGCGTCCCGACTTCCGGCCCTTGATGGCGGCGGCGCTGAAGGCCACGGCCGCTTTGCCCGAGTTCCCCCTCACGGTCACGACGAATCCCGAGGGGGCGAGCCTGGAGATCAACGGTCGCAGGCTCGCTTGTCCTTCCCGCCCGTGCGTGGCGCTGGTGAAGCCGGGCGAGCACGTGGTGGTCGCCCGCGCGCTTGGCCGCCGGGGCATGGTGGTGCCCGTGGCGGTCGACGCCCCCACGGCTGTGACGCTGACGCTGGATTGGGCCACGTCCGAGGAAGCGGGCACGCAGGTGGCCCGGGCGCTCGCAGGCGGCAAGGCGCCGACCGACGAGGCCCTGCTCAAGGCGGTCACGCTGGCCACGGGCCTGCCTCTGGCTCTGGGCGTTGCGGCAGAGCCCCGGGCCGCTGAGGCGGCGCTCTTCGATGCCCGTACCGGGGTCATCGTGGCGGCCGCCCGGGCGGCCGAGGCGAGCCGCGCGACCGATGAAGCTCTGAGCGCGTGGGACAGGTCTCGGGCCCCGCCGCCCCTGTGGCGTAGACCGTGGGCCTGGGCGGCGGCGGCTCTCGTGGTGGCGGGGGCCACCACGGCAGCCTTGCTGCTCACCCGGGATGAGGGGCCACGCTACGACCTGGTATTTCGGCGCGATCCTCCGTGAGGGCGCAGGCGCCGCCCTGTTGGGAAGGGTCAACAGGCAAGCCTGATGTTGGGGCGCACCCCGCAAAAAGAAGTCGAACGCGGGCCTGGGGGGGCGGGAGAGCCGGGCCCGGCTTTTGCACATTATTAATCCTTCAGTCTCGAGGAGTTTGCATGCCACGGATTTCAGGTTTGGTTTCCACGGTCGTCGTTTGTTTTGGCCTTGGGGCCTGTTCCGGTGGCTCGACGCCTGACGACGACGCGACCGGTGAGGGCGGCGCGTCTGCGGGTGGGGCCGGGGGCGAAGCCCGGCAGGGCGGGGCCGGGGGCGGCGGGGGCACGGGCGGCAAAGCTGCGGGGGCGGCGGGCGCCGGAGCCGGGGGGGCACGGTCGGGTGGCGCTGGCGGCGCCGCGGGCGCTCCGGGGGCGGGAGGGGCGTCGACCGGGGGCGGGAGCCCGGGCAGCGGGTGGGAGGGGTCATGGCCCAAACGGCGCGCCTACCAGGTGAACCTGGAAGGCAAGGAGGGGCTTTCGGACCTTCCGTTGCTGGTGGCCGTGCCTGCGGAAGACGCCCCTTCGGCTCAGGCCGTGCGCTTCGTTTCGGCGGCGGGCACGCTCTTGCCGCACGAGTTCGACGCCGTGGCGGGCCCGCACGCCCTCGTCTGGGTCCGGGTGCCTCGGCCCGAGGAGCCTTTCTGGCTGTACTTCGGCAAGGACGGCGCGGAGAACCTGCCAGCCGGACATGCCCGCGCGGTATGGGGCGAAGACATGGTGGTGTGGCACCTGCAGGACAGCGGCAAGGAATCGAGTGCGGCTGCGTTCGACACACAAGCCGAGGGCACCCCCTTCGGCGCGGGGCGTATCGGCCGCGGGTACGTGGGACAATCCGCCCAGGGCACCAATTTGGGCATCTCCCGTGAAGACGGCGTGAACCGTAAGCTTTTGCCCGGGGCCACGGCGTTCACGGTGTCGGCCTGGGTGCGGCCCTCCGCGTTTTCTCAGCTGGGCGACAAGCCCTTCGCACGCCAAATCCTGTCCGTGGGAACGCCCAAGTCCGACAGCAATTTGAATCATGCAGCGGCGTTTTTGGGTCTGGGGCTCGACCGGCCCGGCGAGGGTGGGGGGCAGGTGGTGGTGGGGGCGCGGCCGCAGGGTGACGAGGAAACCGCCGGCTCGGCGCAAAAGGTGCCCAAGGAGACGTGGACCCACGTGGCGGGCATCGTGAATTTGGCAACGAAGCGGGGCCGCCTTTTCATCGACGGCCTGCCGGTAAGCGACTGGATCGACATGGGTGACCTGGAAGCCACGGTCTTTTCGTCCGACCACGAGGCAAAGTCCCTGCACATCGGTGCCAGCTCAGGCGGCAGTTATGGCCACTTCGACGGGGGCATCGACGAGGTGCGGCTCGAGCGGACGCTGCGCAGCGACGCTTTCATGAAGGCCGTGTACGAGAACATGGTGGACCCCGTGGCCACGGTAGCGGCAGGCCCCGTACAAACGAAACCCTGAGCGGGGCTGTTGAGGCGGCCCCACGGGGCCCTGTCGTCTGCACCCAACAGGCGACCCGGGCGCGGTGGCGTAACTACCTGATTTTTCGTGGCCGCTGACTGGTCCCGTTTTTGCTTCTTACGAACCTACCGGCCGAGACAGGTCTCGCCCCGATTTTCTCGCAAGGAGTTCCATCGAGATGCAGCGCAAGCCGATGTCACGACGTTCGATCCTGCGCGCCGGAGCCGGGATCTCCCTGGCGCTTCCCCTGCTGGATGCCATGCGTCCTGTGCGGCCGGCCAAAGCCCAGGGGAAAGCCAAGCGCCTGGTGGCGTGGGTGCAGCCGTTATCCATTTACGCGGACGTGTTCTGGCCCGCGTCCCCCGGGGCCAAGCCCTACGACTGGAAGACCGACCCCATCTCCGAGACGCGCTTCAGTGGGCAGGGTGCGCTGGACAACCCCAGTTTTGCGCTGCCCGAGATGCTGAGCTTCATGCAGCCTCATCGTGACGATTTGATCTTCGTCGAAGGGCTCGACAATTCGGCAAGCAACCACGACGCCTACAGCACCACGCTCACGGGCACGAACACGCTGGCGAACTCACCGGCCAACATGATCTCGATCGACCAGCTCATCGCCAAGCAGGTGGGCGCCGAGACCAAGTTCCGTTCACTGCAAGTGGGTGTGATGAACGCCGGGTCTGACAACAAGTCGGCGGCGTCGTGGCTCTCGAAAACTCAGGCGGCCCCGGCCACGGACAACCCCCAACGTCTGTGGGAGCGCTTGTTCGCCGATGCCTCGGGCAATCCGGACGAGGCGCGGCGGCTGCGTGAGCGCAACCAGTCCGTGCTCGACGCCGCCCTCGAGCAAGCGGACGCGCTCAAGGCTGAGCTGGGCAAGGCAGACAAAGACAAGGTGGATCAGTACCTGGATGCCTTTCGAGAGGTGGAGCGGCGTCTCGATGCCGCGCCCCAGATGGGCTGCCAGCCCCCCGCCAAACCCAACATGACGAGCCCTACCACGGGGGAGGTTCTCTTCGAGGAGGACGAGCTGCGCGCCATCGCCGACGTGCCCACCGTGATGAAGATGCAGCTCGACATGCTCGCCATGGCCCTGGCCTGCGACATGACCCGCGTGGCCACGTTCCAGTACGGAGCGGAAGCCAACAACGGGACCTTTCCGTGGTTGGGCCTGCCGGACTGGCGGTGGCACGATGCCTCGCACTTCGAGAATGACAACCCCGCCCAGTGGCCCGCACAGCTCGACAATGCCAAAGGCTGGCGTGCCGTGGCCGAGTGGAGCCTGTCGCAGTTCAATTACCTCATCGAGCGGCTCAAGGGGCTCGGGGCCTTCGACGATACGGTGCTGGTTTTCCTCACGTCGATGAACCACGGGGGCGCCCACAAGAGCCGTAACTGTCCCATTCTCATCGCAGGCAACGGAGGAGGTGTGCTCAAGACGGGGCGCCACGTGCGCTACGAGCACGACAAAAACGGAGGCAACTCGACGCGCGCCTTCAACGACCTGCACCTGACGTTGGCCCGCGCGATGGGCGTACAGCTCGAAAGCTTCGGCGATGCGAACAAGAGCAAGGGCGTGCTCGCGGAGCTTCTGCGCTAGACCCGCTCGGCCACGAACACATGGACACCACAGACGACCAGATGGTGCGCGTCGTCCGGAGCCTGGAGGCGCGTGGCGTCGCCGGCCAGGGGGGACGTGCCCGGTGGGTGAGGCTCGTCGTAGGTCAGGGGCGTGACCTGGCCCACGAGCGCGCGCAGGGTACGCAAACCGGGCGGGGTCTGTCCGCCGTTCGGCCGGCGCTCCGTGGTCACCACGACCTCGTCGCGCAGGGTCTCGAAGCCGGCCGTTTCCAGCGCGGCTTTCAGGCGGCGCCGGAAGTGAGCGGTGGAGGACAAGGGCGCGAAGGGCAGGGGGGCGAGGGCGGGCGTGTTTTGCTGGGACAGCAAAAAGAGCCTCAGCCACAGCGCGACGAATTCCTGGCGCTGGCCGATGGTCTGCAGGCTCTGCACGAAGACACGGGCCGCGTCTTTCGCCGTGCTGCCTGGCAAAAAGGCCTGGCCCCAGGCGGCGAGCGTGCCCGCCAAAGGATGCGCAAGAGCCGCCAATCGGCGTACGCACTCGGCGTAGCGGGTGTGAGGCAGCAACAGCAGGTCGACCTCCGGGCCGAGCGCGCTGTGCAGTGCGGGCGGCACCAGATCCGGACGGGCCGCCAGAAAGTTCGGCAGGGCCACCGCGTGCGAGGCGATGGCGTCGGCCAGCACGGGTTCGAGGTTGGTGGCCAGGTCGAGGAAATGAACCAGGCGGGCCCGAGGCCTCAGCACCCGGTGCAGCTCGTGGGCGAACGCCGGCAAATCGGGCAGGACGTCGAGCGCGCAGAGGCCAAGGGCCGCGACGAGCGCGCCGTCCTGAAAGGGCAGAGCCTGTGCGTTCGCCTGCAGCACCGCGTGGGCTTGCGCCCTGCCCTGCAACACACGCAGGTAGCCGCGGTTGCGGTCGAGGTGAACGAGCCGGGCGTGCAAGGGTGTGGGCAGCCACGCGCGCAATTGGCCTGCGCCGGCGCCCACTTCGAGCACGGGCCCTTCGGGCGCGGTGAGCGCATCGCAAACGACGTCACGGACGATGCGTTCGTGCAGGGCCTCGAAGCCCTCGCGCTGCGAAGACCAGCGCGCGATGTCTTGCCCGACGCCCGCCTCGGGCGGGGACGAGGCGCGCTTTTTCGCCCCCACGCGGGGCTTGGGTGGGCGTCGCATGAGCCCGAGGGGGATACCACGAGCCCGTGGCGCCGACGACCCGGACTTTGCTGCTTTCGATTCTCGCAATGGCTGCGCTCGATGCCGTTCCGAGCAGGAGACGAAAAACGATGACGACGTTCACTACATTTTTTGGTTCTCGCCTTCGTGGCTCCCGGCTTCGCGGAGCGGGGTTCGTGCTGGGGGCTCTCGCGCTCACGGGTGGGTGCGTGGGCACCGCGGGGTCCGGAGACGCGGAAGGGTCGAGCGGCAGCGGCGGCTCGGGAGCCCAAAGCGGAGGCAAGGCGGGGGGAAGCGCGCCGGGCTCTGGCGGTGGTCAAGGCGGAACGGACACGTCGGGCTGCGCCCCGGGGGCTGTCTGTTCGGGCGACACCGAAGGCACCATCATGCGGCGCCTCAACCGCACGGAGTACAACAACACCGTGCGGGACCTACTCCAGCTCGAGTCTTTGCCCGCGCGGGCGTTTCCTGCCGAGGAAACCGTATTCGGATTCGACAACAACGCCAAGGCGCTGTCGTTCCCCCACCTTTTGGCTGAACAAGCCGCGAGCGCGGCCCGTGAACTGGCGTCGGCGGCGGTCAAGAAGGCCAAGAGCTTCGCACCCTGTGCGGCGCCGAACGCGGACGCAGCCTGTGCGCGCACCTTCATCGAAAACCTGGGCAAGCGGGCCTGGCGTCGGCCTTTGGAGGCAGCCGAGGTGGCGCGCCTCGAAAAGGTGTTCGCGAAAGGCGACGGCTTCGAGGACGGCATTGGCCTTGCCGCTCAGGCGCTGTTCATCAGCGTTCCGTTCTTCTACCGCATCGAGAAGGGGCAGGGGGGAGCCACGGCGGCGGCCACGCAGGCCACGTCGTTCGAGATGGCCTCGCGTCTTTCGTACCTGCTGTGGAATACGCTGCCGGACGAGGCCCTTTTTGCCGAGGCGGACAAGGACGCGCTCAAGACAGCGGCGCAGATCGAAGCGGCGGCCAAGCGCCTGCTGGCCGACGCGCGTTCCCGTCGCACCTTCGAGACCTTCAACCGCCAGTGGTTGCAGCTCGATCCGATCGGCCTGGCGGCCAAGGATCCGAACAAGTTCCCCGCCTGGAACAACGAGTACGCGTCTTTGCTCCGGCAAAGCGCCTTTGCGATGGCCGCTGACATCGCGGCGAAGGGCAAAATCGGTGATCTCTTCACGTCTGCCTCCGTGTTCGTGAACGACGATCTGGCGCCCTACTACGGCATCGATCCGCCCGGTTCGGCGACCATGACGAAGGTGCAGCTCTCGGACGCGAGCCGTCGCGCAGGCTTTCTCACCCAGGGCGGCATGCTGCTCAGCCACGCGGGGTTTGCCTCTACATCACCGACCTTCCGCGGCAAGTTCGTCCGCGAGCAGTTCCTGTGCGGCGTGTTGCCCAAGGCTCCGCCCGACGTGAACGTGATGATCGGCCCGGCCCCGCCGAACCAAACCACCCGCGAGCACTACGCCCAGCACATCGACAACGTCAAGTGCTCCGGATGCCACAAGCCCATGGATCCCATCGGCTTTGCCTTCGAGGGCTACGATGCCATCGGGCATCCCCGCAGCATGGAAAACGGCAAACCGATCGACGCGACCGGAGACGCCAGTGACACCGACGTGGGCACCTTCGATGGCCTCACCGAGCTTGGCCAACGCCTGGCGGCGAGCAACGACGTGAAGGCCTGTGTGGCCCGGCAGTGGTTCCGCTACGCCTTCGGTCGAGCCGAAGACGAGACGGCCGACGAGAAGACGCTGGCCGCTCTGACGGAGGCCGTGACGAGCGCGAATACCTACGAATCGCTGGTCCTGGCCACCGTTCGCGCCGAAGGCTTCCGGCAGATCCTTCGCCCCTGAGCCTCCCCTGCGCGCGCCCGGCGCTGGGGGCGCGGGTGGGAAGCGCGGGTGCGAAGGAGGACAGGTTTTTCCCCCGAAACTTGGTCGAACCGGGAAAGCGCCCCTATCATGAACGGTAGGGGCCATGTTTTTGCGCACACACACTCCGGCCCGGCGCGTGTTCGTGGGGGCGGTCTGTGGGGCCCTCGCCGCGGGTGCCGGGATCGGGCGCGGCGCCGCCGACGTGGGCAGCGAGCGGCGACCCGTGGCGGTCTACACGCCGGGCCCGACGCTCGAGCTGGGCTTGGACGGGGCGTGGCGTTTTGGCGCTGAAGTGGCGCTGGCGCAATACGTGGGGGGCTGGGGCTACGGCGCGGCCTTCGGTGCCAGCACGAACGGCCGCATGTACGGGGAGCTGCAGCCCGCCCTCGTCCTGGGGGGCAAAACGCACAACCTCGTCCTGGGCCTGAACCCGGGGCTGGTGATCGACGTCAACGGTCAGGAGCCCCGCTACGGGGCCCAGGGTACCTTCTGGCTCAACTATGCGTTGGCCCGGCGTCGCAAGCTGCCGCTGGGCTCGCCGCTGGTGCCGTTCGTGAGGGCCCAGGCCGTGTCGGGCGCGGGCTTCACCGTGACGTTCGGCATCGCGCTGAAGCTGCCGATCCCCGCTTCGTGAACGTCAGGCGAAGGGGCGAATGGCGTCCACGATGCGTGGGGCGGTGTGCCCATCCCAGAGCGCGGGCACGCGCCCGGCCTTTTTGCCCTCGAGGGCTGCGATGGCTTCCCGCACGATGGCGTCGGGGTTGGTGCCCACCAGGGTGTTGGTTCCCTCGGTGAGGGTGACGGGGCGCTCGGTGTTCTCGCGCAGCGTAAGGCAGGGAATGCCGAGCGCCGTGGTCTCCTCCTGAAGCCCCCCCGAATCCGTGAGCGCCAGCCGCGCACGGCTCGAGAGGCTGAGGAACTCGAGGTACCCCAGAGGATCGCACAGCACGAGGCCGGGCGTCTTCTCCATCACGTCCGCCAGGCCACTTGCCGCCGCCTGTTTGCGCGTCCGCGGATGTACGGGGAACACCACCGGCAAGCGGGCGGCGATCTGGGCCACCGCGCCCAGGATGCCGCCCAGCACGGCGGGATCGTCCACGTTCGAGGGGCGGTGCAGGGTCAGCACGGCGTACTGGCCGGGCGAAACGCCGAAGCGGGCCGGCACGTCCAAAGCCTGGGCCCGTGGCAGGTGGGCCATGAGGGTGTCGATCATCACGTTGCCCACGCGCACGATGGAAGCAGCGTCACATCCCTCGCGGAGCAGGTTCTCGTCGGCTTCGGGGCTGGGCGTGAGCAGAAGATCGCAGACCGAGTCGGTGACCACGCGGTTGACCTCCTCGGGCATGCGCCAGTCGCCCGAGCGCAGGCCCGCCTCGACATGCGCCACGAAGATGCCCATCTTGGCGCACACGATCGAGGCCGCCATGGTGCTGTTGACATCCCCCACAACCAGCACGCCCCGAGGCTTCGTTTTTCCGAAAAACGTCTCGAGCCCCACCATCACGGCGCCGGTCTGCTGGGCGTGAGAGCCGCTGCCTACCTCGAGATCCACGATGGGGCGCGGCATCCCGAGATCCTCGAAGAACACCTTCGACATGGCCTCGTCGTAGTGCTGGCCCGTGTGCACCAGCTCGTGGGGAATGCCCGCGGCCCGAAACGCTTCGTGGATGGGTGCGGCCTTCATGAAGTTGGGGCGAGCGCCCACGATGGTGAAGAACATGTCGCGGGACTTTACAACAGGATCGGGGTCTTGACGTGGCCCGGGGGGCGTCAGTCCCGGGCGGCCCGATCCTGCTTGACCGGGGCCGGGCCCGCTGCGTATGACCGTTGCCGCCGTGAATTTTTCTCCTGCCGAGCTACCCGAGGTCCTGCACATCGAGCCGCGCGTGTTCGCCGACCCGCGGGGGGCGTTCTTCGAGGCCTTCAGGGGCAACGTGTTCGCCGAAGCCGGTCTGCCAAGCTTCGTGCAGGAAAATCAGTCGCAATCGGTGCCGGGCACCCTGCGGGGCTTGCATTACCAACTGGACCGGCCGCAAGCCAAACTGGTGCGGGTGGTCCGCGGCCGCATCTACGACGTGGCCGTCGACATCCGCCGGGGTTCGCCCACCTTCGGGCGCTGGGTGGCGCGGGAGCTCTCTGAGGCGAACCGTTCGATGCTCTTCATCCCGGCAGGGTTCGCCCACGGTTTTTGTGTACTGGGCGATGAGCCGGCCGACGTGATCTACAAGTGCTCCGATTACTATTCGGGGGCCGCCGACCAGCGGGGTGTGACGTGGAACGATCCGCGGCTCGGCATCCCGTGGCCTGTCGCGGCGCCCTTGCTTTCGGAAAAGGATCAAGTTTACGAGGCTTTGTCCGAAGATCGCGCTGACCTGCCCACGTGGAAGCCCCCCGCGCCGCGCCCCTGACGCGGCGGGAGGCCCGTGGCCGTGGTCCAGCCGGGCCGCCTGCGGACGCTCGCGGGCTAAAGTTGTCGCCGTGAGAATCCGATGGTCCCTTCGTGGCGACAAACCCGGCGAAAGCACCAGAGCCCCAGGGAAGCGAGCGGCGTCAGCACCACCGCTTCGACTTCGAGGTAGAGGTGGGCTTCGAGACCGAAACCAACTTCTACACGGGGTTGACTCAGGACATCAGCTCCGGCGGCCTCTTCGTAGCCACACACAACCTGAAGCCCGTGGGCTCGAAGTTCATGCTTCAGTTCAAGCTTCCCGGTGCGTCGGTGGCCATGGAGCTCGAGGTGGAGGTGCGGTGGCTCCGGGAAACCTCGTCGTTGCACCGCTCCGATGGTCCTCACGGCATGGGCGTTCGTTTCGTGAACCTCACGAACGAGCAACGCAGCCGCATCGAGCTTTTCCTCAAACAGCGTGAGTCGTTGTTCTACGACGACGAATGAGAGCGTCTTCCGATCCTTGATTGGTTCGTTTCGATTCGGTTTGGTTCTGGTTGGTTCCCTGGCGGCCCCCCACAAGGGGGCCGCCCCTTTTTCGAAGGGGCCTCCGTCAGGTGCCCGCGATGCTGTCGAGCGTGATGAGGGGCGTGTCTTCAGGCAGCCCCGCGCGCAGCGCAGGATCGAGCTCGATGCGGGCGACCAGGGCCCAGTCATCGTGGCGTTCCGGGTCGCAGAGCCGCTGGACAGCTTCCCAGCTCCTGTCGCCGAGCGGGCGAAGGGTGGTGTTCTGGGGGGCGCGTGACGCGGGTGTGGCCAAGAGCGTGCCGTACTGAGCGAAGAAGGGGGCGAGCGCTTCGGACAGGCGCAGCGCCGACCAGGGCGTCTCCGCGGTCTCGGGCTGGTGGAGGGCGTCGAGCGCTTCTTCCCAGTCCTTCCGGGCCAGAGCACTCACCAGCCTGTGCAGCTCGGTGCGGACCCGCACGAGCAACGCCTTCGGATCTTCCCACAACGGCCGGCGCGCGTTGCGGTTGCGGGTGGCCTCCGCCATTGCGCGTTCGAGGGCCTCGCCTTCGGCCAGCCGGGCCGCGGCGGCCTCCGGGTCCATCAAGGTCTCCCACTCTTCGAGCAGGCTGGCGTCCACGGTGCGCACCACGGCCCCCAGGGTCAGCGCCAGCTCTTCCACGGGCTCCGTGTGGTGCTTGCGAGGCACCGACTGAACCAGCGTTTTGTAGCTGTCGGTGAGGTAGCGCAGCAGCACCCCCTCCGAGCGCGCCACACCCAGGCTGCGCACGAAGTCGTTGAAGCTGCCGTGCTGCTCGAGGAGCTCGCGGGTGATGCCTTTCGGAGAGATGTTGTCCTGCCCCACCCAGGGGTGACGATCGGCGAAGGCGTTGAACGTCTCGTAGATGAAGTCGCGGTTCGGCTTGGGCCACTCCATGCCCTCGAGCTCTTGCATGCGGGCCTCGTAGTCGACACCTTCCGCCTTGAGCTCGGCCACGCGCTCTCCCTTGGCGCGATCGAGCTGCGCCAAGAGCAGCGTGCGGGGGTTTTCGAGAATCGACTCGACGAGCGCCAGCACGTCGAACGCGTAGGTCTCGGTGCCGGGATCGAGCAGGTCGAGCGTCTCTACCAGGTAAAGCCCCAGCGTCTGGTTGAGCGAGAAGTCTTGCTGAAGATCCGTGTGCACCACGGGGTAGGGGTTGCGGGCGCGCTCGTCCCGTTGCAGCTCGATGAGCCCCGCGGCGCAGAGCGCCCGGAACATGCGGGCGGCGCCGCGCTTGTGGCGCCGCTTGAGTACGTCGCTATCGTGGCAGTGGGCGATGAGATCCAGCAGCCTGCGGTAGCCTGCGCCCCGGCGCGGGTCTGTGCCCTCGCTTTGCAGCACCGCGAGCAAGAGGCCGTGGCTCACCTGAAACTGCGACGCCAGCGGTTCGGGTACGGCGGCGATCAAACGTTCGAAGGTGCCCTGATCCCAGTGCACGAAGCCCTTTTTGGGCGGCTGGCGTTTCGTGAACTTCTTGGTTTTGGCCTTGTCCTGGAGGCGCCGGTTTTCCACGATGTGCGCAGGGGCCAAAGCCGCCACGAAGCCTTCGTCGTCGAAGCCCTTGCGCCCGGCGCGGCCCGCCACCTGGTGAAAGTCGCGGGCGGGCAAGAGCGTGTCCTTCTCACCGTCGTATTTGCAAAGCTGCGTGAACAGCACCGTCCGGATGGGGATGTTCACGCCCACGCCGAGCGTGTCCGTGCCGCTCACCACCTTGAGCAAGCCCTGCTGGGCCAGGCGTTCAACCAGGCGCCGGTAGCGCGGCAAGAGCCCCGCATGGTGAAGCCCGATGCCCGCGCGCAAAAAGCGCAGCAGCTCCTTGCCGTAGGGGCTGGTGAAGCGCTCTTTGGCCAAGTGGCCCTTGAGGGTTGCCTTCTCCTCCTTGCTCATGAAATCGAGGCTCGTGAGGGCTTGGGCTTGTTCGGCGGCCGCGCGCTGGGTGAAGTTCACCACGTACACCGGCGCCCGCCCGCGGGTCACCAGATCCACGACGGCCTCGTGAATCAATTCCTCCCGGTACGAGAACGTGAGCGGCACGGGCCGCTGCATGCCTCGCACGTGCACGACCTGCCGTCCCGACAGGCCCTCGAGGCGCGTGATGATCCCGGACATGTCGCCCAGAGTGGCCGACATCAACAGAAACTGCGTTTTCGGCAGCGCGATGAGGGGGAGCTGCCACGCGATGCCCCGCTCCCGGTCACCGTAGTAGTGGAACTCGTCCATCACCACGCAGTCCGGCGCCCGGCTGCCTCGCAGCGTTTGATTCGAGAGGATCTCGGCCGTGCTGCAGATGAGCGGGGCGGAGGGGTTGACCGACGCGTCGCCGGTCTGCAGACCCACGTTCTTGGGCCCAAAAGTGCGGCAGAGATCGAAGAACTTCTCGTTCACCAGCGCCTTGACCGGGCAGGTGTAGTGGGCTGACTTTCCCTGGCTCAATGCCTTGTACATCAGGGCCATCGCCACGAGTGACTTGCCCGAGCCCGTCGGCGTCGACAGCACGACGTGCCGTTCGTCGAGCAGGGCGAAGATGGCTTCCTCCTGAGCGGGGTAGAGCGAGAGGCCGAGCTCTGACACGTGGTCGAGGAACGCGCCGAGCAAGGCGTCGGCGTCGGCGGGCGACGAGGAGGGGGGGAGCAGAAGCTTCGCCATGGGCCCGGCAGTTTGGGGGGTGGCGCCGGGATGTGAAAGGGGCAGGCCGCCAAAGTGTGCCGGGCCGCGGCCGAGATCGTGCTACACAAGTGCCGATGGCGTGGCTTTTGGCCTTGCAGTGGGCCCTGTCCGTCCGGGTCGAGGGCGCCACCAGCTGCCCCTTGCCGTTCGCCGTCGAGGCGCGGCTGGCAGAGCTGCTGCCGGCCGGCGAAGCGTCCACCGATGCTCCCGACGTCGTCGAGCTGGTGGCCGAAGAGACCGCCCTGGTGCTTTACCTGCGCACCGCCGACGGCGCCCCCGCGGGGGTGCGGCGGCTGCCGAGGGACCATGCCTGCGACGAGCTTGCGGCGGCCGCGGCGGTCGCCATCGCCTCGTGGCAGAGCGACGTGCACCCTGCGTTTGCGGCCGCACCCTCCCCACCCGCTTTGGCGGCTCCGCACCCGGTGGTGGCGGCCGAATTCCCGGTGGCTTTGGCGCGGCCGGGGCTGTTGCTGGTCGTGGCGGCTGGAGGCCTCTCGTCCGTTTCGACGGGCGGGGTCGCCCCCGCGGTTGCCACATCCGCCACGTGGGGACCCGCGAGGTGGCCGGTCGGCCTTCGCCTGGCAGGGTTCGCGCAGGGCATGCGGACGCAGGCCCTGGGTGAGGGGCAAGCCGCCTGGCAGCGTCTCGGGGCCGGCCTGGGGCTCGAGGGCCAAAGGGTCTTCGGGGCCGGCCTCTGGCACGTGAGCGCTGCCCTGTCCGTGCTGGCCGGCTGGCTGACGGTCGAGGGCCGTGGATTTGCTCAAAACCGGCGCGAGCGCAGCTGGGAGCCGGGGGCAGAGGCCGCCACCGGGCTTGGGCGCAGCCTCGGGAGGGGACTCCGGATCCTCGGTGGTCTCACGTTGTCGGCCTGGCCGCGCGCCCACGAAATCGAGGGGCCCACGGGCCAAACCGGGGCGTTGCCCCACATCGACGTGCTCCTGTCGGTGGGACTTGGGTGGCAAAATCCTCAATGAGTCCATGGGCTTGACGCCCGCTGCGCCGCTTCGGGCGGCCGGCGGCGCTTTTCTCACCTAGGTTTGTAAGGCCCGGCCCCGTCGCGGCCACTCACCTTCCCGAAAGTGTCGAAGCTCACCCTGGTCTCCTCGCGCCCCGCTGTCGAACGCCGGCCGTCCCGGCCGTCCGACCGCGATCCCGAAAGGGAGGACGACGTGCGCGACCTCGCGTCCATCTACCGCCGCCACGCAGCCGAGGTGTCCCGGTGGGCCCAGCGTCTCGGCGGTCCGGGCATGGATCCCGAGGACATCGTTCACGACGTGTTCCTGGTGGTTCAACGCCGCCTGCCCGAGTGGCGGGGAGACGCCAAGCTTTCCACCTGGCTCTACGAGATCACCGTGCGGGTCGTTCAGGACCGCCGCCGGTCGGTGCGCCGGCGCCGCCTGCTGTGGCCCTTCAAGCGCGGCTTGGCACAAGACGAGCTGCTTGCGTGTGTGCCCGACGGGGGGCCCTCGATTGTCGAGGACATCGAGCGGCGGCAGTCCACGGCGTTGCTCTACAAGTTGCTGGATGATCTCGATGATAAGTACCGCACGGCGGTGATCTTGTTCGAGCTCGAGGGGCTTTCCTGCCAAGAAATCGCAACAGTCACGAACGCCTCGGTGCAAAATGTTTGGGTGCGGTTGTCCCGGGGACGCGAAAAGCTGGCCCAGGCTTTGTTGGCCTGGACCGCGGGGGAGGCGCGGCAATGAAGCCTTCGGAGCCGGTCCGCGTTCTCAGCGAGGCCTCGCGCGAAGGCGCTCCTGAGGACCTCCGTAAATTGGCCTCGTTGTTCGGGCGCGTGAGCGAACCCCGTCCCCTCGACGACGCGGCTTTGTCTCGGGTGTACCGCCGCGTGCGCGGGGCAACGCAGGCACGCCCGCGGCGTACGCTGGGCTTCGTGCGCTGGGCTGTCGTGGGCGTGCTCGGGCTCAGCGCCGGGGTGGTGGCAGCGGCGCAGTCGGGCCTTTTGCGGGGGCGCATCGAAATCGGGCCTCTGGTGGTCACCCTGGGCGCGCCGCCCGCCCGCTCAGGGCCTCGGCGCCCGCGGCCGCCCCGCGCGGCGGAGGAGCGTCTGGAGCCGCCCGCGCCGCCGGCTTCCGTGCCCCCTCTGCCTGCGCCTGCGGCGCCCAGCCCAGCCGTGGCCAGCCCAGCCGTGGCCAGCCCAGCCGTGGCCAGCCCAGCCGTGGCCGCGCTGACGAACGAGGCGGGCCGTCGGCCGCGCGCCCGCCGGCGCGTGCAGCTGGCCGCGGCGGCTGCAGTCCCGCAACCCGAGGCCAACGCCGCCGTGGCAGCCATGCCAGCGGTGCCGGAACCCCTGCCGCCCGGGCCCGAACTGGCGCCTGCGGCCCTCCCGCCGATGGCCCCGCCCCGCGGAGCCTCTTCGTCGTGGCCCGCGCCCGGCTCGGTGCGCCCGGAGCCGCCGCGGGCGCCGGGGCCGCTGGCGCAGGAAAGCGCCCTGCTCGCGCAGGCGCTCGGGAAGCTGCGCCACGCGCGCGACGCCGAGGGCGCGCTCGTCGACTTGCGCGCTTATGCCCAACGCTTCCCTCGCGGTCTTCTTTCCCACGAGGCCCAAAGGGCGCGCATCGACGCGTACCTCGTCCTGAACCGCCGGTCGGAAGCCCTGGCGCTGCTTGGGGACGCGCAGCTGGGGAACACAGGCCGCGACGCCGAACTGCGCGTGATTCGCGCCGAGTTGCTGGGTCTTTCGCGCTGCGAGCGGGCGGTGACCGACTTCACGGCGGTGCTGGCGGCTGCCGGCGGCGTGAGCGACGACGTGAAAGAGCGTGCGTTGTGGGGCCGTGCACGCTGCCTCGGGCGGCTCGGGCGCGACCGCGAGGCCGCGGCCGATCGCGCGGCCTATCTCGCGCGGTTTCCAGAAGGGCGGTTCGCACGGGCGTTGCGATGACCCGGGCGTCGATGCACAGGGTACGTGTGTGGGGGGCCGCCGGTGCCCTCGTGGGGGCCGTGTGCGCCTGCGAGCCGCAGTCCCATCTTTTGGCCGTCCGGGCGGGGGTTGATGCAGGCGCCAGCGAGTCCTTCGATGCCGCAAGTCCCTCGTCTCCGCCGGCAGATGGCCAGGGCAGGGAGGCACGCGCCCCTCTCGACATGGGCGAGCCTGCCACACCCCCGCGTGTGGACGAGGAGGCCTTCATCACCCAGGTTGCCAAACTGCTGTGGCGTGGTGCGCCGGATGCCACTTTGGCAGAGGCGGTCCGCAACCCAGGCGCGGCCACACCCCAGGACCTCGAAAACGTGGTGCGCACGGCCCTGCGCGACGAGAGATCCGGCCGCGGGCTGAGTGCGTTCACCCGAGAGTGGCTCGACCTCGAGCCGCTCGAGCGTTCGGACGACGCTACGCTGAGCGACGTGAAGATGAAGTCGCAAGAGGTGCAGGCCTTCGTGATCTTCGCGTACCGAAGCCAAGACGCACTCGACGACTTCCTCGCCAGGCGCCCCACGCGGTTTCGTTTCCGGCCCTCAGCCTTCGATCCTGGGAACTTCAAGGACCTGCGGCTCGGAAGCTACGAAGATAACACCCGTTCGGGCCTTCTGAGCCTGCCGGGTGTGGTGGTGCGCGCGGGCAGTCTGCAAAGCGTCTCCCAGTTCATCCTCTCGGACGAGCCCCTCTACAACCTCCCGGCGCGTGGGGTTTTTGTCCTCGAAAAGGTCCTCTGCGCGAAGACGCCCACGCCCCCCGGACCCACCCGACCCCTCGTTCGTACAAAGGGCGACACGACAGTGGACAGGTACCGGAGTCTGTACGAGCCGGAGTGCCTCGCGTGCCACAAGGAGATTGACGGCGTCGGCACGCTCTTCGAGGACTACGACCGGCTGGGTAACCATCGCACGGAAGAAAATGGCTTTCCCACCCTGCCCCGATGGACCTTGACCCTCGAGTCCCCGGGCGTGAAGGGACTGGGCATCGAGGAGTTTGGCACGCGCGTGGTGACGTCCGTGAGGGCCTACCAATGCCACCTGGCCCACTGGTGGAAGTACCTTACAGGGAAGCCCGTCGACCTCGAAAACCCAGAGCAGCGGGCGCTTGCCGAGGAGTTGGCCAACGCGCAAGCGGATGTGCAGGAGTTTCCCGTCAGGCTCCTGCTCTCGGAGGCGTTCCTGGACCGGTTTGTGGTCCCGTGACGTGCAGATCGAGCGCGCCGAAGAGCCGCAACGCGGGTAGCCCCGGCGCCTCCGCTTCGATACGCACCCGATCTCCCGCCGCGAGATAGGCGTGTAGCTCGCCGCCCGCAACGAGCGCCCGGGCGCGTTGCTCGGCGATGCAAGCGAAGCCGCCATGGGGATCGTCCTGGGAGATGGTGCCGCTGCCGAGCAGCGTGCCTGCCGTCAGCCTCCGCGTGCGCGCCGCGTGGGCGACCAACGCGCCGAACGAAAAGTGCATCTGCCGCGTGGACAACTGGCCCACGCGGCGGCCATTCAGTGAGCAGGTGACGGTCAGGTCGGGGCGCCCCTCGTTCCAATACGCGCCCAGTTCGTCGGGCGTGACCACAAAGGGCGCAAAAGCGGTCGTGGGCTTCGCCTGCAGGAACCCGAACCCCTTGGCCAGCTCGCCCGGCACAAGGTTTCTGTACGTCCAGTCGTTGAGCAGCGTGACCAGGCGTACGCAGGCCAGCGCATGGTCTTCCGAGACCCCGAGCGGCACGTCACCCAGAATGACGCCGAGCTCGGCCTCGAAGTCGAGGCCCAAGCTGGGATCGTCGAGCAAAAACGGTTCGCAGGGGCCTGCGAGCGCCCCGCTGCCGCCCTGGTACATGAGCGGGTTCGTCTCCAGGTCCTCCGGGGGCAGCGCTCCCCGCGCTGTGCGTGCCAGCACGACGTGGTTCAAAAAAGCGGAGGCGTCGAGCCATTCGTAGGCGCGAGGCAGCGGCGCCGCCAAAGTGGCCGGGTCCACGGGGTGGCCGGCCACGGCACCGGCCTCCAGGGCAGCCTGGACCGCCTCGAGCACGGGAGCGGCCCGCGGCCACGCGTCGAGCGCACGCTGGAGCGTGTCGAACGGCGCCGGGGCCGGCGTGCCTACACACCCATCGCGCCGAACGACCCACAGCGTCCCGTCGCGGCTGCCGTCGCGCCGTGTGGCGAACTTCATACTTCAAGTCTAGCCTGAGCGCCGTCGCCGGTTCGATTCTTCGGTGTGCCGGGCGGGGGTGGTAACCTTGCCGCCATGCTGGCGTCCTTCGAGGAAGCTCTGGGTCAGGTTCAGGCGTTCGCGGCTTCGTTGCCCGTCTCGGCACGACATGAACGAGTGTCGTTGGCCCAAGCCGTGGGGCGCGTGCTTGCCGAAGAGGTGCGCGCCGATCGCGACCAGCCTCCGTTCGATCGCAGCACCCGAGACGGCTTCGCGGTGAGAGCCGCCGACCTCGTCGCGGAACCTCGCAGCCTCACCTGCGTGGGCACGGTGGCTGCAGGCGAGCGCTTCGCGGGGCAGCTCGCGGCCGGTGAGTGCGTGGAGATCATGACGGGCGCCCCCCTGCCCGAAGGGGCAGATGCCGTCGTGATGGTCGAGCACACGTCGCGAAGCCCAAACGACGCAGCGACCGTGCTCTTCACCGCCGGGATCCAAGCGGGGGACAACGTGGTTCCCCGGGCCGCCGAAGCGCTGGCCGGGGCGCCCGTGGTGCCCGTGGGCCGGCGCCTGGACCCGGCCACCCTCGGCTTGCTCGCCTCCGTGGGCAAGGCCGTACCCTTGGTGACCCGGCGCCCCCGGGTGGCCGTGATCACCACGGGTAACGAGGTCGTACCCGTGGGGGGCAGTCCGGCCCCTCACCAGATCCGCAACTCCAATGAAGCCATGCTGACCGCGGCCGTGCAGCGTTTCGGCGGGGAGTGCCATGGCCTTGGCCCGGTGTCGGATGATCCCTCGGCACTGCGGCACATGCTTCAGGTGGCGCTGGCCGCCGACCTGGTCATCGTGACGGGCGGCGTCTCGAAAGGAAAACACGATCACGTCAAGGCCGTGCTCGAGAGCCTGGGCGCCACGTTTCACCTGGCCGGTGTGGCCATGCGGCCCGGCAAGCCCTTCGTGCTGGCGGAGGTGGCTGCAGGCCGGCGGCGGGTGCCGGTGTTGGGGCTACCGGGCAATCCGCTCTCCGCCCTCGTGGCGTTTGGCTTGTTCGGACGGTCCGTGTTGGCCCGGCTGGCCGGCCTGCCCCCCTGGGCCCCCCGCTTCTTTGCGCTCCCCCTGGCGGTGCCTTTGGCGCAGGCACCGGTGGCTTTCACGAGCCTTGCGCCGGCGCGTCTTGCGGGCCAGGGCGTCGACCTCACGGTGGAGCCCCTCGACTTCCAGGGCTCGGGAGATCTCGTCGCCATGGCGGACGCTGACGTGCTGATCTGTTTGCCTCCCCAGACGGCCGCGGTCGCCGCCGGATCGTTCGTGCGGGTGGTGGACAAGGCCTAGGCTGCGGGACGGGGAAAGCCAGACCCCGCTCCGTCTATTTCCTTCCCCGCAGGCAGGGGACGCGTTACAAACGAGGGCACTGTCGACGTCGGGGCGTGCGTCTCGAGGCCGCTGAAAGGAAGAATCGGCGCCGGGAAAGAGCCCTGGCCCGGAGAGCAACGATGAGCCGGCGACTGCTTTTGACTTGGGCGCTGCTGAGCGCGGTGGCTTCCGCCTGTACGAACGAATACCGTGACGAGGCGTTCGGCGTGTTGGAGTTATCGGCCTTGTTTCCGTCCACGGGCAACACGGGGGGCGAGCCGCCGGAGACCTTGTTCCCCGAAGCAGGCTTCGAGGGCGGCGCACGGGCCGAGTACTACAACTTCGGGTCCGTGGCCGTTCAGCGCGACGCCTTCGGGGAGCCCGTCTCCGCGCGGGTCAACCCCATGTATTTTTTCTTCACCCCCGACGGCAAGCCGCTCATGGCGCCCGTCATGCGGGAGGTACGCACCCGGCAGGACTTCATCAACGGGGGCCCCAACGTGGTGAACGTGAACCCGAAGATCTTCTGCGACGTCGACGGCGCGGATCCGCTCGGTTGTCAGGCGCTCGACGATCGCCAGCGGGCACGGGTTTACTCGGTGCGGTTTCGTGAAGCGCTCATCGATCCGTTGCGCAACGTCGACGACTACCAGCGGCCCGTCGTCGATGTCTCCCCGGCCGACGTGGCCGGAAGCCGGGCGCTTTACTCGGGGCTTTGGGAGATCGTGGAGGTCACCGTGCCCTCCGGGTACGAGCCCGACGCCATCAAACAGTACCGAACGCTTCGCGACGCGATCGACGACGGCGGCTTTCGGGCCCGGAACACCGGCAAGGTGATCAACTGCCCCATCCTCGACGAGCGCACGCAAGTTCCGCAAGGGGTGGCCGACGCTGCCACCTTCCGTCCCCGGATGGAGATCTGGTACCGCCGCAAGCTGGCCTTCTGCTACGTGGCCGATGGCTGGCTGACCTTGGCGGATGCGGCGAACAACCGTTTGCCCGCGGGCAGCGACGCCGCCCGCCTCGACACCTTCGACGTGTCCCGGATCGTCTCGGGGCAGGGCCCCGCGGCCACCACCGTGCTCACCGTGCCCGTGGGCAAGGCCTATGTGCCGGCGCAGGTGGCCTTCGATCCGATCAACGGTGTATCCCGCACCCGGGTCGGCGGGCAGATCGTGAGCGCAGGCCGCCCGCGCCGCACGCGCAGAGATCCTCCCGGGTACACGCCCATCCGCTGGCTCTGGGATATCCAGGTGGAAGGTGAATACCGTGAAGATTCGTTCGACGAAGTCCGTGAGCTCGACGAAAACGGCCAGGTGCTCCCCCGGGCGCCCCAGCAGGTGATCAATCTGCCGCTGCGGGGCGTGCAAACCGCCTGTTCACTGCCGAAGCTCGACAAGATCATCAACGGGCGCAGCGCGGTTCAGTGTGGGGTGAACACGACGGTGAACGGCAAGCTCGTGGTCGACGCCTCGGGCGATCCCACGTGCACGGCGCTCGGCCTCGCCTGCAACCGCAACACGTGTTTTTGCGACTCGCCGCCCGTCAGGTACGGGCAGCGCTGTGGGGTGGGGCTTGCCCGCTGCGACGACACGGGAGACGAGCTCTCGGAACTGGGCTACACCTGTTTCCCCGCCGACGTGGGGTTCTGCTACCTCGGCTGCGACCCCTTCGCGCTCAACCGTCTTGCGGAGCAGAACCGAGGCCGAGAGCCGAAAGACTTCGTGGATTCGCGTTGTAAGTCGCTACCTGGCTATTCCTGCTTTCCGTACAACAACCGCGGCGTCTGCCTGCGCTTTTGTGACGAGAACCTGCTCGACACGGAGACAGTGAAGCAGTGCCGGGCGGTGGCCGAGATCACCCGCGAGGGCATGTCGGTGCCGCTCGACCTCGGGCAGGGGCAGGTGTGTCAAAACTTCGGCGTTCAGATCTGCGCCTGGCCCGATGACTATTCGCCTCGCAATTAGGAGACAGCCGGCGTTGCCATGACGATCCTCGCAAGGAAGTTCCCTTCATGAAGTTCGTGTACGTGCTCATGGCGTTGGCGTCGATATGTCTCCCGGGGGCGGCTTGGGCGCAAACCACGGGCACGCTCAGCGGCACCGTCTGGGACCAAACGGGCACACCGCTCGCGGGGGTGCGGCTCACGCTCGAATCGCCCACGCAGATCGGCGGCGCCCAACAGGCCGTGAGTGACGAAGGTGGGCGTTTTCGGTTCGCCGCGCTGACGCCGGGGGCGTTCAAGCTCACGGCGTCCGCGCCCCGGCTCAAGACCCTGGTGCAGACCAATCTCCGGATCAGCCAGGGCAAAACCCTCGATCTCGACGTGGTGATGGAGGTCGAGGGCGCGGGTGTCGAGAATGCCGAAGAGTTCGTCGTCGAGGACAAAGCGCCAGCGGTCAACACGAACAACACGACCGTGGGAGAAAGCTACGACGCCGAGTTCCTCGACAAACTGCCCTTGTCGTCGCGCAGCTTTCAGGGCGTCGCCGCGCTGACCCCCGGCGCGGTGGACCGCCAGGGAACCGGCAACGCGCAGGTGCGGGGCGGCTCGTTTTTCAACAACAGCTACCAGGTGGACGGCTTCCAGACCACCGACCCCGTCACCCAGACCTTCGGCCAGAACTTCAGCTTCGATGCGATGTCGCAGGTCGACGTGCAAACGGCGTCCTTCGGCGCCGAAAACTCGAGCACCACGGGGGGCGTGATCAACATCGTCACGAAGAGCGGCTCGAACCGCTTCGAGGCGGACGGCACCGCGACCTACACCGATGAGCACATGCGTTTCTTCGAGGACAACCGCGACCGCGGGAACAACCGTCAGGCCACGATGAGCTTGAACGTGGGCGGTCCCATCCAAAAAGACCGCATCTGGTTTTTTGTCTCCGGCCAGCTCGTCAACGTGACGTCGACCATCGTGGCCGATCCGGCACGGCAGCTGCCGGACCCTCCGCCCTTTTCCGTGCTGGGCTTCGATGGGCTCGCCAAGGTGACCTGGCAGGTCAACCCCCGCAACAAGCTCGAGCTCAAGGGAAGCTACTCTGTGGGCGATTTCCGCAACGTCTTGCAGAGTCCCCTCGTGGAACCGGAGGCCGAGGCGCGCCAGTTTCAGCGCACGCTCTTTACCGGACTGTCCTTGAACTCGGTCCTCACGGACGATCTCATCGCGGTGGCCAGGGCGGGTTTTCAGCAGATCTATTTGGATGTGGGCCCTCAGTCCTGCCTGTGGGACCCCAACTGCTCGAATGTGGCAGGAGAGGTGGACTTTGCGACGGGCCTGTCCCGCCGAAACTTCACGTCCCAAAGCCGCCAGTATCGGCGCACGGCCGAGCTTTCGGGTGACCTGACCTACTTCAAGAATACGAAAAGCACCGGCAGCCACGGCCTCAAGCTGGGCCTGCGCTTCGAGGCGCTGTCCAACCCGGCGGCCCGGACCGTGCCGGGGGATGAAGTGTTGGGTTTCATCGGACAACAAGAGTTCCTGCGCCAGGAAGTCTGTGTGAACGATCCCCGCGACGAAAACGGCAACTGCCGTTCGGGGTGGCTGCGCACCGAAATTGGCAGCCGCAAGCTGCTCCTGCACCTGTCCGATCAGTGGCGCCCCACCCGCTACGTGACGATCACGCCTGGGCTCGCATTTCACCGGGCCACGTCCGAAGACGATCGGGAACGCATCGTGACCGACATCGCCACGGTCACGCCCCACATCGCGGTGTCCTGGGATCCCACCCACGACGGGCGCACCGTCATCAAGGCCAGCTACAACAACTACGTCGATACCGGCTTCCTGGCGCTGGCCGCTTTCACCAGCCGGCAGCTGACCACCCGACAATGCTTCTACGACACGGACATCGGTGGGTTCGTGCGAGATTGTCGCTTCACGGGGGGCGACCAGGCCACGACGGTGGGTTTGCCCTGTGGTCCTGACGGGCGCAACCCCGATGGCACGTCGTGCGCCACGAAGCTGCGCGCCCCGCGCACCCACGAAGTGACGCTGGGTGCAGAGCGGGAGATTGTGACGGGCATCGTGGCCAAGGGCGACTTCGTCTACCGCAAGTTCAACCACCAGTGGGAGGATCTCGAGACCAACGCGATCTGGAACCAAAGCGGCACGGCCATTCGCCAAGACGGTGGCTTCAAAAACGGCCGCAGCCAGTTCGTCTTCGATCTCGAGACGCCCGATGAGGCCCGCCGCCGCTACGTGGGCTTCACCGCGGGCATGCTCAAGCGCGAAGGGCTCTTGCGGATGAACGCGTCCTACACCTGGTCGCGCTACGAAGGCACGGCGGATTCCAGCTTCGCCACGCTCTTTTTGGATAACCCCGGCCAAACCCCCTACTTCTACGGCCCACTCGACGCGGACATCCGCCACGTGGCGCGCTTTTTGGCCAGCTATCAGGTGCTGCCCTGGCTCTCGATGGGGGGCGTTTACGAGTTTCAGTCGGGCCCGCCCTACAACCGGTACATCTTCGACCCGGTCTTCGGAGGCTTTTCGCGCTTTGCGACCCGCCGAGGTTTCGATTCACGGGGCACTCTCAACCCGGATGACGACGTGGCCTTGCGCCTGCCCGATTTCACCTCCATCGATTTTCAGGCCCGCGCGAATCTTCGCACGCTCATCGGACAAAACATCGATGTGTTCTTCGACGTGCTGAACGTGCTCGCGCTGCGCACCACGCTGGCCGTGGTCGAGGCCGACACACCGCTGTGGGGGCAGGTCATTTTTCGGAATCCGCCGCTGCGCGCCCGCCTTGGTCTGCGTTATCGCTTCTGATGGGGCGTCCGAGTCGCCGCTTGCTGTTGGTCGCCTCCGCCGCGTGCCTGTACACAGGACGCGCAGGCGCGGAAGACGCGGTGACGCGGCTTGGCCGCGAACTTGCCACCGCGCGCTCGTTCAAGGTGCGGGTGCAGGCGGCCCTGCTGCTCGCCCGTACCAGGGACGAGCGCGCGGTGCCTGCGCTGACAGCGGCGCTCGCGCGCGACAAAGAAGAGGTGGTCCGGGCGCTCGTGGCAAAGCTGCTCGGCGAGACCTCTGAACGAGAGCCCCTCATCACCCTGGCCCGCACGGCCTTGATCGCTGCGGGGCGGGACAAGGCAAGGCGGGTCAGGCGCGCGGCACGGGCGGCGCTGGCCGCCCTCGAAGCCACGCAGGCGGGTGGCGGCCAGCCCCTCGCGGTGGCAGTGGCTCAGTTCGGGGACCGGTCGGGACAGGCTCTTCCGGCCTTGAGAAATACGGTGCGCGGCGAGATCGTGGAGATGCTGCGGCGCCAGCCCCACGTGTCCCTCGTCGCGCTTGGGGACGTCCACGCGTCCTTCGTGGTCGATGGCGCGATCACGTCGCTTGGTCTCGTGCCCCGGGGGGATGACGTGGAGGTCAGCTGTGTCGTGAATCTGGTGGTGAGCCGCTCGTCCCGGGGCATCGTGCTCGTGACCTCCGGTGAGGCCTCCGTACAGGTGCCCCGGAGCCGATACCGCCCGGAGCGCCGCGTGGCCCTCGAGGAGGAGGCGGCCCGCCTGGCCGCCGCCGGCGCTCACGAGAAACTGAGAGCGTTCTTCGCTCGCCCGTGACGGCGGGTGACCTGTACGTCTCAGCCCAGCTGGTAGGTGCGCATGAACTTCCAGGCAGATTCGATGATGACGCCCAGGTCTTGTCGCTCCGGGCGCCAGCCCAGCTCGCGCTTGATCTTGTCCGAACCTGCGACCAGCACCGCAGAGTCGCCTTCGCGGCGCGGGCCCTTTTTTACGGGAACCTCCTTGCCCGTTACCTTCCTGGCCACGTCGATGACTTCCTTGACCGTGTAGCCCTCGCCGCCGCAGCCCAGGTTGTAAACCAGCGCCTTGTCGCCACGGGCCAGCGCTTCCAGGGCGAGAACGTGGGCCCGTGCCAGATCGAGCACGTGGATGTAGTCGCGCACGCAGGTCCCGTCACGGGTGGGAAAGTCATCGCCGAAGATCGTGATGGCTGGCGACACCCCAGCCGCGGCACGCAGAATGAGCGGGATGAGGTGCGTTTCGGGCTCGTGGCGTTCGCCGGCATCCTCGGTCGCGCCTGCGGCGTTGAAGTAGCGCAGGCAGGCCGTATGCAGCCCGTAGGCCGGTCCGTACCATGCGAGCGCCTTCTCGAAGGTCCATTTGGTTTCCCCGTAGGGGTTGGTCGGCAGCTTCGCATCGCTCTCCTCGATCGGGATCCGCTGCGGTTCACCGTAGACCGCCGCCGTCGAAGAGAAAACGATGCGTGACACGTTGGCGTCCCGCATGGCGTCCAGCAGCGTGAGGCCACCCGTCACGTTCTGGTGGTAGTAGAGCGCGGGCTCACGCACCGATTCGCCCACGGCGATGAGGCCCGCCATGTGCACGACGGCGTCCACCTTGTGGGCCCGCAAGGTCTCGCCCAGGTACGCGCGGTCCAAGATGTCGCCGTGGACGAACCGCGCCAGTGGGGCCACGGATTCACGAAAGCCGCGGGAGAGATTGTCGTAGATGGTGACGTGATGGCCCTCGGCCAAGAGCTGCCGAGACAGCACACTGCCGATGTAGCCGGCGCCGCCGGTGATGAGTACGTTCATATCGTGTTTGTTCCTTGAAAAGTCGGCCTCGAAGGACGACGGGGGTTCTTTGGGGGGTCACAGGTCGTCGCAAGGGGTGCCAAGTCGCTCCCCGAGATACGGCCCGAGATCCGTGTAGATCAGCATGACGTTTTCGTAAAGATCGAGGCTCACGAGCTTCGTGCTTCGTTGGCCTGCCACCCACGAGGTTTCTTTTTTGTCCAGCACGAGACGAAGATCTCCCGCACGCGTCGCAAAGATCTCGCCCTCGGAGTCACTGACGACGTTCACCATCTTGAGCGGCTTGAGCTTGCCGCGTGGCCCACGGTACACGCGGAACGCCAGGTTGCCCTCGGGTTCTCTCTGATGGTCGACGTAGTAGTACGTGCCCCGATCGTCGCGTGCCAGGGCGTAGGCCTCGTAGGGCCAGCGTGGCCCGAAGAACGCCGCGGCGGCGAGCAAAGCATCCGCTTCTGCCGCAGGCAGCGGTGCGAAAGCGGTTTTTCGGTCCCCACACTGCAAGCTGTAGGCGCCGTCGCGAAACTGCACCGACGCTTGGTACCGCGCCTTCACACGAGGCTCCCAGAAGGTGAAATCGAAGGCCTCCGTACCCACGGAGCTCGAGGACCCCACCCGCAGGGCGAAGAAGCTCTTGCCGTCGCCGTAGTACGTGTGGTCGTGAGACCCGAAGGGCATGAGCACCACGTAGTGCCCCTGGCCATCGGACAGTACGGTCAGCTTGGCTTTCGCTTCGCCCAGCTCGACCCGGGGGGCTGAGGGCGTCGTGCTCTCGACCTTCGGCGGACGCGGCTTGGCTCCGGCCGGGGGCGCGGGCCAGGCCAGGGCGGCGGTCACCGCCAGAGCGCCGAGTCGGAGGGGCCGAAGTTCGCGTTGCATACGCGGGTTATAGTAGGGCAGATGCCCACCGACGGGAACTCCGACGCGTCCGATGTGCCGGTGACCGGACCACGCCCCTTTTTCGCCGAGAGCCTGGCCCCGGGGCTCGTGGTGGCCGACACCTATGAAATCACCCGGCTCATCGGCCGGGGCGGCATGGGGGCCGTGTGGGAGGCGAAACATCTGCGTCTGCCGGGGCGTCTGGTCGCGATCAAGGTGCTCCTGGGCGGAGCAGGCTCGGAGGAAGTTCTGGCGCGGTTTCGGCGGGAGGCCGAGATCGCGTCTCGCCTGGGGCATCCGCACATCGTCGACGTATTCGACTTCAACACGCTGCCGGATGGCACGCCTTACCAGGTCCTCGAGCGGCTGGTGGGCGAAAGCCTGGGGGAACGCTTGCGACGGGGACCGATGCCGCTGGCCGAGACCGTGGCGCTCGTCAGGCAAGTGGGCTCGGCCCTGGCCGCGGCCCACAGGGAAGGCGTCGTGCACCGGGACCTCAAACCGGAGAACATCTTTCTGACCCCGCCCGTGGGCGAGGGGCAGCTGTACCCGCGCGTGAAGATCCTCGACTTCGGTATCTCCAAGATTCGCGGTGCCCATTCCTTCAAGACCCAGGAATCGGTGGTCATGGGGACGCCCCAGTACATGTCACCCGAGCAGGCCTCGGGCCGAAACCAGGAGGTGGATCACCGCACGGACGTGTTTGCCTTGGGGGCGATCGTCTACGAAATGCTGTCGGGCCAGCCTGCGTTCCAGGGAGAGAACCCACTGGCCGTGATGGTGCAAGTGATCCAGGTTGAGCCCACACCGCTTGCGGCGCTGGTCAAGGACGTGCCGGAGCCGGTGCTTGCCGCCGTGGCTTCTGCCCTCACCAAGCCCTGGCAAGCGCGTTGTCCCGACGTGGCCACCTTCGTAAACGCCCTGAGTGGCCGTCCGCTCGACGCCCCCACGCTCGAGCCCGCGGCTGCGGGCGCCCCCCCGTCCGCTCCGGTGGATGCGTGGGCCGTCACGGCGGCCCCGAAGGCGGCTCCGGGGCCTGCGGCGGCCGCACATCCCCCTTCCTCTTCGCCGACGCCAACCTCGTCATCCCTGCGGGCGGAGGGCCGCTCGGGGCGCATCGTGCTGCTCGGCACCGCCCTTGCGGTGGCCGTGAGCGCCGGCGCGTTCTTCGGATTTCAGGCCCTGTCGCGGGCGCCTGTGCCGAATCCCATTCCCGCGCCCGCACCCCCCGAAGGCGCTGAGCCCACACCGCCCGAAGGCGCTGAGCCCGCACCCCCCGCGTTAGCAGGGCCCGAAGCCGCCGCACAGGCCGCTCCCGTAGCCACCCCGGAGCCGCCTGCCGAGCCCCCGAGCCCGCGCCGGGGCGACAAGGCCCCCCGCCGCCCCCGAGAGGCGCTGCCGGAGGCCGTGGTCACCCGGCTGGATGAGGCCGAAGCGCTCCTGTCGGCAGGCCAAACCCGCGAGGCCATCCGCGTGGCCAAGCAGACGCTTTACGAACGCAAATCGAGCCGCGCGTTCGCGCTCATCGCGCGCGCCGCCTGCCGCGAGGGGGACCTCACGAACGCGCGGGCCTACCTCCAAAACGTCGCCCGCGCCGACCGCGGCCTCGTGGTGGCCGCCTGTGCCCGCGCGGGCATGGACCTCGGTGGACCCTAAAGCGCGTACCCACCCGACTCGATGGTGTGAAGAGCGATCTTCCGGCGCAGCGAGAAGGTGTTGACCCGCGTGAGCTCGTAGTAGCTGTTGATGTCCTTGACCTCTTTGGCCCACTCGGCCTCCTCCGACATCCACATCAGCATCTCGCGGAGTCGATCGAAGACCTGCTCGTGCGCCGTGGCCGTGTAAAGACGGGTCATGGCAATGGGGATCTCCGAGCCCTGCTCGCCCTGGCTCTCGACCAGCTGCAAGGAGCGGCTGATCGCCGAATCCATCGCATAGATATCGATGAGACAGTCCGCCAGAACCCCCAACAGCTCTTGTTTGTCGGAGATCTTCTGCATGTACTTTTGCACCCCGAGTGATGCGGCGTAGGCCACCGCCCGCTTGGCGAAGTCGCACTTTTTCCGCTCGAGACCGAGAGGCCCTTCGGGCACGCTGCGATCGATCTTCGAGGGGTCGGCCAGCTCCTTTTGCACGGACCCCACGAGGCCCATCAAGCCCAGCCGACCCTGCATGGTGCGCTTGAGGAGGGTGCCGGGAACCAAGAGACGGTTGATCTCGTTCGTTCCCTCGAAGATGCGGTTGATGCGCGCATCGCGGCTCACGCGCTCGATGGGGTAGTCCGTGATGTACCCGGCGCCGCCGAAGATCTGCAGCGTTTCGTCGGCCGTGAAGTGCAGCATCTCGGAGCCGAAGACCTTGATGATCGACGCCTCGATCGAGTGTTCCTCCACCGCTTCGATCTCTTTGGTCTGCGCGGCTGGATCATCGGGTGAGATGCCGATGCAGCGGGCGTCAATGAGCCCCACGGTACGGAAGGCCATCGACTCGGCCACGTAGATGTTCGTCGCGATGGTCCCGATCTTCTTGCGAATGAGATCGAACTCGGCGATCGATTTTCCGAACTGCTTGCGCTCGATGGCGTATTTGACGCCGCTCTCCAGGCAGAACTTGGCGCCGCCCAGTGAGCCCACCCCGAGCTTGAAGCGGCCGAGGTTCAAGATGTTGAAGGCGATCTTGTGGCCCTTGCCGATGTCCCCCAGCACGTTCTCCACTGGCACCTGGCAGTCTTCCAAGATCAGGGGACAGGTGGAGCTGCCGCGAATGCCCAGCTTGTGCTCTTCGGGGCCTACGGTGAGCCCGGGGCTGTTGCGCTCGATGATGAACCCCGTGAACTTGTCCCCGTCGATCTGGGCAAACACCACGAAGACATCCGCGAAGCCTGCGTTCGTGATGTACTGCTTCGTGCCGTTGAGCACATAGTGTTTGCCATCCGCAGACAACACCGCCTTCGTCTTGGCGGCCAGGGCGTCCGAACCGGAGCCGGGCTCGGTGAGCGCGTAGGCCGCAAGCTTTTCGCCCGTGCAAATCGGAGGAAGGTACGTCTCGCGCTGGGCTTGGTTGCCGAAGAGCACGATCGGCATGGCGCCAATCCCCACGTGGGCCCCGAAGGTCACCGCCCAGGACCCCAGGCGGCTCATGGCCTCGAAGATGAGGCTCGAGCTGGTCTTGTCGCCGCCCAGCCCTCCGTAGGCTTCGGGCACGTCGTGTCCCAGCAGACCCACCTCGCCGGCTTTGCGCAAAAGCGCGGGCATCATGCCGGGCTTCTTGTCTTCGATCTGCGCGATGTGCGGCTCGACCTCTCGCCTGAAGAAGTCTTCCGCCGTGTCGCGCATCATGCGCTGCTCTTCGGTGAGCATCTCGGGTGTGAAGACCCGGGCTTTGCCCGTGGGCTCGAGCAAAAAGCCACCGCCGGGGGTGAGGGTGATCGATTCGAAAGGGGGTTTCGCGTCGGCCATGAAGAGATTTTAGCCTGCTTTTTTCGCGAAGGCGCGCGCTTCGACAAGCAAGGCGAGATCGGGTGCCAGGGACGCGGCGGGTTTCGGATTCCGGTGAGGTACGGGTCACCACACGGGGTGCGAAGGCATCCAACTTTTTTTACCCGGGCCCTTTGCGTTGGGGTGCGGGTGCACGCCCGCGGGCCTCGAAGGCCTGCAGGTGTGATACAACCACGTTCAATAAAGCCCCTCGGTCCGACGATGTTCACGAACGTGAGGCACATGTCTCTGCCTACACCCGCCCACCACTGCGGAGGGCGGTCGTGAGCGCACCCAGCCGCATCCCTCAACGGGGCGATCGGCCTCGCCTGGCCATCGTCCTCTCCGGGGGTGGTGCCCGGGGCGCCTACGAGGCCGGGGTGCTCAAGTACATTCGCGAGGATCTCGCGGGTGACCTCGGTGGGCAAGTGCACTTCGACGTCATCTGCGGAACCTCGGTGGGCGCCATTCACGCCTGCTTCATGGCGTCCCACGCGGACATCCCTCGGCAGCAAGGCAAGATCCTCTGCGACCGGTGGGAGGGCCTGGTGTTGGAAGAGGTGGTCTCGTTCGGGATCAAGGATTTTTTGCGCGCGCCAGGCACCCTGCTGGGCAGCGGCAACATCATGGAGATGGAACCCGGTGAGCGGCGGCTCGGCGGGGTGGTGCAAACCCGCAACCTCGAGCGCCTCGTGCGCCGGATGATCCCCTGGACCCGCATCCGCAAGAACAAGGAGGTGGGGCACTTCGAGTCGTTGTCCATCTCGGCCACCGACATCGGTTCGGGCAAGACCGTGGTGTTCGTGGAAAGCGCGCGCCCGTTGCCGCCCTGGAGCGTTCATCCCTTCGTGCGGGCGCAGATGGTGAAGATGGGCCCCCAGCACTGCATGGCCTCGGCGGCCCTGCCGCTATTGTTTCCGGCGGTGCAGGTCGACGAGCGGTTCTACTGCGATGGGGGACTACGCCAGAACACGCCGCTTTCGCCCGCCTTGCGGTTGGGGGCCGACAAGGTGTTGGTTCTGAGCCTGAAATACGAGAAGCGCGCCGCCACCACCTTGCCGGAGGAAGCCCAGCCTTACCCGGGCGCTGCCTTTCTCGCAGGCAAAATCTTGAACGCGTTTCTTCTCGACCACATCGACTACGACCTGCAGCGCATGGAACGGCTGAGCGCCATCATGAAGGTGGTCAACGAGTCGGGCGACGAGAACCTCAAGCAGCGCGTGGCCGAGGTGGTCACCCGAAAACGGGGCGCGCCCTACCGGGTCATCGAGGACATGGTGATAAGCCCCAGCACGGACCTCGGCAAGATCGCCGGCGAGATCGCGCGCGCCGGGAAATTCAAGGGGCTGGGCGGGGGGCCGGGCATTCGGCTGCTGCGCCGCCTGGCCACCACGGCCGGCGGCGTCTCTGACGCCGACCTGCTCTCGTACATTCTCTTCGACGGCGTCTACGGTGCGGAGCTCGTGCGGATAGGTTACGAGGACGCACGCGCCCAGCACGAGCCGCTCTGCCGGTTCCTGCAAGACTGCGTGGTCCCCGAGCTCTGAGCCGCGTCCGCGCTCAGGGTTTGACGAGACGCAGCTTGGGCCGGCCGCGGGGTTTGGCCTCGGGTTCGGGCTCGTCTCCCTCGTCCACAGGAGCTGCGACGTTGTCGTCGGGCATGGGTACCGACTTCAAGCGCCGGCGAGGGGGAGCAGGCGCAGCCGCGTCGGCGGCCTCCGCGGCTTCTGCCTTGGTGGTCTCCGTGTCGCCCGGGTCGTCGGCCGCTTCGCTTCCCTCCGTCTTGCGAGCCGGTGGCTCGAGCTCGGCCGTGAACGGCTCTTCGTCGCTCTCGTCCGCCGCCAGCTCGCTCCCGCGACTTTCTTCGAGCAGCTCGCCGGGCACGTCCTCCTGGTAGAGCACGCCCCGCCCGTCCGTGCAGGCGATGACGTAGACCGCCGTCCAGGGCACCATCGTGGTGTAAGGCTGACGCGAGAACGAGAGCGTGGCCTTGATGCCTCCCTCGGTGACCTCGAGATCTTCGACGGGCACGGGCATGTTGAGCCCGTACTGCAGAACGAGGCGGGGCTCGCTGCGCAGGTGCTCGGGAACCGAGACACCCGCACGGCGAGCATCCACGTAAATCGTGACCCACCCGTCCTGGAGGAAGGTCAGGAAAGCATCACGCTTGCTGGGGCGATCGGTCGGTGTCACTCTTGGAGCCCGTTCTAACGCGAGTACCGGGGTTTTATCAAAAATCGCCGTACATTCGCCTACAGAACGTAGTCAGATGCGATAACCTTGAGGTGCCGATGAACCGCCCCCGGTTTTCCGTTCCCAGCAACACGCCTGCATCGCCTGCTCCGCCACGCGCGATGACCGGTTGGCGCGCGCGCCTGGCCCAGGATCCCATTCCCAAGCTCCTGCGGGAGGGCTCTCCGGCCATCGTGGCTCGGGTGCGTCGTGACCTCATCGACGACGACGAGGCGCCGTCGGTGGCGGACGTCTGGGCCTACAAAGAGGTTCAGGCCTACGCCAAAAAGTTCGGAAAAACAGGTGCCTTTCCCGCCAAAGCGGCCGAAAAAGCTCTGGGGCCGGCGCCCTTTGCCGCCGCGCTGTCCACGGCGAAGGCGATCGACCGGCTGGCGGACCTCGGGGTGCGTGCCGATGAGGGGCCGCAAGACACACCGCTTCACCGCGCTGCCGCGTTTTTGCTGGGGTCTCAAGACGAAGACGGGGGCCTGGCCGACCTCGCGGTGGGCGCAACGCCCACCGACAAGGCCAAGATGGCCGCCCTGCATTATCAGGGCTGGGCCCTTTCGGCCCTCTGCCGGGCCGGTTTCGACGAAGACCCCCGCGTGGAAAAGGGGTTTGCGTTCCTCTTGGCTCATCGCCAAAACGACGGGGGCTGGGCCTGGCGAGGCGTGCGGACCGACTCGGCCGCGCGGCCCTCGAGCCACCTCATCACCGGGATGGTGCTGCGTGCCTTCGCGGCATCGAAGAAGCGCCGTTCCTCGCGCGAGGCGCGCCGGGCGGCCGAGTTGCTGGCCACGCGATTCTTGCAGCCTGATCGCTACCCCGATCGCAAGGCGTCCTCGCATTGGGAGGAGATCACCGAACCCCGACAGTACGTGGATGTGGCGGACGCTCTCGACTCGGTGACCTCGATCGGTCTCGGCAAGGAAAACTCCGGGGTTCGGACCGCCGAAGCTTACCTGCGCGGACGCCAGGCCGAGGACGGGTTTTGGTACGCCGGACCCAGTGGCAAGCTGTCGGCCGAGGAAGCCGAAAAAGAGCGCGAAACGTCGCTGTGGCTCACGCTGCGCGTGCTGGTGATGCTCCGCCGGATCAACTAAGCGGCGGCTTCCGCCCGAGGGCGCCCGGGCCTGCATGCGGCCAGGGGCGTCCCCACGGGGGTCAGGCATTGCTTTACTCGCCGCCCTTTTCAGCCATGGCAGGCCGGGCTTTGAGGGAGGCCTTGAGCAGATAGCCGTTCAGCTGGGCGATGGTCTCGAGGCTGATGCCCTTCGGGCAGGCCGCTTCGCATTCGCCCGTATTCGTGCATCCCCCAAACCCTTCACTGTCCATCTGCGCCACCATGCTGCGCACACGTGACAGGGCTTCGGGTTGCCCCTGAGGCAAGAGATTGAGATGCGACACCTTCGCGGCCGTGTACAGCATCGCGGACCCGTTCGGGCAGGCGGCCACGCAGGCTCCACAGGCGATGCAGGCCGCAGCGTCCATGGCCCGGTCGGCGTTTTCTTTCGGGATCGGCAGCGCGTTGGCGTCGGGCGAGCTGCCGGTGCGGGCCGAGATGTACCCGCCCGCCGCGATGATGCGGTCGAAGGCCCCACGGTCCACCACGAGGTCGCGCACCACGGGGAACGAGCCACAGCGCCACGGCTCCACGGTGATTTGGTCGCCATCCTTGAACACGCGCATGTGCAACTGACACGTGGTGGTGTTCGCCATGGGACCATGGGGGCGGCCGTCGATGACCACGCCGCAGGTGCCGCAGATGCCTTCCCGACAATCGCTGTCGAACGCCACGGGCTCCTTGCCCTCGGCCAGCAGCTTTTCGTTGAGGACGTCGAGCAGCTCCAGGAAGGACATGTCGGGGCTGGCGTTCGGGACCTCGTAGGTCTCGAAGTGGCCGCAGTCCTTGACGTTCTTCTGACGCCAGATGCGCAGGGTCAGTTTCATCACTTGTAGCTCCGCTGAGAGGGCTTGACGTAATCGAACTTGAGGGCCTCTTTGTGCAGGGCAGGGCGCTCGCCCGCACCCTTCCACTCCCAGGCCGCGACGTACGAGAACTCGTCGTCGTTGCGCTTCGCCTCTCCTTCTTCCGTTTGATGCTCTTCGCGGAAGTGACCGCCGCACGACTCTTCGCGCTCGAGCGCGTCGAGGCACATCAGCTCGCCGAACTCGAGGAAATCCGCCACGCGCCCTGCCTTCTCGAGCGTTTGGTTCAGCGATTCATTCACACCCTGCACGTTGAGGTTTTGCCAGAACTCCTCACGCAAGGCGGGGATCTTCTGCAACGCTTCCTTCAGACCCGCCGCGCTGCGGGCCATGCCGCACTTGTCCCAAATCAGCTTTCCCAGTTCCCGGTGGAACGAGTCGGGCGTTCGTTTGCCCTTGATGCCGAGCAGTTTGTCGAGCCGCTCTTTCACCGCGGTCTGGGCGGCCTTGCATTCGGGGTGGTCGGGGGAGACCGGGTCGAGCTTGGTCGTGGCCAGGTAGTGACCCAGGGTGTAGGGGATGACGAAGTAGCCATCGGCAAGGCCCTGCATGAGCGCGGAGGCCCCCAGGCGGTTGGCGCCGTGGTCGGAAAAATTGGCTTCGCCGAGAACGTGCAGACCCGGGATGGTGGACATCAGGTTGTAGTCCACCCAGAGCCCGCCCATCGTGTAGTGCACGGCGGGGTAGATCCGCATGGGCACCTTGTAGGGATCTTCGCCCGTGATCCGCTCGTACATCTCGAAGAGGTTGCCGTAGCGCTCACGCACCACCGACTCCCCCATCCGCTTGATGGCGTCGCCGAAGTCGAGGTACACGCCCAGCCCGCCGGGACCTACCCCGCGGCCCTCGTCACACACCGATTTTGCGGCTCGGCTTGCGACGTCCCGCGGGACGAGGTTTCCGAAAGACGGGTAGCGGCGCTCGAGGAAATAATCTCGGTCGGCTTCGGGGATGTCGTTCGGGGCGCGATTGTCGCCCCCAGTCTTTGGCACCCAGACCCGACCGTCGTTGCGCAGCGACTCGCTCATGAGGGTGAGCTTCGATTGGTGGTCGCCCGAAACGGGAATGCAGGTGGGGTGAATCTGCGTGAAGCAGGGATTGGCGAAGTAAGCGCCCTTTTTGTGGGCGCGCCAGGTGGCCGTCACGTTGCAGCCCTTGGCGTTGGTCGACAGGAAGAACACGTTCCCGTACCCGCCGGTGCAGAGCAGCACGGCATGCCCGGTGTGCGTCTCGAGGGTTCCCGACACCAGGTCGCGCGTCACGATGCCACGGGCCTGGCCGTTGACCAGCACCACGTCCAACATCTCGTGCCGGGCGTACATCTTGACCTTGCCAAGACCAATCTGGCGCTCGAGCCCCTGGTAGGCGCCGAGGAGCAGCTGCTGCCCGGTTTGCCCCCGGGCGTAAAAGGTACGCGAGACCTGGGCCCCACCGAACGAGCGGTTGGCCAGCAGGCCGCCGTACTCTCGGGCAAAGGGCACGCCCTGCGCCACGCACTGGTCGATGATGTTCACCGAAACCTGCGCCAGGCGGTAGACGTTGGCCTCGCGGGCGCGGTAGTCGCCACCCTTGACCGTGTCGTAAAACAGGCGATAGACGCTATCGCCGTCGTTCTGGTAGTTCTTGGCTGCGTTGATGCCACCCTGGGCCGCGATGCTGTGGGCGCGGCGGGGGCTGTCTTGGAAGCAGAAGCATTTGACGTTGTAGCCGAGCTCGGCCAGCGTGGCGGCTGCGGAGGCGCCCGCCAGCCCCGAGCCCACGACGATAATGTCGTATTTGCGCTTGTTGGCCGGATTGACCAGCTTGAGATCGAAGCGGTGACGATCCCACGACGTGTCGATGGGGCCCGAGGGGATTTTGGAATCGAGTTGCATGGTCATTGAGCCCCCACCAGCTTGAGGAACACGGCGAGGGGCACCAGGGCGAAGCCGCCGGCCACCACCACCGTGGCGACGAAGGCCACTTCTTTCAAGATGCCGTTGTAGCGTGGATGTGACACGCCCAGGGTTTGAAACATGCTCCAGGCGCCGTGCACCATGTGCAGCCCCACGAGCGACGCCGCCGCCACGTAGAACACGAACACCCACGGCACGGTGAACCCGTTCACCATGTTGAGGTAAACGTCACCCTCGACATACGCCGAGGGCACCACCTGCACGCCCAAGGTGAGGTGCGCCAGGTGGAAGAGCAGGAAGACCAGCAGAAAGGGACCCGAGAACATCATGGTGCGGGCCCCGTAGCTCGACACCTTGCGCTTGTACGATGCGTAGGGCACCGGCCGCGCTTGCCTGTTCCGGGCGTTCAGCTGCACCGCCATGGCAATGTGCACGGGGAACGCCACCAACAACACGATCCGCACCGCCCAGAGGAGGACGGGGGTGTCGTGCAGCAGGGCTGCGTAACGGTTGATTACGTCGGGACCCAGAAAGATCTGGAGGTTCCCGATCATGTGCACGATCAGGTAGCCGAAGATGGCGGCCCCCGACAGTGCCATGAGCACCTTCTTACCTATCGTCGATTGATAGAGAGCTACGACTCTCTGCATGGTGGTTACTCATATCAGAGACCGATCAAAAGCGCGACTAAGTCGGCCCCGCAATTGCTGCGCTTTTTGCAGGCGTGCCGGGGCGTGCGCGCGGCAGGACGCTCGAGGGCTCCGGTCTGCCCTGCCTGGGCTGGCGTCGCCCCGGCCGAGGGAGCTTGGCCGACGTCAGGCCTGCCGCTGACGTACGTGCTGCCCCGCCCGCTTACTTGCTCTTTTTGGCGCGGGGCTTTTTGTCGCCCTCGCCCTCGCCCTCGCCCTCGCCCTCGGCGCGTGCGGCTTCCACCTCGGCCTCGGCGGCGCTGGCACGGCTTTCGAGCACGGCCACCTGGTCTTCCAGGTTTTGAATGGTGTTGCGCAGGTTCGAGACCTCGTCCTGGGTGGCCAGGCCGAACATGCCGCCCGCCACCTTTCCGCACTGGTCGAGCTTGGTTTTGACCGTTCCGCCCAGGCTCATGGCCTTCATCGCGGCGTTCATGAGCCGGGGATCGGTCATGAGGCGGGTCACCTGGGGGCTGCCAGCCAGCTTCATGGCCTGGCCCATCATCACGTCTTTTACGGAGCTGAAAAGGGACATCTTGAAGCGGTGTTTTCCCACGAGGTGTGGCCGGGGTCAACGCGCGCTCGCATACTCTCGCAGGTCGAGTCGCTCGGCCCAGGCGAGCCTGGTGTGACGCGGGCCATCGTCCGGGACGGTCCGGCCGGGGGCAGCGGTGGCCTCTCGACGAGAAATACGGTGGAAACGAGACCAACGGACAGCGCCTCGCTCGAAGCGGCCCCCGCGGCAGGGGGAAACGGCATCGTGTCCGCGGCCTCCTCGTTGTCCGCGGCGCTGCCGTCGCCCGGAGCGCCTCTCGGCCTCGAGGACCCGAGCGGCCGCCGCCTGACGTACCTGCGCGTCTCGATCACCGACCGCTGCAACTACCGGTGCACCTACTGCATGCCCGAGGACGGTGTGGACCACACCCGGAAAGAGGACGTGCTTTCCTTCGAGGAGATCGCCGCCCTGGTGCAGGTCTTCGTGGCGCTGGGGCTTCGCCGCGTCCGTCTGACCGGGGGGGAGCCCACCGTGAGGAAGGATCTCCTCACGCTCGTGGCCATGGTGGCGGCCATCCCGGGGCTCGAAGATCTGGCGCTGTCCACGAACGGCCATCGGCTGGCGGAGCTGGCCGAGCCTCTTTCGCGGGCAGGCGTGCGCCGCCTGAATGTGAGCCTCGACAGCCTCGACCCCGACAAGTTCGCTCGCATCACCCGGCGGGGGGTGCTCGCGGAGGTGCTCGCAGGTTTGTCGGCCGCGCGGAACGCAGGGTTTGCGCAGATCAAGCTCAACGCGGTGGCCATCAAGGGCTTCAACGATGACGAGGTGGCCTCGTTGTGTTCGTTCGCCTGGGAGCAGGGCTTCGTGCCTCGCTTCATCGAACAGATGCCCATGGGCGAGGGCGCCCTCTACGTTCCCGGCGCGCTCATGTCGGCCGCCGAGATCCGCCACGCCCTGCTGGCCGCCCACCCGGGGGCCGCGCTGATCGCCGACGAGGCCCACGACGTCCGGGGCGGCGGGCCTGCGCGCTATCTTCGTCTCGAAGCGAAGGACTGGGCAGGGCCGCCCCGCCGCGTGGGCATCATCAGTCCAATCACCGAGCATTTTTGCGACACGTGCAACCGCGTACGGCTCTCGTCGGCGGGCACCCTGGCCACCTGTCTTGCCCACGATGGGGGCGCCGATCTGCGCGAGCCGCTTCGTCGCGGGGGACCCGACGCCGTTGCCGCTGCCATTCGGCAGGCCGTGGCGGTCAAGCCGCCGTCCCATCTTTTTCAGGCCGGGGGGACGGGGGGGCCGCGCAAGCTGATGGTCCACATCGGCGGCTGAGCGCATCCGAAAAGGGGACACCCCGGGGCTTCGGTATAAACTCCGCGTCGTATGCCCTCTGCCAAGCTCGAGACCCAGATTCAGCGCCTGCGGGGCGCGTTCGAGGAGCGCCTGGCGCGCCTCGTGGAGATTCCCTCCGTGTCGATGGACCCGGCGCGCAAGACCGACATCGCCCGCTGCGCCGAGGAGGCCTCAGCCTGCCTGCGCGAGATCGGCGCCGAGGTGGACCTGGTACCCACGGGGGGCAACCCCTTGGTGGTGGGTCGGTTGATGCGAGATCCGAAGCTGCCCACGGTGACCATCTACAACCACCTGGACGTGCAGCCGGCGGATCCGGCCGAATGGAAGACCCCGCCCTTTACCTTCACGCGCAAGGGGCTGCGCTACTTCGCGCGAGGGACCACCGACGACAAGGGCCCCGCCTTGGCGGCTTTGTTCGGCGCGAAGCTGGCCGTCGCCGACGACGTGGGGCTCAACATTCAGTTTTTGTGGGAGCTCGAAGAGGAAATAGGAAGCCCCAACTTCGACGCGGGCCTGGCCCGGCTCACGAAGGGAAAGCAGCCCTTCACCACGGACTCGGTGGTGGTCTCCGACACGATCTGGATCTCCGCGGGCCGCCCTGCGATCCCTTACGGCTTGCGGGGTTTGCTGGCGTTCACCGTCCGGCTCGAAACGGGGGCGAAGGACGTGCACTCTGGGACCACGGGAGGCGCTGCCCGCAACCCTGTGGGTGAACTGGCCGCGCTCATCGCCACCTGTTACGACGCGCGGACCGGCAAGGTGAAGATCCCAGGGTTTTACCGTGACGTACGCAAGCTGACGACCAGGGAGCGGCAGAGCTTTGCCCGGGCGGGGTTCTCTCGCCGCAAGTTCCAGGCGGCTCACGAGCTGCACAAGGTGCGCTTCGACGACGACGAGACCCTGATGCAGGCGATCATGGCGCAACCCACCTTCGAGGTACACGGCCTCGTGGGCGGCTACACCGGACCGGGCGTCAAGACCATCGTGCCCCATGCCGCCGAGGCGAAGCTGTCCACGCGGCTCGTGGCGGACCAAGATCCGAACGAGGTGTTCGCTCTCATCAAGGCCTTCATCAAGAAGCATTGCCCCGACGCCATCGTCGAGAAGGAAGGGGTGCTCGAGCCTTATTTGGGGGACCTCGGTGGCCCCTACCAGGACGCAGCGGCCCGGGCCATGAAAGGAGCCTTCGGGCGGGCGCCCGCGTTCACGCGCGAGGGGGGCTCGATCGGCGCCGTCTTGACCATGCAGCGTCGCCTCGCGGCGCCCATCGTGTTCGCGGGCCTCTCGTTGCCCGAGCACGGCTACCACGCCGTCGACGAGAACTTCGATTGGCCCCAGAGCGCCGGCGGCATGAACATGTTTTATCGGTACTTTTTCGAGCTGGCCAACCTGCCACAGGCCGCGCAGTCCCCCAAGCGAAAGAAGGGGGCGCGCGCCTGACCCGGGTCGTCCCCTTCCACCTCTGGACGCCTCCCCCGGATGTGGCCATGCCGGCCGCGGGGGCCTTGCTGCGAAGTCCCTTCGACCCTCTCGGGCCAGAGCCTCTGGCCCGGGCGGCGGCGCTCGAGGTCATGCAGGATCTCGATGCGGGGGCCCTGGGTCGTGCGCTGGCCGCGGCAGGCGAAGGGAAGATGTTCGGGGTGCTCGTGGGCGTGGATCGGAGGGGGCGGCTTGGGTACCTCAAAGCGTTCTCCGGCACCTGGTTCGGGGCCTGGGAGCTGCCTGGCTTCGTGCCCCCCGTCTTCGACCGCGCCGCGCGGGCGTCCCTCGAGCCCGCCGGGGCCGCGGTGGTGGCGGCGCTCGAGGCGCGTGAGGCCGCGTTCGCCGCGTCGTCGGGCTTCACAGCGGCGCATGCCGCCCGCGAGGCGCATGCACAGCAAACGCACGCGGAGCGCGCGGCCCTGCAGGCGGAGCTCCGGGCGCGCAAGGAGGCGCGGGCCGAGGCACGGCAGCGGCTGCAGGCGGAAGGGGCGGCCGCCGCGGCGTTCGAGGAGCTCGAAGGGCAGAGCCGCGGCGACAAAGCGCGGCGGCGGCGCTTCGAGGCCGTGCAGGCGGCTGCGACGGCAGCTCTCGAGGCCCGCTTTGCGCCGCTGGCCCGGCGGCTGAGGGCGCACGGTCGGCTCAAGCGACTCGTATGCAGACGCCTCATGCGCGCGCTTCACGACACCTACGTTCTGACGAATGCACACGGCATGTCTCTGCCGCTCCGTGCGGCCTTCGCCCCCGCGGCGCCGCCTGCGGGGGCAGCAGACTGCGCCGCACCCAAGCTTTTGGCGTTCGCGCTGGCGGAGGGTCTACGCCCGCTCGCGCTGGCCGAGTTCTGGTGGGGGGCCTCCCCGCGGTCCGAAACCCGAACACACGGTGTGTTCTACCCCGCGTGCCGCGGCAAGTGTGGACCCGTGCTCGGTTTCCTGTTGCAGGGGCTCCCGGTGGCGGCCGCTCACAGCGCCACGCCTGCGGTGCCGCCACCGCTGCCCATCGTGTTCGAGGACGAGTGGCTCTGCGTCGTGAACAAGCCCGCGGGCCTGCTGTCCGTGCCTGGCCGGGGCGCCGAAAACCAGGACAGCGTGCTTCGTCGGCTCGAGGCGCACGCCCGGGCAGGGCAGCCCCTTTTCCTCGTTCACCGTCTCGACCAGGACACCTCGGGGCTGCTGGTGGCCGCCAAAACGAAAGCGGCGTACGTGAACCTCCAGAAGCAGTTTCGGGATCGGTTGGTGAAAAAGGACTACGTCGCCCTGGCCGAGGGGCGCTTGCAGGGGGCAGGGTGCATCGACTTGCCCCTGCGTCTCGACGTGGATGACCGGCCCCGCCAGCTGCACGATCCGGAAAGGGGAAAGCCAGCGTCCACCCGCTGGAAGGTGCTGGGACACGAGGGGCCGCATACGCGCCTGGCCATGCAACCCTTGACCGGGCGCACGCACCAGCTTCGGGTGCATGCGGCGCACCCGCTGGGCCTGGCTGCGCCTCTGGTGGGCGACCGCCTCTATGGGCGGGGAGGGGGCCGCTTGATGTTGCATGCGGCGGGGCTTGCGTTCACACATCCCGCCTCTGGACTGCCTCTGCACGTCACGACGGAGGTGCCGTTCTGATGTCCCCTGCCCGCGACGGTGGTACAAACGACCGCACTGCCACCATCATGCCTTCCGCTGCCGCTCACGTGCTTTTCCTCTGCACCGGAAACTACTACCGGAGTCGTTTCGCCGAGCTGGTGTTCAATCACCACGCCCGTCAGCTCGGCTTGCCGCACCAGGCGTCATCCGCCGGGCTCGCGGAGCGCTGCTGGGAGCGCAACCCCGGCGCCCTGTCCCCCCACACGCGCGAGGCGCTGAGCGTCCGCGGCATCGCGTACGACCCAAACCGCCTGCCCTGTGATGTGACGCAGGAAGCGCTCGCGTCGGCCACCCTGGTGATCGCGGTCAAGGAGGACGAGCACCGGCCCATGGTGGCAGCGCGCTTTCCGCAGTGGACCGACCGGATTTTGTACTGGGCGTTTGACGACGTCTACGACCAGCCCGCCACCACGGTGTTGCCCGCCCTGGAAGCCGCCGTCAGGCAGCTTCTGGCGCGGCTGGCAGGCGGCCCCCCGGATGGCGTCCTGCGCCAGGCGCGCGCCGCGCCCCGACGATCGGTTTGGCTCGGCTTTCCCCGGGCTGCTACGATTGCCGGCATGAGCAACACCGCACCTGCCCCCGTGTCCAAGTCGGCTGCGGTCAAGATCGTGGCCACGGTGGTGGTCATCGTGGGCCTGGTGTCCGGGCTTTTGTTGACTTCGACGAAGGAAGAAACGGCCTACTACAAGCACGTGGACGAGGTGATGACCTCCCCCGCTGCCTGGCAAGGCAAAAAGCTGCAGGTGCATGGCTACGTGGTGCCGGCCAGCATCGAGAAAAAGCCCGGCACCCTCGACTACCGCTTCATCGTGGAAAGCCGCTCGCCCCGCGCCCCGCAAAAACTGGCCGTCTACTACCGCGGGATCGTGCCGGACACCTTCAAGTCAGACTCCGAAGTGGTGGTGACGGGCATGCTCGAAGGCAGCGAGCAGCTCAAAGGTGAATCCATCCAGGCCAAGTGCCCCTCGCGCTACGAAGCGAAAGAGGGCTCGAACTTGATCGGCAACGCGCCCACGCCCAACACCGGCTCGTAGGCGTCCCTCAAAGCGTCTTCAAGTACTCGACCAGCGCCCAGCGGTCGTCCTCCGAAATCGGGGGCAGCCACGCGAGCCGGGGCGCACCGTCGGGACCCCGCGCCGGCCGTCCCTCGGGGTCGAGTTCCATTACGGGGGTGACACCGGCGGCGTACTCGTGGCCCGCGTTGCTGTTGCCGGGTAGGGTCGCGTCGAAGACGAAGAGTGCGGGTCGTTTGGTGGCCGAGGGCGTCTCGAAGCCGACCTTGACCGGGTCGAAGCGTCGGCTACCCACGGTAAACGATCGTGATCGGCAGGGCGTGCCGGGGTCCGCAGGCGGGCCTTCGGCGCAGCTGGGCAAAAACAGCTCGTAGAGATTCGGCACGGAGCCGTTGTGCAGGTAGGGCGCCGTGGCCCAAATCCCATTGAGGGGGCGCGCCTTGTAGACCAGCAGATCGTCGACCACGTCGCGGTTGCCCACGGGCACGTGATCGACGTGCCTCGAGGGGTTTTTGATGGTCGTGTCCAAGAGGCCCGTGGCCAGCTCGTAGCCCAGGTCCCACCAGCGCCGCAGGAACCAGCGGTCGGGATCGGGCCGCGTGATCACGCGCTTGATGGCTGAGCCCAAGGCCTTGTGCGCGGGGGTGGTGCGCCCATGGCGCCCGGGGCTGTTCGCGTAGGGCTCGCCCTCGATCAAGCCCGCGAGCCCCTCGAGGGTGGCTGCGTTGCGCGCCATCGTGGGATCGGTGCCCACGCGGGGCAAGCTGATGAGCTGGGCGACGACCCGTCGCTTCGTACTTTCGCGATCGCCGATCGGTTCGTGGCAGGTCCCGCATCGGTACCGCTCGAACACTTTGCGCCCCTGCGCCGCCCGCTTCGGATCGATGGCGGGAAGCACGGCGGGCCAAAGCGGTGACCAGAGCTTTTCGCGGAGCTGCCGCTCCATGCGGTTCAGGTTCGGGAGCACCACCGAGGACGCGCCCGTATCGAGGTCGAAGCTGGCGAAGGAGCCCAGCGCCTCGCCCACGTTGCGCGCGGCCACTTGGTTCTTCTCGTTGCTGATGAGCCCGTTCCACTGCACGTAATCGTGTAGCGGCGTGTCCCAGAGAAAAGGATACGAGACGGGTGCGTTGCTGGGGTTCGTGTTGTGGGGATCGTCGGGTGTCAGGCGCGTGAAGACACGGTTGAAGATGCGGCCGAAGGCGTCCACCCGGCCGTAGCCGTAGCGAGGCACGCCGCCGTGGTTCTGGCGGTTCTCTCCGGACAGCCGCGCGTGCCACGTTGCGAGTTCCGTGCGCAGCTTTGCACGTTGCTCGTACGTCGCTGCGGGAGCGGTTCCCTGTACCGCGGCGGCCAGCCTCCGGAATTTTGCTTCGTCCCGCAAGGTGGCGGCGAGCGACGCTTCGAGGCCTTCCAGAAACCCTTGTAGATCGGCCAGCGCAGGGCCGCCATCGATCCGAATGCCCACTTCGCCATAGTCGAGCTGCCCTGTGTGGCAGGCGGCGCAGGTCAAGCCCACGTAAGCGCGGCCGCGGTACGTGTCCTTGACGAAGCCCACCGGCAGAGCGTCCGGATTGTCCCACGTGGGCTTGGAGAGCAGGTACCGGTACCGAAGCATGTTGGCGTCGTCGCGAAACGCTTGGGTCGAGGACGCTTGCTCGAGATGCAAAAACAGCTCGTAGGGCAAGAGGTTCGAGCCCTGGGTGGTGTTGTAGAACCAAAGGCTGTCGGTTTCGTCCCAGCCCTGGTCCACGTACACGATGCGGCGGGTGTGATCCCCCAAGGGGTCGTTGGGACTTGGCTTGGCCCCCCGATCTACGGGCGCCCGGAAGCCCTGTGACATGTAGCCGCACGCCACGAGCGCGAGGAGAGTCGAAGCAAAGCCGCACGTCTTCAGCGCGCGTCCACCGCGGATCATGCTTTCACCTGGGGTTCAGTCCTGTCGCAAGCCGTCCACCGCGCGCAGGTGGCTGGCCTTGATCGCCGGATAAAGGGTGGCAAGCAGGCAGATCGCCAGAGCCAGCGCGGGCACCAAAAGAACCTCCACGGGGGAGATCTGAACGGGCAGACGCTCGATGAGATAAACCTTGGGATCCAGTGCGTAGCCGTAGCGCTGCACGATGCTGCAGAGTGAGAGCCCGAGGGTCAGCCCCAAGCCGCCTCCGGCGATGCCCACCACGGCCCCCGCCGCCAAGAAGATCCCCAAGATGGGGCGGGCCCGGGCGCCCATGGATCCCAGGATGGCGATCTCTCGCTCCTTCGTGCGCACGATCAGAAAGAGAGAAGCCAGGATGTTGAACGCCGCCACCACGATGATGATGAGCAGGACGATCGAGATCACCACCTTCTGCATCGTGAGCGCCGTGAACAGATTGCCGTTCAGCGTGCGCCAGTCCATCACGCGGAAGGCGGGGCCAAGGCGCTGCTCCACTTCGGGCACCAGCGCAAGCGCCGCGAAGGGATCTGCGAAGCGAAGCTCCATGCCAAAGATGGACTGCCGTGCGCCTGCCAGCCGCTGGGCGTCCTCGAGGTTCACGTAGGCCAGCCGCGAGTCGTACTCGTTGAAGCCCAGATGGAAGATACCCACGACCTTGAACGGGTAGGACGGGACGGAATCGTCGTTTTTGGCAGAGAACGGCACCAGCACCGCAACGCAATCGCCGACCTTCGCCCGGAGCTTTTGCGCCAGCTCCACGCCCAGCAACATGCGGCCGGCGTCTTCCGGGGGGCCTGGCACGTCCCCGGGAAACAGAGGCTTGGGTTGACACTGGGCGTTTTGCCCCAGGGCTGCAAAGCTCCCTGCTTCGACGGTGGGAGCGAGATCGGTGCCGCCGCGAGACATGTCCACGCCTTTGAGATTCGCGCCGGCTTTGCCGATCATCACCTCGCCCGCCGAAAGCGAAAAGCGCTCCATGCGAACGAGGCCGGGAAGCCCGGCGAGCTTGGCTTCGATCTCGGCGGCCTCTCGTGCGGTCTCGGCTTCGCCGGGCTTTCCATAGCTCGTGACGATCAAGTGGCCGTTCACGGCCAAAACTTTCTTCTGGAACTCGCGCTCGAAGCCACTCGTCACGGACAGCACCACCACGAGTGATGCCACCCCCAGGGCGACCCCCAACGTGGACACCGCCGTGAAGATGGAAAACAGGTTCAGCAGCAAGGTAAGGGCGAACGCCACGGAGGCTCCGAAGAGCAGGAAGGCGCCGAGGGTCTCGAGGGCCCGGCCCCGGCCGTGGCCGCCCAAAAACGTGACAAGGCCCACCAGCAGCAAGCCGGCCGAGACGACGAGGGCCATCCGCGCGCCCTTCGAAGCGGTGCGGCGTCTCAAGTATCTGAGGGCCACGGTGCGCTCGAGGTCGAACCCGAAGAGATGCACCACGAAGCCGAACACGGCCACCTCGGCCGCCAGCACCGACAACACGGTGCGTTCGCTGGGAATCGCCACGGCAGAGGCGATGAGCGCCAGGGTGGCGAAAAGAGCGATGAGGCGGGCGATGCGGGCGAGCATGGACGAGACGAAACAGGACAGGCGTTTTCGCGGGGAGGTCGCGAATTCCGCGAGCCAGACGCGGGGGACGCTAGCCGCCCGGGCACGTCCGGTCAAATGAAGGCGGCCTCGGGTCGTCGTTCCTTGACAGGCCAAAGCCTGGCCCCTTACCGTGTGAACGCATGCCTGTGCCGCGCCGCTTTGGCCCCCGATGGTCGCGATGCTCGCGCCGCCTGCTCGGGCGCCTGACGAACGCCGTCGTGCTGGGCGCTGCCTTGCTCCCCGGTGTGGCCGAGGCGGGACGACTCGACCTTTCGTTGTTGAATCTGTGCCAGCCGAGTGCGCCCCGCGGCCTGGCCGGCGGCCAGGCGAGCGAGTGCGCGTGGGTAGAGCGAGACGCAGACGGCGCGGTGTCGCGCGTGGTGCTGGACCCCGAGGCGTCGAGCCGGTTTCGCAGTCTGATGTCTGAGCTCGGCATGGTCATGGCCCCGCAGGTGGTGACGCCCGCGGATACCATCGGCTTTGCCGGATTTCAGGTCTCGGCCGAGCTGGGCCTCACCCGCATCAGCAACCAGGAGCGCCACTGGGACGGGGTCAAGGGCGTGTCTCCCCAGAACCGTCTCGCTGACCGTCCCGACGCCTGGTTGTCCACGATCGGTGTCTTCGTGAAGAAGGGCATTTGGCTGCCACTGCCTTCCATGGAGGTGGGCACGGGAGTGGTTCACCTGCTTCAGTCCCAGCTCGTCGCTTACCAGGCGTATGCCAAGCTGGCGTTGCACGAGGGCTTTCACGATTGGCCTTTGCCCTCGGTGGCGCTGCGCGCAGGGCTATCCCATGTGACCGGTTCGGCGGAGGCGCGGCTCGACGTGGCCAGCTTCGATGCTCTGGCCTCGAAGGCTTTTGGCATCGGAGGCACCTTTCGGTTCGAGCCCTTCGGGGGCTGGAGCTACCTCCTCATCAAGGCCAAAAGCGGGGTCATCGATGCCACGCCGGCCTGCGACGGGGTCCTCTCGGAGGCAGGTCTCTCGGGCGGTCCGGGGTGCGGCCCGGCCCTGCCCGATCGCGACCTCCAGGCGAACTTTTCGTTTTCCGACCAGAGCACCATCGTGCGGCAAAGGTTCTTCGGGGGCGTGAAGCTGAAGTTTGCGAGCGTCTTCGTGGCGGGGCAGTACGAATACGCCCCTCCGGGCCGCTCCCGCGATGATGTGCAGGTGAGTGGAGGCAGCGCGGCTCGCGACGGGAGCGGCCGGCAAGACCGCGTGACCCTCAGCGGTGGGTTCGACTTTTGAGTGTGGCGGCGCGCAAGGCCACCAAAGAAAAAGGCACCGCAGTTCGCCTGGCGGCGGGCGTCTTTCGCCTCGCCGAGATGCGATCTCGGTGCCTAGCCGCAGAGCGGCCCTGCCGGAGCGTGCTTGTCGGGTCGTTCCTCCGACACCAGCTTCGTCCGCCGGCGCCGCAAGAAAGGGCGACAGGTCACGCCTGCAGACCGGTACGGATGATCCGCCGAAGTCCCTCGACAGGCAGCTTCGGGGAGCGTTTCTCTTCCTCGAAAATGATCTGAGCGAGGGTGGCGGTGGTGAGATCCTGCTGGGTGGTCTTGTCAGTCACCCGGATCTCGTCGCCGTTGCGAATCATCTGCGCAATCTGCTGCAGCGTCACGTAACGGCTGTCGGTTGTGTCGTACAGTTTGCGGTTCGAGTAACGTTTGATCACGCGCGTGGCCATGCTTGTCAGTTTGACCCCCACGGTTCAATGCGTCAACTTCTAATTCGCAGTGCGTTGAAATCACTCGGGTTTTTCCGAGCCAGGCTCCTCGACAAGCCCACATCTGCGAATGATGCGACGAGCCGCAACGGGCCCCACCGCGAGGGGAGGTACAGTCCGGGGCTAGGAGGGATTCTCTAATGTAAACAGCTAGTTACAAGCTGTTTGGGAAAGACCACCCGGTGGTGTTCCGGTGCGGTTACGTTTCGCTCTTGGCGCCGGGTTCGGGCGCCTGGGGCCCGTCTTTGAGCTCGGGCTTTTTCGGGGTCACGTCGATCTCGCCCCCCGTGTTCACAGCGCGCTTGAAATTACGAATGGCCTTGCCGAGGCCGTCGCCCAGCTGAGGGAGCTTCGTGGCACCGAAGACGATGATGACGATGACGAGAATAACGATCCATTCGGAGCCGCCGAGCATGGGAACCCTCCAGTGAACTGAAACCCCTCTATACCACCTGCCCCAAGAGCGAGCAAACACGCGTTCCCACAAACGATCTGGGCTCTGCCGGGGGGCGCGTGACGCCTTTTTTGGAGGCCCGCCCGGGTTGCCGCTACCATCACGAGACGCGCATGGCTCGCTCTGTCCACACCCAGATTCGGCTCGGCTTTTCGGTCGCGCTGGGGCTGGTCTTGCTTCCCTCCGTGGTCCCCGGAGCGCGCGTGGTGCGCGCGGAGCCCCTCGACGGCCCGGACGAGCGCGAGAGGCGGGCCGTTCGGGGTGTGCCGCTCGACGAGACGGGCCTTGCCGAAAGCCCGGAGCTGCGCGAGCTGCGTCGCTTCGAGGCGCGCACGTTCCCGCGCCCCGGAGCCCCCCCCGTCAAGGTGTACGAGCCTGAAGATCCCCAGGGGGAAGCGGTGGGGGAGGCCCTGCCCGATAGGCTGCCCGGCCGGTGGAGCGGCAGTGGTGATTTGCCTCCCGTGTTGCGCTCCCCCGCGCACGACCGGACGGCGGAAGAGCCCGCGCTCGCGCCGCACGCCCCGTGGCTGCAATCGCTCAGCGTGCCCGAGCTGCCCGTGCGCTGGCACCCGAGCGTGCTGCGCTATCTCGAGTTCTTCAAGTCGGACGAGCGGGGGCGCGCCATCATGAGCAGCTGGCGCCGCCGCCTGGGCCGCTACCAGGCCGCCTTTGCCGCGGTTGCCGACGCGCGAGGGCGTACCGAAGGACCTGGTCTACCTGGCGATGGTCGAGAGCGGCTTCGATCCCGGCGCGTTGTCGAACGCGGGCGCTGGGGGGGTATGGCAGTTCATCAAGGGGGCCGCCCGCGCGTACGGGCTGGAGGTCAGCTACTGGGTGGACAACCGCCGGGACCCCGAGCGGGCGGCCGAGGCCGCTGCCCGCTATCTGAAAGATCTCTACGTGCGCTTCGGCTCGTGGCCGCTGGCCTTCGCGGCCTACAACGCGGGATATGGCGCAGTGTTGAAGTCGATCGCCCGCTACAACACGAACGACTTCTGGGAGCTGGTCAGGCACGAGGCGGGTCTTCCCTGGGAGACCACGCTTTATGTCCCGAAGATCCTGGCGTGTGCGGTGATCGGGCACAACCTCAACGCCTTCGGCTTCGATGCCGTGGCCCCCGATCCGCCCCTGGCCTACGACGTGGTGGAGGTTGCGCCGGGCACGGCTCTCGAGCGCGTGGCGCGCGCGGCGGGGGTGGCCGTGGAAGACGTGCAAAATCTCAACCCGGAGCTCATCCGGGGCCGCACGCCGCCCGATCGAGGTCCCTCGCTCCTGCGGGTGCCTCCGGGTGTTGGCGAGGCCTTCGCTCGGAACTTTCACAAGTCGGCGACCAAGTCCGACCAACTCGAAGCTGTGGTTCTGCGCTTCGGCGAGACGCTCGACGATCTGGCCAAGGCGCGGGGGCTGAGCGCCCGCGAGCTGCGGAAATTGAACGGTCTAGGCGACAGCCGGGAGTTGGCGGGCGGAACGACGGTCGTGGTGCCGCTCGGCCCCCGCCCCGCCGAAGACGAGCTGGCCGCCAAAACCCGTGAGGCGTCGGCGCCTCCGGCGGAGGAGACGATCCTGGTGGCCGTGCCCGACCGGGAATTCAGTTACGAGGGGCGCGAGCGTGTGTTCTACCAGACCAAGAGCGCGGACACGCTGGAGGACGTGGCCGCGGGGTTCGAGGTTTCGATCGAAAACCTGCTCGAGTGGAACAACGTGGATCCCGAGGCGAAGCTCCAGGAGGGCATGATCTTGCAGCTCTTCATCGCCGAGGACTTCGATCGCAACAGCGTGGCCCTGCTCGACCCTGCGAAGCTTCAGGTCGTGACGCTGGGCTCGGAAGAGTTCCTGGCGCTGCGCGCGGCACAGGGAGGCAAAACACGCCTTTCGTACAAGGCCAAGCCGGGGGACACGTTGGCCAAGATCGCGCGGCGCTATGGCTTGCGACCGAACGACCTCGCCCGCATCAACCGCCTGTCGTACAACGCGTCCCTGGAAGAAGGACAGGACGTCATCGTTTACTCGCCTTCGCCCGAGCTGCCGCGCGAACACGCCGTGGGGCACACGGCCCCTGGCGCCCGGCGGCCTGCGGGCGGTGCTTCGGACGCCGCTCATCAGCGGGCGCGTCCGCCCAGCGCCAGCACGAAGACGAGTGCGGCGTCGCAAGCGGGTGGCAAGCCGGCGAGCAAAACGACCTCGCAGCGATCCGCACCCAAGAAGACCGCGACGGCGGCCCCCAAGGGCGGCCGCACGAAGAAGTAGCACCGATGCGCATCGAGGTGGACGCTGTGTCCGCGGGCGAGCGGCTCGACGGGCTGATCGCTGCGCGATGTGGCCTTTCGCTTCGGCAGGCACGCGCGTTGCTCGAGGGAGGCGCGGTGAGGGTTTCGGGGGGAAGCCTCGCGAAAGGCCGCCGCATGGAGGCAGGGGCATGGATCGAGGTGGACGTAGGTGAGGCGCCCGCGGAGGTCGTCTTGCGGCCGCAGCCCGAGGTGCAGCTGGTCGTGCTCTACGAGGACGAACACCTTGTGGCCGTGAACAAGCCAGGACCGCTGCCTTCGCACCCCCTGCGCGCGGACGAGGGCCCCACCGCGGCGGGCGCGCTCATCGCGCGGTTCTCCGAGTGTGCCAGCGCGTCCGAAGATCCGCGTGAGGGCGGCCTGGGCCACCGCCTGGATCGAGGCACGTCTGGCGTGTTGCTGGCGGCCCGCACGCGCACCGCCTGGCATGGCCTGCGGGCCGCGTTGGGTGATGTGTCCTGCGAAAAGTCGTACTTGGCCGAGGTGGCGGGGCACACGCCCTTGTCGGAGGTGGTCTTCGAGCCCATCGGGCGGGGCGGTCCCCGTGGGGGTCAGGCCGTGGTGGGCGGAGGGCGGGATCCCTTGCCGGCCCGGACCGAGGTCGAGCGGGTGGCTCTGCGGTCCCAGTCCACCTTGGTACGGGCTCGCCTGGCCTCGGGGCGCGTTCATCAAGTGCGCGCCCATCTTGCCCACCTGGGACACCCCGTTCTCGGCGACGAGGTGTACGCCGACGGGCCCGCACGCCTCATCGCCGCTGCTTTGCAGGTCGATGGCCTCAGGCTGCACGCCGAATCGGTGCGGTTGCAACACCCCGTGACGGGCACGCCCTTGCGGGTCACGGCGCCTCCACCCGACTGGGCCCGCTGAGGGCGGCCCTTCAGGCGCGGGGCGGATGCGCCGCGATCCAGGCGGCGTAGTCGCCGGTATATCCCACGCGGGCCTGCAAAGCATGGACACGCGTGAGCAGGGTCGAGGACGCCGGCGGGACCTGTGTTTCGAGCTGTATCGCCACGGCGTGGGCCACGTTCTGGGCCTGGCTGCGCGCGGGGGCGGAGAGCTGGAATGCCACCTCCGACTCGGCCGCACGGTCGGCGTTGAGGCCCAAAAAAGCGGCGACGGCGGACTCGGAGATCTCGCGGGCATGCTTGCGCGAGGCCGCGATGTTGCCTCTGCCGGTGACCACGTTGCCCACGGAAAACACGTTCGAGTGGCTGGCGAGGCGGCCCAGGTGCCAGTCCGAAAAATCGAAGAGCTCGCCGCGCAAAGGAACCCCTTTGATGGGCTCTGGCACGCTGCCGATCGCACTCACGATGAGCGTGGTCGGCATATCGAAGAGATCGTCGGTGGGGGTCAGGGTGTCGTGGTCTTTCGCCTTGGCACGCCTGATGCGGAGTGCCCGCACGTGCCCGTCTTCGTCCGGCAGGATCGCCTCGGCGAGCGCGAGCGGCTGCACGCGGAACAAAAACTTCTCCTGCGCGTGGTGCAAGATGCGCAGCCTGGTTTTCTGGGTCTTATCGATCTGGGCCGCATCAGCGCCGTCCTGAATCTCGACGAGCGGCATGTCTTCTTCCCGACGGCGGTAGACGATCGTGCAGGCGCGCAGACCGAGGTCGGCGAACTGCAGACCGTGCGCCGTGAGGAAGGCGGGGATGCCCTTGTGCTCGAGCTCGACCAGGGGGGCGTCGACGCCCTGGAGCGCCAAGGCCCGCCGGGTGGTCTCCAGCATCAGGATCTTCGCGACGTCGATCGCGGCAAGACCCCCTCCGATGACCAGCGCGCCGTCTGCGAGGGGCGGGCCGGGCTGCCCAGGGGCTTCGGCGTGATTGAACGCGACGACGAAGGGGTTTTGGTAAACGAGCCCCTTGCCCACGAAGCGCGCAGCCTCGGGTAACGGCAACGTGCGGTCCCGCCAGGCCCCACAGGCCAGCACGACGACGGAGAAGCCCCAACGATCCGTGAGATCGTCGAAGTCGACGTCACGCCCAATCTTGCACAGGGGCACGTAGTGCACCCGCGGGCGCGTGAGCTTGTCGTCGATGAGGTGGTATTCCTTCTTCCTCAGCGCTTCGTGCCAGCGCGGCAGACCGTCCTCGATTTTGCCGTAGGGGCGTGGGTTCTGATCGAACACCACCACGTTCACCTGCTTGTCGGCGAGGTGGGCGGCCACCTCGGCGCCTGCCGTGGCACCGCCAATCACCGCCACCCAGTGTCCGGCAGCCGCCGCTCCGGATCCCATCACGGCCTCGAGGGACATGACGAGAGGTTAGCTCATCGAGGTGGGCTTTGGGAGTTCACACCTCGGGAGGGCTTGGCTAGAGGACGGGGACGATCTTGCAGATCGTGTTGCAGCCTATGCTGCCGTCGCATTCTTCGCCGAGGCTCGACTGGATGCGGCCGTCGCCGCAGAAGGGCGCGATCTGGCACGAGGTGGTGCACTTGCCTTGGCCATAGGGGGCGGGCTCGTTCTGGGCGCCGAGGTCGCAGGCTTCGTTGCCGTTTTTGGCGCCATCGCCGCAGTAATCGGCGAGGGTGCAGGTGGGCCTGCAGGTGCCGTAGGCGCCGCTGTTGACGCCATCGTCACACTGCTCGCCCAGGTCTTTGGCGCCGTTGCCACACTTTATCCGGCAGCGTGAGTCGCAGGGGCTTTCCAGGGTGCCGTTGGCGCTGCCCGTGTCGCAGGCCTCGTCGGGCTGCTTGACGCCGTCGCCGCACGAGGGCAGGGGGATGGCCGCTTTGCAGTCGCTGGCGCAGGAGCCAGGGGTGCCATCGTTTTTGCCGTCGTCGCAGGCCTCGCCGAACGTGACGTCCACGGTGCGATCGCCGCAACGGGGGGCGGGCCGGCAGCGGGTGGTGCACAGGTTGCTGCCGTAGGCGCTGCTGGCGTTGGCGGGGCCCTGGTCGCAGAGCTCACCCGCAGTGGCCTGCACTTGGTTGTCGCCGCAACGGGGGCCGAACGCGCAGCCTGGCGCGCAGGTGCCGTAGGTGCCGTCGTTTTTGCCATCGTCACATTGTTCACCCCCGTTGGGGATGCCATCGCCGCAGCGAGGCCCGAGGGTGCAGTCGGTGCGACACTTTCCGTAAGCGCCCGTGTTGTTGGCTTTGCCGTCGTCACACTGCTCGCCTGGATCTGGCAGGCCGTTGCCGCATTTGGCTTTGCAGGTGCTCATGCAAGCGCTCGCCGAGGTGCCGTTTTTGGCGGACCCGTCATCGCATTCCTCCCCGTTGCTGGTCACGGCATCACCACACCGCGGACCCAGCTTGCAGTCTGCCGCGCAGAAGCCATAGCCCATGCCGTTTTGCTGAGCTTGATCGCACTGCTCTCCGAAGGAGGCGTCGACCATGCCGTCGCCGCAGTAGGGGGCAAAGCGACACTCAGCGCCGCACACCTTGGAGGCGCCGCCGTAAGGCGTGAGATTGACGCCATTGTCACATTGTTCGCTGTTGGCGGTGCTGGTCAGGGCATCGCCGCAGCGAGGAGGAAGGGTGCAGTTGGCGTTGCAGGTGCCGTACGCGCCGGTGTTTTTGGCAGTGCCAAGGTCACAAGCCTCGTCGCGGGTGACGAAGCCGTCGCCGCACACGGTGACGCATTCGCTGCGTGTGGCGGTGAAGTTCGACAGGGTGAGCTGGTAGTTCGAGTCGGACGTGTTGCGTTCGGCCTGGAACACGACGATCTCGTAGACGCCCCCCTCTTTCAGATTGAGCAGCGTGCCACTCATGTCCCGGGTGTTCGCGTTCAGCGTCACACTGTCTTGAACCTGACCGTGGGTCCCGCTGATGTCCACCACGAGCTGCCCGTTCACGAACACCCAGACGTCGTCGTCGCCGTAGAAGGTGAGGCGCGCGTTCGCCGCAGGGTCGTACTCGAACCAGTAGCGGACCTCGCTCGTGAAGTGAAAGTTGCGGTTCCACTTCTCGTTGCCGAAGCCCTTGCCGTCGAGCGGGAAGAACTGTGTGCTCGAGAACTGGTAGCTGTTGCCCGGGAGTTTTCCGAGCGTGAGCGTATCGAGGAGGGTCTGGTTCACACCCGGCACGTCCCGGTACCACTGGCTGAACGTCAGGAAGTCCTGTGCGCCGTAACCACACCAGTAAAACGGGCGTCCCCAGGGGCTCATGTTGCGCTGCCCGGTGGCCGCGCCCTTGATGGCGTTGCAGGTGTCCGCCCCACCCGTGCCCATCGGCTGTGTTTGGCCCGAGCCCGGCGCGAGGTTCGCGCAGCCGGTGGCTCCGCACGATACGTACCACTTGAAGATGGGTTTGCCCAAAAGCGACGTGCCGTCGGGTAGCGTGTCGGCGGCCGTTCCGAGGCGGGTGCGCACCCAGATGTCTTCGTCCGGGGTGTGATCGATGGGGTCACCCATGCTCCACTGGAACGCCACGTGTCCGCCATTTTCGTAGGCTTTGAAGTCGCGGTACACGATGGGCAGAATCAAGGGATCGGCCGTCACCACCTTGTCGGTGCAGCTCCAGCCCTTCTCCACTTTGCAGTCGGCCGAGCAACCGTCGCCGGCCACGGTGTTGCCGTCGTCACACTCCTGCCCCTTGGCTTTGTCTTCCGGTAGCAGCAGGCCGTCGCCACACTGGGTGAGGCACGATGCGTTGCCCCCCGGACAGATCGGCTCTTTGCGACAGAAGGGCGAGCAACCGTCCCCCATGTCGTTGTTGCCATCGTCGCACTGCTCGCTGCCCTCGCGGGTGCCGTTGCCACAATCCGTGCGCACACAGCTCATGCCCGGGGTGGGGCAGAGCCAGCCATCGCGTTCATCGACGGCGGGCACCTCGATCCGGCAAAGGCTGCTGCAGCCGTCTCCGGCGTCGGCGTCGGCGTCGTCGCAGGTCTCGTCGCCTGCCAAGATGCCATCCCCGCAGCGTGTGGCGCGGCAGACGCCGCCCGGGGTGCAGGTCCAACCGTTCTCGGTTCTGCACGTGGCGCTGCAGCCGTCCCCGGCGCGGGCATTGCCGTCATCGCAGGTTTCGCTGCCGCCGAGGCGGCCATCGCCACAGCGGATGGTGGAAGAGCAGAGCTGGCCTGGTTGAGGGCAGACGAAGTTGGCTTCCTTGATGCATTCGGAGGTGCAGCCGTCGCCGGAGACGGTGTTCATGTCGTCGCACTCTTCAGCGCGGGCGAGGCTGAGCTTGCCGTCGCCGCACCACTCAGTGAGCTGGCAGCGGGTGCCTGGCGCGTTGCAGGTAAAGCCGGGCTCTTCCCTGCAGGAGGCGGAGCAGCCATCGCCAGCGAGGTCGTTGCCATCGTCGCAGAACTCACCGTAGGAGAGGCGGCCGTCGCCGCAGCGCTGGGAGGGGACGGGGACGCAGGGACCGCCAACGCCGAGGGCGACGGGGCAGGTAAAGCCGGGTTCGCTGGATTTGCAGTCGGAGCTGCAGCCATCGGCGGGCAGGGTGTTGCCGTCGTCGCAGGCCTCGTCGCCGACGACCAAGCGGTCACCGCAGATGATGGTGGACAGACAAGGCATGCCGGGGGTGGGGCAGGAGAAGAAGGGCTCGCGCCTGCACAGGCCGGTGCAGCCGTCGCCGGGGGCGACATCGCCGTCGTCACACTCTTCGTTGGGACCCAGAGAGCCATCGCCGCAGAGCTCGTCTTTGGTGCAGGGCTGACCGGGCAAAGGGCAGCTCCAGCCGGCCTCACGCTGGCAGGTGCCCGAGCAGCCATCGAAGGAGACGGTGCCGCCGTCGTCGCAGGTTTCGCTGTCGTTGATGGCGCCGTCGCCGCAGCGGCTGGAGGAGGTGACGGGGGTGCAGAGGGCGCCCGGGGTGGCGCAGGCAAAACCGGGTTCGCGGTCGCAGGAGGCGGAGCAGCCGTCGCCGCTCGCAGTGTTGCGGTCGTCGCAGGTTTCTGCGCCGGAGAGGAGGCCGTCCCCGCAGAGCACGGTGGAGACACAAGGCTCCCCGGGGGAAGGGCAGGCATAGTCCTTTTCGACGCGGCAAAGGCCCGAGCAGCCGTCACCGGGGCGGGCGTTGCGGTCGTCACATTCCTCGGCCTGGTCGACGAGGCCATCGCCACAGAAGGATGTGGCGGCATCGTCGGGGCAGAGGGGACCTGGGCAAACGGGGGCGTCGGGCAGGGCAAGGGCATCGGTGATGGGAAAGAGGAACGCGTCGAGGGGGTCGACGGGCGGGGCGGCGTCCGTGCTTTGGCCGCCGGCACCACCCGGGCCCGCGATCTCGATGAGAGGGCGCTCGATACAGCCACCTACGAGGCTCCCGCCCACGGCAAGGAACAGGAAGGCAAAAGGAAAAGCGAACGAGGGGCGTAAGGTCTTCAAGGCCATCGTCTCCAACGGTAAGCAGAGATTTTAGCGCGCCCGTCGAGCGCTACCAAGAAATGGTATTCGAGATCACGTCTTCCTTCCTTCGCGCTGGCGAAGGCAGCTCGATCGGACTGCAGGAGGCGCGACGATGGGGGCCGCGGCCGAAGCGCCTACAGAGGCGCGTCGTCGTCGCGAAACCAGCCCGTGGCGCTCAAGCGATGTCGGTGTGTGGTCAGCACCTCGTGGGGCACGGTGTCGCTAAAGAACACGACCATGCGTCCCCACAGGGGAGGCAGGTCCGCGACGGGTGTGTCCGTGGCCAGTGGATCGTAGACGCGCAGGGCACCCCCGTCGGCGAGGCTCCACACGCGGTTGAGGTAAAGGATGCAAGAGACGCGGCGGTGAACGGCGTCAGCGAACTGGTCGACGTGTTTTTGGTAGTGCGCCCCTTGGGGATAGACCGTCAAGTGTCCCTCGAAGCGCCGCAAGCCCAGGAAGAAGGTGCGGTTGAGACGCACCCGGAGCTGCTCGAACGCCGCCCACAGCGCCTGCTGAGGTGGCGAGAGAGCCGCGGGGTCCATCCAGTGCACGAAGTCCGAGCGGATCTCGGGCGCCAGGCGAAACGAAGCGCCTCGTCCCACGCCCGCCGGGCGAAAGCGCGCCGCCAGGCGCAGGCGCAGCAGATCGGCCCGCAGGGCGCGCAAGGCATCGTCCGGCAGCCATCCGTCGAGCACCCCCCACTGACGTTGCCGCAGCTGTGTCATGAGGGGTCCAAGAGGATCGTCGTGTTCCGGGGGCAGCTCTGCGGCGAACATGGGCGGGCGCTTTACGACGGTCCTCGAGGCGAGTTCGACGCCAGCGTAGCCGAGTTCGTCGCCCTTGGCTTCTGCGGTGGTCCGCAGGGGCCTGGGTGAATCGGTGAGCGGCGCTTGCGCTTTTTTAGATACGACATTATCCTACATGAGAGCACATGGTCCCCGCAAAGCCTCGAGCCCCCGTTTCATCGTCGACGCACTCTGCCCTGGGACCGTCCGCGCACCCCGGGACGGACGCCGTTCCCGATCGCCCGCTCACGCGCCTGCGCCCGATGGTGCGCGCCGCTCGGATCGCGATCTTCGAGCGCGAAGTGCGCGAGCGCTTGTCCAAAGCCGCCGTCGAGGTCCTGCTGGGCCGGGCCGACGTGCTTTCGGAGGGCCAGCGCATCACCCGCACGGGGCGCCAGATCTTCGAAGGGTCGACGATGCTGACCTTGGACTTGGCGGGCACCGTGGGGCTCTTTCGCGAGTCTGCCGACGTGGGCACGGCCCGGCGGCTGGGGGCCATGCTGGCCCGTGACACCTGGGCCCGCAACCGCATCCGCCAGATCGCGACCAAAGAGGCCGAACGGCTCTCTCACACGAAGGTGCACGAGGTCAGCGCCGAGATGCGCGTGAGCACCAAAGGTGTGAAGATTTTGATCGACGTGGACGTGGAGGCGAAGCTGTGATGGCCGTGTCTTCCGTGAAGGGGCCCGGGGGCCCACCCGAACCGACCGTGAGCGATGGGTATACGTTTTCCGCCGTGGCCGCGATCAGCGGTGTGGCCGAGAGCAAGCTCAGGTACTGGGCGCAAAGCGGTTTCGTGGGCCCCTCGCTGCGGCGGGGCACGCGGCAGCTCTACAGCTTCCGCGATCTCGTGTGCGTGAAAGCGGCTGCCGAGCTGGTGGACAGGGGCTTCAAAACGGCGCAGATCCGCGACGCGCTGGCCGCGGCACACGCCACCTTGCCCAACGTCGACGGTGGGCCTGCGGCGCTCTTGCGTTTGCGTGTGGCCTTCAACGGCGTGGCCCTGGTGGTGCTGGACGAAGGCGCGGCCTACGAGGTGACCGGGCAGCGCGTGTTCGACTTCGGCCTGGCTGAATTGGCTCAGCAGGCTTCGGCCGCCATGGACGCCACGCCACTTTCCGTGAAGGCGCCCAAGGTGGAGGGGGGGCGGCTTTCGGCCTACGACTGGTTCGTCGAGGGCCTGGCGCTCGAAGCGCAACCCGGCAAAGAGGACGAGGCGGCAGCCTGCTACCGCCAGGCGCTGGCTGCCGATCCCGGCCTGGCCGCCGCGCACACCAACCTGGGTGGCCTCGCCTACCGACGGGGCGATGAAGACGCCGCCCGGGCGAGCTTCGAGAAGGCCCTGGGGCTCGATCCCGAGCAGTCGGAGGCGCGCTTCAATCTCGCGAACCTGCTGCTCGAAGACGGGGACATGGACCTGGCCGCTGCCGAGTACCGGCGGGTTTTGGCCAGCAACCCCGAATTCGCGGACGCCCATTACAACCTGGCCACCGCGCTCGAGGCCCTGGGCAGCCGGGCACAGGCGCGCCAGCATCTGGGGGAGTACTTGCGCCTGGCCCAGGAGACGGGCGATGATCCCTGGGTGATCGAGGCGCGGGAGCGATTGGAAAAGCTGCGATGAGCTGCGCGCCGCGGGGCCAGCCGGCCCCGGCGCAGCCCCGCGTCAGGCCCTCGGCGACGCGCGTTCTCGTGCCCCTTGCCGTGATGGCCTGCGGGCTGTTGGCTTGTGACGGCACGCAGGGCGTCACGCTTGCAGAGCTGCCGGCGCAGCTCGCGGCCCTCGAGTGCGCCGTGCGCCCGCAGTGCACGGGGAGGCCATTGGATGTGCCGTCCGAGACGTGCGCGTCGCAAACCACGAGCCGCCTGGCCAGCACGCTCGTGGGCGAACTGGCCGACGCCGTGGCGCGGGGCACGGCGGTCTATGACGCCCGCGCCGCAAAGACGTGCCTGGCGGCGCTCGAGGCGGAGGGCTGCGCGCGGTTTCAGACGGCCTTGCCCGAGGCCTGTCTCGAGGCGGCGGGCGGCTTGGGAACCACCGACACCCCTTGCGTTTCGGATTTTGACTGCCGGGCGGATCACAGTTGCCGGGTGGGCGCGGAATGCCCTGGTGCGTGTCGACCCCGGGGCGTCGCGGGGGAAGACTGCGATGTCGATCGCGATTGCGCGCCGGGCCTGCGGTGCCCCGACATCGGCGGGCGGTGCGCCGTGCCCATCCCCGCCGAAGGTGTGTGCGACGTGTTTGGACCTCCCTGCGCGTTTGGCACCACGTGCTTTTCACCCACGATCCTCGACCCCGGCCAGTGCCTGCCGGTGTTGACGACCTGGTCGGCCCCGGTCGGCGCCACCTGCGCCATCTTGGCCAGCTACTTCTGCGGACCCGGGCTGTCCTGCCCAATACTCTCGGAACGTGCGGGGGAGCTGCCCGCCTGCCGCGCAGGGGCGGGCCTGGGTCAGACCTGCGTGATCGGCATTCCCGATCCCTGCCCTCCCCAGGCTTACTGCGAAGGCAGCGTGGTGGACGGCACCGGCACGTGCACGGTGCGGGTGCCGCGAGGGCAGGCCTGCGCGTTTTCGCGGCAGTGTGCGGAGGGGGACGTTTGCGACGGCGGTGTGTGTGTGCCCCGTCAAGGCCTGGGAGGGCCGTGCGCCAGCGAGGCGGGCTGTTGGAGCCGCTCGTGCGCCGAGGGCGTCTGTGTGTCGCCGAATCTGTGCCGTTGAGGGGCGCTGCGGGTACGCGCAGATTCGGTTTTGAGTCGTCCACGCGCCCGCGCTAGCCTGTGCTTCCCATGTCGACCCGGCCCTCGCTTCGTCTCCAGCGCTGGTGCGTGGCGGCGGGTCTCGTCTTGAGTCTCGGAACCTCGCGCGCAGAGGGGCCGAAGCCCGACCGGGTCCGCCTGGGGGCCGCCCGCTTCGTCCAGGGCTCTAACGATCACGAGGAAGACGAGCGCCCCCAGCGCCTGCGCAATCTGCCTTCCTTCTGGATCGACCGCACCGAGGTGACACAGGGCCAATACGCTCTCTGTGTCAAAGCCCGCCGATGCAAACCGTTGGAGGCGAACGAACGCGCGCCCTCCCCGGACGCGGCCCTGCCGGTGACGCAGGTGTCGTGGCACGAGGCCCGGGCTTATTGCCGCTTCATGAAGGGGCGGCTGCCCACCGAGGCCGAGTGGGAGAGGGCCGCGCGGGGGGCCAATGGGCGCGTGTTTCCCTGGGGCGACGAGCTTTCGTGTGCCCGAGGCAATTGGGGCAGCTTCGAGCGCGAGGGGCCTTGTGGGGCCGAAAACCCGGGTCATCCGCAGCCCGTGGGCTCTCACGCTGCCGGGGCCACGCCCGAAGGGATCCTGGACCTCGCCGGCAACGTCTGGGAATGGGTGGCCGACGCCTACGACCGAGACCCAGTCCGCAGGATCGTCAAGGGCGGCTCGTGCTGCAGCTACTTCGTGGAGCCTCGGGCGAGTAACCGCAACGCGTGGGCGCCCACGCACCGGGACGGGGATCTGGGGTTTCGCTGTGCCTACTGAGTGTTCACGGTCTCGAAGGACCGCGAGCGTCCTTGCCGGTCATGCGTTCCTGGTGCTGGTCGGCGTGGCCGTGCCCGTGCACGCAGGCTCTCGCCCCACACCGGGCGGCCAGGCCACGACCCTGGCGCCAGCCCCGCAACCCAGACCCGAAGACGAGGCGCCGCCGCCCTCGGACGACGACCCCGACCGCGAGCGCATCCTGCGCCTTCAGGAGGCCCTGCACAGCTTGGTGCACGGGCCGGTGCTGGGGCGCGTGCGCACCGCCATTCGTGTCACGGAGGCGCGCAGCGGCCGGGTGCTCTTCACCCGAAGGGCCGATCTCCTCATGGACCCCGCCTCGAACCAGAAGATCCTGGCCACGGCGGCGGCGTTGCTTCGGCTGGGCAATCAGTTTCGCTACCGCACCGAAGTGACGGGGGCGCCTCCCGACGAGACCGGGCTCGTGCCGGGAGATCTCGTGTTGCGGGGAGGAGGGGATCCGTCGCTCGACGCGCGGGCCCTCGAATCCCTGGCCACGGCCCTCGTGGCGCGGGGCGTGCGCCGCGTGGCGGGCGACGTGGTCGCCGATCGCCGCTACCTGGGGGTGGACGACGCCGCGCCCGGCGCGCGGCCGCCCCTGTCGGTGAGCCGCTCGGCCCTGGTGGTACGGGTGCGCCCGGGCGCCCAGCCTCGGGGCCGCCCGCAGGTGACTTACGAGCCCGCCCTCGAAGGGATCGTGGTGGCGAACCAGGCCACCACCGTGGCGCGCGGGCGTACGCGCATCACCGTGACCGTGGGCAGCCAGGGCGGGCGCATCGTGGTGACGGTGCGCGGGCGCATCTCCCAGCGCCAGGCCGGCGTGGTGTTTCGCCGGCGGCCGAACACGCCCATGCTTTACGCCGCCGCTCTCTTGCTCCAGGCGCTCGAACGCCGGGGCGTGAAGATCGACGGGGGCGCCGTCGTGCGCGAAGCCACGGCGCCCGCGTCAGGCGCGCGGCCCTCCGAGATGCTGGCCCAGCATCTGTCGGCTCCGCTGCCGGCGCTCATGCGGCCCATCAACAAAATCTCGAACAACGATTACGCCGATCGGCTGCTCGAGACGTTGGGCGCCCAGGTCTACGGGGGCGTTCCCAGCATGGCGGAAGGGGTGCGGGCCCTGCGGGAGGCCCTGGCGGAGCTCGGGATGCCCGACTCCGCCTATCACAGCACGAACGGCAGCGGGCTTGGCCACGAAAACCGGCTGTCGCCCCACGGGCTCACGGAGCTCTTGCGCACGCTTTATTTCGATCCCCGCATCGGGCCCGAGATCCTGCAGTCGCTGTCGGTGGGCGGCGTCGACGGCACGACGAAGCATCGGTTCGCCGGCTCCGTGGCCGCGCACCGGGTACGGGCCAAGACAGGCACGCTGAATGGCAAGTCGTGCCTGTCAGGGTACGTGGGGGACGAGTCCGAGATCCTCGTGTTTTCGATCATGGTGGACCACATCCGCCGCCGGGGCGTGAACGCCGTGCGGAAGGCCCAGGTGCGCGTGGTGGAAGCGCTGATGGGGTACGCCCAAGGCCTCGTCAACGAGCCCACGGACGAACAAGCCGAACCGGGGGCCGACTTCGAGGTGGGGGACGACGTGATCGAAACGGAAGAGGAAGAGACCTTGCCGGGCCTACCCACCGAAGGAGGCTCACAAGAAGGCCTTCAAGAAGGCAGCGAAGGCTCAGAAGAGACGCCCGCGCCCGCGCCCGGCGAGGAAGCCCGGCGCGAAGGGGTGCGCCTCGCGCCCACCGCGAGAGAGCCTGGCGGACCCGCGAGGCGATTCTCGTTCGCGGCCGGTTGAGCCGGACGAGCGTCGCCTCCCAAACGTCTTCTGGCCAGGGCCCCGCCCGGCGCGTATTCTCGCCCTTCCTGCGGCCTTGGCTGCAGATGGGAGCTACACGTGAACCATCCGAAACCGCCTCAGATTCCAGCTGCCTTCAACGATTTCACAACGAACCTCCAGAAGCTCGAGGGCCCGCACCTCGATCCCTTGGTGGCTCCCTTCGCCGAGATCGAGGCGGGCGTCATCAAGATGCTGGGTGGTGCCTTTTCGCTTGCGCGGCCGGAGCACCGGGTGGTGGCCTTCATGGTGGGGGCGGCCTTCGCCGAGCGCCTCGAAAAAGATTTGGGCGCATTCTGGTTCCCCAACCGCTCGAGCGGCTTTGGCGCTTCGATGGGGCTGTGTGAAGCGGTGGCCGTGGTGTCGCCGATCGAAGCGGCCACGCGGGCGCTCGGGCGCGGCAAGCTCGCCGAGCTCGACGACATGACCCGCGATCTGCGTTCCGCGGTGGCGCGGGCCACGCTGGCGCCCGAGGCGGCCAGCCTCTCGGCCCAAAAATTGGGCCCGGTCGATTACCAGCGCCTCTTCGATCCGGGTCTCGCCCAGGTGGCGTGCCTCGATCCCCAGGCGGTGCACACCATGCTGGCCAGCACGGCCAGTGAAGAGCGCCGCGAAATCGATCGGGCCATCGATCGCGCGCCGGCGCAGTTGCCGGAGCCCGTCAAGGCCCAGGTACGGGCCCAAATCGTGGGTGCCCTCGGACAAATGGACGGGGACACGGCCCTCGAGGCGCAGCTGCCGCGGGCCACCTCGCTCTGTGAGCTGCTGGCGTGGATCCACGGTGCCAAGGCGTCGAGTGGCCTGGCCCCCGAGGAGCTGTGGCGTGAGTTGGTGGTGCCTCTGCTGCACATCGGGGCCCCGGAGACCTTTCCGCCGATCGATCCCGACGACCTCGCCGAGCTCGAGGCCGATGCGGATCCGCTCTTGCTCTTCGTCGACATCGTTCCTTTCCAAACGCCGTCGGCCGACGAAGACGGCGTGATCGGCGTTTTCCCGGTGGAGAGCGCCGCTTCGGTCATTCCGATGGACGAGGGCTTCCCTAGGTTGGTGCAGGTCGACGCCTCGGCGCTCGAGGCGGTGCTTGCCACCTTCGACGCGGCCAAGGTCAAGGACGCGGTGGAGCGCTTTCGGGCGCATCTGGTGGCCGCGGGCGCGCCTTCGCCCGGCCCGCTGGCCTCGCCCCTGGCCGACGCCGCGTTCTCCTTGATCGAGGACCTCAAGCAGGTGGTGGCCACGTGCAAGGAGCACAACGGCGTGTTTTGCGTGCGCCGCGCGACCGAGGCCGAGGCCGCCTCCGAAGCGGCCCTGCATCTGGTGCGGCAAGGCCTGGCTTCGCCGCGGATCATCCTCGCCTGAACGAGGGTCTTCGAAACGGCCGCGGCCGCCTCGAAAGACGGCCGCGGAACGTGCGGGGGGCCGGCGTCCTTCGACGTGGCCCTCGCAGGGGGCTCGGCTATACCGAGACCTGAGCCGGCTTGCGTCGCGCCTTCGGAGGCTTGGTGGCGGCTCCGTTGGTGCTGGTGCCGTTTTTGCCTGAGGCGCTGGACTTGCCGGCGCTGGTGCCGTTCGACTTGGACGCGGCCTTGAGGGCATCGGCCTTGTCGGTCTTCTCCCAGGTGAACTCGGGCTCGGTGCGGCCGAAGTGCCCGTAGGCGGCCGTTTTGCGGTAGATGGGGCGGCGCAGGTCCAGCTCGCGGATGAGCGCCGCGGGGCGCGCATCGAAGTGCGCAGCCACGATCTTCGAGATCTCGGCGTCCGGAATCACGCCGGTGCCAAAGGTCTGGACCAGCATCGATACCGGCTTGGCCACACCGATCGCGTAGGCCAGCTGCACCTCGCAGCGTCGGGCGAGCCCTGCGGCCACGACGTTCTTGGCGATGTAGCGCGCGTAGTAGCAGGCGGAGCGATCCACCTTCGAGGGGTCCTTGCCCGAGAAGGCCCCGCCACCGTGGCGGCCCATGCCCCCGTAGGTGTCCACGATGATCTTGCGCCCGGTGAGGCCCGAGTCGCCCATGGGGCCACCCACCACGAAGCGGCCCGTGGGGTTGATGAAGTACTTGGTTTGTTTGGTGACGAGCTTGGCCGGAAGCACGGGCTTGATCACCAGCTCCATGATCGCTTCCTTGAGCGTCTTGTACTTCACCGCTTCGTTGTGCTGGGTCGAAAGCACCACGGTGTCGATCGCCACGGGGCGATCGTTTTCGTCGTAGCGAACCGTAACCTGGCTCTTGGCGTCGGGGCGCAGGAAGTCGACCTTCTTCTTCTTGCGGATCTCGGCCTGCTTGCGGGTGAGCTTGTGGGCGAGCTGAATGGCGATGGGCATCAGCTCCGGGGTCTCGTCGCTGGCGTAGCCGAACATCATGCCCTGGTCGCCGGCGCCAAGGTCGTCCTTCGTGTAGACGCCTTTGCCATCCACGCCCTGCGCGATGTCGGGTGATTGCTGTTCAATCGCCACCATCACGCCGCAGGTTTGCCAGTCGAAGCCTGCGTCGGAGCTGTCGTACCCGATGTCCTTGACCACGTTCCGCACGATCGTGGGGTAGTCGACCACGCTCGTCGTGGTGATCTCGCCAGCCAGCATCACGAAGCCGGTCTTCGTGAGGGTCTCGCAAGCCACGCGGCACGTGGGGTCGTCTTTGATGATGGCGTCGAGAACCCCGTCGGAGATCTGGTCGCACATTTTGTCGGGGTGGCCTTCGGAGACGCTTTCGGACGTGAACAAATACTCGGACATGGATTCTCCCGTGAATCTAAAGCGGAATGGACGCGGCAGTTTCCCAGCCTGGCCCCGCTGAGTCAACGGCCCGATGCAATCGGTGAAGCGGCCTTGCGGCTGGGCACCCACGGCCGCGCGTAAAGTGCGGGGTCGGTTTCACCTATGCTACCCTTGGGTTTCGTGGAGCCGGTCAAGCGCTACCGCAAATCGGGGCATGAGAGTTTCCTCAAGACCTTGCGAGATGTCCCGGACATGTCGCCTCGCGCCATCTTCGCCCGGCTCGAAGACTTGGGCTATCGGGGGCAGCCCCTGGCCCGCAGGGCCATGTCGCTCATGGCGTACCGCCACGTACGGAGGGTCAAGCGCATCCACCTCGACAACGTGAGCCGGGCCGAGCTGCTGCCGAAAGCGAATACCCTGCTCATGGGACCCACGGGGTGCGGCAAAACACACCTGGTCGAGCTTCTGTTTCAGCGCATCTTGCGCCTTCCCACCGTGATCATCGACATCACCACGTACTCCGAAACGGGCTACGTAGGGCAAGATCCCAGCACCATCTTGACGCGGCTCCTGCAGGTCGCCGACGACAACCCCCAGCTGGCCGCGGTGGGCATCGTCTGCCTGGACGAGTTCGACAAGATCGCTTCAGGCCAAAACAACGCGGTTTTTGCGGGCGCGGGGACCACGAAGGACGTGACGGGGCTCGGGGTGCAGCGGGAGCTGCTCAAGATGTTCGAGGCGGCCGAGGTGGTGGTGCCTCTCGAGGTGTCGCACGCGAGCTACTCCGATAGCGTGATGATGTCGACCGCCGATGTGGCGTTCGTGGCGGCCGGCGCGTTTTCGGGTTTTCATGGCGTGCTCAAACAGCGAAAAGCCCGGGAAAGCATCGGCTTTGGGCGTGACGCGGCGGTGGCCCCGGCGGCCAGCGTGGGGACCGGGTTTTCTCCCGAAGACGTGGAGAACGTGGGCAGCTTTCAGACCTACGGCTTTTTGCCGGAGCTGATGGCGCGCTTTTCGCGCGTCGTGCCCTTCGAGGCCCTCGACGAAGGCACGTTGCTTTCCATCCTGCGAGACAACGTGGTGGCGCGGCTTCTCGCCGAATACAACGATGAAGGCTTCGAGTTGCGCATCGAGCCCGAGGTGCTCACCCACGTGGTGCGGGAGACCCTGAGCCGTGAGACCGGCGCCCGCGGGCTGGCCTCGGTGCTGAGCCGCCGGCTCGAAGACATGGCGTTTCAAATCTTCGCCGAACACGAGCAGGGGCGGGTCCACGTGTTCCTGGAAAACGGTGCGCTGGCGGTTCGCTTCGTGTCGTGAGCCGCACCTGTTGCGACCTCGCACCCGTCGCCGCGCGCACGAGAGCATGGCCCGTCTGATGGTCAGGCTCCTGTCCCGTGTGGCGGCTATCGTGCTGGCGTTGGGGGCGTGTGACGGGGGCGAGCCCGAGCCCACACCGTTGCCGCCGCTCGTGTCCGAGGGCGCCGTGCGGCTCGAGCTCGTGGCGGGCACGATCGCCCTGGCCGAGGGCGCGCGCGAGGCACAGGCCTTCGTGGGGCCCTTGCCCGAAGCACGCGCGGATCTTCTTTCGCTCACCGTCATGGTGACGGGGCGGCCCGAAGGGCGCTTGGCGCTCGACGTGAGGGACGCGGCGGGTCGGCAGCTGGTGGAGGGCGCGTCCCCGGAGTTTTCGCTCAACCGCGTGCTCGCGGGGCGTGGCATCGTAACCGTCCAGCTGCCCGTGGCCAGCGGCGCCCTGCCGCTCATCCCTCCCTTCGAGGTGACCGTGGTACGGCGGGGCTCCCCGCTGCCCGCGGAGTCGTTGGGGCTGCGTGTATGGGCCAAGTACCCACACGTTCCTGCAACGGTGCCCCGCGCGCAGGCGCTCCCCTTGCACATCATCGACGCCGGTGGCGGCGTGCCTCCGGAGCGCCTCGCGCCCGCTCTGGCGCGGGCCCGCGCGATCTGGCGGACCGGCGGTCTCGAGCTCGTCGAGACGAAGACGAGCCGCCTCGCGGAGGGCGAGGGGCCCCTCTTCGCGCCCCTCGAGATTGACCCCGCGCTCGGCAGTGATTCGCCCCAGCTGCAGCGATTGCTGCAGCGCCTTACGCCCTCGGGGCTCGATGACGACGACGGCGTGCCTTTGTTCGTGGTGTCTGATGTACGGCTCGGCCGGGAAGGCCGCCTGTGGGCGATTACCGGGGGGGTGCCTGTGCCCCCGGTCAGCGGCACTGCGCGCTCGGGCCTGGTCGTGAGCGCGGCCCTCTTCGCGCAAGAGTCCCGTTTCGCGGGTCAGATCATCGCGCATGAGCTCGGTCACGCCTTGGGTCTGTTTCACACCACCGAAGGTCCCCTGCAGCAAGAGGAGGCGCAGGCGCCCACCGCGATCGCCGACGGTCTCGACGATACGCCCGTGTGCCCACCACGCGCCGACACCGATCGGAGTGGCACTCTCGACGCCCACGAGTGCGAAGCCCACGATGCCAGCAACCTCATGTTCTGGGCGACCCGGCGAGGTGCGATCACGCTGACCCCCGCGCAGGGGGATGTTGCACGCCGAAGTGTGCTGACGCGCTGACGGCAGTAGGGGGACGAAGGCACCCCCGTGAGATTTCCGTAATGGGGACCACGTCACCGATTGGCCACGGTGGCGGGCTCGATCGTGAATGCGGTAAATCGCGTACTGAATTAGAGCGTGCTCGTGTTGGTTGGCTTTGGTACGATTCCCAACGGTTTCGAGAGGAATGGGGAGGTCAATGGCGGTTGCCACGAAGGTGTTGCTCATCGATGACAACGAGTTGGTGAGGACTGCGTTTGCACGCATCCTTTCGTTCGCGGGGTTCGAGGTCACGGAGGCCGAAGATGGCGAGAGCGGGATCGAGGCCTTTCGTGAGCGCCTGCCCGACGCCGTGCTGGTGGATCTGCGCATGCCGGGCATCGACGGCCTCGATGTTTTGTCTTGTCTGTCGCAAGAAGCGCCCGAGACGCCCGTGATTGTGGTCTCCGGAGAGGGAACCATGAACGACGCCTTGCAGGCGCTGCGGCTTGGCGCCTGGGACTACGTGACCAAGCCGCTCCTGCAGTCGGAGATCTTGGCGCAAACGGTGACGCGGGCTTTGGACAAAGCGCGCCTGCTGCGCGAAAACCGCGAACATCGCGCGAGGCTCGAGCAGCTGAACGCCCAGTTGGCCGTGGCGCTCGAGGAGCTGAAGGCCGATCAGGAGGCGGGCCGTCGTTTGCAGTTCCAGATGTTGCCTCCCGACAAGCTCGAGCTCGGCGCCTGGACGCTGAGCCGTCGCATCTTCCCCTCGCGGGTCCTGAGCGGCGACTTCGTCGACTACTTCAAGCTGGGACCGCGGTATGCGGGCCTCTACCTCATGGACGTTGCGGGGCACGGTGCGGCTTCGGCCTTCGTCACCGCCATGTTGACGGCGCTGGTCGCCAAGTATCGTGAGGCCTTCGCCCAGGGGGTGAGCGATCTCATCCTCGAACCCGATCGCCTGCTCGAGCAGCTCAGCCGTGACTTGCTGGGGCGGCACATCGACAAACACGCCACGATGTTTTACGGGGTGGTGGATCTCGAGACCGATACGCTCGTGTGGTCCAATGCAGGCCAATACCCGTTTCCGGCCGTGTTCGGCCGCCTGCACCCGCGTTTCTTGGAGATGCCCGGGCGGCCCCTGGGGTTGTTCTCCGACGCCCGCTACAGCCGCGCCGAGTTGCCCCTCGCCGACGTGGACCGGCTGTTGGTGGCCTCGGACGGTATCTTGGCAGGCGAAAAAGGTGTGGTCCCTGCGCGGCGACTCGAGGCCGTGCTCAAACTGGGCGCCAGCGCCGCCAACATCGACGCTCTGGCCTCCGCACTCGGTGTCGGGGCCGACACCCACGCCGAGGATGACATCACTCTGCTTTGCATGGAAAGGAGACCATCACATGGCTGATGGCCGCGTACTCTACGCACACGAGGGCCCGCTTCACGTGCTGCGCTACGTAGGGGAGATTCGCTACCCCTTGGCGCCTTCGGTGGATAAGTTCGTCAACCTCTTGCTCGCGAACGAGACCGTGGACGACTTGGTGGTGGACCTGAGCGAAACGGACTCGATCGACAGCACGAATTTGGGCGAGTTGGTCCGCATCGCGCAGCGGCTCCAGGAGCGAGGGAGCCACCGCCCGGTCATCATCTCCACGCAAGAGTCCATCCGCCAGCTGCTATGCAGCATGTGCCTGGATGAGATCTTCCAGATGACCGAAGCCCCCGCGCCCGAGGTGCCAACGAGCGAAGAGATCACGGACGGGGAGGCCCCGAACCGGGCCGAACTGGGCAGCGTGATGCTCGAAGCCCACCGGAGCCTCGCCGCCGTGGACAAGGTGAATCAGGAGCGCTTCTGCGATGTGATTGCCCTCATGGAACTCGAGGCCGGCGAGGTGAAGGGCCACTCCTGAAGGCGTGCCCGTCGCGCGTCAAGCGTCGTCGGTGCTGCGGAAGTCCTCGCCTTTGGCCACGGCCTTGACGATGTCCATCGCCGCCACGATGCCGGCAAGCTTGCCGTCGTCGGTGTACACCACGGCTTGGTGTACGTTGGACTCCACCATGCCTTGGGCCGCAGCCACGGCCGGATCATCCTCGTAAAGGCCGAGCACGTTGGGCGTCATGAGGTCTTCGACGAGGGCCTCTCCCTTGATCCAATCCTGGGGCTCGGGGTTCACGAGATCGCTCTTCGAAAGCACGCCGACCAGGCGGCCCTGCGCATCCCGCACCGGGGCGCTGTTGATGCTGCGCCGGGTGAGCGCCCAGGCTGCTTCGAGGGCGGACGCCTTGGCCTCCAACGTGAACACTTCCCTCGTCATGATGTCGCGGACCCGCAGCATGGTGAACACCTCCAGCGCCCCGCTATTTCAAGCAACGTGCCAGAAATACCTGCCCCCTGGGCAGCCAAGCGCGCAGAAGCTGCGCAGTCCGTGTGCAACACCGGTAAGGGGTGCATTCCCCTGCGGGCTCAGCCCTTGCGGGGGCGGCCCTGCGCCTCTTGCTCCGCCTTGACCTCTTCCATCGAGGTGCGCAACGTGCCGCCCGTGTCGGTGCGCTTGACGCCTTCGGGGCGTTCCCAGGGAATGTCCTCGAGCGGCTGATCGCCCTTGACCTCCCACAGGAAGCGGGCCGACAGAGGCACGCTCAGCATGAAGGACGCATCCTTGCGCCCAAGCGGGCGTTCGCGAAGGTCGTCACCCATCCAGGTGGTGAGCATCCAGCGTGACGAGTACCCGATGAACCACGAGTCCATGGTTTCACTGGACGTGCCCGTTTTGCCGGCGAACGGCAGCTGTGTGGCGCGCATGGCCGGGGCGTGGCCATTCGTGACCACCCGGCGCAGCAGCTGGGAGGTCAGCCAGGCCGTGCGCGGGGGGATCACCGGCTCGGGCGGGGCGGCCGTGGCCAGCGCCACCATGCGGTCGAGCCGCTCCGTGGGGCTGCTCATGGGGTCGCCAAGCTCGGTGTGATCCTCGAGCAGCCGACCCCGCCGATCGCGCACGCGGCGGATGTAGACAGGATCGGTGAGCACGCCGTTGCGGGCGAAGGCGGAGAATGCACGCGTGGACTCGTCGATGCGGGTGCACGAAGCGCCCAGGGCCAGCGCTTGGTCAGGAATGATTTTCGTGGTGAAGCCCAGCCGCCGCGCCCACGCCTCGGTGTCTTGGCCCCCCACCAACTTGAAGAGCTGCACCGAAGGCACGTTCTTCGACCAGATGAGCGCGTACTCGAGCGTCACCTGGTACTCGACGGTGTTGTTCAGGTTGGTCGGCGTCCAGACCTCGCCCGTGATGGGGTCCACCTCGGCACGGGGAATGTCATTGAGCAGGGACGCATAGCCGTACCCTTTGTCGAGCGCCAGCGAGTAGTAAATGGGCTTGTAGGTCGAGCCCGGCTGGCGGCAGGCCTGAACCACGCGGTTGAACTGAGACCTGTCCGCGTCGTGCCCTCCCACCATGCTGATCACGTAGCCGCTGCGGTGATCGTAGGCGAAGAGCGCCGCCTGGGCCTTGGGTTGCTGTTCGAGTTGGAGCTTTGGCGGCCCCTTGGGAGGTTTTTTGTCGCTCCAGGGGGCGAGGTAGCGGACCTCGTTCTTTTCGTCGTAACGCCAGTCGCCGAAGCGCTGCAGCTGGCTGGTATGCGCGTTTTTCACCCACACCACGTCGCCCTTGCGCAGCGGCACCGCGGTCTCCGGCAGTTCGAGATCGTTGTCGAAGTTGCGGGTGCTGTAGGGGAATGCCCAGGCAAAGCCCTCGCGGGGCAACTCGTAGACGCCAGCGCCCACGCGCACCTTCGCGCCCTTGGCGTTGGCTGACTCGACGAGGCCAAGGTAAAGCCGCCCCTCGGCGGGAGGGCTGTCACCGTAGCGTAAAGCCGCGCGCTGGCGGAACTCTTCGGCGTGCGGGTCCAGGAGCTGGGTCAGAGGGCCGCGGTAGCCCTGCCGCTTATCGAGCTTTCGGAGGGAGAAGTCGACGTTTTCTTGGGCGGCGGCATCGATCCACGGCACGAGCGTGGTCTCGACGTGCAAGCCGCCCCGCCACAGGGTCTCTTCGCCGTAGCGCGCGGCCAGATCGCGGCGGATGTGTTCGGCAAAGTAAGGGGAGCGTTCGTGAAAGATGTCGGGTTGGGCCCGGGTCACCACGGGGTGCGCCTTTTGCCGCGTGACCTCGGCGTCGTCCAAAAAGCCGGCGGCCGCCATGGCTTCGAGCACGTGATCGCGCCGCTCCCGCGCCAGCTCGGGGCGCAAGACAGGCGAAAAGCGGCTGGGCGCGCCTGCGAGCCCCGCGATGAGCGCCATATCGGCGATCTCGAGCTCGTCGAGGGACTTGTCGAACAAACGCCGCGCGGCCGCGGCTACACCGTATGCACCATGCCCCAGGAAGATCTGATTGAGGTAGAGCGTGAGGATCTCTTCCTTGCTGTTGTGAGCCTCGAGCCGGTGAGACAGGATCGCCTCGCGGATTTTCCGTGCGAGGGTGCGCTCGGGTGACAAAAAAGACTTGGCCACCTGCTGGGTGATGGTGGACCCGCCTTGGGCCACGCGGTCGGCGCGGAGGTTGGCAATCAGGGCGCGTGCGATGCCGCGGTAATCGAGGCCGCCGTGCTCGAAGAAGCGCCGGTCTTCCACGGCCATGAACGCATTGACGAGCGGCTGCGGGATGCGCGCGAGGGGAACGATCTCGCGGTATTCCTGGGCCCACTCGGCAAGAGGGGTTCCGTCCCACGCACGCACGGTGGTGGTGGCCGCGGCCTCTTGCTCGAAGCGGGACAGATCCGGCGTGGGAGGCAGCGTCGACGCGAAGTACAGGTAGGCTGCGCCCCCTGCCAAGACCGCCACCCCGCCCAGGCAGCACAGGCCGAAGGCGTAGAACTTGAACAGCCAGTAGACAAAGCCGCCGTCGGCCGGGTTGGTGAGCTCCACGCGGTCGTAGGGCGGGTCGGTATGCCGTCGCCAGGTCACTGAACACCGCAATCTATCATTCTCGGCGCGTCCGCGCAGAGGGGGCGGGATGATTCGGCCGCGTCACGAAACGAAACGGGGAGCCGTCGTCCGAGGGCTCCCCGTTTCCGTCGCCCCGGTGAGCGACGTGTCGTGACGAGAGGCGTTTAGCCGAGCGCGGCCAGGGCACCGTCGTAGTTCGGCTCTTGCGTGATCTCGGGAACCAACTCGGTGTAGAGCACCTTGTTGCTGGCGTCCAGCACCACCACGGCGCGTGCCGTCAGACCCTTGAGGGGTGTGTCCAGAAGCTCCACGCCCCAATCCTTGGCAAAGCCGCTACGGAAGGCCGAGAGGCTCACCACGTTGTTGATGCCTTCGGCCTCGCAAAAGCGCTTCTGTGCAAACGGCAGGTCCTTCGAGATCACCAGCACCACGGTGTCGTCGCGCCCTGCCGCCTTCTGATTGAAGGTGCGGGTCGACGTGGCACACACGCCCGTGTCGAGGCTGGGAACGATGTTCAGGATCTTCTTTTTGCCCTGGTACGCGTCGAGGGTGACCTCTTCGAGCGCGCGGCTGACGAGGGAAAGCGCCGGCGCGGCAGACCCCACCCCGGGAAGGTCCCCGGACGTCTGCGCCGGGTTCCCCTTGAACGTCACTTTAGCCATGGTGTCTCTCCTGTCGTGAATCGAAAAGTGGCTCTGTCCCGTGGAGGACAGAAGAAGAGGTAGACATACAAGGTTGGCTTCGGGGGCGCTACGACCTGTGGCTCTGCCGCCGAAAAGGCGATAGAAGGGCGCGGCTTACCCTGATGAACCCTGAACTTGTGCGGCCTGCGTTTCGGCGCCCGACACCTCGGTGGCTTCGCTCCGCGGAGCGAAGGCGGCGAACCTACGGGACGGGGAGGGGCGCATGAACCCGCTGGCCACTGCCGCGGGGCTCATGCTCTCCGTGGGTCCCTTCGTGCTGGTGCTTGCGCTTTGGGTTCACGAAGGCCTTGCGCGCGAGCCCTGGCAGCCCTTGGGAGTTGCGGCGGGCTTCGGCGCCGCGGCGCTTTCGCTCGCGGGGCTCGTGATGGCCCGTCGCCCGCATGCAGGTCGCTTGCTGGCCACGCTGGGTGTGGCGGCGGTGTTGACCGTCACGGCGCGCTTGTGGCTCACCCGTCCCGCGGCAGCCTTGCCCATCTTGCTCGTTGCCTTCGGACTGCTGAGCCACTTGTGGGTGTTTCCTGGCTTGGCGAAAACCACGAACCGCCTGTCACACGTGGAGACGCTGCGGGCTGCGCCCGTGCGCCGCAGCCGGGCGGCTGCCTGGTCCGCGCTGACCGTGTGGGGGCTCTATCTGGTAGGCGGCGTGGAACGGGCGCCATTTTGGCCTGTTTTGCTGTCGTTTGCGCTTTGTGGTTTCGTCACCTACCGGCTCTTGCGGCCCGCCAAAGCAGAGGGGCGCTGGCGGGTGCGCCTCTTCGGCGGCGTGCTGGCGGTGGCGGCGCTTGGGACCCTGGCGTGGAACCAGGGCCTCGCCACCTTGACCCTGGGAGCGGCCATTCCGGTGGCCGCGGGCTTGCTGGTGCCCGTCAAGGCCGCATCCGGGCTTGGACGCGCCGATTGGTGGGATCCCATCATGGAGCAGCCGGCCCGCATGCTGGTCTCCACCTTCCTCGCGTTGTGCGTGGTGGGCACCTTCATCCTGGCTTTGCCCGGCGCGAGCGCAACGGACCTATCGATAGGACTCTCCGACGCCGCCTTCACCGCCGTGAGCGCCGTGTGCGTGACCGGGCTTGCGGTGCTCGACACCTCTCGTGATTTCAGCTTCGCGGGCCAGCTTGCCATCCTCGTCTTGATGCAGCTCGGTGGGCTCGGCATCATGACCTTCTCCACGGCCGCTTTGCGCCTGCTGGGACGCCGCTTGAGCCTGCGGCACGAGGCCGCGATGGCCGAGTTGATGAGCGCGCAGGACAAAGGCCGCTTGTTCGGTTCGATTCGCAGGCTGATTCTGTTCACCTTCGTGGCGGAAGCGGTGGGCGCGTTTTTGCTTACGGCGCTGTTTTCCTCTCACGGAGACGCGCTGGGGACGGCCGCCTGGCGGGGCGTTTTTACCGCCATCTCTGCCTTCTGCAACGCGGGATTTGCGTTGCAGACCGACAGCCTGATCCCCTATCAAAGCGATCCCGCCGTGCTCTACACCGTGGGCGCGTTGATCGTGGCAGGGGGCTTGTCCCCGGGCTTGGCGCTGCACCTGCCCGACTACCTCCGCGGCCGTCGCACGAGTGCCCAGGCCCAGATCGTCTACGTCACCTCTGCGATCCTCTTGGTCGGGGGCGCCCTTTGGTACGGCGCCGTCGAGTGGGACAACTCGCTTTTGGGTCTTGGCTTTTGGGACAAGGTTCACAACGCCGTGTTTCAGTCCCTCACCTTGAGGACGGCGGGCTTCAACTCGGTGGACCTTGCACAGGTGCGCCCTGCGACTTTGTCCATGATGATGGTCTGGATGTTCATCGGGGGCAGCCCCGGGGGCACGGCGGGGGGGATCAAGACCACCACGGTGGGCGTGCTGGTGTTGGCGGTCCTCGCCACCGTGCGCGGCCGCGATTGGGTGCTTGCGCTCGGCAAACACATCCCTCATCGCACCGTGTTTCGGGCGGCGGCCGTGGCCACCGTGGCGGGGCTTGGCGTGCTGGGGGGGCTCGTGCTCTTGCAGCTCACCCAAAACATAGCGAGCGATCGGGCGGCCTTCGAGGTGGTTTCGGCCCTGGGCACGGTGGGGCTGTCGATTGGCGCCACGGGAATGCTCGATGGCATCGGCCGCGCGGTGATCATGCTCTGCATGTTCACAGGTCGCGTGGGCACCTTGACCTTGTTCATGATCTTGGGAACGGTGGCTCTGAGCGACCCGTGGCGGCGCCCCTCCGAAGACATCGAGGTAGGGTGAGCAAGAAGCGAACGAGAGCGTCAACGACACGAACGAAGTGAAAGCATGATCAAGCAAGCACTGGTGGTGGGTCTCGGGCAATTCGGCATGTCTTTGGCGCGCGCGCTGGCCACGCGGGGCGTGGAGGTCCTGGCCGTGGACCTGCGCGAAGAGCGTCTGCGGGTGGCGGCAAGCTTCGCCGACGAGACCGCCGCCTTCGACGCCACGGACGCCGACGCGCTGGCGCGAACCTCACCGGAGCGACGAGACGTGTGCGTATGTGCCATTGGCGACGAAGCCAAGGAGGCCTCGATCATCTGCACGGCGCTGCTGCGGCAGATGGGGGCTGAGCGGGTCATCGCCCGGGCGAATGACGACGTGCACGCTCGCATTTTGCGCCTGGTGGGGGCCCACGAGGTGGTCAATCCCGAGCGCGAGTTTGGTGAGCGATTCGCCACACGCATGGTCTACGATCGGGTCATTGGCGAACTGCCCCTTGGCGATGACCTGCTCGTCACGGAGCTGCGCCCGCCGGAGGCCTTCGTGGGCCGTTCGCTCAAGGATCTACAACTTCCCGCCAAGTACGCGATCACCGTGGTGGCGGTTCGTTACAAAGGCAAAGAGATGGTGCTGGCACCCGATCCCCTCCGCCCACTCGAAGCCGAAGACGTTTTGCTCGTGGTCTCGAAAGAGGGGGCCGTGGGCAAGGTCATGAAGAGGGACAGGGATTAGGGCCATGGAACTCAAACGCACCTTGCTGGCGGGCGTCTTCGGTCTCGTGGCGCTCAACATCCTGACGGCCTTCGGAGCGGTGGGCCTGCTCGTCCGCATGAGCCCCGTCATCGAGAAGATCCTGTCTGAGAACGTCGCCTCGCTCGAGGCTGTCGAGCGCATGTTCGAGGCCCTGGCGCTCGTGGATCCTGTGGCAGACGTGGGTGCTTCGCGGGACAGCTTCGACCGCGCCTTGCGGGCAGCGTGGGCCAACGTGACGGAACCCGAAGAGCGCCCCGCGCTCACACGGATCGAGCAGAAGAAAGTCGGTGCCTTCGCCGGCGATGCGGAGGCGCGGCGCGAAGTCGTGTTGGCGCTCGAGACGTTGTCGGCCATCAACCGAAGGGCCATGCGCGCGGCGGACGACGAAGCCAAGCGGCTCGGGCAGGCGGGCGCGTGGTTCGCCGTGATCTTGGCCCTGCTGAGCCTGGTCGCGAGCACCTTCTTGGCAAGGCGGCTCACGCGCAAACTGCTCGAGCCCCTGGATCAGCTCTACCAGGTGCTCGAGTCGTTTCGCACGGGAGAGCGACACCGCCGCTGCACGTCGGCCCGGGTGCCCCCGGAGTTTCGGGCCATCTTCGATTCGGTCAACGGCTTGCTCGACGAGCAAGGTCAGCCCCGCAAGCTCATCTGAGCGGCGGGGCCACGCCCCGGGTCAGGTTGCCTTCGCCGCGGGGAACACCACCTCGAAACGGCTGCCCCGGCGGGAGCCTACTCCTGGATGCTGGCTTTTTTGATGTAGTCGAGCTTCGGGAAGGCCTGGACCAAGTAGGCGTTGCCCTGCGTCTGGATCTGCGTTTGGTTCGGGGACTCGCCGTACTCGGACGTAATCTTCTCGACCACGTCCATGCCCTTCGTCACGCGCCCGAAGGGCGCGAAGCCCATGCTGTCGAGGAAGGCGTTGTCCTTCAGGTTGATGAACAGCTGGGTCGTGCGGGTGTTGGGCCCCGCGGTGGCGAAGACGAGGGTGCCCCGTGCGTTCGTCGTTTTGCCGGGATCGTCTTCGATGCGCGCCTCGCGCCAGGTGCTGTTGAGGGCCGGATCCCCGCTGAGGCCCCACTGCACGATGAAGTTCGGCACCACGCGAAAGAAGCGGGTCTCATCGTAAAAGCCGTGCTTCACCAGATTGAAGAAGCGGTCGGCGCCCTTCGGCGCCAAGCTGCGGTCGACCTCCACCTCGAAGGTGCCCGCGCTGGTCTCGAACACTGCCGTGAACTTGTCGGGGGCGGTCTCGGTCAGTTTATCCGGAGACAGCGAGCCCGTGGGCTCCGGGGACGGCGCCGCCGGAGGTTGGGGGGCCTCCGGAGTTGGGTTTTGAGGCAAGGGGGGAGGTTCGGGCGCTCCCGCCTTCTTGCAAGCGCCGAAGCAAAGGGGCAGGGCTAGCAGAGCCATGGCGTATCGCATGCCGGCAGGATACGTCACGGCCGGGGCCAGACAACCGTGAATCGCGCGGTCCCCAGGGCCGCGCCCCGGAGGCTCACCGGTGGCCGAGCCGCCGCCGCAAGGCCCACTCGAGGGACAAAAGACCCACGGCCAGGGCCAAGAGCGCGGGGTTGGCCCACAGCTCGATCGCCCTTTGTCGGCCCAGCCGCTCCTCCCGCAGAGGCTTGAGCGCAAAGGGGGCCACGCGGCCTTCCACGAACTGCCCACCCGTTCGTTGCGAGAGCTCCTGCAGCACGGTCTTGCGGGCCAGCACGTCTTCGAGCTCGCGGCCCTCGGGCCGCACCAGCAGCGTCTTTTCCTCTGCGAGGGCCCTTCCGTCGAGCGTGGCCTCCGCGCGCAAACGGTACGCACCGGACTCGAGCGCGTCGAAGTCGAGGTTCGCCTCACCGTCTCCGTTCGTGGTGACCTCGAAGCCGGCGAGGGGGGCCTCGTCGGGAGGTTGATTGGCGGGGCGGAGCTGCACGCTGACCTTGATGCCTCCGGCCCGTGTGTAGTCGGCATGCAACGTGCGCACACGGGCGGCGATCGGCTGGCCCTTGCGGTACTCGGCCTTGTCAAGCTCGAGCCGCAGCAGCGTGAGCGCGGGATCCCGCACCAACCAGCGGATGGCGTTCTCCCAGAAGGTCTGGAACGCCCGCCCATCGCCCTTGTTGCCGGCATCGACGAACCCCCACCTCCATGCCGAATCGGTGAGCAGCGCAAGCGTGCGCCCCTTGCCCGCGTCCGTCACCGCCAACACCGGCGCCGCGCCCCCTTCGAGCGTCTTGAGGCGTGGATGCTCCATGAGCACGCTGGCCCCGGGGCGCACCCGGGTCACGCGGTTCGTGCCCTCGAGCGCCGGCAAGCTTGCCCAGCGTTTTTCGTTGCCCCGTGGATCCAGGCTGAGCGATGTCACCGGGTGGCTTTGTCCTTCATTGGTCACCTTCGGCTTGAAGGGCTCCGGGTCGAACGCAGCGTCTCCGCTGAGCGGCACCCCTTCGAGCTCCACCGGCAGCACGTCGGCCAATGCGCTGCGGGCGTACTGGCCGCTGGCGAAGGAGAGATCGCCCCCGATCATCGCCAGCGCCCCGCCATTCGAGACGTAGTCCCGCACGCCTGGCAAAAAGGGCCCGACCTTGTAGGGACCATAGTTGAAGTTCTGGAAAATGAGCAGATCGAAGGAATCGAGCTGTTCGAAGAACACCTCGCGGTGAGGGAAGGGAATGAGCGACATCTCCCGCCGCTCGTCGAAGGGGCGCTCGTCGCGATCCGTTCGCAAGATGAAGAACGAGACCAGATCCACGTTGGGGTTGAGGCGAAGCAAAGATCGTACGAAGCGCTGATCCCACGAGGGGCGCCCGGCCACGTGCAAAACGCGGATGCGGTCTCGGATCACCTTCAGCGTGAACACCTGGTGGTTGTTTTCGGCCAGGGCTTCGCCCTGCAGAACCGGCGTGGCGATCTCGAAGACGAAGTTGCCGGGCTGCTGGGGTGTGAAGGGAAAGCTCACGCGCGTCTCGGCGTGATCGGCCGTCAGCTCCACCGTGCGCGCGTCCAAGAGCCGGCCATCCCGCGTGAGGGTCACCTCGACCTTGCGGCCGCCCAACCCGGCGTGCCGGACGATGGCCTCGAGCTTGATGGGGGTGCGCACGAACGCAAAGTCGTCGGCGAGCACCGTGGCGATCGAGAGGTCCTTGATGGAATTTTCACCCATCCACACGGTGTGCACCGGAACGCCCAGGGCCTGGATCGCGGCGGCGGTGTCCGCATCGAGCGGGCCCTTGCCGAGCCGTCCCGTGTCGACCCCGTCCGACACCACGATGAGGCCGCCCAGATCCCGCCCCGCATAGCGCCCCTGCAGCTCCGTGAGCGCTTCACCGAGCCGCGTGGCGTCTGCCGTGGGGGGGCGGGCCAGGCTGTCCAGGGTGGCCGGCGCAAGGGTCTCACCGAACGCATAGAGATCGATGCGGTGCCCGTTTGCCCGCCAGGTGTCGAAGAGGCCCTCGGCCTCGGCAAAGGCCTTCACCATTCGGTCATGTCGACTGCCCCCCCCTTTCGGAGGGCTCACCGTCATCGATCGTGACACGTCTGCGAGCAGCACGACGTGGTTGGGCACACGGGTGATCTTGCGTAGCTCGAGCGTGGGCTCGAGGGCCACGATGAGACAAGCCAAAATCGCGGCCCCCCGCAGCCCCAGCAGCCACCAGCGCTTGTCTTTGCGAGGGCCCCGCCACAAAGACAGCGCCGACACCACGAACGCCAACAGTGCCACCGCACACAGAACCCATACGAGCGAAAGGCTGAGATGCCCGCCCAGCGCCACGCGCCAGTCCTCGAACGTGGGCACTCTCATCTAGAAACGGGACCTTCGGGTGCGCAGGATGAACTCGATGTGAGCCTGCTCTTCCTTGTAGTCGAGGCACAGGGCGTACATGGTGAGGTTGACTGCAAAACGCAGGGCATGCTCTCTTTGCGTTTCCCCTCCCGGGATCACCTCGTGTTCGTAGCGCCCGAAGCCGTCCCGCGCGAGCGCACCACACAGATCGTTTTGGCTGTAGAGCACCACGATCCGCTTGTCGCGGGTGACGGCTTCCACATAGGGCGCCGCCATGATGCGGCCGGCGGGCGCGTGCAAGTTGTAGAACGTGCGCCACAGGACGTGGTCTTCGGGCACGCGCTCCGGTAAGTCGGTGGGCAAGAGCCGCGCGAGCAGCTTGCGAACGGACCCGTCGAAGCCGCCCCCGGCGCGCCCCTCGGCCGAATCCACGAAGAGAAACCCGCCGAAGGTGAGGAACCTGCGAAGCCGGGTCACCTCCGCGTCGGACGGCGGCGTGAACGCTTGGTCGCCACTCAAGACCAAGAGCGGGGCGTGGAAGAGCTCGGGATCCAGGGGGCGCAGCGCCGCGGGCTCGCTCGCGGGCTCCAAGCTGGTACGGGCCTCGAGCTCCCAGGACCAGCGTTTGAGCGCCGTGGGTCGCGGATCGGGAAGCCCCGGCAGCTGCAGCCGCACCAAGCGAAAGCGCGCCTGCCGTCCCGCCCCCCGGGCGCGTTGTGAGACAAGGCCCATGCCGGCCCCGGCCGCCAGCCCCGAGACCCCCCCGAGGAAACGCCGGCGCGGCAGGGACGCGCCCGTCATGGGGTGGGCAGGCGAGGGCGCGTCACTCACAGTGGAAAATCTCCCCGGCCCGGTCGATACTCGCCGCTGACATGGTCCGTTCTACGTCCTGTGCTGGCTTTCGATTGGTGTGCGCGGTGAGTATGGCCCTCGCGGCGGGCTTCGTCGCGTGTTTCCTGGCGCCGGTGTCCGCGTGGGCGCAGGACGGCAGCCCCGCGCCGCAGGAGGGGGTGCCGCCGCCCGCCGCCTCCGAAAGCAGCCTGACGCCGCTTTCCTCGTCCCCTTCGCCCACCTGGGGGCCCACCTACCATCACAAGGGCCAGCTGGGCTTGTCGCTGCTCGTGGGTTCGGGCTACCGGATGGTCGTGCCCTACGAAGAAAACATCGACTGCGGCGACGAGGAAAACGCCGACAAGCGCGTGTGCACGGCGCGCAGCCCCACCTTCGTCGACCTCGAGGCGTCTTACGGACTCAGCACCCGGCTCGACCTCGTGGTGGCCACCCGCCTGGGCATCGAAAAGGACTTCACGAGCACCCGGCAGTTCGCCCTGATGCCGGGACTTCGCATCTGGCTCGACCAAGACGAAGCCCTGAAGTTCTACACACTCGTTCAAGGTGTTTACGACAGCACCGACCAGCGAGGCACGGTCTCCCGCACGGACGTCGGCGCCCGCGTGGGCCTGGGCTTCATGTACGACCCCATCCGCAACATCGGCTTTTTCGCTCAGGTGGGGGCCACGTTTGGCTTCAAGCGTTGGTTTCGCATCGAAGCCGACCTGGGAGCGGGTGTACAGGTGCGCTTTCCCTGACGGTCGCGGGCGCGCCGGCAGATGAGGCGGCGCGGTCGGGGGCCCCGCCGGCCACTTGGTCTCTCTTACGCTTGCTCGTTGGCCGAGCGCTTCGGTGCGTGGGGGGGCGATGCCAAGCTGGCGGCCTTCTCGAGCGCCGCACAGCCGCGTCGTTCGGCGCGCCGTTGCTTCGCAATCTTGACCAGGACCACCACCGTCACCACCAGAAAGACCGCCAGGATGCCGTACTCCGAACGACGGGACCACGCGATGACGTGGTCGATGTGGTCACCGAAGGCGTAGGCGAGGTACACCAGCACGGGCACCGACACCAGGGCCGCGAGTCCGTCGTAGATGAGAAAGGTCGAGGGCCGGACGCGCAAACACCCGGCCGAAAAGAAGATCGAAAAACGTAGCCCTGGCAAAAACCGCGCGATGAAGATCACCTTGCTCCCGAACTTGCGGAAGTAGGCCCTCACGCGGCGCTGCTTGCGGGGGCTGAAGTGTTTCTGGGTCCGCTTCCAGCGCAGCACCGCCTGACCGAACCAGCGGCCCATGCTGAAGGCGAGCAGGTCGCCAAGAAGCACCGCCGCGAAACACAGCAGGAACACACGATGCACGTCCACCAGGCCCAGGTGGGCGAGGTAGCCAGCGGAGATGAGCGAGATGTCCTCCGGGATCGGAAGCCCCAGGCCGCAGAGCAGAAGGATTCCGCCCAACGTGAGGTAAACCGAACCGGAGGACAGCGAAGTCAGGTGGGCCAGAAACCAATCCATCAGACGTTCGGGCGTAGGTGGTGAACCTCACACGGCATAGCACGATCTCGAGCCGCCTGGCATCGAAACCCGGCGTGCCCCGTGAAGAATACGACCGGAGGTCGCGCGACCCTGCCGCCTTTCGGATTCGTCATCGGCTGACCCCGCCCCCGCTGGAGGCGTGACACAGCGCCCCTTTGGACGGCATCCACGCGCCCGCAGATGACCCGATGTCGTGCTTTCGGAAGCCAGGCCACGCCGCGATGTCGGCGTATTGACACACGCGTTCACCTCCCCTAGGGTTGCGGCGCTCCCTGACTGAGGTGGGAAACATGCGAAACTCTTCTGCACAGCTGACGCTCGGCCTTCTCGTGACCGCCGTGGTCTTGACCGTCTCGACCATGACCGGTTGTAAACCCGACTACCCGAACTGCGACACCGATAAGGACTGCAAAGAAAGCGAGTTCTGCATCGAGCGCAAATGCCAGCAGTGCCGCAGCGCCAACGACTGCCAGCCAGGTTTCGAGTGTAACGAAGGCAAGTGCGATGCCATCGAGGGTTACTGCACCGACAAGGCGCAGTGCCCCACGGGTCAAGAGTGCATCGCGAACCGCTGCCGCGCCTGCGCCGACGATGGCGAGTGTCCGTCGGGCCTCATCTGCCTCGAAGGGCAGTGTGGGCAACCGCAATGCGCCTCCGACGACGATTGCCCCCAGGACAAGGACTGCGTGAAAGGTCGCTGTGTGGCCATGTCGACCGGCGCCAACGCGGGTCCGCCTTGTCCGCTCAGCCCTGTTTACTTCGCATTCGACGACGCCGGCCTTTCCAACGAGGCCAGCAACGCTCTGGCTCAAAACGCCCAGTGCCTGAAGAAGGCGGACCGCCCCGTGAGCCTCGTCGGCCATGCCGATCCTCGCGGCACGGACGAGTACAACTTGGCTCTGTCCGACCGCCGCGCGCGCTCCGTGAAGGACTACCTCGAGCGTCTCGGCATCGCCGGTGGCCGGCTCCGGCCCCTGCCACGTGGCTCGCTCGACGCCACCGGGAGCAATGAAGCAGGTTGGTCGCGCGACCGCCGCGTCGACCTCGAATGGCAGTGAGCTGAGGGGCGCGTGGGCAACGTGAACTCACGCATGGGCTCGTGCCGTCTTCCACGGCCGAGCCTCCCGCACGGGCGCCGCTGGACCTCCCTTTGGGTGGCTGGCTGCGCCCTTTTGTTCGTTTCGGGATGCGTGACCTCCAGCGAGGGGGCCGCGATGCGCTCCGCGACGGCGCGGCTCAAGGAGCGCATCGACGTCATGGACAAGCGCTACGCCGAAGCCAACATGGCCATGGATCGCATGCGTCAAGTCCTCGACGAGGCCACGGCCCTGCTTTCGCGCAACTCGGCGGACCTGGGCACGCAGGTCGAGCGCCAGGGGCAGGAGCTCAACCAACTGCACGGCAAGCTCGAAGAGCTCCGGTACTTGCTCGAACAGCTTCAGACCGCGGGGGGGCGCGTGGACGAGCGGCTTTCGCTGCTGGAGCAGAACCAGCAGAAGATCGTCGACAAGGTGGCTCCCGCGATGCCCGACGACAAGGACGCCCTGTGGGCAGGGGCCCAGGAGAAGCTGAAGGCGGCTGACCGGGCCGAGGCCCGCCGCTACCTGCGCGAGTTCGTCAAGCGATTCCCCCAGGACCCGCGGGGAGCCGCGGCCTACATCTTGGTGGGCAAGAGCTTCGCGGAAGAGGGCAAACACACCCAGGCTGCCGCCGAGTTCCAAAAGGTGTTGGAGGCCTACCCGAAGTCCTCCGAGATTCCCGAGGCGATGTTCCAACTGGGCTTGGCCTTCGTCGAGCTGAAGTTCTGTGGCGACGCGGAAGCCATTTTCCTCGATTTGGCCAAGCGCTACCGGCGCTCGCCGCGGGCACAAGACGCCCGCGAGCAAGCCAAGTCCTTGAAGAGCCTCGAAAAAGACAAGTCGCGCTGCACGAGCTGACCCCGAGAGGGAGCGCCGGGCGCCCGGGGGCGCAGCGCTGGGGCCGCGTCGAGCAACGGTCACCGTTCCGTCACAGAACTGTTGCCAGCTGATCGCGGGAACGCTACGGACCGCGCCTAACTTTGCCGACGCCGTTGGGGGCGTTCCCCGGCGCGCACTCGAGCCTCCGCGTTTCTCCCCCAACATGGACTTTTCGGCCATTACCTCCGCGGCTTCTTCCTCTCTGAAGCCCTCGTCTCGCCTCACGGGGCGCCGCGTGCTCGTGGTCGAGGACGAACCCGACCTGCGCGAGCTTCTGACCTACAACCTGCAGACCGCAGGCTACGAGGTGCGGGCGGCCGAAAGCGGTGAGCTAGGCCTGGAACTCTACGAGAGCTTCGAGCCGCACGTGATCCTGCTTGACCTCATGCTCACCGACCTTCAGGGCACGGAGGTGTGTCGTCGCATTCGCGCGCAAAAGCGCGAGGTGCAACCCGCCATCATCATGCTCACCGCCAAGGGCGACGAGATCGACCGTGTGGTGGGCTTCGAGGTCGGGGCGGACGACTACGTGGTCAAACCCTTCTCGATGCGCGAGCTGCTTTTGCGCGTCAACGCGATGTTCCGGGGCGCACGTTTGCCCACAGGCTCGCACCCTTCCGTCGACGGCAGCCTTCCGGCTCCGGTCCTGGGTCAGGGGCAAGGGAACGAAGAGGGCCGCGTGCGGCGCAAGCTGGTGGTGGGCACGCTGGAGGTGGACGTCGATGGACACCACGCCTTCGTCGAGGGTGTGGAGATTCACGTGAGCATCCTCGAGATGCGGCTTTTGATTTATCTGATGGAGTCACGCGGCCGCGTGCGCTCGCGAGAAGAGCTGCTTTCCGATGTCTGGGGCTACAAGCCCGGTGTGTCTACACGCACCGTAGACACCCACGTCAAGCGGCTGCGCGACAAGCTCGCAAGCGCCGGCAAACTGATCGAGACCGTGCGCGGCATGGGGTATCGGTTCGCCGAAGTGCCCCGCACCGAAACCATGTAGGGCCCACGGGGCTGTGGCCCTGCCGCCCGCCTGAGCGTAAACTCTAAGGCCTCGGGCGCGCCCCCCCCGCATGGTTTGCGGGGTGGAGGTGCTGCCCGCGCGCCCGCGCGCGCGAGCCCAGGAGGAAGTACCGATGGTGCGAGACAACCGGAAGATTGCGGTTTTCAGCGTCGTGATGACGTGTTTATCGCAAAGCTGTGGGGGCGGAGGGGCCAATGACGGCCCGAGCACGACCGACGGGGCGGGCGGCGGCAGCGCCGGCAGCGGGCCTGACCGCGGGGGCGCTTCGGGGGCCCCCGCCTCCTCGGGGGGCATGGCCGGCACGCCGGGCACGGCAGGGGCACCCGGTACGGGAGGGGCACCGGGCACGGCAGGGGCACCCGGTACGGCCGGCACACCGGGCACGGCAGGGACGCCCGGCACCGCTGGCACACCGGGGATGGCCGGAATGCCGGGCACCGCTGGCATGCCGGGCACGGGCATGGGAGGCGCACCGCCCCTCTCGGGACTCGCCACGCGGCCCAAGAACGAAAGCTGCTTGGCCCCCGCGCCGCCGGGCAACGACACCCAAATTGATCTCGTGCGTGTGTACGCGCAGCTGACGACGTCGATGCCGGTGGGTCTGTTTCAAGCGCCGGCAGATGCGGGCCATCTGTGGGTGATCGAAAAGGGCGGCCGCATCCTTCGCTTCAGCGCCAACGGCAACGGCAGCGATGCGAAGGTGGTGGGCACCGTGCCGGTCGCTGCCGGCGGCGAGGGGGGCCTGTTGGGGCTCGCGTTCCACCCCGACTTCCTCGCCACGGGAGAGCTGTTCCTGAGCTACACGATTTCGCGTGGTGGCCTCTTCAGCGAGATCGCCCGCGCGCAGTGGAATGGCACTTTGATTGATATCGACAACCGCAAACGGGTGCTCGAGTGGCCTCAGCCGCGCAACAACCACAACGGCGGCTGGATAGGGTTCGGGCGCGACGGATTTCTTTACGGCACCCTGGGAGACGGCGGCGTTCAGAACGACGGTGAGGACAACGCCCAGGACATCGAAGACCTCCTGGGAAGCGTATTGCGCATCGACGTGGATGGTGTGGCCACCTACGCGAACCCGCCCGACAATCCCTTCGTGGGCAAAGCGGGGCGCGACGAGATCTTTGCCTGGGGCTTCCGCAACCCCTGGCGGGCCAGCTTCGATCGCGGCACTGGCGAGCTCTTCGTGGGGGATGTGGGGCAGGGCGCGCGCGAAGAGGTGGCCCTGGTGCGCAAGGGAGAAAACCACGGCTGGCCGTGCAAGGAAGGCTTTCGCGACAACCGCACCACCGCCCCCGGCTGCAACGGGGGCTACACCGACCCCCTCCACGATTATCCCCAACAAGACGGGCGCAGCGTGATCGGAGGGTACGTGTACCGCGGCAGCGCGCTGCCCTCACTCAAGGGCGACTACCTGTTTGGCGATCACTACAGCCGTCAGATCCGTGTGCTGCGCCGGGCGAAGGGGTGGCAAAAGGAGGTGCTGGTGGCCACGACGCCGCTGTCCCGTCTCGCCGCCTTCGGCGAAGACAACGCGGGCGAGATCTACGCGGTGGACATGGACGGCGCGCTTTACAAGCTCAGCAACACCTCCGAGAGCCCGCAGGGCAACTTCCCGGCGCGGCTCAGCCAAACCGGCTGCATGAACAGCACAGACCCATCGAAGCCCGGGCCCGGGCTGATTCCCTACGAGCCTTCGGCCGCGCTGTGGTCGGACGGGGCCGCCAAGGAGCGCTGGCTTGCGATTCCCGATGGCACATCGATGACGGTGCAGCCCGATGGCGACTTCGAGTTCCCGAACCGCAGCATGCTCATCAAGCAGTTTCGCCGCGATGGCCGCTTGCTCGAGACCCGCTTCTTCATGAAACACGCGGATGGCACGTGGGGCGGCTACACGTACCGCTGGAACGATGAACAAACGGATGCTCTCCTGCTGCCGAGCGCGGGCAGCGTGGTGGTGAACGCCCGCACCTGGAACATCCCCAGCCGGGACGATTGCATGGTCTGCCACACGGCTGCGGCAGGGCGCGCGCTGGGCCTGGAAGTGGGGCAGCTGAACCACGACTTCACCTACGGCAGCGGCGGCTCGTCGCAAGTGGCGAACCAACTCGAGACGCTCGCGCGGATCGGTGTGCTCACGGGGCTTCCCGATTCACGGCCGCGCTATCCCTCGGTGGAGGAGGCGGGCGCGTCCGTTCCCGATCGGGCCCGGGCGTACCTTCACAGCAACTGCGCCAACTGTCACCGCCCCGGAGGCACGGGCCGCGGCAACCTGGATCTGCGGTTCTCCGTTCCGCTCGCCGAGATGAACGTCTGCAAGGCGCCCGAGTTTGGCGATCTGGACGTGGCGGGCGCGCGGCTCGTCGTTCCCGGGGCCGCGCAAAGCTCGGTCCTGTCCCTGCGTATGCACACCCTGGGCAACGCCCGCATGCCCGCCATCGGCTCGGTCATCGTGGACGACAAGGGCACCCAGGTGGTCGACGCCTGGATTGCCGGTTTGTCGAGCTGCCCGTAGACGGGCCTCTGTGCGGCGCAACGCCTGCGCCGATGTCACAGAACTGTCACCTGGATCTGCGTTCTGAGCGGCAGACTGGCGCCGCTCAGTTGAGGCGCTGGCATTTGTGCGTCGCGCTTTGGCGCGGGTACAGGTCTTGAGAGCTCATCGAGGTGACATGATCGATCCATCGGCAACGGCGAGGCGCTGGCTGCGCGCGTTTTTCTTGGGCCTCGTCATCCTCAGTGGGGGGCCCGCCTGGGCTGGTGACACGGCAGAGTCGTTGATCGCCGAGGGTGTCGAGCTCCGGCGCCTGGGCCAGGACGCCGAGGCGCTGTCCAAGTTCGAGAAAGCCTACACGCAGTCCTCCACGCCGCGCGCGGCCGCCCAGTGGGGCCTGTGCCTTCAGGCGCTGGGGCGCTGGAGCGAGGCGGAGGCGAGGCTCTCCGAGGCGCTGAAAGCGCGGGGCGACAGGTGGGTTCAGAAAAACCGCGAGGTGCTTCGCGATTCGCTGGAAGCCGTGAAGGCCAACGTGGCCCGCGTGGAGGTCAACGGCGGCCCGGACGGCGCGCTCGTGACCATCAACGGTCGCGAGGCGGGCACCATGCCCTTGCAGGACGCCGTGGTCGTGAACGCCGGCGCGGTTGACATCGAGGTGACCAAGGCGGGCTTTGCGCGCGGCTACCGCAGCTTGAGCTTGAGCGGCGGGCAGTACCAGCGGGTACTGATCCGTCTCGAGGAGTCCCTGGCGCCAAGCGCGCCCGTTGCCTCCGCGGCGGCGAACCCGCTGCCGACGACGCCCAGCGATGGATTCGAGTCCGTGTCGGCCCAGGAGACGCAGCTCAACGACGCGGAGCCTGCGGGGTCACCTGTGTACAAGAAGGCCTGGTTTTGGGGCGTCGTGGGCGCCGTGGTGGCGGCTTCCGTCGTGGCGGTGGCCTTGAGCGGCGGTGGCGGCACGACTCCGGGGCCCGAGGTTGACGACACGGGCACGTACAATCCGGGAGCACAGCCATGAAGACCTTCGGTCTCATCCAGACCTTCTTGCTTGCCGCCGCGGTAGGCCTCATCGGTTGCGCGAAAGACGCCGAGCCGCGCGCGTGCAACGCCAACACCCTGCTGGTGGAGTTCCAGTGTGGCCAGGACCTGGCAGCCGCGAACAAGTTGGCGTTCCGGCTGGCACGGGCGGATGAAGCCGGCGTCGATTTCGAGACCCCGCTGGCGTGCCCGGGACAAAGACGCTTCGAGGTGAAGATTCCCGACTATGCGGCGGGGCAGACCTTCGCCGTGAGCGCCACGCCCTTGGCCGATGCGGCGCCCGTGGGTGAGGCAAACCAACTTGCGGGTGTCGCCCTGGAAAGCGGATGCACGCGCGTGGTGTTCCCGCTTCGCATGGCGGGAGGCGTCGTCATGCCCGAGATCGACGCGATGGTGAGCGAGACCCCCATGGATGCAGGGGCTGTCGAAGAGAGGCTCGACGCTTCGACGGAGCGGGGCGACAAGGACAAAGGCGCCGCCTGCGGTGCGGCCAGCGAATGCCAAAGCGGGTTCTGCGCCGATGGCGTCTGTTGTGAGTCGGCGTGCACGGGCGCGTGCCAAGCCTGCAACCTTCAGGGAAGCATGGGCAGCTGCCTGCCCACGCCCGCGGGCCAAGCGCCGGGGGAAATGAAGTCCTGCCAAGTGGATCCCGCCTCGTCCTGCGGCTTCGATGGCACCTGCGATGGGGCAGGGGCTTGCCGCAAACATCCCGACGGCACCCTGTGTGCCGAGGGCACTTGCGATCGCACCGGCTCACGCGACCGCAAGGTCTGTTCGGCCGGCAGCTGCAGCGCCGAGAAGAACCTGGTTTGCGGAAGCTTCCTCTGCGATCCCGCCAAAGTTGCCTGCTTTGACGAATGCGAGACAGACGCACAGTGCGATACGGGCAAGGCCTGCAAGCTCGATCCCGAGACAAACAGGAAAAGCTGCGGCAAAAAGCTCATCGGCGCGGCCTGTAAGGTGGGCGGCGAGTGCGAAACGGGATTCTGCGCGGACGAGGTCTGTTGCAACCAGGATTGCAAGGGCGCCTGCCTCAGCTGCAACCAACTCAACAAGGTGGGCGAGTGCTTGCCTGTTCCCGCGGGTGCGGACGACACGAGAAACATCTGCAAGGCCACGGCTGCGGGGATGTGCGGAGAAACGGGGAAGTGCGACGGCAAGGGTGTCTGCGCCAAGTTTGCGAAGGGCACGGTGTGTGCGGGCGCGACGTGTGCGGGCAACGACGGCATTCCGGCGAGCGAGTGCGATGGAAACGGGTCGTGCGTACCCGGTAAGCCGGTTGCCTGCGCGCCCAACGTCTGTCGGGGTAATGCGTGCCTGGACAAGTGCACGACCGACGCCGACTGCACGGGCGGCGCCGTCTGCACGAACAACAGTTGTGGTCTCAAGCCCCTGGGCGGTACCTGCAAAAACGGGGGTGAGTGCGCTTCGGGGCAGTGTGTGGACGAGGTCTGTTGCGAAAGCGCCTGTACCGGGACGTGCCAGTACTGCGCGTTTCCCACGAGCCGCGGCAAGTGCACGGAGGTGCCTGCCGGCAGCGACGATCCAAGGGACGTGTGCAAGGCAAAGGACCCCAATACCTGCAAGGAAAACGGTCGATGCAACGGCAACGGGGCGTGCCAGCTTTTTGCCGAGGCCACGCCGTGTTCCGAACAAAGCTGCAACTCGACCTCGAACATGCTGGTTTACGCGCGTCAGTGTGATGGTTTGGGAACCTGCAAGAAGGTCAAGGAAGACACGTCCTGTGCACCTCATACCTGCAGCGGCAACGCGTGCGCCGATTCCTGTTCGCGAGACGATCAGTGCGTGGCACCCAATTCGTGCGTCAGCTCTCTATGCGGCAAGCGCAAGCCGGGCCAGCTGTGCAGCAACAACGATCAGTGTGCGTCTGGAATCTGCACGGGCGAGGGCGTGTGCTGCACGACGGCGTGCTCCGGCACCTGTAAGTCTTGCAAGGTGGCAGGCAAGGAGGGCACGTGCTCGGATGTGCCGAGTGGTCAGGATCCTCTCAACCAGTGCGAGGCCAAAACGAGCTCGACCTGCGGCACCACGGGCGTCTGTGACGGAGCCGGCAAGTGTGCCGTTTACGATAGCGGGGTGATCTGCGCGGGGGCCACGTGCTCGGGCGATAAGTCCAAAGAGATCGGCGCTTCAACGTGTGACGGCGCGGGCAAGTGCGCGACGCCGGCCGGAAACACGTGCGCAAACGACTTGGTTTGTGGTGGCTCATCATGCAAGGCCAGCTGTGCGGAGGATGCAGACTGCCGCAACGGGAAGAAGTGCAACGCACGGACGAAGCAATGTGCGCTTGCGAACGGCAGTGGATGTGCCAACAACGCCGCCTGTGGCTCGGACAAGTGCGTCGATGGGTACTGCTGCAACGCGGACTGCAGCGGGGCCTGCGAGTCGTGTGCTGCCAAGGACAGCGGCGGCACGAACGGCGTGTGCACGGCCCTGCCGAGCGGCGCCAGCGACGCGGCCTGCCCGGGGGCGTCCTGTAGCGCCGACAAAAAAACAGCCACGCCCGCGTCCACGTGCGACGGGGCCCGCAAGTGCACGACACCGACGGTCAAACCGTGCGGTGAGTTCACCTGCAACAACGGCACATGCCTTGAAACGTGCACCAAGGATGCGGACTGCCTCGACGCCAACAAAACGTGCGTGGGTACCCAGTGCAAGAAGAAGCTGGGCGTTGCTTGCGCGGCCGCGGGCGAGTGTGGGTCTGGTTTCTGCGCGCCGGACGGGGTGTGTTGCAACAATGCGTGTACGGGGGCCTGCCAGGCCTGCGGAACAGGGACGTGCGAGCCTTTGAGTGGGTCATTCCCCAGCGAATGTGCGCCCTCAGCCTGCGGTTTCACCGGCCAATGTGTGTCCGGGGTATGCCAATCGGTGGCGAACGGGACGTCTTGTGGGTCAGCAACCTGCAAGGACGGCGCGAGCCAGACGGCCGCGCCCACGTGCTCGAATGGCCAATGCGTGACCCCGATGGCCACCCCCTGCACACCCGGTACGTGCAAAGGCTCAGCCTGCTCGAACGCCTGCAGTGCAGACAACGGCTGCGCTTCCGGGGCGTACTGTGACAGCGGGGGGGTATGCAGGGCCAAGAAGGCGCAGGGTGCGAGCTGCGGCCGGGTGGGGGAATGCCAAACCGGAAACTGCGCCGCCGGCATTTGCTGTAATTCGACTTGCTCGGGTGCTTGCCAGATCTGCTCAACGGGAACCTGCAGTAACGTCAGTGGAGCACAGGGCCAGGGTTGTACCGAGTTCCAAAGGGTATGCTCAAGTGGCAGCTGCGTTTGCGCTTCCGGGCGCAAAGACTGCAACGGCCTTACCTCTGACGGCTGTGAGTGTTACGAAGCGACGCGCACAGTGGAACTCCGTGTAACCGGACGCGTGATTGACCAGTCCCGTTGCAAGCTGACCTGCATCGGGAACGGCAACGCATGCCTCGTGGAGGGGAACATGGGACACCCCCAGTACAAGTCGTGCAGCATCGCTTGCAACATAGGGAGCTCGTATTCCATTTGCTGTAGTAACGGAAACAGCCCTTGCGGCGGCAGTTTCGTGACGCCGTGGCCTACAACGGGGGCGGTGAGGTCGCTCGATGACATCGGGCAACATACGACGACACCCAGTGTTGCAACCCACGCCTGCCAGTTGGCGCCCGACTACCACCTAGAGTGTTCGGGCACGGTACCGGACTTCGACTTCAACGCTCGGGTCGTCTGGGTGGACTGAGTCTGGCCACCGCGGTACCGCTGGCGTGCGCTCTTGTGGAGCGCGTGGTTTCGATTGGCGCTTTTTGGGCCCACGTTCGGGGGTAACTGAAGGCTGCTTGCGGGTGTAGGGAACGGTGCACATAGAGCTCGTCGTTCTGTTGCAGAACTGTTGCTTTTCTGTCTCCAAACGGGGGAACTCGGCCACTACCCTGCCGGCCAACCTCCCCCGGGGGCTCGGACCTCGTCCCATACCAACTACACCCGAACGCCCATGCCGCCCCAAAACAAGAGCCGTGCCAACCCGCTTCGTGGCCAGCCTACCGATGATCAAGAAGCCAAGCTCCCGACCCAAGCCACGGATCCATCCCCTTTAACGCGGTCGCGGACGGGCCTTGCGCTGAACCCGCGCAGGTTCATGAGCGTTGTGCCAGTTGCGCTACTCATGGTTGCCCTGCCCGCGTTGGCTCAGGAACCCACGGCTGAGCCTGAAGCGTCCAGCGTGCCCGAGGAAAGCGCTGCGCCAGCGCCGACACCCGAAGCCGCTCCGGTCGAGGCAGGGGCCGCTCAGCCTCCCACCACGACGGGTTCGGGTGATACTCAACCAAAAGCGGGCCCCTCGGCCGGCTTGCTCCAGCTTCCTCAGCAGGCCCCCAAGGATTGGGGGACCCTTCACGTCGTGGTGTTCATCGGGCGGAGGAGCACCCCGGCTCTGGGCGTCATGGCTCGCATTGGCGAGACACGTGCTGTAACGAACGAAGACGGCGCGGCTGGGTTTTCTGGTCCAGGCGGAATTCACAATCTCTACTTGCTCGTGCCGAGAGGACTGGTTCCTGGAGCGCCTGGTTCGAGCCCAGCTGTCGAGGTGAAGATCTCCGAGGTGCCGGTGGTTCCCTTCGAGACCACCGAACTCATCGTAACGCTCAGCGAGTCGGGAGCCGTGACCAACCAGCTTCTCGAAGTGGCCAAGAAGTCGCAAACCAGCCAGGACGAGGAGGACTCGTTCGAGAAGCGCAAAGCTACGAATCCGGCTGGACTTCTGGAAGGGCTCTTGTTGTCACTCGATACAAAGAAGCCTGTAGCGCGCGCGCGCGTGTTCGTGCGAGGTGCCCCTGTGGAGGCTGAGAGCGATGCCCAGGGTCGCTTCCGGATCGAGTTGCCCGCAGGCGAGTACGCGCTGTCCATCATTCACACGCAATACTCGACCCAAACTGTAGATGGCATCGTCGTGCCAGCGAAGGGCAAGGTCGAGGTTCCGATCGAGCTTTCGCCATCTTCAGTCGAGCTTGACGAGTTCGTGGTTACTGCCCCCCACGTCGAGGGCACTGTGGCCTCGGTCATGGACGAGCGGCGGGATACGTCGAATGTCGCCGACGTCCTTGGAGCCGAGCAGATGAGCGCAGCGGGCGACAGCAGCGCCGCTTCCGCTCTGACACGCGTCACGGGCGTCACTCTGGTAGGAGGAAAATACATTTACATTCGTGGTCTAGGGGAGAGGTACTCAAGTACTTTGCTCAATGGTGCAGACCTGCCCAGCCCGGATCCGAGCCGCAAAGTGATTCCCCTCGATCTCTTTCCCACTAGCGTTCTAGGCAGCGTGGTGGTCCAGAAGACGTACTCCCCTGACATGCCGGGTGACTTCTCGGGCGGTGTGGTTCAGTTGCGGACACGGGGCGTTCCCGAGAAGTTTCACTTTTCTCTGGGCCTGAGCACCGGCGCCAACAGCGTGACCACCTTTCAGAGCGGGAATACGCACCGTGGCGGCGGGAGAGATTGGCTTGGCTACGACGATGGAACTCGATCGGTGCCCGGCGAATGGCTCAGGCTCACCGAGGGGGGCACGAAGACAGCCTCCCTGAGCCACATCACGCCACGCTCAGCCCGGCCCTCAGCCCAAGACAAGGTTGGGCTCTTCGAGCACAACTACTCCGCCCAGCAAGTTACGATGCCGCTCGATCTCGGAGTCAACGCTGAGATCGGAGACCGTTTGACGTTCTCCAATGGAGCCAAGGTGGGGATACAGCTGGCCGGCCAGTACGACAATGGGTGGATGTTCCGCGGCGAAGATCGAGGGCAGATCACCATCGACACGGTCACGGGCGGATTTCGACGGGACTTTCCAACTGCTATTCGCCAAACAACGCAGGACGTGAGCATGGCCTCGGTCGGCTCCGTGAGCGCTGAGTTTGGCAAAAACCACCGGCTCGAATCCACCACTCTCCTGACGCGCAAGACGGCCAAGAATTCCTCACTTGACCGCAGTATCACGAACGACTCTGGTGAGCGCGAAAAGACGACGCTGAGTTGGAACGAACAACAGCTGTTCGCCCAGCAACTTCGAGGTGAACACGAGTTTGAGCGACTCGCCCGTCTCAAACTGTCGTGGATGGCGAACTATTCCACAGCGTCACGTGACGAGCCCGACACCAGAGAATATTCATACGTGCGCGATACCCCGACGGCTGAGGTTCCGAATCCAACGTTTCGCTACCTGGTAGCCTCCGGTCCATTGCGGAGAAACTACGAAACTCTCATGGACGAGTCGCTCGTCTACGGATTTGACCTGAAGCTTCCAGTCTCACTTGGTGCCAAAAGCGAGCTTCTCCTGTCCAGTGGGGGCCTTTTTTCTCGAGTGGATCGGGATGCGCGCGTACTCCGATACCGGTTCGTCGCTGACGGACTCTCAGATGAAGAACGAGCCCTGCCACTCGATCAGATTTTCTCCCCGGAAAGAGTCGCAAGCGGACGTCTCGATATCCAAGACGAATTCCTTCCAACAGACGCCTACACGGCAAAGACCCGCACAAGCGCAGGATACCTGATGGGCGAGTTCATTCGCGAGAAGTGGCTTCGCTTTCAGGGTGGCGTTCGTGTCGAGAGCGCGCTGGTGAGTGCCACGACGCGCCCTTTCGTGATCGTCAACCCCATGCAAGTTCCTGAGGTCACAGGGGCGATTGAACAAACCAACATACTCCCAGCCGGTACTCTCACGCTGAACACGACGGAGCACTCCCAGTTGCGCATTGCGGTTAGTCAAACGGTCAATAGGCCGCAGCTGCGAGAGCTCTCCCCGGCGAAGTTCATCGATCCAGAGACTCGCATTCCTTACATCGGCAATGAGAACCTGAGACAGGCCGATGTGACCAACTATGACGCACGATTCGAGTGGTACGCCAGCGCCACAGAGATGATCTCCTTCGCGCTGTTCCGCAAAGATTTCACCAATCCGATAGAGATAACAATCCTTCCATCGGGCGAGCCAGGAGACAACAACCTCCGTCGCTTCACCAACATTCCTTCTGCACGCAACTACGGTGCTGAGATGGATTTTCGCTATGAGCTCGATCGGAACGTTGATGCACTCGAGGGCTACTTTCTTGCTGGCAACCTGACGCTGATCAGGTCCGAGGTCGAAATACCTGAGGCAGACAAGGCGGGTTCTACGAATCTGCGTCGGCCCATGCAGGGACAGAGCCCTTGGATCGCGAATCTCCAGCTGGGCTATTCGGACCCGGAAGAGGGCCGCTTTGAGTTTTTGGTCGCGTTCAACATGCTCGGTGAACGCATCGTGGAAGTGGGGCAGTCCGGCATACCGGATGCGTACGAACAGCCGGTTCCGCTCGTAGATTTCACGGCTTCTTACGCGTTCACGGAACGCCTCCGTCTAAAAATAAAGGGGCGGAACTTAATGGACCCACTTTTTCAGGTCGAGCAAGCGGGACTTTCACAGCGGGCCTACCGTCGAGGCCGAAGCGTGGCGGTATCTCTTTCCTATGAGTTTTGAGTGCATGTTGACTCCCCTGGATGTCACCGACCTGTCGCAGTCATGACACCTCGATGAAATGAGGTCTCGTTATGAAGGGACCCGGTTAAAACAACCGGTCTGAACGAACAACTCGAATGGATGAGGAGCAAGCTTTATGAGCTTAAATCGAAGTATCGGAAGGCTACTGGCCACTGGATTGACTTGCGGCGTTATGTTGACCGCGGGCTGTGACGACGACGACACCACCACGCCGAACCCTGCCGACGGCTCCGTCATGATGGACGGTTCCGCGGGTGGTTCCGACGGCGGCATCGTCGACGGTGGACCGGACGGAAGCGCTGTCGATGCCGGCGGGGGCGATACCGGCCCCGTGGCAATGGCTTGCCCAGCGGCTGCCGAGGCGGCGCCTGCCGTTCCGAACGTAGCTGGTTTTCCGGCCAAGACGGTGGCCCCCTGGTCCACCGCAGACTGGTTTGCGGGCGCTGCGGCAATGCCTGCCCTGAATAACCAGCTGCGCCCCTTGGGGCTTACGTCGACGAACGGCGTATGTTCCGCGACAACCCCCTACCTCGGGCCCGTAGCTCATTTCCAGTTCACACCACCGGCACTCTGGGATACGAACGTGCCTCTCCCGAACTACATCGTTCCCACCAACTACGTGGGTGCGTTTGACCCGTCCAATGTGGCAAGCCGCTGGACCGACGGATGGACCGTTGGCATCAATGGCAACAAGGCCGTTTGGGACTTTCCGGCTGGCCAGGGCACTCTCGCTGCCGCGACGGCACCGGTTGCGAATGGCACGTGTCCGCCTGGCACATTCCTGCTCGTGGCCAACGACCCCGCAGCAAGCAAGTTCTCGGCGGAGTTCGGCGCGTTGAGTGCTGACGAAGCGGGATTGTTCGCGGGCGCTGCCGCCGCTGGCGACTATGATATCTGCGTTCTTCCTGGGCAGTTCGGAACGGCGGGGACCGTAACTCTGACGAACGACAACGTCTACAAGCTGCCCTCTGGGTCGCCCGTCTTGGTGGGAACCGGCGACGATGTTAACGCCGCGAACGATGTGGCCGTTACGCTTGTCATCGAGCCTGGAACCCTTATCTATGGCGAGCCAAATACATCTTTGGTCATCACCCGTGGCTCGAAGATCATGGCGAACGGGACCAAAGAGAACCCCATCGTCATGACCTCAGACGCCCAGCTAACAGCTCGGTTCGATGGTAACCCGGCAACTGACCCGATGGGCATCCGCCAGCGTTGGGGTGGTCTCGTCGTTATCGGTAAGGCCCGCGACAACCGTTGCCGTGGGAACTTCGTTGCCTGCAACGCACCGCTCGAAGGCCTTCCGAACGTGTTCGGCGGCGGAGATAACGACGCCGACGACAGCGGGGTGATTCAGTACGTGGTTTCTCGTAACGGCGGTTCAGCGGTCGAGCTTGATAAGGAGATCAATGGAATTACGCTCTACGCCGTGGGCTCGGGTACCCGTGTGAACTACGTGCAGACGCACCTGAATTCCGACGACGGAATCGAGTTCTTTGGCTCCACGGTCTCTGTCGCTCACGTCGCCGTTACAGACAACGCTGACGATGCTTTCGACTGGGGCCACGGCTTCCGCGGCGCCGCGCAGTTCGTCTTCATTCGCTCTGCGAACGACGCCGCTGACCGCGCCATCGAGGCCGATAACGACAACTCCTCGCCCGCCGAGGTGCCCGTCTCCTTTCCACTCCTTGCCAACTTCACCGCTATCGGTCCGACGGATCCAGCGTTCGTTTCGGAGAGCGAGAAGCGCGGTGGCGGTTTCCTCTTCCGACGGGGAACGAAGGTCCAGGTCTGGAACACGCTCGTGCAGGGAGCATCGACTCACTGCGTGAACATCGACGACGACGGGAAGTCTGACACCTACAACCACGTTCCGGCTCCAGGGACCAATCCTGGCGCGAACCTGGTGATGCGGAACACGATCCTCGACTGCGCCATGGCCAAAGCCTTCGCAATCGAGTAGTCGACAGTGCGAACGTAACCTGGGCCGTCCGCTTCACAGCGGGCGGCCTTTTTTTTGGTGCGCCCAGCATGGGCGCTGTCTTGTTGGTGAAAGTCCGACCGAAAGGAGGTCATCCCGATCGAAGCGAACCGCAACTGCGGAAGGGCGACCGACCGTGGGAAGGAAGCGGGGAGCGAAACCGCGGGCCGATGCACAAGAACCGGATGGCAGGCGACGCCGAGCGGGGCGAGCGGGCCGATGACCGCGAAGCTTCGATGACCAAGGCTCAGGTGGCGTAAATCCGGCGGTCGCGCGGTGAAGGACAGCGTTCTTTCTTGGAGAGATCTCGCGTCATACCTCGAAGACCGAGGGCGAATGCGAGAGCGAAAAGTCGGCAAAGGCCCGTAGTAACCATGGGGACGTGGCGAAGGGCCGATGAGTCTCGGAAGCGAGCTGCTGAAGCGCCGAGAGACCCCGGCATCAAGGAATCGCTCCCGGTGCCGAACGAAAGCGAACGCCAAGGGGCGAGCGACCTGATAGAACGCGTTGGCAAGCGCGCTCGGAACATGCAGGCCGCCCGCAGGCGATCGAAGGACCCGGGCCACAAGCTTCCCCGGCCGCTGATACTCTCTACCGGGGCGAGCGCGGGTGCGTGCCCGCAGTCAGACGACGCCAGCGTCTCCTGCTCAGAAACACTCCCAGCCGGCTTCGTTGCAGGACGCCATCGCCTTGCGAAGCTGCGTCGCCTTCTCGAAGAGCTGAGGGTCGCGGAGCAGCTTGAGCTGGCGCTCGGCGTTCGGGAAATCGCCCGAGCTATAGTAGGCGTAGGCCAGGGCGTAGCGAACGTTCTCGTCTTGCAGCAGGCCCAGGCGCGAAAGACGCGGCTCCATGGCCGTGATCGCGTCGAAATCTTCCTGGTTCAGCAGGATGCCCAGACGCTGCTTGATCTTGACCTCTTGGTCGGCCACACCGCCGTTGAGCCACGCTGCCAACTCGAGCCGGCCCGCCTTGCGGTACATCTCGGCGGCATCCGCCCGGTACTTCTCATCCAGGCGAGACGCCTGCTCGAACAGGATCGCCGCGCTCACGGGGCGCTCGGCTTCCATGTACGCGTGGGCCAGCTGAGCCGTCAGCAAAGCCTCTTCCGGGAAACGCAGCCGGGCCTGTTCCAGGATCAACCGGGCCTTTTCGTACTCCCGCCCCCGCTTGAGAGCCTCGCCCACCGCCACGAAGTCATCTGCCCCCGCGCCAGGGCGCGCCAGGTACGCCAGCCCCTCGTCCACCGCCATCTGAAAGAGACCCATCTCGATGAGGTAGAACACCTTCATCCGAGACAGCTTCTCCTCATTGGGGAACACCCCCAGCCCCTTGTCCAGGGCTGCCAGCGTCTTGGCAGGCTCTTGCAGCTGCCAGTGGGCGTTCGCCCGCATGGCAAACACCTCGGGCTTGTTCGTGAGCTCCGTGCCTGCCTTGTCGAGCGAAGACAGCGCGTTCTTGTAGTCCTTGAGGCCGAAATAGGCCTGCGCCAGGAAGAGGTGAACCACCTTCTCCGTCTGCCCCGCCTTCACGGAGCTCAGGAACGAATCCCGCGCGGCCGCCAGATCGTCCTGCTTCAGCTTCACGAGACCCATGAGCAAGTGAAAGCGCGGCAGATCCACGCCTTCCTGCTTCAGGTCCACCTGCTTTAGCAAAGCCTCGGCCCGATCGTAGTGATCGTCCTTGAGCATGCGCGCTGCCAGCGCGATGTGGTCGACCTGTTCTTCTTCCGTGGCCTTCTTCTTTTTCTTGGCGAAGGCCAGGTCGGCAGAGCCCACCATGAACGTGCCCCCGGCAACCGTCGAGCCCAGGAGCAACAGATGAACGAGGCGACGAATCTTCATGGCTTATTGCAACTTGTAGCGAATGGTCTGCTTGACCCACATCGAAACGGGGCTTGCCTGGTACTGCCCGGGACGGAACTCCCAGCGGGCCAGCGCCGCCTTGGCCGAATCCTCGAAGATCCCGGCGGGATCGGCGTTCAGGATGCGCATCTGCTGGATCGAACCCTCGGCGCTTACCAGCACGTTCAAGGTCACGTAGCCCTCGATGCCCTTCTGACGAGCCTTCGAGGGATACTCCGGAGGTACCCGTGCCACGGGCTGTGCCGGAGAATCCACCGAGTCCTCGGTCATCACCATGTCTTTGGTGGCGCTTCCCAACATCGACTCGCTCGCGATCGTGGAAAGGTCGGCCTCGAACGTCGGCAAGCCAAAGCTGACGCCGGCGATCTGTGTGCCGATGTTCGGAACCGGGGCCGCTGCGTGGGAGGCCGACCGAGCCTGGCGCCTTTGTTGGCTAGGCTTGGGCTCCCGCGACTTTGGAGGCGGCGGCTTCTTGTCGACCGAAAAGGCCGTGACCTGCTCGGAGCTATCCCGCTTGGGGGGCTCGGAGTACAGGTTCATCGCTAGAACGCCCCCGAACACCAGGCCGCTGCCGACAACCATCGTGCCGCCCGCGAAAAGATGCCGCTTGATGCTCATGTCCGTTCTCCGTTAGCCGTGGCCGCTGCGGTCAGCCTGCTTCTTTCTCAGTGGCTACACCCACGTCCGTGGCACCTGCCAAACGGCATTGATCCACCACTTCCACCAAGCGCTCCGAGGGCACGCGGCGATCCACGACGACCAACACGGACTGAGACCCACCCGTTTCCATGAACTCGCGCACCCGGCTCTGTACCATCCACACCCGAACCGGCCTGCCATCAATGAACACGTCGCCTTGATTGTCGATCTGCACGCGAAGGGACTTCGTCGAAGCGGTGGTCGCTGTCGCGGCGCCAGGACGTTGGATGTCGATCTTCATGTCCTTCACGAAGGTCGTCGAGACCATGAAGAAAATGAGGAGGATGAACACCATGTCGATGAGAGGCGCTAAATCGATGTCGGCGGAGGCGCTTGGTTTGTGACGGCGTCGCATGATGAAGTCCTATGGGTCTCGGTTCAGGCGGTGGGCTTTTCGTTAGGGTCGGGAGTCGCGTCCGGGTCGGGAGCGTAGCGATGACAGAGGATGTCTTTGATTTTCGCCAGCTCGTCTGACAGGGCCACTTGTCGGCGCTCGAGGAGCTTGCCTGCGATCACCCCTGGGACCGCCACGGAGAGCCCCATCTGGGTGGTGAATAGGGCCTGCGCGATACCGCCAGCGATACCGCCCGATTGGGAGAACAAGCTCATGTCGCCGAGTGAGTTGAAGGTTTCAATCATACCCGTGACCGTTCCCAGAAGCCCTGCGAGCGGGGCGGCCCCAACGATGGACCGTACGAGCACGCGTCCCTGATCCATCTCGTGCTCGAGTTCGGCGAAGCCGTCGTCGAGAAGGCGTCGAAGGTCGGTTCGGCTCTTTCTCACGATGGCCACGCCGATCGCTGCGGCTCGATCGACAACTCCGCGCGGAGGTCCTCGCCGATCGGTCAGATAGGCATCGATGAGCTGGCGCGCGTCACGATGACTGCCGCGCCGGAGCGTGTAGACCCGCATGCCGAGCGTGTACCAGAGCATGAGGGTGGCCACGGCAAGAGGTCCCATGACCTCGATGCCACCCCGTTCCAGGTAGTCGAGCAGAAGCTCGATGTACTCGTTGGGGCTCACGATACGGGCGCCGCTTCAGGGCGGGCAGAGGGTTGGCCGGCCTTGGGGCGGATGGCCGACAGACGGATGTCGCGAACCTGAACGCCGTTGGCCACGTTCCCGATCCGCAGAGCGCCCTTCTCCATGTCGTTCTTGATGCGCTCGGCCCAACCGTTGAGCAGATTGCCGAGCACCAAGGCGGGAATGGCCACGATGAGACCAAACTCGGTGGTGATGAGCGCCTCCGAGATGCCGCCCGAGAGCAGCTTCGGGTTGCCCGTGCCGAACTCAGTGATGATGTCGAAGGTCGCGATCATGCCGGTCACCGTGCCGAGCAGACCCAGCAGGGGGCCCACGGCGGCACAGACGAGAATGATGGCGCCGAAGCGGTCAAGCGTGGCCTCTTCGCGAATGACGGCTTCCGAAATCGCGTCATCCAGCTGCTCACGGGGGCGCTTGATGTTCTCGAGCGTGACCTTGAGAACCCGTCCGGGGGCATTGCGGGCCTTGCGGGCGATCTCGAGCGACTCTTGAATTTCACCCTGCGCGACGAGCGGCGCCAGGCGTTCGACGAGGTGCTCGGTGTTGGTAGCCGAGCGGGCCAGGATGATGGCGCGAACGATTGCGAGCAGGATGACCGCCACGCCAAGTCCCAGCAGCACCCAGGCGATGACGCCACCGGCCTGCGCAGTCTGGAGGAGCGTTTTGCCCTTCTTCGGCTCCACGCTGTTTTCAAGCGAATCGTAGAGGAAAACAGGCAGGGGATTCGGCGGGCTGCCGCTCAGCAAGGCACGGGCGGCTTCCGCCCCGTTGGGTACGGACCAGATCTTGAGGCGTCCTTCGCCCGCGGGCGCCAGGGGACCTGCGCCCTGCGCAGACACGCCGTAGCTGGCGATGCGGCCCAGCATGACCACGTCGCCTTCGAGCTTGGTGCCATCGGGGCCGAAGAAGGCGCCCTTGACGGTGCGCACCTCAGCCTGCTCGCCCAGGAGATCGGTGGCCTTGGCGAAGGCGAAGTCCACCTGCGAGATGCGTGCGGCTTCGGCTTTGGCTTTATCTTGGGTCTCCTCCACCTCGGGCAGCTTGATGCCGCCCTTCTCGAGGCGGCTCGAGGCCTGGTTCAGCGTGGCGTCGACGATGCTCGAACCTTCGTCGATCACGTCCACCTTGCGTTCGGCATCGGCGAGGCGCTGACCGAGCTGGTCGGCCTGGACCGAGAGCGACAGGCTCTGGTTCTGCAGCCGCTCGATCTCCTGCTTGGCCGCGCGGACCTTGGCGGCCGCATCTTGCTCGAGCTTACCCAGCCGCTGCTGGAGGCTGGTCTTTTCAGCTTCGAGAAACGCGAACTCGCGCTTGTAGGCCTCCTCGAGCGAGCCGCTCGCCTTGGGCTTCGCAGCCGGGGCGGGCGCCGGCGCCGCTTGCGCGGCGGGAGCTTTTTGGGGTGCGGGGGCTTGCTGTGCCGCCGCGCTCATCGAGAACGCGAAGGCCGACACGCCGAGCAAAACGGACAAACGCCGGGGGAAATTCATTGTTTGGCTCCTTGCGAAAGCGCGAGCGGCACCTCGAAGTAGCCCACGCGAATCTGTTTCTTGAAGCTTTCGAAGAGGCCCTCCACCTGTTCGGCGGCCTTGGCGCCCTCGAGACGCTGGTACTTCCAGTCATCGCCCTGGCGGGTCACGTAGCCGTACGTGCCGTCACCGGTCTTGAAGTACATGGACACCATGCCCAGCCGCACCACGTCGGCCAGCTGCTCCTGCCCTTCCACGCTCACCGTCTGGCGGAACACGCCGCTCTCGGACGTCAGGCGGAACTCGTCTTCCATGAAGGCCCACAGCCGCGCCAGCGCGCGGTCGGGGGTGAGCAAACCGGCCTTGTACTGCTCGTCGATCT